>NZ_JAEVHG010000005.1:0-349249 GCF_018263875.1 Zooshikella ganghwensis
GCAGTGCAGGTGGTACGGAACAGAAAACCATTCAGCAGACCTATGATGACTTCGACCGGCTCAGTCAACGCACCGATGCTTATGGGCAGGTCGTCAATTATCAATACGATGCCAATGGTAATCGCACCGGGTTGAATTATACGGCAGGTGGGGGGACTACCAGTGGGGGAACACCAACACCGCGTGCCACCAACTATGTGTATGATGCGTTGAATCGCTTGGCGCGGGTGGATAATCCCCAGGGCAGTACCCGCTATCAATACGACCTCAGTGGTCTGTTATTACGCACGTTGTATCCCAACAATGCATCGATCAGCCAAAGCTATGATGGCGCAGGGCGAATTTTAGCCCTAGAGCATCGGGTAGGGGATACCCTGGTGTCGCAATTCCAGTATCAGTACGATGCAAACGGAAACCGGCTACAACAAATCGCCCGGAATGGCAGCACCCTGGAAACCACCACTTATACCTATGATACTTTAGATCGACTACAGCAGGTGACGTATCCTGAACAGCAGGTGACGTATGCGTATGATGCGGTGTATAACCGGATACGAGAAACCACCAGGGATACAGCCAATAATCAAGTTACTAAAGACCAGGGCTTTAGCTATAACCTGCGTAATGAGCTGTTAGCAATTAAAGACCTACCTGCTGATACAGTGGCGGTGAGTTATCAGTATGATGCCAATGGTAACCAGACCCAAAAACAAAAAGCTGGTGTGACCACCGACTTTGTCTATGACATCCGTGATCATCTACGACAGGTGATGCAGGGTGGTTCCAGCGTCGGCCAGTTTTTATACGACGCTCGTGGTCTGCGTGTTGAGAAACTCGGTAACCGTGGCCTAGAGCGGTATACCTATGATGATCAAAGTGTCCTCGCTCAGCTAGACTCCACCAACCAACCCATTGCCCATTACGATTACGGTCCTGGCCGTTTAATGGCCCTCACCCACCGCGATGAAGGCACCGCCTTTTACCACTTTGATGCGTTGGGCAGCATCGTTAACTTAACCACTACGGCAGGTGCCGTACAAACCCGCACCTTGTATGACGCCTGGGGCCATCATCGCCTGCAAGAAGGCGACAGTTGGAACCGCTTTGGCTTTACCGGCCATGAAGAAGATCCGGAGACCGGTTTAGTGTATGCCAAAGCCCGGTTTTATGACCCGGATGTGGGCCGGTTCCTGAGTATGGATGCCTGGGAAGGGGATTTAACGTTAGCGCCCAGTTTGCATAAGTATTTGTATGCGTATGGGAATCCGTTGGTTTGGGTGGATCCTTTTGGGCATCAATCACAGCGAGCACATAGGTGGGTTGATGAAAATGGTATAACTCATTATGGATATAACCCTCCACCAACAAAGCAAGAAAAACCTGTTCCTCCTCCAACACAAACTAAGCCAAAGGAAAAAGCTCCAGATCCAGAGCAAATTGCTTGGGAAGAAAAACAGGCTAGGGAAAAACAGAAAATAAGAGAAAAAATTGCAGAGTATCAGAAATACTGTGATGCTAACCCTAGAGCATGTTCAAATGAGTATTACAGAGAATTACAACGGATTAAGCAAGAAGCTGAGAGGAAAAAAGCACTTACTAAAGAGTCTGAAAGTACAGTATTAACTGCTGATGAACTTTATCAGCAGTTGGGTATCGTTCGTATACATTATTTTCGGAGTGATTACAGAGAGAAGCTAAAACAGCTTGCTGTAGTTGCAGATATAGCGAGTGGTTTTGTTGCCGCTAAAGGCGTGTTTGATGTATACCAGTTTGTTACTGAATCGCCAATAGAAGATATTAAAACAATGGCCGAATATGCAATTGAGCATCCAGAGTACTCTGGAGCAGCATTAGCTCTATTAGTTGCATGTAAAGCTAAATGTAAAGACATTAAATATTTAGCAGATGACTTAAAAGGGACTAAGTCAGGCAGTGGAAGGGGGTCAAAAAACAGTGGGAAATCTTCAATAGGCTGTAAGTGTTGCTTTACAAAAGATACTTTAGTTTTAACAAACGATGGTTATAAAGCAATTGACAAAATTAAAGTGGGTGAGTTTGTTTTTGCAAAAAGTGATGAAACTGGAGAGGTCGGTTGGAAAGCGGTAACGCATAAATTTGTGTATGATGATAATCGACTGACTTATAAATTAGTTCTTAAGAGTGATGACGAAAAAGAGGAAAGTTTTGAACTAACTGATAATCATCTATTTTATGTGCTTGGTACAGGATGGGTTGAAGCTATCAATTTACGGCCTGGCATGATGATTTCAGGTTATAATGGTAGCGAGTTACAGGTTGTTAGTTTAGAGGCATTAAACCAGTCACCAATTACTTATAATTTAGAGGTTGAAGACTATCATACGTTCTTTGTTGGAGAGTTAGGGGTCTGGGTTCATAATAATAATTGCTGTGTAACGTGGTCTGGTTCTGGACCAGCAGAAGGAATTTTAGGTTTAAATGCGTCGTCAAAATCAAATAAGGCGATCATGAATTACTTCCCTAAGAAGGGGGAAAGCGTAGAGTTTATTTTTGACACTGAATCAAAAACTTTCCTTGTAGGGACGCCAGGTAAATTTAAGCATTATCAGCTAGCTAATTCTATTGGTGCAAAACACTCTAATGTTGTTGGTGGAATGTTTAGCCGAGGGAAAAATGGTGAGTTTGTTACAAATGAATTTAGTGGTACCTTTTGGAGGAACTGGAATTCAGAAACTCGAAAACAGTTTGTAAATGCGATGCAGCAGTTTGGAGTTAAAGTATCTCATTCTCAGTAGGAGAAAATATTTTGAGCATACATGAGGTTAAAGATAAGGTGATCAATTGTGCTGATCGTTTTGGTTATAGCAATAGCCAGCAAATTAGTCAGCTAGAGCATGTATTTTCAAATTGTGATCCGCAAGAGGTTTTTCAGGGGCTTGTCGAGGTATTTAAGGAGGATAGTAATAACTTAAGCGTTCGCCAGGAATTAGCTGGTCGATTACTTTTTCGTACAAGTCCTAAAGCCCGCTTTGATTTGTATACCGAGATTAAAGATTGCCTTTTATACTTTGATTTAAGTGTGGAGCACTTGCCATTTTATTTTGTTGAACAGTGTGGTTTGGATGCTGTGAAAGATGCTCTTAAGCGTTTTCAGCATGACTCCCTTACTGAACGGGAAAAAGAGTCGTTAGACTCTATTGAGTTTTGGTTGGGTAATTATGAAAAATGGAAAGAGCAACAGCGAAAGAAAGGGACACCCTGTGCGCCGGGCTAAGCCGGCAAAAGGTTGGAGGTGAAATTCCTCTACTCAGTAAGGGCTAGCGACCCGCTGAGACTTCGAGTAAAACAAAGAAAGGGACACCCTAGATTTGATTTTGATCAAAAAAATAACCATAACTGGAGGGCTATACTTTTGATTGTAAAGTAGTCAATTAGGTGTAGAGGTTTAAGGATGACGAGGCCACGAAGTGAGTTGGTGAGTGTGCAGGATACGCCGTATTATCACTGTATTTGTCGCTGTGTGCGCCGTGCTTTTTTGTGTGGCGATGATCGGGTGACAGGTCAAAATTTTGATCACCGTAAAGCGTGGATGGTTGAGCGTCTTACTGTGTTGGTTAAAGTATTTGCGATTGATATCTGTGCTTATGCGGTGATGTCAAATCATTACCACTTGGTGGTTCGCATTGATCAAAAAAAGGCAGAGCAGTGGTCTGATGATGAAGTGATTCGTCGTTGGCGAAAACTGTATCAAGGGCCTCCTACGATTCAGCGTTATTTAGCAGGCGCAACGCTGGATAAAGCTGAGCTTAAGGTTGTTAATGAGATTGTTCAGCAATGGCGGCAACGGTTATCTGATTTATCCTGGTTTATGCGTTGTTTAAATGAACCCATTGCCCGTTGGGCCAATGATGAAGATGGTTGTAAAGGACGATTTTGGGAGGGACGTTTTAAAAGTCAGGCTTTATTGGATGAAGCGGCATTATTGACCTGCATGAGCTACGTGGATTTAAATCCTGTTCGTGCCGGTATGGCAGAAACACCCGAAGCGTCAGATTTTACCTCAATCCAGGCACGAATGGTGGCCTGGGTCAAACGTCAACAGAAAAGCCAACAGAAAAGAAAACCGCGAAATCAGTCCTTTGTACGAAAAACAAAACTGCCTAAACAAACCCTACCTGTCGTTCCCTTATTGCGTTTTTCAGGTAATGAAAAACAAGGTAAGAAAACAACAATCCCCTTTACGTTAAAAGACTATCTGCAATTAGTCGATTGGTTGGGACGGGCTATCCGTGATAATAAGCGTGGTTCAATTAGCGAACAACAGCCACCTATTATTGAGCGCTTAAATATTAATAAAGATGAATTATTAGCCTTTGTGAGCTGTAAAGAAAAGCGTTTTATCGATGTGGTGGGAACCGAAAATAGTATTCAAAAAACAGTGACTCGATGGCAGCGGAAGTTTATTAAAGGCATTCGTCTTGCGAAACAACTATTTTCGATCAGGGGTATTCAATATACATAATGTAAAAGATTAAAAAAATAGAGTTTCATAATAATTGATAAAGAACATGGTTTGTTTACTAACTTGTATACCCTTCGCGAATCAATTTTAGGCTTTGTTATCTTCACTCCTCACCCCAATCACCTATTAATATAGGCTGGGACTTCGTTACTCGATGGCTGCACCTAAAAACCACTCGTATTGGGCATATATTAACAGTCTATGAAAGGGAAAATAATATGGGTTAGATATTTAGTGGTTAAGTAGTATAATTATTTGAATGTGCTAGAGATTTATCAAGGTGATCATCTTGGAGTGTTAGATATGAAAACTTCCTGCCCAGAGTGCCATAAGGATATAGATTTATCTAACTACCAAAAAGATCCTCTTAACGTTTGTCCTCATTGTAGTGTGCCAGTAGAGTTTGAAAAGAACCCTAAAGCAGAACGGGCTGCTAAAGCTTTTTTTACTCTATTAGTAGCAGTCTTAATAGCTGGAATTGTTGGTTTCATTTTTGTAGGAGCAAAAGCGCTAGCTATAATGGCTTTTGTACAAATAATATTGATAATGATGATGAAGAGTCAATTAAGTACTGATTTAAAGTTGGTTCGTAGTAGAGAGCAGCAAGCACAAGATAAATAGATTCAACGCATATGTTGTGTGATCAATTTAAAATAAATAGCTGTATTGGAACAGCTATTTTTGAGGGTAGATGTATAAACAATCAAAAACAGCTTTGAGGTTTGAAGCTCTTGAACGAGTTTAATGCTAAAAACCATCATCAAGCATTTGGTCCATATCTTTAAGCACATCCTGCGCAAGTTCCTTGATGCCTTTTAATGCTTTTTTTTCAGTCGTGGCAAGGTAGGATAGGTTAGGAAACTCCTTGCATAGACCAATATAGCTTTCGTCTTCTTCTGACCAAACCGTTTTAAAAGAAAGGCTTTTGTAGTCGGGCATCCTTACTCCTCCAATAGTAAATCAATAAAATTACATTGTGTATCTTTTTGGCTTTCAGGGTCAAGTTGTTTATAGCAATATGTTAAAGATCCTACCTGAAAATATTGCGGATTAGTTACACAGAAATTGCAGTTTATTTGCAAGGTGTTTTAAACTCGCATAGAAAGCATTAACTAACATTCAACTTTTATTGTGGATAGGTGATGAGCATATTATGAGGCGTTAATTCTGCTAAGCTGGGGGAAGAGGTTAAGAATAAAAGTAATATGTAATGAAATGCCTGAAAATAATATTGAGCATATTATGCA
The DNA here is from genome assembly GCF_018263875.1 of Zooshikella ganghwensis. Taxonomy (NCBI): domain Bacteria; kingdom Pseudomonadati; phylum Pseudomonadota; class Gammaproteobacteria; order Oceanospirillales; family Zooshikellaceae; genus Zooshikella; species Zooshikella ganghwensis. Next base: position 5,749 of record NZ_JAEVHG010000005.1, read on the forward strand.
TAACATCGACTTCTTTATGGGCTGCTGAGGTACCAGTTGAAGTTGTTGGTTCCGGCGTGGTTCGAATAGCCACAGGAGAGTGGCCTCCATATATATCCAAAAAACTAAAACACTATGGTGTAGTTTCCCATGTCATTAAAGAAGCATTTGCTGAGGAGAATATCAAAGTTGTTTACACTTTTTTTCCTTGGAAGCGTGCATTAAAACAAGTCATGAACGGTAATTGGGATGCTTCGCCATCATGGGTGCCAACCCCTGAGCGATTGCATGATTTTCATTTTAGCGATGTAGTACATACCAGCAGCAAAGTATTTTTTTATCTGAAAGACAAATCTTTTGAGTGGCGTTCAATTAATGACCTACAAAATTACACTATTGGTGCGACACTTGGTTACACCTATGGTGAAACCTTTGATAAAAGTGCAGAAAATGGTCAAATTATTGTGGTGCCACTGAGAAGTGATTTGTTGAATTTTAAAATGTTACTAAAAGGGCGAATTGAGCTGTTTCCGGTTGAAAAAGAAGTGGGCTTTTCAATTTTGGGTGAGTATTTTAGTGTAGAAGATAGAAAGAGATTTACATTCCACCCTAAACCTGTTTTAGAAACATCACACCATTTAATCTTTACAAAAAATGCTAAAAAGAGTCTTTTCCTGCTGGAAAAGTTCAATCAAGGGTTAGCTAAGTTAAAAGCCAGTGGTGAATTTAAGCGTATGTTTGAAGCAAGCCTTAGGGGGGAATATAAGGCAGAATAAGTTTAACATTAGCACTAGTATGAAAACTATATACCTTACAGCTTATAAAAATACCTATAAGCTTACAAAAAAGGATTTTTAGAGCCTAAGGAAACAAAGGTGAAGCTGTCAAGCGTATTGGGTTTTCAAGAGAGGATTCCTGTTCAGCTGAATTTGCTGTATTTTTTTTGGGAACTTACTACTTGACAAATGCTTAACTATGTTTTTTGTAAAAGTGTTAGCAGTGGTTTTTATTTGATTATTGTGAGTTTTATAATGGACGGTAAATAAAAAATGAACGAAATACTTTAAATGAGGGCTAATGAGTGGATCAAAATCCTAAAACTGTTAAGATATACACTTATGAATACAACAGTTAAGCCTTGTTCGGATCGTTTTTTATATTGTTTTAAGGTTTTAAATGACCTGGTTTATGCTTAAGTTAGGCTGTTTAAAGCTTTGTTAAAACACATTAGTTGAAAGCTAAAAGACAGGCAGTCACTGCTGTGAAACGCCTGTTCAGTAATAATTTAGTGCTGATGTTGTACTGGGTACGGAAAGTATTCATCTGTACCTTTAGGCAATAAATGATTCGCTAAGGTGTGTAGATCAAGCTTAACCAAGATTCTAAAAGGTGTAGTGATGTCGAGCTCCGATAATAAAGCTCATTTAAATCCCCCCGTTTTTTATACCGCATCAGGGTTGATTATACTCTTGGTGCTATTTACCGCTTTATTTCAGGAAACCGCTGATAGCTGGTTTAAAACAATACAAAGTGGCATTATCGATAATGGCAGTTGGTTTTATGTGCTCACTGTTGCCATCATTTTAATTGTGGTTGCCTTCCTTGGTTTATCTCGTTACGGCGAGATAAAGCTGGGGCCAGACCACTCAACCCCGGATTACTCTTATTTAACCTGGTTTTCCATGCTGTTTTCAGCAGGCATGGGGATAGGCTTAATGTTTTTTGGGGTAGCTGAGCCGGTGATGCATTTTTTATCACCACCGGTAGGTGATGCTAGTACGGTGGAAGCTGCTCGAGAGGCAATGAAAATAACCTTCTTCCATTGGGGGCTTCATGCCTGGGCGATTTATGCCATTGTCGCATTGATCTTGGCTTTCTTTAGTTATCGTCATTCTTTGCCATTAACACTGCGCTCAGCTTTGTATCCTATGATTGGTGAGAGGATATATGGGCCGATTGGTCATGCAGTGGATATTTTTGCAGTGATTGGTACCGTGTTTGGTGTTGCAACCTCACTGGGTTACGGTGTATTGCAAGTCAATTCAGGACTTAACCATTTATTTGATATCCCAGTAGATGTTACAACGCAAGTCTTCCTGATCATTGGGGTGACGTTGCTGGCGATTATTTCTGTCACAACAGGTTTGGACAAAGGTATCCGTATTCTATCAGAGCTGAATATGGGGATGGCGGTTTTACTTTTGGCATTTGTCTTGCTATTTGGCCCAACGGTCTTCTTGTTGCAAGCCTTTGTACAAAATTTTGGAGCTTATGCTTCAGACATTGTCCGCAATACATTTAACCTGTTTGCCTATGAAAAAACTGACTGGATCGGTGGGTGGACCATACTCTACTGGGGCTGGTGGATGTCATGGGCGCCTTTTGTCGGGTTATTTATTGCACGGGTATCGCGAGGCAGGACTATTCGCGAGTTTGCGATGGGCGTACTTTTTGTACCTACTGGCTTTACCCTAATGTGGATGACCTTCTTTGGTAACTCAGCGATTAATATGATTATGAACGAAGGGCTAACATCTTTAGGGGAAACGGTGTCAAGTGATGTGGCTTTAGCGTTATTTGCATTTTTAGAGCAGTTTCCAATGTCCAGCGTACTGTCAGTGCTCGCTACGGTAATGGTCATAGTGTTCTTTGTAACATCATCTGACTCCGGCTCGATGGTGGTGGATATGTTATGTTCCAATGGCCATGACAATACGCCTATTTGGCAGCGAATTTACTGGGCCAGTGCTGAAGGTCTCGTGGCAACTGTCTTATTATTAGTTGGTGGTCTGGGGGCTTTGCAAACCATGACCATTGCCAGTGCTTTGCCCTTTGCCATTGTGTTGCTGATAGCCACTTATGGGTTGATGAAGGCGCTGAGGATAGATGCTGCGAAGCGAGAAAGTCTACAAATGAATATTGCGCCTATTGCGCCGACGGGTAAAGCGGGTAGCTGGCAAGACCGGCTGAGTAATATTGTGGATTATCCAAGTCGTGAAAACGTCAAACGTTTTATTGACAAAATTGCGAAACCTGCTTGTGAAACAGTTGCCTGTGAGCTTCAGACCCATGAGTTAGATGCATCTGTAGAAGTCGATGAAGTCAAAAATCGGGTAAGACTGGTCGTGTTTTTAGGAGAGGAAGTTGACTTTGTCTATGAGGTTAGAAGTCGCTCTCACATTAAACCAGCCTATTTGCAACCAGATATGGCTGAGGAAGAAGCTACAGAAGAGCAGCGCTACTACCGGGCAGAAATACACCTGCGTGAAGGTGGGCAGGATTATGATGTCATGGGCTGGTCAAAAGAAGCTGTGATTAATGACATTATTGACCAGTATCATAAACACATGCATTTTCTACACTTACTGCGTTAAATTAAGAATTATTCTTTAATTAATGTGTCGTGTATTAAAAGGGCTTAGAAATAAGCCCTTTTTTTATGGGTAACTTGACAGCGGAGGGTAAATAATGGTTATCCTGTATGATGTATTTTCACGGTGAGTCTGTAAAAATAATATTTACAGTGTTTTACTGACAGTTCCCGGAGTGCAAGTATGGTATGGATACCAACAAGGCTCAAAGCGTTATATCTCATGGGTGCGATAAGAGGTACTCTACAGCTTCGACCACGACCACGACCTCGATTACGTTCACGATATAGTTTCTTGAAAATAGTGTGTTGCTGGTTACTGGCTGTATTTTGCTTTTTTGGCTTTTTCCTTAGAGTAAATGCTCAGACACCTGAAAATATCTTAATCGTGGGGCAAATTGCTGAGCCGAAATCCATGGATCCTCATGCGGCCACAGCACTCAACGATTTTCGTATTTTAATGAATATGTATGATGGCTTAGTGCGTTATAAGCCGGGTACACTGGAGATTGAACCTGCGTTAGCCAAAGCATGGACTATTAGTAAAGACGGTAAATACTATACGTTTACTTTGCGTCAGGGGGTTAAATTTCATGATGGTACTGAGTTTACTGCAGAAGCCGTAAAATTTAGTTTTGAACGGATGCTTGACGACACGCATCCTTACCATAAAACAGGCCCTTTTCCGTTAGCTTTTTTCTTTAGTGTGGTTGAAAGCGTCACTGTGAAAGGACGCTACTCCGTTGAGTTTGTCTTAAAAGAGCCTTTTGCGCCCTTTCTTTCAAACCTTGCTTATCCTACAGGGTTAATTGTTTCTCCTGCAGCTGTTAAAAAACATGGTAAAGCATTTGGGCGTCAGCCTGTGGGTACTGGGGCGTTTCAATTTGCCGAGTGGCAAGGTAATCAAAAAGTCGTCATTACTCGAAATACTGCCTATTGGGATAGTGCGCCAACTTTAGAGGCTGTTATTTTCCGACCCATCACTGATGCCAATACACGTGTGGCGGAAATGCTAGCGGGTGGTATTGATTTAATGGTGGAAGTGCCACCTGATAACTTGGCAATGTTTGAAAAAGCAAAAGACGTGACTGTGTCTCAGCAAACAGGACCTCATGTCTGGTTTTTAATTTTGAATATGAAGCATGGTCCATTTAAAGACAAGCGTATGCGCCAGGCGGTGAATTATGCCATTAATAAGCAAGCGCTGGTTAACAATGTATTGCAAGACACAGCAGTGATTGCTGCAGGACCTACGCCCCCTGTATTTACATGGGCCTATAATGAGTCACTTCAACCCTATCCTTACGATCCTGAAAAAGCCCGTAAGTTGATTAAAGCCGCAGGTTATCAAGGAGAAAAGCTGACTTTTTATGTAACAGAGGGTGGCTCTGGCATGTTAGAACCCGTAGCAATGGGTACTGCCATTCAAGCTGATTTGGCGAAAGTCGGGCTAAAGGTGGTTATTGAAAGCTACGAGTGGAATACCTTTTTGGGAAAGGTTAATCCAGGTCTTGGGGAAAAAGCGGACATGGCTGAAATGGCTTGGATGATTAATGATCCTGATACATTGCCTTATTTAGCACTCAGGACAGCTGCTTGGCCTGATAAAGGGGGTTTTAATTCAGGCTATTACACTAATCCGGAAGTGGATGCTTTGTTAAAAGCCGCGAGAAAAACGACAGATCAAGCACAGCGTGGACAGCTTTACCGAAAAGTACAAGCTATTGTGCATGACGATGCACCTTGGGCTTTTATTGCCCACTGGCAGCAAAACGCGGTGGCACACCATTCGGTAAAGGGGTTCCAACTGCAACCATCCTTTTTTTTGTTATTAAAAGATGTACAAAAACAGCGTTAATAATGCAGCACATGCTGTATCGCAGTGGCGTTAGGTCGAATGCTGACTTATATCGGTTACCGTTTATTAGCCATTATTCCCGTACTGCTAGGTTTGTCGCTGCTGGTGTTTTTGGTGATGGCGCTGATCCCTGGTGATCCTGCGACAGCGATTCTAGGTAATTTTGCAACACCGGAAAATGTAGCGCGACTTAATCAGCAGCTTGGTTTAAATAAGTCACTTGCAGAGCAATATTTTATTTGGCTAAGTCACTTAGCCCAAGGGGATTGGGGGCGTTCTTATAGTCTCAATCGGCCAGTACTGGATGAAGTCCTGGAGCGATTTCATGCGACGTTAATACTGGCCGGTGCAGCTTGGCTGCTGTGCAGTGTGTTTGGGTTACTGGCAGGTGTAATTGCTGCAGTACGACAGTATAGCTGGATTGATAAAGTCGTCACTTTTGTGGTGCTGGTGGGGATATCCATGCCCGCTTTTTGGCTGGGATTGCTCTTGATAATGCTGTTTGCTGTTGAGTGGCAATGGCTTCCTGCCAGTGGTATGTATGCCATTTATGGGGGAGGTGATATCAGGGATTTATTAACGCATCTGGTATTACCTGCATTGACGCTATCCATTGTAGCTATGGGGGTGGTGGCACGGCTTACACGCAGTGCCATGCTGGAAGTGCTGCGGCTGGATTATATTCGTACAGCACGCGCTAAAGGATTAAAAGAGCACCGAGTGATTTTTCGTCATGCCTTAAAAGCGGCTTTAGTGAATATTATACCTGTCATGGCGATTCAAGCAGGATTTGTGTTGGGGGGAGCCGTTTATATTGAAACGGTTTTTCAATGGCCTGGTATTGGTCGTATGCTGGTAAATGCCATTGCCAGCCGCGATATTTTGTTAGTACAAGGCGGTGTGCTGATGGTAGCCACTGCTTATGTCTTATTTAATTTATGTGCTGATATTGCACAACATGCTTTAGACCCTCGTTTAAGACTGAGAAATCGTATTTAAACTTCAATTATTAAGTCATATTCATGCAGAGCTATGCTGTGTGGCGTAAAGGATTACGTAAACCAAATCAGCCTGCTGTTCGGCCGTCAGGCTGGCAGCTTTTTATCCATAATCGCCTGGCGTATGTGGGGATGTGGGTTTTTGTTGGTTGTACCATAGTAGCCTGTTTATCACCTATTCTGCCAATGCCTGACCCTAATGAAACGGTACTTGCCCAGCGTTTGGTTAAGCCTTGGTTTACGAAATGGCTTGCCTCAGGTGTAGAGCAGGATCAAAGGGGTGATAGTGGATGGTTAGGGACTGACCACTTAGGACGAGACATGTTGTCACGTCTATTATGGGGAACACAAGTCAGTTTACTGGTAGGCATTTCGGCAACCTTAGTCGCAGCATTGGTTGGGTCTCTCCTGGGATTAGTTGCAGGTTTTTGGGGTGGACGTACTGATAACTTGCTGATGCGGGGTATCGATATGCTAATGGCTTTTCCCTATATTCTTTTGGCTTTAGCGATTGTTGCCGTATTAGGTGCAGGGTTGATGAATGCTTTGCTTGCTATCGCGATTGTCAATATTCCCTTTTTTGCACGTAATGTGCGTGGTGTCACCCTTGGTATAGCCCGTCAGCCATTTGTTGATGCAGCACAGTTAGTGGGCAAAAACAGACTGCAGATTTTATTGACGGATGTATTGCCCAATGTCCTGCCTACTATCGTGATCACCATGACAACCACCCTAGGCTGGATGATTCTTGAGACAGCAGGGCTAAGCTTTTTAGGGTTAGGTGCACAACCTCCACAGGCAGATCTGGGCGCTATGTTAGGGGAAGGGCGAAAGTTATTATTTACGGCTCCTCATGTGTCAGTTATCCCGGGCTTGATGATATTTATTTTGGTCATGAGCATTAATCTTGTTGGGGATGGTATACGTGATGTGCTGGATCCTCGCTTAAAGTCTGGTGTTATGGGAAGGCCTGCGTCAGCAACTGATGTGCAGTGTGAAAAGATTAAAAGCGAAATGATTACCGCTGAAGTGGACGGTCTTCAAGTAAATCAGTTGCAAACGGAATTTCGAATTGGAGCTACTACCTATCAGGCTGTCAATGATGTCAGCTTAACCCTAGCGGCTGGTGAGTGCATCGGGCTGGTGGGGGAGTCAGGCTGTGGTAAGTCCGTTTTAGCACTTTCTATTGCACGTTTGGTCCCTTCGCCACCAGGCTGTATTGTGCATGGAGAGGTCAGGCAGGCCAGGGATGACTTATTACGCATACCTTTGAGTCAGTTGCAGAACATACGAGGTAACAAGGTGGCGTATGTTTTTCAAGATCCCGCAACAGCATTGCATCCGCTGTTTACTATAGGCGATCAGCTAGTAGAGGCAGTTCGGTCTCACCATCCAGTTTCTTACCAACAAGCATGGCAGCAAGCGATTAATTGGCTTGAGCGGGTGCAGATACCTAATCCACAGCAGCGTGCACATAGCTACCCTTATCAGCTATCGGGTGGTATGCGGCAGCGGGTGGTGATTGCGATGGCATTAATAAATCAACCCCAGGTGTTAATTGCTGATGAGCCAACAACGGCATTAGATGTGACAGTTCAAGCTCAAATTTTGAGGTTACTTAAAAAGCTGCAGCAGGATACAGGTGCCGCATTATTGTTTATTACTCATGACTTTGGCGTTGTTGCTTCGCTTTGTGAGCGAGTAGCCGTTATGTATACAGGACAGATTGTTGAAATGGGGTATACGGCGGATGTCTTGAATCACCCAGCACATCCCTATACTCACCAACTTATTCGATGTGTTCCTAAGTTAGGTCATCCATTAACTGAGGAAGGCAAGCTTGCCACCATTGAGGGGTTACCGCCAGCCACCAATGCACTACCTACGGGTTGTTTCTTTAAAGCACGGTGTCCTTGGGCAGACGCGAGTTGCAGCAAGTCTTCCATTGCCTTGATGCCTATAGCCAGTCAGCATTGGGTACGCTGTGGTAAGCCATTATGAATGTTCGACCTGGTCGTTATCCTATATTAGAAGCAAAGCAGTTGTGGCGCACCTTTAGCGAAAAGCACTCATTTTTTAGCCGAAAGCAGCAGGGATTGCATGCCTTGCAAGGGGTTGATCTGTCAGTGCAGGTTGGTGAAGTGCTAGGGGTTGTCGGTGAATCTGGCTGTGGTAAGTCCACATTGGCTCGCTTATTAGTGGGATTAGACCGCCCTTCACGAGGTGATGTTTATTTTAATAACACACCCATTCACAGGCCTGATTCACAACACATGTTGGGTATGTATGACAAAGAAAATAAATACTCACTCGCTAAATCCTTACAATATGTTTTTCAGGATGCGGTAAGTGCGCTTAATCCTCGTAAAACAGTAGCAATGAGTTTGCAAGAACCCATGCAATATTTATTGGGTTTGACACGCCAGCACAGTGACGCCAGGTTAAAACAATTGATGGCTCAGGTTAAATTACCTTATGAACTATTACAGCGCTATCCTCATGAGTTGTCAGGAGGTCAGGCACAACGGGTGGGAATTGCTCGGGCATTGGCGGCTGATCCAAAGGTTTTGGTGTTAGATGAGCCAGTGTCGGCATTAGATGTTTCTGTTCAGGCGCAAGTGCTTAATGTACTACTGGAATTAAAACAAACACATAAATTGACGTATGTGTTTATTAGTCATGATTTATCGGTAGTCGAAAAAATAAGCCAGCGAGTGAGTGTAATGTATTTTGGTCGAGTGGTTGAGCAAGGACCTGTTAATGATGTTTTTCAACAGCCATGTCATCCCTATACACGACTGTTATTAGCTTCAATTCCCAGGCTTGACCAGTCACTTGATATGAGTGGTATGGATAGTTCTACTGAACTACCTGATCCATTTAATCCACCTAAAGGGTGTGCATTTGCACCTCGATGTTCCAGAGCTAAGCCAACCTGCTTTCAGAAACAGCCAACATTATCTACGATGCCTGGAGAGCAACATACCGCAGCTTGTCACTTTCCACATTTATCCTAGGGCCTGTTAACACTATTTGAATCACCACTGCCGTAGACTATTTTTCCACCTGGCAAGGCACAAGGAATGCCGTGTAGTCATTCTACATAAGTGACTTGTAACGCTGCTAGGTGGAAAAATAATCACGGCCCGAAGGGTTATGATGGTAAAAGCACTACTCGTTGTTGCTCATTGCTCATTTAGAACCACTAAACTTCACGCTTCGCGCCTAGATTAGTGCTTTTACCCCCATAACAGTGATATTAAAATAGTGTTAACAGGCCCTAATGAGACTCGTTGTTGGGTTAATTAAAAGGAGAGCTTTTAAATGGACTTTAAACAACATTTAAAAGAAGGCGGTGGGTTTCTTTGTTGGTTTTCGTTACTTATTTTAGTGGGATGTGCAGGACACATTGCTCCTGAGAAAAGTGAGTTACACGGTGTTGATGGTGTAGCTTGTGTTGGATACATTGATCAGCCTCCTGAAGGTGTTGTAGCGGAAGAAGATAAGTCGTTGCTTGATGAGTCTTTAGGGGTAACAGGAGAAGGGAAGCTATGTGCAGGAAAAACGTTTGTAGCAACCAAACCCGTTAAGGTTTACCGAGTATGGAATAGCCAAAAGGATTATTCCAAGTATGGTCGTTGGTGGTCATTTCAAGTACCTCATGGCCCTAAACAACAATACCGAGAACAAAATGTGATTTGTCCTTCTTGGAGCACATTAGACCGAATGAGTGAATGTACTTTAAAAGCAGGTACTAAATTGGTGGTTGGTCCTGGCCAAAGTGCAAACTGCCTGTCAACAAGCTATCCAAAATCTGCCGTTAACCAAGTATTTGTACCTAATGATTCACGTAAGGACATTTTATACGTCGAAAACTGTACACCAGGCGACGTTTGGCCTTAAACTGCATGTATACCCTTCACGAATGATTTCTAGGTTTTGTTATCTTCACACCTCACCCCAATCACCTATTAATACAGGCTCATGGGTAATATAGGCTCATGGGGCTTCGTCACTCGATGGTCGCACCTAAAAACCATTGGTATTGGGTATATTACCCATCAAAACGGTGGAAGCAGAAAATGCTTACACCGTTTCAATTGACTATGACATCAGTTGGGGCTGCTCTGTGGTAGCGCGTTTTTTAAGGTAAATGTGGCAAATAAAAAGCAAAGGTCCAGCGATACTTACCAGTGATAAAAAGATAAATGAATACCGATAATCAATGTAAAGGAACAAGACGGTATATACCGAAATGATTGATGCACGCATAAAAAGAACTACGCGCTGAGCTTGCGCAATAAACCGTCCAATAAATTGATTGGGAATATAGTGCATGATGATCGTTTGACTGGCAATTCTGGACAATCCATTAAATAGCCCCCAGCCAGCAGAAGCCACATAAAACAGAGTTATTCCTGTGAAGTTAATGAGCATAGCGGTTGATAAGAAAAAGCCAATGCCCGCACATATTAGTAAAATAAAAGCGCGTTGATAATTCAGAAATTTACCACTGACAAAACCGCCAAATACAGCACCTACTGTATAAAATAAACTTGAATAAGCGAGTATGGCGGGTTCTGCCAGCAGAATATCCGAAATATAAATGGGGCGTATAATATTAAGTAACATAACACAAATAAAGGGTATGTTACCCGACAAGAAAAGTATAATAATGATATGACTATTTGCAGGAGGTTTATAGTCAGTGTTGTTATGCTTAGTGGTGGTAGATGTACTACCCTTGGGTAGCGTTTGAAAAATAAGTGCGGCTATAAGTAATGAGATGCCACAAATCAAGAGAATGGTTTGTATTGAAACATAGTCGAGTAGAAAAATGGATAAACCACCTGCAGTAAAAGCGGCCAGTTGATATTCGATTTCTAGCCAGCTGTTAATGCGTGCAAAGTATTCTTTATTGACCAGATATTGGGCCATAGCACTTCTAGCAGTGTAGAAAATGCTGAAATGTAACTGTTTTAAAACATAGGCGATGAGTAATAACGTAGAAAGTAATAAGCCATCATTAGGTGTTATATATAGTAAAGTAAAGAAAATGCCCAATATGGTTGCAGTCGACGTCAAGACATTTTTTCGTTGAAATAAATCAACCCCCTTGCCAATCCATGGCATAACGGCAATAGTAATAAAAATAGTGAGAGTAGCAATCACGCTGAAGAATTGGCTACTCAACTCTTTTAATAGCACCCACGGTATTAAAATAGCCGCAATCCCTACGGCTGATGAGGTAAAAAAATTGGCGAGTAGCATTTTAGCTACATGTTTATCCAACAGCATGTGATGGCTACCTATACATGGTTGTATTGCGTATGTAACGTATGACAGTAGATTTATTATATTATACGGTCTTTGTTGTCTACTGTTTCAGCTAAACGAAAGCCCATAATATAGATTGCTTTTTTGTACCAACCATGCCGCCTACGAGTTCGTGCTAAATCACGAAAACGTGTATAACTACCACCACGAGCAACGCGATAATCTCCTTCTGAGACAAGCAAATCATCAGCAATATTTTGTCCATTGGGATAAGCAGCATAGTTACTGGCAGTATATTCTTCAACATTACCCGCCATATCCATTACCCCAAAAGGTGAACGGCCTTTAGGAAACATACCGACAGGTGTTGTCGATAAAATCTGTTCTTCTACTGTATTAGCGTGGTCAGGTTTAAAAACATTTCCCCATGGAAAGTCGGTATGACTATCTCCAGCCGCTGCATATTCCCACTCTTGCTCAGTAGGCAAACGAAAAGAGCGCTTGGTTTTCTGGCTTAACCAATAACAATAAGCTTCAGCATCTTCTGGAGCAAGTGTATAAACAGGGTGATTTGCACGGTGATGCGGATAAACGCCAAATTCCCATGAGCTGGGCAGTGAGTTATACCCTGAGTCGATTAAAAAATCCCGATATTCTTGGTTAGTAATACAATATTTGCCAATTTTAAACGCAGGTAGATTTACAATATACTCAGGACATTCTTTCAGTATCCACTCATGAATGACACCATAGTCGCGATATTGGTCAACAATTGTATCAACTTCATCTGGATTTAGCCCTAGCCGGGCTGTTGCGGCAGGAATACTGATCATTTCAGGGTTATGGGTATCTATTCGAGGATCACCCTGTAATGCAAGCAGTAAACCTGCACTATAACGAGTTTTGACGTCAGCCTCTTCACTTTCAATGATATTGCATAAGACATCAGTCGATGTGTTAAAAAGGTTGCGAATTATAGCGCTGAGATCATCGAGTTTGGTCGGCGAAAATTGTTCGGGCAGCCCCATTGCTTCCCGATTATCCATTTCATTGATAACACCATTGATGATTTTAGTCATGAATATATACCTCACATGTTTCAACATGGATGGGATAAACATGCCCGTCATAAGAAGCTGCTAGAAAGCGTTGTTTTTTTTCGTCAAAGGTGAGGGCGGAAATACCACGTTGACTAATTTTTTTGGTTCGCCACTCTTGAGAGTTGATATTGTACAAAGCCACCGTACCGCGATAATCACCACTGGCAATCCAATCATTATTATCGGAAGTGACACATTTAATAGAGTTTTTATGGGGCGTGGTGAGTGTTAAACAACGTTCTTGCCAAATACGTAGAGTGAGGTCACGACTGACAGATACAAATTTATCTTGAATTACCGTACAACCATTAACTATTTTATCATGCTCGCCTTTGGCTAAACATTTAGGTGTTAACGAGTGATCAAATGTATGAAGTTTAACAGTATGGTCTGCACACACACTAAAGATGGTATTATGTAAAACAGCAATGTCTTTTATTGCGTTGTTATGTACCTGAGTAGTAGTAAAAAACTGATAACCTGTGTCTGGTAAATAGCGTAAGAAAATAAGTTCTCCTGTGTAGGTACCAACCACTGCATACTCTTGGTCATCTAATGTGAAAAGTTGGCAGCAGTTCAAAGGAGAGTGATGTTGATATACAATATTCGTTGTGTGACCATCGTAGATAGCACCATCTTGGCCGCCACATAATAGTTGATTGTGAGATTCTAGAATGAAGTTACACAGTGAGGGAACTTGACTGATACGCTGGTCATTAAATTTAATGATGCCACTGTCACCTACAGTGTAATAACCTAATGTATTAGCGTAAACGGCATTTATACCGTGGGTATGCTGTATTCGTTCAATGTCCCATTGTTGTGTTGATAAGTCATAGACAGCATAGCGATCACCAAATGTAACAAATGCAACTTGATGATCATTAATAAAGGCACAAGAACGTGGCCAGACAATATTAGGAATTTTACCTTCAACTTCAAAGTTTAATTTATTGGTTTGAATAGACCATATCTTAAATGTGCGGTCATAGCTTAGACTGATGATCTTTTGATCATGAATTACTAGTCGTTTTACTCCAGATTGGTGAGCGTTGACTCGATTTATTTCTTCACCATTTTGGTCAAAATAAACAAGTTCTCCATCATCATTTCCAGAAACGATTTTACCTTCCTTAGTAATACATAAGGTATCTGTCTCCATACCACCTAATTGAATAGTTTTGGTATTAGTTCCTGTATCTAAACTCCAATACCGAAGTGTACTGTCATCTCCACAGGAGACTAATTCCGTTGCATTTATCCATTCTACAGTGAGTACATCATTTTGATGCCCTTTAAACTGTCTGACTAAATGACCATCAATTGTAAAAACTCTAACGGTACGATCTCGTGATGCGGTGGCGATTAAGTCATTAGTCGCATTAAAACTAATGCCTTCTACATCATCATCATGAGCAAGAACTGCGAGTAATTGCATAGCGGGCACTGACCAGATACGTACTGTGTAATCGCTGCTTGATGATGCAAGCAGTTTTCCGTTTGCTGAAAAAGTAACTTGATTAGCTAAATGATCATGATTACCAACGGCAATGGGCTCGTGGTTGGCGGTTTTCCAAATGATAACTTTGTTGTCATAACCTGCACTTGCGACATAGCCATGGTCAGTGCTACATACACCACTGATAGGAGATAAATGGTACATTGATTTATCCTGCATCAATTATTTTCGGGGAAGTTTTCCAAAGCAATGATTTTCTTTTTCTTCTTTAGCGCGTAGATAGTGAAAATTATCCGGTGTTTCAAAACGGGTAGTAGCGACACGTTTGACGACCTTTATCCCTTGATTTTGCAACGCTTTAATTTTCTTCGGATTATTTGTGATTAACTCTACCTCGTTAATATTGATTGCTTTTAGCATCTCTGCAACCATGTCAAATTCGCGGGCATCCTCTGCAAACCCAAGGTGGAGATTAGCTTCAAAGGTATCCATTCCATTATCTTGTAGATGATAAGCATCAAGTTTATTATATAGACCAATACCTCTGCCTTCCTGGCGAAGATAGGCAATGTAGCCACCTTCTTTAGAGGTCAGCTCAATTGCTTCTTTAAGCTGCTTTCCACAATCACAGCGCCTAGAGTGAAATACATCACCGGTCAAACATTCAGAATGTATTCTAAGTTTGGGTATTGATGGAATTTCTCCCTGAGGATTACGTATTTCAATTAACAGGTGTTCATTGGTATGATCAAAGCCATCAAAAGTATAAAAAGTTGCTTTTATTGACTGGTCCGTTAAAGGAATTTCAACATGTTGTCTTACTTTCATACGAGTTACCACACTGTTAAGACATACCGTATCGGTAGTTATCATTGTCTATAATGCCACTATTACGTATTGGCTTCAGTGCTTCAGCATAAGCTGTTAGCAGGTCAGTGCTGTATTTCAAGCGTTGATGAAAATAGTGGTTTGACTCATTTATTGTCTCAGAGAATAAATTATTGATATTTCTCAAAATAACATGGTCTGGGATAAAGCAAATATGATTATTTTTATAACCTGTGGTACGTAGTTCATGAACGGGGATTGAGCCACCTTGGCCTGATGAGATAGTTACAATTAAGGCTGGTTTATGACCTAGTTCTTCAGGACCTGCGAGTAACAGTAAGTTCTTTAACCCTGGGGGTACCATACCTGCCCATTCTGGTACTATAAAAATAAATGCGTCACTTGCTTTCAAACACGCTGAGGGTGCTTGCCAAATTTCCCATTCCTGACTATTTTCCCAAACACCCTCATTCCATAAAGGAAGATTGAGTGTATTAAGGTCAAGGAGATTAATTTGTTGGTAGGCATTGTTAATAAAATCCTGTTCAGCAATATAGCTAGCAATACGGCTACTTTCTGAATTTTTGCGGTGACTACCACTAATAATACAAAGGTTCATTGTTGCGTCCATATACTCTTTTGTCATCTATTTAAATGGCGTGAGTTCTCAGCCAAATTTTAGTTGTTGATCAACAGTAACATGCTTAGTGCATTTATAGTAATCATAGAGAGTGGTTAACCCTCGGAGAAAGTCATGTTCTGGTATGGTTAAAGAGAGTCGTACAAAATAGTTATTATTTGTATTGTGTCCACTGTGAAAACAATTTTTAGTTAATATGCATATACCATACTTTTTGGCTAATACCAATTGGTCATTGTTTTCGTTTTCAGTGATCATTTCTGGTAGTTGCAGTAAGACATTAAATCCACCATCTAAGATTATTGGCTGCGTGACTCTTGTTGAAAATAGTTTATTAATATTATTAAAGTTAATATCTATACGTTGTTTTAGCTGTTGCTGGTCACGAATATAACTCGCTAAAAACTGTTGAGCTATTGCCCCAAGATTAGGTGGAGTAAAGTCACTAGGATATTCCAACCAAAAGTGCTTACTGTATCGAGTCAGCAGTCTAATATATTTCTGGGTAAAGGCTATGCCTTTCAGCAGGGCCAGATCACCCACACGACACAATGCCATAGTGGGGGTTCCAAATACAGTAGGGTTTAAGTTTCGGTAGCGTATTTCTTTTTCAAGAGGAGATAAGTGTTCATGATTCGTCAAAATATAGCCTATTCGGATACCTGCTAAACTGTTTGATTTTGACATAGAATCAATCACAAAAGTGCTGCCTAAAGCGATCTCGTGATAAATTAGTTCATTCAATTCAATATGAGTGTCCCAAGGCATAAGGCACACACGGTCTACAATAACGATTGCATTTACTTTTCTAGCGGCAGTAAAAATACGACGATAATAAGCTAACTCTCTGATTATACCACTGGGGTTATGGGGGAGGGGGAGAATAATAAGTGATGGATGAATGGTGTGAATAGAGGATTCTACTTGCTCAATTGAAGGTAGAATAGTTGAAGTATTCATAACTTCAGTATAGTCAATGCCTAACTTTTCCATGAGAGAGCTGTAAATTGGAAAAGCATAGCCTATCATTATTCCGGTTTGCGTTTTATTTATGATGCCAGACTCTAACAGATATGAACATAAAACATGTGCGCCATCGCTAGCACCATTGACAATAACGCTATCTATTTTATTTTTTGCGCTTACAATATCACGTTCAACATATGAGAGTATATCTGTTATTATTTTGCCGCCCGCTGAACGACCATAGTTTTTGTAAGTTAAACCTGTTTCTAACTCTTTTTGAAGTAAGCTGATAATTGCGGGGCTGGCATCTTGCCAATTGACACCTGCCGACATATGGACTGTTTTGACGCTTCTTGCAGCTTCAATAAATAAGCTGAAAGATTCGTATATTTTATCTGAAGGGTCTGCTACTGTTTTTTTAGTGGGCATGATGGTCTCTCATCTACTATTCTCGATCAAAGGCCCATATTCATATTTAGCGAAGAGGCAATGTTTAAAGTAAATAAAATAATTTAAGTATTATAAATGTTTTCTATTAGTGCATGTGAATTAATCTATAATCAGCGGTTCGAAAGACTTCATCTTTTCAAAGTCATCTCTAAGTGTTTTATAAGATTGATTCCATATAATAATGGTTCCTGCGTATGCATCATATCCTTGATTGGAAGGTAAGCTTTCACCAATATCACAATTCCAACGAATTGAAAACTCACTTTGTATAGGTAGCGTGGCTATCTTTTTAAGCTTGCCTGCTTTTTGAGGATAGTTGATAAGAAAACAGGCTACATAGTTCGACTCTTCAATATTAATAGGGATATCAGGATTCATTTGAGTGAGAAAGTGCATTTCTCTCAAGGGTATATTAGCTCTCTTTAAGTAAAAGTTTGATGGCTCAATTCCGTTGGAACGATAAGCTATTTCTAAAAAGCTTAGTTCACCTCTATTTTCAAATATTTCAAGGTGAGTTACACCGCTTCCATTGGGTAAGAAAGCATTGTTAACCTGATATGCAAACTGTTCGATTTTCTGGTTTAATGCGTCTGATCTAGGGAGAGTTATCCAGCCTAGTGATGGGTTATCATATATTTTTACACAAGGACTTGAGTATTCACATACTTGCAAGTATCGTACTTGTCCACGCGTTACGATAGTGTCACAGAGGTAGAGATTACCATCAATAAATGATTCAGCCTGATAAGTTAGTGAATCATCGACTAGCACTTTGAGCCTATTTTCTAATTGATCTTTACTATTGATTTTGTGGCAGTGCTTTGATGCAAACATATTTACAGGCTTAATAAAGCATGGCAAGCCAATATGGTTTATAATTTTTTCTGAATACTGTGATAGGTTTTTTTTGGCCTCATTTTTATCTATTACAGTAAAGTTGGGAGTATTTATCTTGTGTGCTTGAGCGAATGATTTCATTTTGTTTTTATATACAAAATGACTAAGGTCTTGAGATTGAAGTCCAAAATGAACTTTCAATTTACCGCAAAGATCGACCTTGCTTTCGTTGATGGTGACAATCTCAAAAGTCAGGTTATTTTTAAATGACTCGAGTTCGCTTAAGTATTGCTCAATTGACGTACTAACTTCTGCAAACGAAAATGATGGGCTGACAGGTAAGATTGCTTTAAAATAGCCAGTCCATTTCCTGCGATTCACTTCCTCAATCACTTCTTGCTGTGCGATTAGAACAAGGGCACTATCTGATTGTGTGGTTATTAAGTCAAAGGAAATGTCTAGTGCATTACCTATTCGAGACTGGATTATAAAAATAATTTTTTTTGTGTCCATATTTATCACTCAATTAAACTATAGAAAGGTCATAAGTACTGCTGAGTGAAATTAAAATCAAAAATTATACTTTTCACTATATGTATAGTGTTTGCTTTTTTTATTATGTTACTCTTGTTAAGCTGATATTAATTATATTCTTTTTCACTATTGTGTTATCCATAAAGCTCTTTGTACTTTTTATTATCAGTAGTACTGTCGTGTATTATGCATCTTAATTGTTTAGATGTATATACTACTTTAGTCTTGTATTAGTAGCTTTGTATTCTCGGTAGAAAGATCCAACGGTCGAGCACAAAGTGTTCGACCAAACTGTGATATTCAAATAGTGTTAAAAGTCCCTAGTTATGACTTGTTTCAAGATGGATAGTGTCCATGTTTTGCATAAGTTGATCGAGTGCTTGATAGTTTTTGGCAGATAAAATTGCAAACCCTGTACGATCTAAAGAAGAGGCCAATGGTGG
Source organism: Zooshikella ganghwensis (assembly GCF_018263875.1). Taxonomy (NCBI): domain Bacteria; kingdom Pseudomonadati; phylum Pseudomonadota; class Gammaproteobacteria; order Oceanospirillales; family Zooshikellaceae; genus Zooshikella; species Zooshikella ganghwensis. The sequence continues at coordinate 24,488 of NZ_JAEVHG010000005.1, forward strand.
AATGTTATCGCCTACTTTACGAGCGATATGTATATCTACAACGCCTTCTGTGTGCTCAAGCTCCTTTGGAATACTGATTTTTTGTAACTTACCAGGCTGAGGTGCAAAAAACTTAATCGCTGCTGTTTTATGCTGAGTATCAACGTTATAGATTTTTTTAAAAAGTACTTGCTCAACAAAGGAGCGGATAAAATTATGACCAGTAGCAAGCTCACAGAGTTTCCAAATTCGGTCGCCACCGAGCCGGGTTTGACTCTCAATGATATAGGCCTGACCATTATATAGTTTGATTTCAGTATGGGCTGGGCCATGCACTTGACCAATTGCTTGTAAAAAAGTATGAACGGTCTGTTCTATTAGGCTTTGTTCGGCAGGTGTAAGTCTGGCGGGTACGATATGTGATAGCTCAACATAGGGAGCATGTTCTGTGGTGTATTTTTCAGTAATCGCTACGATTTGATGTAGCCCCTGGGCGGACTGGCTTTCAACACTGTACTCTTTACCGCCAATGTATTTCTCACATACTAAATTGCTGAGGTTATCGTCAATATCAGCTAGCTCATTTAACGCAGTAATTGCTTGTACTCCCATGCTGCCAGCACCATCTATGGGTTTGATGATGATTTTTTGGTGAGTTTCAAGAAACGCCTGAATTTGTTGTTTACTGCTGGGAATTAAGTAAGGTATCGAAATTTCTGGACATGTTTGGGATAAAGTAAGTCGCATCAGATGTTTATTTCGGGTGTGGATAACAGGCTTAAGGGGATTGCAAAGGACACCTAATGCCTCACCAAGATAAGCTGCAGTTTCCAAGCCATATTCAATGAATGAGAAAATAGCATAGAGATTAACGGATAGCTGGTTGGTGACAATAATATCCAGGCATTGACGGTAATTTTTCGGATCAGCTTCATAACAATTTAATCCTGCTTTTATAGCATCCTTGAGATCATTACCGTTGGCTAGGACCGAAACTGTTAAGTCAGGATAATATTGATATTGTTCAAATTGCTCCAGACACCCACCAATCATTATGACGTGTTTTTGATGTTGCATGATCTTACCTTAACTAACCTTGGTTAATTGTTGGTTGATGAATGAGGCAAATGCACGTTCAACTTGGTCTGAAGCACCATTAATATAGTGGCTGATTTTTATCGCAGGGCAGGTGTTTATCTCGATGATAAAGGGATTGTTGTTTTCATCCAATGCGATATCGACACCACAGAAAGGTGCGCTAGATGCTTTTGCAGCAGCTTCTGACATGTTTATGAGGTTTATAGATAAATCACATACCTCAAAGATAACACCAGAACCATTACTGCATAAGTTGGTTATCCAGCTATCGTTGTATCCAGTGCGTTGATAGGCATAACATGCTTTATAATTGACAACCACTATTCGAAAGTCTTTATTATCTAGTTTGGGGATATAGGGCTGAGCATAGTAGTGTACGGCATATGTGCTATTCTCGTTATACCACTGGTTAAATGCTTGGTAGTTATCAAATCGCATTAAGCCTTTACCACCAGAACTATTTGTGGGTTTAACCACAACCGGAAAACCAATTTCATTTAACTTGGCCTCACTGGGTGCATTGTTCAATGTCAGGTAAGGTAAGTGGCGAATATCAGGGTTACTGCTTAACCAGGCTGATGCAACGTCTTTATGCTGACCATTAAACAGAGTGATTCCATCGTTGATGACCTGAACCCCCATAGATTTAAAAATTTCCATCAGTCTAATGGCTGGCAAGAGGTCTCCTTCAAAGGCATAACCAATTACCAGATCTGGTTGCAAAGGCTGGTTGAGAAATAGTACTTCCGTTTTATGTGAGTCATAGAAAATAGTGATATCTCTTGGTTTAGCAAGCACACCTTTAATATCGTATGATATGAGCTGTTCAAATACAGCATCAAATTCAATTTGGTTTTCGTAATCTGAAAGAAAAAGAACCGTTTTCATATAAGACTTCCTTGGTCAACACACTGCTTTATTGACACGTTTTTCAGCGCTAAGGTAAAAAAGTAATATCACGCCTGCAAGTACTGATGTTGCAATTGGAAATAATAAAGAGGTAGCAAGATCAAGTTGGTTACTTAGGGCTCCAAGCACAAAGTTTGACAGGATAACCCCAGTATCTGCAGCGCCTGCAATGACAGCGCTTACTGATCCGGTCAATCGGTCACTGACTGAGCAAATGGTATATGCCATAATGGCTGGGTATAAAATACCTAATGTAGCACCATTTAATGCTGCAGCGAGTGAGAGTAAAACTAAGTTTTCAGAAAATGCATTCAGGCTATTTCCAATTAATCCCATGAGCACACAGGTTGCCAGTAGTAAATATGGAAAGTGGCTACCATCGGGCATCTTATTTTTCAATAGGAAACGCGGTAATACCATAAATGTAGAAAAGATAAAAAAGTAAACACTGATATTCTCCACACCACGCTGCTCAAAAAGTCGTGGGAGAAAGGTGACGGTGGTGCCACTGATAATATAGGTTAGTACTAATACGAAAATAACTGTTTTTATGGGACGATCAAGCAGAATTGCTGAGAACTCTTCTAATAAGTGACTATTATGTTTTGGGTAATCGACGTTAATTTTTTGGTCAGTGATAAACGCAAGTACAAGTGATACTAGCACCGCACCTATGGCAATAGCAGTGATTGCATCAATCCCCATATGCTGTTTTAGTTGTAGTGCCGTAAAAGGCGCAATGCATGTGGGTAATATACTAAAAAAGGTAAGTAAGGATACAGATTTAGCTTTTTCCTTATTTTGGGGTTCAGAGGATACTGAGTAGTAAAGTAATAAAGTCGCGATAAAACCTAATGCGCACCCTAAAATGATTCTGCCTGTGGCAACTATCCAGAATGAGTCGCTATATAGCATCAGGAAAGATAACAGATAGATAACATGAGCTTGTGTTAAGGCGCGTTTGGGAGGTCGCCGGTCAATAATAAAACCAGCCATTATTCTAAATAGCAGGGTTAAGGTAGTTGCGAGCGCAACCACAATGCCAGCAGTTCCTTCAGCAACACCTAATTTATCTAACAAAAATGGATAAGTATAAAATATCAGAAAATTTGTAAATGAAATTATAAAAATAATTGTGAAAGTATAATACCTTAACATTGGCTTATCTCATTAATTTATACCACTTCCAGGGAGATTGAGGTTGCTGCTGAGTAAGCTGTCAGGAGGGCTCGTTCTGCTGTCTTTTCTTTGGCTATAACCTGAAAAGCGTGGCCAAGCATATCTGTTGGCGGGGTTACTTGATCGCCTTGACTTACTGCAGAAATAACGCCCTCAATGTTTGGATGATGCTTGGCAATTTCTACACCATGAATCTGTTTTACTGTTCCAGCTTGAGTTGGGTAAATGGTGTAACAACCGTATGCATCACCTGTGGTAAAATTAACCTGATCGCTCAAGTCATCAAATAGTGCATCGACCATGATGTCATAAACATTTGCCTGGAGGCTGTTTGACATCAGTTTACCTAATTGACCGCCGCCTAACCTTGGATTGACTTCAATTAAATAGATGTCATCTTCCCCGACAATAAACTCTATATGACAAAAGCCAAAGGTATAGTTGAGCTTATCTAATACCGTATTTGTGTAGTGTTCCACTTTGGCTTGAAGGTTGTCATTTAATTTGTAGGGGAAAGCATAGCCTAGCTCAATAAATTCTGGATGATGGGTCATTAGCCGGTTAGTGCAGCCAAGGATGTGATTCATTCCTTTGTAAGTAAAAGATTCAACAGAGATAAGCTCACCAACGATAAACTCTTCCAATAAAAGATTAACTTGTTCAGATTGAGTTCGGGCTATCAGGGCATTTAAATCAACTAAATTGTGCAGTAAGGTAATATCTTTGCTACCAGAGCCATTTGCGGGTTTCGATATGATCGGAAAACTCAGTTTTTCACCCGCTTTACGCAGTTGCGCGATAGTGGATGCATGATAATAACCTGGGCTTGAAACGTTAGTGTTAGCTAAATGTTGGCGTGCAAGTTGTTTGTTGCGACCGATTTGAATAGCTTCAGCACTTTGAAAATTAAGATTAAATTCAGCACATACATCAGCAACCGCTTCAACAAAGCCATCACGCTGCGTAAAGAGTGCTACTTTTACGCCATTCTCACAGTATTTTAAGAACTGTTCCCTGACGGTTGTTTTACTCCAGTCAACATATGATACATGGATTGCCTGTTTAATTGACTCTGGTACATTTGGTTCAAACCAATAAGCCTCAGCCGTAATAAAATAAACTTCTATATTACGTGTCAGTGCAGACTTAATGATTTCAAGTCCTGTTCCAGTATGAAGTGTTTCAATTAATATTAATCTTTTTTTCATGTCAGGCACTCTCTAACAGGCTTTCATCGATTTGCTCAAAGCGAGTGACTGTTGTCGATGGAACATTGAGTAAATCAATCAGTGTATCATTATAATTGCTTTCAATATTGGGGCTTTGTTGCGGTGTATCGATTTTTTCCAATAAACTGCATAGTTGTACCATGCTAGTATCACGGTCAATATTGTTTTTAATTAACCACTCATCATCAAACAACGTATCCAGATAGCGTTCGCCACTATCACCTAATAGTGCAATAATGGGATGCTTATTTTTCAGTTGTAGGGAAAGCTTTAGCGCTGCCAGTAATACGGCACCTGATGATACTCCGACTAGTATGCCTTCATTACGGCATAATATGCGTGAGGCTGTATAAGCTGCTTGATCAGACACTCGGTAAACATAGTCTATTTTATTAACATCTCTAATATTTCTTGGCGTCCAGCCTAGTCCTACACCAGGAATTTTATATGCATGGGAAGGCCCCCCGAAGACTGCAGAACCATAGGCATCGACACAGGCAATGTTACACCTGGGCGAGTAACGTTTAAAGTATTCAGCGATCCCTCCAATTTGGCCGCCAGTACTTACTGCACACACAACACCATCTATTTTTCCTTGGGTTTGTTTATAAATCTCTTTAGCGGTAGAGTTGTAGTGAGCTACGGAGCTAAGTACATTAAAACATTGATCAGGTCGATAACTTTTTGCATTTTCTCTGGCAAGTTGATTTGCTTTGGCGATTCGCGTTTTATGGTATGAGCCAGTATCATCTTTTTCAGTAACGACGATTACTTCTGCACCGTAGGCTTTCATCAGAGCTATGTTTGTTTTAGTGGTCTTTGGGTCGACGAGGACCATAACTCGATAGCCTTTTATGGCTCCAATCATTGCTAGACTAATAGCAAAATTCCCAGAGGAAGACTCAATGATAGTCCCTCCTGGCTGTAGCAGGCCTGATTTTTCAGCTTGCTCGATAATAAAAGTCGCTGCCCTGTCTTTGATGCTACCACCAGGGTTTTCTTTTTCTAACTTAACTAATACATTAGTGTTTAAAAACTGATTGATTTTATTAATATGAATTAAAGAGGTGTTACCTAAGCTGTCTAAAATATTATTAAATGGCATGGAATACTTCCTTATGGGGAATTAGTTTAACTAGCACTATCAGCTCAATGTCAAAAACTATCCCAATTTTTGCTTCCTTTATTGGTTAATAAGTTATGCTTTCTCTGGTTTGTATTTCAATGACTCATGACATTTTCTTGCTGGGTAATGAATTTTATTTTTACATAAAGCTAAGCTGTTGGTTTTTTTTGTAGGCCCTATATAAAAATGTACTGTTTGGATTTATAGAATTTGGCTGAGTTAAGTATTTATATTTTTTGCTAAGGGGTAGTGGCTGTTTTAATTAATTCGTTATATTTAGTGAAACGTATCGTATTCAGGGTTAACTCTAAAAGTAGTGCTTTTTGTCAGAACAATGAGTCACTGCACACAAGAGCGTAGCGTTTAAAGAATACATCAAAACCTGAGTACAGCGCTGAAACAGCTGTAAAAAATTGTATTTTAGAGTTGCTCTTAATTATCAGATGTTTAAAAAAGGGTGTATATACTACTTTAGTCTTATACTACTAAAAATGTAAAAACCTATACCCAATACGAATGGTTTTTAGGTGCGGCCATCGAGTGAGGAAGTCCCATGAGCCTATATTAATAGGTGATTGGGGTGAGGAATGAAGATAACAAAACCTAGAAATCACTCGTGAAGGGTATAGAAGGCTTTTTTAAAACCATGCATAAACTAAAAGACTGTTAACAGATCCTAGTCAATGAGCTACGTTAATACATCACCATTGTTCTTTTAACAATGATAGAGATGGAGCAAAAAGTGGATTTGCAATGCTTGAATTGGCTTGTGACGTAAGTGCAATGAGCGGCGTGGGCAATGGAGACCAAGGATGGTCTTCTACTCCCATTAAAAACTTTCGCTGTAGTTATATTAGAAGAGTATTGAGAAACTTGAGTGATGTTTTATTAACGGGGCAATCGCTATAGATAGCTTGTAGCTACTATAGCGATTGATGGGCGGGTTATTTAGCGCGTTTATTGCTAAATAAATTACCTAGTACTCTCTATTGGCCTTGCTTAAAGTTCCTCAACAAAGTGTAAGCATCGGCAACGCTCCCTGTTTTGGATAACTCACTAAACTCAACTTTTGTTTCAGGGGTGTCAGGTTGTTTAACTTCAAGGCCAGGATACTCTCTTCCTGTGTTGAGTAGCATATACTTCAGGTAGTAACCATCCAAGTAAGGGTACTGGGAGAGTGTTAATGCAGCAATACCAGACACTACAGGGGTTGCCATACTGGTACCACTATATTTGGCGTATTGGTTGCCAGGAATGGTTGACAGGATTTTTACGCCAGGCGCAAAAATGTCAACGGTTCGTTTGCCGAAGTTGGTAAAGCTGGCGGGCAAGTCTTCACCTTTATTAGCAGACGAAGCACCAACATCTAACCAGTTACTGATTTTATAGCCTGGAAAGTTTTTGAAATTACGGTTAGGGTAGCGAGGTTTTTCGTCATTGTTGTTGCTGTCATTGCCCGCGGCATGTACTAACAGAACTCCGGCATTTGAGGCATATTCAAAGGCCAAATCAAGTCTAGCTTTGTTGGGTGAATAGCTTTTACCAAAGCTCATATTAATAATACTAGCGCCGTTATCTACAGCATAACGCACTGCATTAGCAATATCTTTATCACGTTCATCGCCATTAGGCACAGCACGTAATACCATGATTTTGACATTTTCTGCTATGCCTTTTATACCAATATCATTATGCCGGTCCGCCGCAATGATACCAGATACATGGGTGCCATGATCAGAGTCTGGTCCTGTTACGTCATTATTACCATAACCCGTTTCCCAAAAATTGTTTGGGTCATCTTTGACAATATCAGTACGAGGATCAAACTCTGTATTATAGTTATAAGCCAATTTGTTAGCGTAATATTCAGCTCGACTATCGACTTTTTCGTACTTACCGAATAGGTCTAATATTTTTAACAGAAAATCTCTAGCGACGGCTACTTCTTCAATATCGCTGTTGATGCTTGATAAGCCTTCTTTGGAAAAGTCATTATAATTATAGGTAGAAAGTAATGCTTTATTTTCCTTAATTTGGGCTTGATAGTTGACATATCGGTCACGGGTTTCTGTTGTTTCTTTTACTTCATCTTGGAATGTTTTACTAAGCTCTTCATAGTAAGCTTTTTTCTTGGCAGGAATATAGGCACCAGAAGCCAAAAGCGCTTGATATTTTGCATATTCACGGGTGATTTCTAAGGTATCGTAATTTACATGACGACCGTCTTTACCACCGATAAAGTTCCAACCATGAATATCATCAACGTAGCCATTACCATCATCATCGATGCCATTGTTGGGTATTTCTCGAGAGTTTTCCCAAATTTTTCCTTGTAAATCTTCATGCTTGATGTCAACGCCACTATCAATAACCGCAACAATAACAGGCTTATATTTATTGGTGAGTGAAAGCTGGTTATATACTTTGTTGACGCTAGAGCCTTCGATATTGTCTTCTTCAGGGCTTAAATTATACCAGTCATTAGCTTCTACTACAGGTGCACGAAGGGGAACACTTCGTTTACTACGGCGCTTTTGTGTTTTTTGTTTAAGCTGTACCGGTTCTTCAATAATGACACCTTTTATATTGGTCATTGGTTCCGGCTGTGGCAGTTGCGTAGGATTGGCTGCAAACGTGTTTGCACTACAAATAGACAAAAAAAGGGCTGATAAGGTTACACCCTTAACTTGATTAAGCTTCATGAAATTTCCTAACTGATTTTACACTTTATATGTTGTGTATTTTGCTTTGGTTATTTTTCTAATATAAATAATGGTTGTTATTCAACTTATAAAAACACCTTATATTATCGGCTTTGCTACCTTAATAAGGTAGTGCTAAATAAGTACGAATATCCCACTTTGTACTATATTTTATCTTTGCTGGAATAATCCCCAGATAACTCCCGCGTTCGATTATAAGCAGGATTTTTTTTGTGAGTCAATATGTCGTATATTACTAACGAAAATTATTCATAGTTATAAAAAGTGTTTATGATGTTTTTCTAATGTTTGTGTTTTGTCTTACAACAGCATTTATGCTGTTTGATAAATACACTGAAACTGATGTGGGCTTAGTGTTAAAAATATTTTAGGAATATTATTTTTTTATCTTGGAGAATTAATGTTGGTGGGAGCGTGTCAGGTAAGCTTTGTATAAAGTTGAGTGTTTATATATTTTTCGACCTATTATTCAATCAATATATCTTAAAATTGGAAATAGCTTAATTTTTAGTGTTAAAGTTGGTTGGTATGAACTGTGCTTTAGTATTGCTGGTTTCTTTTGAGGAGATGCATGTAATGCTAAAAAAAATGTTAATAATGGCTCGACATATAATATACGGTGTATGCTGTTTTGTTGTTGGGTTAAATAGTGCACAGGCAGTTATCATAGCGGGAGATGTAACAGGAGGAAGTGCAGCAACAGCAGGAGGAATATTTATAAAACTCATACCACCAATAGGCGATGTTGGTGATGATAACTTTAATGATCCTAACCTGTATGGTTTTGATGAAGACCAAAATATTATTATACCTGCACCTTTAACGGTCGATATAGGTCCTTCAGCAACCTTGCCAACGGGAACTGAAGTAGCTAGCCATTATGTGGTATTTGATCCTGCATCTTCACAGCGGATGATTGGTTATGTGGATTTTGATGCACCTATTTTAGCTATCATGACAAAAACAGCGACTTTGGCGGCGAGTGATTTTTTGGCGAATGTTTCAGCAAACTATTTAAGCCCCTCTGCCCGGGGTCTAGAATCGGCTGATTCAGTTGCCATTGATCCAGTACTAACCCATCGTGCACTCATTAACTTTACGGCCAGCTCACCAGGTGACAGTATACGGATATTAACGGCATTTTCACCAGGAGGCGAGCCAGATCCTACCCCCATGCCTGTACCTGGTGGATTAGGCTTGATGTTACTTGGCTTATGTCTGTTGCTGCAGCGCCAGCTAAAATATGCCCCTCACTAAAGAGTCTCTCAGTGAAGCTATAAATCTCTTCTTTAGTATGGGGAGTTAAAGCGCAGTTGCTCTACAAATAACTTTAAAGGCGGTTGCAAGAGCAACCGTCTTTGGTGCTTTTAGTGGCTATAAAATACTCTACACTGGGCGTGTTAATGGTTAAAGTGGAATTTTGGGAGCCCACTGTAACCACTCATCAAGGGGTTCTGCGTGCAGCCTAAACTTAGTAAATGGCCTAACTAATCCACCCATGTTATGGTTATTAGGGGTTGCAAAGGCAATACCCCCTTCAATTATAGATTCTAGCGAGTCAGTTTTTAGTTTTGCTCCACCAAACAGTGAGAAGTCAAAACCAATGCCGCTGGTATTCCAGAAATGGGTATGCTGTCTTACTAAGTGTCGATAGCGGTTTTCGATATTAAGATAAATGTGAACTTTATTGGCTGTAGGGGCGAGTTCAAAACCTGTCACTGAGCCAACCGGTATATCCCGATAAAAGACCTTAACCCCTTCTTTTATTGAACCCAAACGGGGAGCTGTGAGTGTGATTTTTAAGCCTGGTGCGGAGGTAGCTTTGATCATTGGTGCGTTGAGCAAACCTTTGAATACATACTGTCGTTTACCTTTTTTTGTGGCAGGCTTGGCTTGAATATATTGTCCTGAAATTAGGGTTTCTAAGTGTTGTGTTTTAGCCAGTCCCAACTGTGCTTTGACAATCCAAAACTGGGTGTCTTCCTGTGCAAGGCGGTAACCACCTTGGGTGATCAGTGCTTTGACAATAACACCAGGTTCTTTAGCATTAAGTCGTAAACGCGTTACTTTACCCACTTCAACACCTTCGTACTTTATAGGCGTACCTTCCCGTAATCCTTCTCCGCTAGGAAATGATATGCTGATAGGTATACCTGTTTGATGCGCATCATCATAATTATTATATAGATTAAATTGATCACTATTTTTGGCTAAACGATAGCGTCCTGGTGGGGTATAAAATGCAATGCCGCCGGTGAGTAAGGAAGTAATAGACTCAGTATGGACTTTAATACCCGACAGGTTTCCACTGATACTGACGCCGCTGGCATTCCAAAAGCGCGAATTGGTTCGTACTAAGTCGGCGTATTCTGGTTTAATAAAAATATTGATACTGACCTGTTTATTGTTTTCGGTAAATGCGTAACTTTGGACGCTGCCGACAGGTATTTTTTTATAATAGACGGGGCTTCCCACCTCAACAGAGCTAAGACTTTCACTCACAAGTGTTAGGTGCAAACCTGGCTCATGAAGAGGCAGAGGTGGAGGGCCTGCTAATGCAGTGAAAACCCGTTGGGGTTTACTTTGCTCTAAATCGCCCAGGCGAACAGCAATGTAGTTACCACTAATTAAAGTATCCAGACCTGTGACTTCTGCCAGACTAATTTTTGGTTTTACTAGCCAAAATTGCGTGCCTTCTATTAGTGCAGGCTCTGCCCGTGGATCAAATAAAATTGTGGCAGTAACACCTTTCAGGTCTTTGTTGACTTTGACCCGTTTGACTACACCAATGGTGAGTCCCTCAAACACGACTTTTGTTTGACCTTCTGTTAAAAATTGTCCTGAGGAAAAATGAATTTTAGCGCGTATGCCTATGTCGGCGGCATCAAAATCCTCAAATAAGGTAAATAAGTCACCACTTTTGGCTGGTTTAATAGTTTTTTCTGTATCAGGGTTAAAAAAGGCAATACCGCCGCTGAGAATAGAGGTTAAAGAGCCTGTTCTGAATTTAAATCCTGATAAATTCCCCTTTACGCTGACACCGCTGGCATTCCAAAAGCGACTATTTTTTTGAACCAAGTGCTGATGTTTAGGTGAAATAATAATACGGACATTAACGTTCTTATTATCTTTAGATAAAGTGTAATCAGTCACTTGACCCACTTGTATTTTTTTGAAAAACACGGGGCTACCACGCTCAAGTGAGCCTAAATCTTTTGTTTGTAGCGTAAGGTGCAGGCCTGGGGTATCAGGGTCAACAGGGGGTGGATTTTCTAATGCGTTAAAGTGATATTGGGGTTTGCCTTCTCCCTGCTGTACATCAATATAATTACCCGAAACTAATGTTTCCAAACCAGAAATTTCAGCTACAGAAATACGTGGTTTTACCAGCCAAAATTTTGATGTTTTTCGTAATAATGCTTCAGCTTGCGGTTTTAGCTCTACGGTGGCGTTTACACCTTGTAAGTCGGGTGTGATGGATACTTTTTTGACAATACCAACTTGCAGACCGCGATACACGACTTGTGTTTTATTAGGCACAATGCCCTCACCACTCTTAAAGAAAATAGTGGCTTCAATGCCTGCCTCTGAAATGCCTTTATAGATCAGCCATGCACCAATTAATGCGGCAATAAAGGGGAGTAGCCAAATCATCGAAAGAGCTCGACGTGGCTTAATATCGACTTCAGCCAATGACAGCTGGTCTTCGGGAGAAGGAGGTAGTACTTCTGCTGTTTCAGGGCTTTCAGGTGTTTCTTGACTCAAAGTCAATCCTCTTCAATTTCGGCTGCACTCTCAGGCAGGGCTGCATTATCCCACATGAGTCTTGGATCAAAGACATGGGCTGCTAACATGGTAAGTACAACAACTGCACCAAATGCACTGGCACCAATACCGGCTTCAATCGTGGCGATATTACCTAATTTAACCAATGCCACCAGTGTGGCTATCACAAATAAGTCCAACATGGACCAACGACCAATCCACTCAATAAAACGGTACATAAGTGTGCGTTGCCGAACACTCATTGCCCAACGAAATTGAACAGACAATAGCAGTATAATCAGTCCAGCAAGTTTCAATAAAGGGACTGCGATGCTGGCAATAAAAACAACAGCGGCTATCGGAATCATACCTGCTTTAGCTAACTCAATTACCCCAGAAAGAATAGTGTCTGCCTGGCCTGCACCAAAAAAATTGATGTGGGTAATAGGGTACATGTTGGCAGGAATGAACATAATAAAAGCCGCCAATGTAAATGCCCAGGCATAGGCTAAACTGTTTGGCGTTCGCCAATGAAGACGGGTATGACAGCGGGGACAACGCAAGTGTTGAGCATGAGACACAGGTCGAGAGAGTTTGTGGCAAGTCGAACAAACCAGCCAGCCAGCTTCTTTTGCCGTTATTACAGAGTGGTGCATTTTATTCTGCAGCCTTTGGTTGGTTAGGAAATTGCTCCAGCTTATGCCAGATTAAATGGTGGTCAAGTACGATACCTGTAGCCATTGAGCAAATCATCAGTGCAATAAAACAGACTAAGCCAAGCCCAAACTGGATAGCGGCCAGGTCAATGAGTTTAACAACTGAAACTAAAACACCTAGCATATAGACCTCTAGCATGGCCCAGCTATCAAGATGTTGATACCAGGAAAATGCGCGAGCTAATGGTGGTTTCGACCATGTACACTTAATGCCTAACAGAACATACAACAACAATAGTTTTTTGAATAAGGGCGCTAACATGCTGCAAAACAGGACTAACAAGGCAGCCCACCAAATATCGTGAGCAAAGAGTGTAGCAATACCCGCAAAAACCGTATCAAATTGTGATTGCCCTAACATCTCTAGAGACATAATAGGTAAAAACATCGCAGGAATGTACAACAGCAGCCCTGTAATATTCAGCGCTAGTGTGCGCTCTAGACTGTTGTGACGAGCACTATAAAGCTGGTATCCACAGCGAGGACAGCAGGCTTTGGTTCCGGGGGGGAGTGCGGTGTAAGGCAGCAGCAGATCACACTCATGACAAGCAATCAATTCCTTCATGGTTGTACTGTTTTCAAAGGACCAAGTTTGTAGCAGCTCAAAAAACGAATAAAAAGTGGTTTATACATAGGTACATTAGAACATTCTTGAAGCGTTTAGCGAATAACACACTTTTATAATGACAACTAATAATCATAGATGATCCCATGTGACATACCTAAGCATAAATTGTATATGAGTGGTGTTAACTGTAATTATGTGAAGTGAATTGGGTATATACTATGCCTGGTTTGTCGTCGCTATGCAGTGAAATATACCTTTTATGAGGGGTTGTTATGAGGGATTGTAGGTTTGTAAGAGGTCTTGCGTGAATTGTCGAAGTGGTTGTGGTGCCTGTTGTATTGTACCTTCAATTAGCTCTTCTTTGCCTGGTATGCCAAACGGTAAGCCTGCAGGCCAACGCTGTTTGCACTTGGGTGCTGATTTTCGCTGTGCATTATTTAATGATCCACGCCGTCCCACTGTTTGTGCTGAGTTTCGTGCCGAGGATGCTATCTGTGGCTCCAGTGCTGAGCAGGCTTTTGAAATCTTGACGGTGCTGGAGATATCCACTCAATAACGTGCGAAGATAGTTTGAATGCGGTTGTGATACAGGTGCTGAAAGTGCTGTGAGCAGTAGAGACCAGGGATGGTCATCTACCGCGGGAAGAGAAAATTAATGCATGGATTGTGATTGTGAAGGACACAACTTTTATCCATTACATTTACATCGGGCTTACACGCTACGTTGGCTTACAGCTACATAGTCGCGAATATCAGAGCCTGTATATAATTGACGGGGCCGACCAATGCGGTAGGGGCCACTGATCATTTCATGCCAGTGAGCTATCCATCCAGGCGTTCTGCCAGTCGCGAAGATAACGGTAAACATTTCAGTAGGAATACCAATCGCTTTTAAAATTATCCCTGAATAAAAATCAACATTAGGGTAAAGCTTTTTCTCTACAAAGTACTCATCTTCTAACGCTATCTTTTCTAAGCGTTTTGCTATTTTGAAAAGTGGGTCGTCTTCTAAACCAAGCTCATTTAATACTTCATCACAGGTCTGCTTCATTACTTTGGCGCGGGGGTCAAAGTTTTTGTAGACACGGTGACCAAAACCCATCAAGCGGAAAGGATCATCTTTGTCTTTGGCGCGAGCAATATATTTATCAATATTTTTTTCATCACCAATTTCTTGCAGCATATTTAAGACGGCTTCATTAGCACCACCATGAGCGGGTCCCCAGAGTGCGGCAATGCCCGCAGCGATACAGGCAAAAGGATTCGCTCCTGAGGAGCCTGCCAGGCGGACTGTAGAGGTGGACGCGTTTTGCTCATGATCTGCATGAAGCAGGAATATGCGATCCATTGCACGAGCGATAATGGGGTTGACTTCTGCCTCCTCGCAAGGGGTGCCGAATAGCATGTGCAGAAAGTTAGCCGAGTAGTCCAGGCTATTGCGAGGGTATACAAAAGGCTGTCCTTTAGAGTATTTATAACTCATGGCCGCTAGCGTTGGCATTTTTGATATTAAGCGGAATGCCGCAATTTCTCGGTGACGTTCATTACTTATATCTAATGAGTCATGATAGAACGCTGAAAGTGCACCCACTACACCACACATGACAGCCATTGGGTGTGCATCACGACGGAAACCATTGAAGAAGTTACGTAGCTGTTCATGGACCATGGTGTGCTTACGAATGATTTCTTCGAACTCTCGTAATTCTGATTGAAGGGGAAGCTCGCCATAAATCAATAGAAAGCACGTTTCTAAGTAGGTGGAATGCTCAGCCAGCTGTTCAATAGGATAACCACGATGAAGCAAAATTCCCTTGTCACCATCGATGTAAGTGATTTTTGACTCGCACGCTGCAGTGGAAACAAACCCGGGATCGTAGGTAAACAAGCCTTCACCAGTAAGGCTGCGAACATCTACCACATCAGGACCTAGACTACCTGTGTAAACAGGGAGTTCATGTTGTTGTCCGTCGATGGTTAACATTGCTTTTTTTTCAGCCATAGATGGCCTCCTATCATGTCATTCTTGTAAAGCTCATGCATTGCAATAAAAGGGAACACCAACCGTCATGCGTTACATTGTATTTGTTTTATTTGCTTCTATGACCTTGCACGGCACTAATTATTAGCGTCTCTCATGTTGGGTTGTTGCCCAGATACCATGAGTTCCCGCTCAATACTTGCAAGCTAAGTGTTTTATAGCTTTTTAACCACGTAAAAGTATTGTGTTGGCCTAAATACGTAACTCAGTTTTCATTTTATGATTTAGTTGCAAAGATAATGTAAGCCTAGAGCCTCAGTAGGCTATATGACAGGGAACGGCTCAGGCTTTCAAGGACGGTTAACTCAGTATATATCAGTTATTTTATGGTTAACCGACACTTGGTATTATGCACTATTTGTATGGTTATTAATTGGTGTTACTTTTATTTTTTATGCTGAGTAATGCCAGTTATCTGCAATCAATCTATCGTCGTAACAAGCAGCTCTATTCTTGTTTACTTAAAGCGACTATGACACACACTTGATATAAATAACTACTAATTGGTGGCGCAAGACTATAGGGTGATTCATCGTTTTGTCAAATAGTTGGATTATAACCTGTAGGTGAGATCAGTAATATTACGAAAATTATTGTATTTAGCTACATACACTTGACATATTATTTGAGTGAATGATGAGTCATGTGGTCGTATCTTAGATTGTTTTTGTCATTACCTAATGGGTATAAAATAATCTGCTCAAAACCAGTACAGTTGTCAAACAATAGCCTGTTTTTCATGATTATTATGAGGAAAATTTCTGAAATAAAAATTATCCATAAAAAAGATATGGTTTTTTTGTGTGCTTAATTTCCCTTCAACTGTTTTGCATTTCTTGTGCAGCCCTTGCTGCGTCCGAGCTACGTAACATTACACGATTGTAATTAATAGTCGTTCTATTTATACTTCTTGCCGGTATTGACAGGCTGGCTAACGCCTCTAATGAATTCTAACCTAATTAAGGAACCTGTCATCAATAATTGCCTCATCCAAATAATTATCGCCTTAGTTACATTTTAGGCCTTATTGAGTGTGAAGAACCGTGAATAGCAAGAGACCTGTAAATCTCGACCTCAGAACAATAAAACTTCCACTTCCTGCTTACACATCGATTTTGCACCGTATTTCTGGTGTCATTCTGTTTATTGGTATTGCCTTTCTTCTCTGGGCATTTGATACCTCTTTAAGCAGTCAACAAGGATTTAATGCCATTAAAGAAACACTTGCTCACCCCTTCGCTAAATTTATTACCTGGGGATTGGTGTCTGCTTTGTTATACCACTTTGTGGCGGGTATTAAGCACCTATTGATGGATGTCGACATCGGTGATGGAAAGGAAAGCGGCACGTTAGGTGCCAAAGCGACAATCGTTGTATCAGTGATACTGATTGTATTGGCGGGAGTGTGGATATGGTAACCAATGTAACCAACTTGTCACGTAGTGGTTTGTATGACTGGATGGTGCAGCGTGTCTCAGCCATTGTACTGGCGGCATATGTCGTGTTTATGCTGGGGTATCTGTTGTTTCACCCAGGTCTGACCTATGCAGAGTGGACTCAGCTTTTTAGCTCCACCTGGGTCCGTGTCTTCAGTTTATTAGCGCTGGTTTCGCTAGGTGCACATGCCTGGGTAGGGATGTGGACTATTTCAACTGACTATCTCACTGAGCAAACGTTGGGATGTAAGGCAGTAGCCGTTCGCTTTGCCTTTCAAGCCGTGTGTGGTATTGCCATGTTTGCTTATTTTGTTTGGGGTATTCAGGTGCTTTGGGGGCTATAACCGATGACATCACTACGTACATTGAGTTTTGACGCAATTGTTGTTGGTGGTGGTGGTGCGGGTCTACGGGCTGCTCACCAGCTAACGCAAGCAGGCATTAACACCGCTTGTATCAGTAAAGTATTTCCTACGCGTTCTCACACGGTCTCCGCTCAAGGTGGGATTACTTGTGCCATCGCCAGTGCTGACCCCAATGATGATTGGCGCTGGCATATGTATGACACTGTTAAAGGCTCTGATTTTATTGGTGATCAGGATGCCATTGAGTATATGTGTTCGGTAGGGCCTCAAGCGGTGTTTGAGCTGGACCATATGGGGCTGCCATTTTCCCGAACTGAAAAAGGCCGCATTTACCAACGTCCATTTGGTGGGCAATCAAAAGACTTTGGTAAAGGTGGTCAGGCTGCCAGGACATGTGCCGCGGCAGATCGAACTGGACATGCACTTCTTCATACCCTTTATCAAGCTAACCTGAAAGGTGGTACAACGTTTCTTAATGAGTGGTACGCCGTTGACCTGGTTAAAAATCAGCAAAACCAAGTGGTGGGTGTCATTGCCATTTGTATAGAAACAGGTGAAGTCTATTACGTAAAAGCAAAGGCAACAATTCTTGCTACGGGTGGTGCTGGACGTATTTATCAGTCGACTACCAATGCTCTAATTAATACTGGTGATGGTATAGGCATGGCGCTGCGCGCAGGTTTCCCGGTACAGGATATGGAAATGTGGCAGTTCCACCCAACCGGTATTCATGGCGCAGGTGTACTCGTTACAGAAGGTTGTCGGGGTGAGGGTGGCTACCTGATCAACAGTGAAGGTGAGCGTTTTATGGAACGCTATGCACCCAATGCAAAGGACTTAGCGGGTCGTGATGTGGTGGCTCGCTCGATGATTCTGGAGATCCTCGGTGGTCGTGGCTGTGGACCCAATAAAGACCACGTATTGCTGAAGCTGGATCATTTGGGTGAAGACACACTGAATCTTCGTCTGCCGGGTATTTTGGAATTATCCAGAACCTTTGCTCATGTTGATCCTGTTAAAGAGCCAATCCCAGTAATTCCAACCTGTCACTACATGATGGGTGGAATTCCCACCAACGTCGGTGGTCAAGCACTGTCTCAGGACCGTAAAGGACGTGATACGACTATAGATGGCTTATTTGCTTGTGGTGAGGCAGCTTGTGTGTCGGTCCATGGTGCCAATCGCCTGGGTGGTAACTCGCTGTTGGACTTGGTGGTGTTTGGTCGGGCTGCAGGTCTGCATATTGAAAAAATGCTCAGTGAAGGCTTTGATACGGCCGATGCTACCGATACTGATATTGAGCAGGCACTGGCCCGCCTTAATCGCTTAAACAGTACGACCTCTGGTGAAAAAGTGGCTGATGTGCGTGCTGACCTGCAGAAAACCATGCAGCTTTACTTTGGTGTATTCCGAACCGGTGAAGCGATGCAGGAAGGCCTGAATATGTTGAACAGTATTGGTGAACGCGTGAAAAACGTGTGCTTGGAGGACAGCAGCCAAGCGTTCAACACAGCAAGAATTGAAGCCCTTGAACTGGATAACTTATTTGAAGTGGCCATGGCTACGGCTGTTGCGGCAGAAGCCCGTAAAGAAAGCCGAGGCGCCCATGCCCGCGAAGACTTCACGGAGCGAGATGATAAAAACTGGCTGAAACATTCACTGTACTTTCCTCTGGAAAAACGCGTTGGTAAGCGAGATGTCAATCAATCGCCGAAGACAGTAGAAGCTTTCCAACCGACTAAGAGAACTTACTAAGGGGAGGTCGAGATGTTAGTCAGTGTTTACCGCTACAATCCAGAAAAAGATAAAACCCCATTCATGCAGGACTTTGATATCCAGTTACCTGAAGGTAAGGATATGATGGTGTTGGATGTACTGGGATTATTGAAAGAAAAGGATCCCACCCTCACGTATCGCCGATCTTGTCGTGAGGGGGTGTGTGGCTCAGATGGAATGAATATCAATGGTACTAATGGCTTAGCCTGTATTACCCCGGTAACACAGGCGGTGGGAAATGGTGATAAGCTGGTATTAAGGCCTTTGCCTGGACTGCCTGTGGTTCGTGACCTGGTCGTTGATATGAGCCAGTTCTATAAACAATACGAAAAAATTAAACCTTATTTGCAGAACGACACGCCCGTTCCTGCGATCGAAAGACTACAAACACCGGAAGAACGGGAGAAACTCGACGGTCTTTATGAGTGTATTCTTTGCGCTTGTTGCTCTACATCATGCCCTTCATTCTGGTGGAACCCTGACAAGTTTGTTGGTCCGGCGGGATTGCTTCAGGCTTATCGCTTTTTAGTGGATAGTCGTGATACGCATACCGAAGAGCGTTTGGCTGCACTAGATGATCCATTTAGTGTATTTCGCTGCCGCGGCATTATGAACTGTGTCAATGTATGTCCCAAAGGGTTGAATCCAACCCGTGCAATTGGACACATACGACAAATGTTGTTGAAGAGCGGTACTTAATCGCAAATATGCTGAAGATGCGCTTTTTTGAGTTCTGAAGACGTACAGGTGTTGTGTAAGATAGCACGTGTACAGCAACTGTCCTCTTAACTCTAAAAAAGCGTATTCAGTAATAGCAGTGAAATGAGTGCCTGGTTTTACTGGCCCCTAAAGGATTGAATTATAGTGACCGGTGAGCCATGGTGTTCTCACAACGTCCACTAAGCCTTGTATCTCATGGGGTAGCTAAGAATGCAAGAAGGTGTCATGCAGCGGATGTGGCAGACAGGTCATATATCCGGTGGTAATGCTGCATATGTCGAAGAGCTTTACGAAACCTATATTCAGGATCCCAATGCCGTTCCTGAGGAGTGGCGAAATTACTTTGAAAAGTTACCCACCGTCAGTGGTATTTCTACCCAGGACGTTCCTCACTCTACCATTCGTGAACATTTCTTATTACTTGGAAAGAATCGCGCTAAGTCTAAGATACTAACGCCTGCTTCATTATCGACAGAGCATGAGAAGAAGCAGGTTCAGGTGATCGAGCTGATTGAGGCCTATCGTTTACGAGGGCATCAAAATGCTAAGCTGGACCCTCTGGGTTTGCAGCAGCGTCCGGCAGTGCTGGACTTGACCATTGAGCATCATGGTTTATCCAAAGCCGATATGGATACGTTGTTTCGCTCAACATCGCTTAATATTGGACAAGAAGAAGCGCCACTAAGCACCATTGTTGAGGCCCTGCAGCAAACTTACTGTAGTTCCGTGGGTGCTGAGTTTATGCATATTGTGAACTCGGATGAGCGCCACTGGTTCCAACAGCGCCTGGAAAGTATGCGGTCGCACCCGGAATACAGTGCAGAAACCAAGCTCCATATTTTGGAGAGACTCACTGCAGCGGAAGGCTTGGAAAAATATTTAGGCACTAAGTACCCGGGCACTAAACGATTTGGTTTAGAAGGGGGGGAAAGCCTGGTACCCATGGTGGATGAAATTATCCAGCGGGCGGGTGCCTATGAAGTAAAAGAGTTAGTGATTGGTATGGCACACCGCGGCCGCCTCAACTTACTGGTTAATATTCTGGGTAAAAATCCTGCGGATTTATTCAGTGAGTTTGAAGGTAAGCGTGTTTTTGATAAGGGATCAGGTGATGTGAAATATCACCAGGGCTTTTCCTCTAATGTGATGACGCCAGGTGGAGAAGTTCACTTAGCCATGGCATTTAACCCCTCACATCTGGAGATTGTTGCCCCTGTAGTGCAGGGATCGGTTCGTGCCAGGCAGGATCGTCGTAAGGACAGCAAACAGGAATTAGTACTGCCAATTACCTTGCATGGTGATGCTGCTTTTGCCGGGCAAGGGGTAGTCATGGAAACCCTGCAACTGTCGCAAACACGGGCGTATAAGACAGGTGGTACCATTCACATTATTATCAATAATCAGGTCGGGTTTACTACCAGTCCAGAGGATGCACGCTCCACAGAGTACTGTACGGATATTGCTAAAATGGTTCAGGCCCCGATTCTGCATGTGAATGGGGATGATCCAGAAGCCGTATTGTTTGTTACACGTCTGGCGCTTGACTATCGGATGCAATTTAAAAAGGATGTTGTTATTGATCTGGTATGTTATCGCCGCCGTGGCCACAACGAAGCCGATGAGCCAGGTGCAACCCAACCCCAAATGTACGATGTGATAAAAAAACACGGCACAACGCGTACTTTGTATGCGGAAAAGTTAGTACAGGAGGGGGCGCTGACACCAGAAGATGATAAGCAGCTGGTTGAAGATTACCGTCAGGCATTAGACAACGGACAGCATGTGGTCAAAAGCTTGGTTAAGGAGCCAAACCGGGAGCTGTTTGTTGATTGGGCACCTTATTTGGCGCACGAATGGACCGCACGACATGATACCTCGGTATGTTTACAAACATTACAGGAATTAGCCCATAAGCTGTGTGAAATTCCTGAGGGTATTGTCCTACAACGTCAGGTTGGCAAAATCATTGATGATCGCCGCAAGATGGCAGCAGGTGCCTTAGCTATAAATTGGGGGTTTGCGGAGACGATGGCTTATGCCACGTTATTAATGGAAGGTCACCCAGTACGTATCACAGGGCAGGATGTCGGGCGTGGTACATTTTCACACCGCCATGCGGTATTACATAGTCAAAAAGAGGATGAAATTTATATCCCTCTTTGTCATTTAGCCGAAAATCAGCCGCGCATTGATATCTATGACTCCATTTTATCGGAAGAAGCGGTGTTAGCATTTGAGTATGGCTATGCGACCACCACCCCTAATGCGTTGGTGGTATGGGAAGCACAGTTTGGTGATTTTGCAAATGGTGCCCAGGTAGTTATTGACCAGTTTATTACCAGTGGTGAGCATAAGTGGGGACGTTTATGTGGCCTCACTATGCTACTGCCTCATGGTTATGAAGGGCAGGGACCTGAGCACTCGTCAGCCCGCTTGGAGCGCTTTTTACAGCTGTGCGCTGAGCATAATATTCAGGTGTGTACGCCTACGACGCCTGCGCAAGTCTTCCATATGCTGCGTCGCCAAATGCTTCGTCCACTGCGTAAGCCGTTGATTGCGCTGACCCCGAAGAGTTTGCTGCGTCATAAACAGGCAACTTCTTCATTAGAGGATTTGGCTGAAGGCTCATTCCAGACTGTACTGCCAAACCACCAAGAGGTGCCTGCAGAGCAGGTGAAACGCTTTATTATGTGCAGTGGTAAGGTGTATTACGATCTGCTGGAAAAACAGTTGGCAGATGATATTCAAGACGCTGTTGTGGTAAGAATTGAGCAGCTTTATCCCTTCCCACATGAGGACTTATCGAGCATTTTCTTGCAGTATCCAAACTTAGAAAAAGTGGTGTGGTGCCAGGAAGAGCCGATGAACCAGGGGGCTTGGTACTCAAGTCAGCATCATATGCGGCGAGTGATTGCTGATCATAATAATCCATCGCTGTATTTAGAGTATGCTGGCCGTGAGGCTTCTGCTGCACCTGCCAGTGGCTATATGTCCACCCATGTGGAAGAACAGCAGCGTCTAGTCGACACTGCTTTCACTGTGTAACTCACGCTAATAACGATTACTTTGGTAATACGCTGTATTTAACGATAAGTATTAAAGGAATTCTCATGGCCACTGAAATAAAAGCGCCTACATTTCCTGAATCGGTTGCCGACGGTTTGGTAGCCACTTGGCACAAGCAACCAGGGGATGCTTGTTCTCGCGATGACCTGTTGGTGGATATTGAAACAGATAAAGTGGTATTGGAGGTTGTAGCGCCTGCTGATGGAGTGCTACAGGAAATCGTGAAGGGGGAAGGTGAAACCATCAGCAGTGAAGAGCTGATTGCTATTTTTGCTGAGGGGGCTGTGGCGTCAGCTAAACCCGCTGCACCCGCTAAGGCGGCAGAATCTGCTTCGCCAGCAGCAAAAAATAATGATGAGTCACCGATTCTTAGCCCAGCCGCAAGACGCCTCGCTGACGAACACGGTATTGATCCGCAGGTGATCCCTGGCTCTGGTAAAGGCGGGCGTGTGACAAAAGAAGATACGCTCAAGTATATTGAGTCTCAATCGGTCGCGCAGGCTCAAGCAGCACCATCTGCATCTAAGCCAGCTGCAGTGACACCCGAACCTACAGCACCTGTCTTTGCAGGAGAGCGGGTTGAAAAGCGCGTGCCCATGACTCGGTTGCGTGCCCGTGTAGCTCAACGCCTAGTGGAAGCTCAGCAAACAGCAGCCATGTTGACCACGTTCAATGAAGTCAATATGCAGCCAATTATGGATCTCCGCAGCCGTTATAAAGAGCTGTTTGAGAAGAAACACAATGGTGTCCGGCTTGGCTTTATGTCGTTTTTTGTCAAAGCCGCAGTTGAAGCACTAAAACGTTTTCCTGCAGTAAATGCTTCCATTGATGGTAATGATATTGTGTATCATGGCTATCAAGATATCGGTGTCGCAGTGTCTTCAGACCGTGGTCTGGTTGTCCCAGTATTGCGTAATGCTGAAAATATGGGACTGGCAGAAGTTGAAGCGACTATCCGCGAGTTCGGGCTAAAAGCGCGTGACGGTAAATTGGGTATCGATGAAATGACTGGGGGAACTTTTACCATCTCAAATGGTGGTGTTTTTGGTTCACTGTTATCGACCCCCATTTTAAACCCACCTCAAAGCGCCATTTTGGGTATGCATAAGATTCAGGATCGCCCAATGGCGGTAAATGGTAAGGTAGAAATCTTACCGATGATGTATCTGGCGCTATCTTATGACCACCGGCTGTTAGATGGTAAAGAAGCCGTTTCTTTTCTGGTGACCATCAAAGAGCTATTGGAAGATCCTGCGCGGATGCTTTTAGATATTTGATGTTGTTTGAAATAGTGGCCTGACTTCTCCTCTTTTCTGAGGAGAAGTGGTACTGTTCGCATCGCGAAAAACGCAAGTTAGGAAACAGAAATGGCACAAAAATTTGATGTTGTTGTTATTGGTTCAGGACCTGCAGGGTATGTTGCTGCAATTCGAGCTGCCCAGCTAGGTTTGAAAACCGCTTGTATTGAAAAGTGGACACGTGAAGATGGTAAGCAAGCTTTAGGTGGCACGTGTTTGAATGTGGGCTGTATTCCATCAAAAGCACTGTTGGATAGCTCGTATAAGTATGAGTCGGCACATAAAGAATTTAAGTTACATGGTATCGGCCTGGATAACTTAAAAATTGATGTGGGTGCGATGCTTGCCCGCAAAAATAAGATTGTAAATAACTTGACGACAGGTGTTGCAGGCTTATTTAAAGCCAATGGCGTGACTTCTTTACATGGTATGGGCAAGGTGCTGCCTGGTAAGCAAGTGGAATGGACCAAACAGGATGGCAGCAGCGAAGTTTTAGATGCCGAGAACATTATTATTGCGACGGGTTCTGTACCTATTGATATTCCGCCCACTCCATTAACCGAAGACCTGATTGTTGATTCCACAGGTGCACTGGAGTTTACCGAAGTACCTAAGCGTTTAGGTGTTATTGGTGCGGGTGTCATTGGCTTGGAGCTGGGTTCTGTTTGGGCACGTTTAGGGGCTGAGGTTGTAGTGCTGGAAGCACAAGAAGCCTTTTTATCTGTCGCCGATCAGCAGATTGCCAAAGAAGCGCTGAAGGTATTCAAAAAACAAGATCTGGATATTCGCCTGGGTTGTCGGGTAACGGGTTCTGAGAATAAAGGCCAGGAAGTTATCGTTAAATACCTGGATGACAAAGGTGAAGAGCAGCAAATTACCTTTGATAAGTTGATAGTGGCAGTGGGTCGCCGTCCTTACACAGAAGGCTTATTGGCCCCCGGCTGCGGTGTAAACTTGGACGAGCGCGGGGCTATTTTTGTTGACGACCAGTGCCGTACAGACGTACCAGGCATTTTTGCGGTGGGTGATGTGGTGCGTGGTCCTATGTTGGCGCATAAAGGTTCTGAAGAAGGAATTATGGTAGCAGAGCTGATAGCCGGCCAAGCTGCACAAATGAATTATGACCTTATTCCTTCTGTCATCTACACTCATCCAGAGATAGCGTGGGTAGGGAAAACGGAAGAAGAGTTAAAAGCCAGTGGTGAGCCATACAAAGTGGGGACCTTCCCATTTGTGGCGAGTGGTCGTGCCATGGCTTCTAATGAAACCGAAGGTATGGTCAAAGTGGTCGCTGATGAAGCCACTGATCGTATCCTTGGCGTCCATGTGATTGGTCCTAGTGCTGCGGAACTGGTACAGCAGGGTGCGATTGCCATGGAGTTTGGCTCTAGCTCTGAAGACTTGGGCTTGATGATTTTCTCTCACCCCACTGTTTCAGAAGCACTACATGAAGCTGCGTTGGCGGTTGATGGACATGCGATCCATATTGCAAACCGTAAAAAGCGTAAGTAGCACAGATAACAAGTAAGACTTGTTGGGGCTGGTGATGAGCTCACCAGCCTAAACTATAAGCATTCCTCTTTCCGTTTATGGTGAGTCCAGCTACTTAGAGGGTGTTAAGAGCAAACTCACGATTTACTGGGAAGTAAAATAAGCAGTAGCCAGATAACAATGACACATCACTCTTTACTTAATTCAACATTGATAAAGACTAAGTTGAGAGAGATGGCTGCTGCAGGGCAGTTGGGAGGCTGTCGGGCTTAGCCGCCCATTTGGTCCGCAGAACTAAACTTCTGCTGGTAACTTGGCGTAACCAGGCAAAATGGTAATTAGGCATGAATTTGCACGAATATCAGGCAAAGCAGCTCTTTGCTGAATATGGCTTGCCCGTATCTCAAGGGTACGCGGTAGATACTCCAAAAGCAGCCGTAGAAGCGGCCGATCGTATTGGTGGTGACACGTGGGTTGTTAAAGCTCAGGTCCATGCCGGTGGACGTGGTAAAGCCGGTGGTGTAAAAGTTGTTAGCACTAAAGAAGATGTAAAAGAATTTGCTGAAAAATGGCTTGGCAATAATCTAGTAACTTATCAAACGGATGAAAAAGGGCAGCCTGTTAGTAAGATTCTGGTTGAATCGTGTACTGATATTGCGAAAGAACTGTACTTGGGAGCCGTCGTTGATCGTGGCACTCGCCGTGTTGTATTTATGGCTTCCACTGAAGGTGGGGTAGAAATTGAAAAAGTAGCAGAGGAAACCCCTGAGAAAATCCTCAAGGCAGAAATTGACCCATTAGTGGGTGCCCAACCTTATCAGGCACGTGACTTGGCCTTTAAGCTGGGTTTACAAGGCGATCAAATCAAGCAGTTTACGAAGATCTTTTTAGGCTTGGCGAAGTTATTTGAAGCCCATGACTTGGCACTGCTGGAAGTAAATCCTCTCGTCATTACCGATGCAGGCAATCTGCATTGTCTGGATGCAAAAGTGAACATTGACAGTAATGCACTGTATCGCCAGCCCAAGTTACAAGATATGCATGACCCTTCTCAAGAAGACCCACGTGAAGCCCATGCCGCTCGCTGGGAGCTTAACTATGTAGCGCTGGACGGTAACATTGGCTGTATGGTTAATGGTGCGGGCTTGGCTATGGGTACCATGGATATCGTCAAGTTACATGGTGGGGCACCTGCAAACTTCCTGGATGTAGGTGGTGGTGCAACAAAAGAGCGTGTATCCGAAGCCTTTAAAATCATCCTGTCAGATGACAATGTTAAGGCTGTACTGGTCAATATCTTTGGTGGCATTGTCCGCTGTGACCTGATTGCAGACGGTATTATTGGTGCAGTGAAAGAAGTCGGCGTTAATGTGCCTGTTGTTGTTCGCCTGGAAGGTAACAATGCAGAATTAGGTGCACAAAAACTTGCAGACAGTGGACTGGCAATTATCGCAGCTTCAAGTCTGACCGATGCTGCTCAACAGGTAGTGAAGGCTGCGGAGGGTAACTAGGTATGAGCGTATTGATTAACAAAGACACCAAAGTAATCTGTCAGGGTTTTACTGGCTCACAAGGTACCTTTCATTCTGAGCAAGCCATTGCCTATGGCACCAAAATGGTGGGTGGTGTAACACCAGGTAAAGGTGGTCAAACCCACTTAGGCTTACCTGTTTTTAATACTGTTGCTGAAGCAGTTGCCGCTACGGGAGCTGAGGCTTCTGTTATTTATGTACCAGCACCATTCTGTAAAGACTCAATTTTAGAAGCTGCGAATGCAGGTATTAAGCTGATTGTGTGCATTACAGAAGGTATTCCCACGCTGGATATGCTTGACTGTAAAGTGAAGTGCGACGAGTTAGGTATACGTTTGATTGGCCCTAACTGTCCTGGTGTGATTACGCCAGGCGAGTGTAAGATTGGTATTATGCCAGGTCACATTCATAAGCCAGGTAAAGTAGGGATTGTATCTCGCTCAGGTACTTTGACATACGAAGCGGTTAAACAAACGACAGATTATGGCTTTGGTCAGTCTACCTGTGTGGGCATAGGTGGTGATCCGATTCCTGGCAGTAACTTTATCGATATCTTGGCACTGTTTGAGAAAGACGAACAGACTGAAGCTATTGTCATGATTGGCGAAATCGGTGGTACTGCAGAAGAAGAAGCGGCAGCTTACATTAAAGCCAATGTCACTAAACCCGTTGTGTCTTATATTGCTGGGGTAACAGCACCTCCAGGTAAGCGTATGGGGCACGCAGGTGCGATTATTGCGGGTGGTAAAGGTACCGCAGATGAAAAATTCGCTGCCCTGGAAGACGCTGGTGTTAAAACAGTTCGTAGTCTGGCAGATATTGGACAAGCCTTGGCTGAGTTGACCGGCTGGAAATAAATTAACGTTTACTAAAGTTAGGCTTTGAACAATAAAGGCAGCGTAAGCTGCCTTTATTAAATATTACTCACAGCGGCCTTTCACACTTCGTCCTGCGATACTAAAGAGGGCTAATTTCAGTTCTGTTGTAATATTTCCAGGTCGGTAATAATCACCGGTGTCTATCTCAGGCTCATACCTTCCATCATTTAACCATAGGGTTACTGAATTAATTTTTTTACAGGGATTAGGGTTTACGATTTCCCAAATATACGCAGCATTTGACTGCATTGGGCCTGCGGGAACATGTAATATGTCTCTGGCACCATAGGCAATTCGAGTCATATCGTTGGTTTTATGAAGGTAAATATCATTACCAAAACGAATAGGTTCCTCGTACCTAGTGCCATCTGAATAATTTATGGTTAAGTAGGCAATTTTTCCGCCATCTCGACCATCATCAGTGGTATAGTAATTTCGATACATGTCCTTTATGCGTTGCATATAGGCTGTCATCGACGCATCTTGATCTGGGCCTTCCCAGGCGCTACTGAGCACAAGTAAAATTGAAGAGGCTGAGCCATCTATCACTTGTGTAGTAGTAGCTGTACCGGATGCAGATAATACCAGTGAGTTTGGTTCATTTTCAGGTAGTGTTTGAATGACAGAGGCAAATGATGCAGCTGGCTCGCTGCCTTGCATAATGACTTGGGAAAAATCAAACCCTGGACCTGGTAATGCCCAATCATTTTCATTCCCTATTAGGTCAGCGTTGTAGTTGAGCACAGGAAATATCTTGTAATGTTCACCACCATAAATATTTGGAGAAATGGAGGTGAGACGAGAGATATCTACTCCATATTGACTGGTAAACTCCCAAAAATTAGGTAGGTTTTGTTGATTAGCATTCCAGAAGAGGTTGGCTTCATGTACGACTTTTGAAAAAGACCAATAATCAGCATAACCTGTTGATGACTTGCCTTGCTTAGGGCTATTGGTTACAGAGCACCAAAGGTAAGAAGAAGACCACTTATTGGAGTACATGGTGTTTGTTTTGGTAGCATCTGGAAAGTCATAGGGTGATGTGTCTGCTTTATTGGTTGAGAAAATAACCTTTTTAAATCCTGCGTTTTTTAACTTATCAATAAAGCCTCTTTCATAATGTTTAGTGCGGCTGACCCAATACATAGGAACAATATTGGGACACTGTTTGGCAATAGTTGAAAGTTGAGTATCTGTGTGAAAAGGTGCACCACCATTTCGTTCTGGGGTTAAGCCATCAGCCCAAAATCTGACTTCTTTTATACCTAACTCAGAAAGCTTATTGTACTGCCGTATAATACTATCTGACCATACTGTCCTTGGTTCCTGAAACCGGCCAGGACCTTGAATTAAAAAATCCTGTTCTTCAAAGGGCGTTTTATTTACCCAGTAATCACCTAATGATTCATCGTGCGCAATATTAAACGAATTTTCACTGGGAAAAGCGGAGAGTATATCCTGATAGTAAGCGTCAGTAAGTGCTTGATAACCGGGGTTGGTTGTATCAAAAAAATGGCTGTAAATTTCGTCATTTTTGACAACCCAAGCCCATTCAGGATGTTTGTCTCGGAATAATGCTCCACCGTAGACAATAGGAACCACTTTTTCAAAAAAATGTTGTTTGGTGATAAGGATCAAACGTTGCATTTCTTGAGGGGTTAGATATCTATCCCAAATATAGTAGTATGCGCCGTCACCAATGGCTAAATTACCTAGATAAAGCTGAAGCTCGTTTACCTTAAACTGGCTTAATGTTCTTCGAATAAGCTCTCTCCATGTAGTCATATCAACTTTTAGCTTATCTTTATTCATCGTGTAATGAAAACCACGGTTACTCACATCAGGGTAGTCGACAACTAAAGTGTAAGGTGAAACCGGGTCGGTTTGTTGAGCATAATTAAACTTTAAGGTTTGTAAAAATGAGGTGCTTGCAAAGTAGCTGCCTGGGTAGTCTTGACCGGCTAAAATAACGCCCTTGGCATTAACGTTTAACACATAGCCTTGGCCTGTAAGTGACATTCTTTTGAAATAATCGAGAAGTCCCATTCTGTCTAACAACTTGGCTAAGTCGTCACTGGCCGTTGTACCAATTAAAATTGAATTATCAGGTTGATGGTCTTTCTGCCATGGTCGTATTGGTAACTTGAGCCCAAAATAATACTCAATTTCTGATTTAAGTACGATAGCGCTTTCAACACTTTTCAGATCAGGGACATAAATGACGGTTTCACTATTAATGGTAAATTTGCCTGGTTGATCTGAACTATCCCAGCTTACCTTTTTGGGGGTAGGGAATATAACGGGATTCGTTCTATTTCTGATTTCACCAATACCATTTGTGCTGCCAATTTCTTGCATAGAAACATTGTCAAGCCAGAGTACAGGGGAGGGATCCCGTTTATTCATATCTTCAGCAATTTGCAGTGCGGTTAGCCCTTCTTTATAGATACGAAGCTCGTCAATTTTACCTTTAAAAGTATTGGTGAGTGTTTCATCATAACTACCTGTAAAAAGGTCATTACGGGAAACTTGTAAGTCCCCAAATACTTTATTATTGGTATATTTCTCTTCACCATTAATATAAATTTTTAAATCGTAACCACGATAGCTGACAGCAATGTGATGCCATTTTTTAAGACTGGTAAAAAAAGGGATTTCATGCTTTTGATTATTTAAACCATACCCTCTGAATACGAGCTTGTTAGCTTCAAGGTATAGTTCAAAGCTGTTTTTTTTTCCTAGAATTGTTTGGCGAGCAACGTTTGCAGACTGTTCGGGAGCTATCCAAGCGGCAATGGTAAACTCTTCTTTTAGACTTAATGAGTCATCATGAGAGACTACAACTGCATCACCCTGGCCATCAAGGCGCAGTCCAAGCCCGTATTTGCCTTCAGAAATAGTTGCATCGCCCAGATAATTACCGTGATTGGTAAATTCACTAATATCATATACTTTATTCATGCTTGAGTGGTCAGTTTTAAAGTCGTAATCGTGATACATATGTAGACGTTCCCAGCCTCGAACTCCCACTCCTGCAAACTGAGGACTAATGTACATTGTTTGTGGTTTAGAAGTTTTTATATCAAGTTCACCATATGTCCACGTATTGGTATCAGTTATTCCGAATAATGAGTCAACATAACCAATGCTTGTATTGGAGGCATCATACATCCTCATTCTGATCCGTATTGACTTTAAGTCTTTACTTTTGTAGTAAAAACCAAATTTATAAAACTTTTGATTCCCTGCAGGAAGATGGTTACTTGGTTTTATGCCAGAAGTTGCATCTCCATATTCTTTGTCTCTAACAGGAATTTTGACGGCTTTTTCACCATGGAAAGCATCTTTAACTATGTGAGGAGGATAAGTACTATCCTGGCCAAACCAAGTCCAACCCTCAGGTTTTTCACCTACTTCTCCTACTTCAAAAGATGGATTAGGTAAGGCACCAAAAGATGTATTATGAATTATAAGCAGAATCAAATAAGCTGTGGTGTTAATAACGCTTTTAGGAAGCACTTTCATCGCTTAAGTCCTTTAAGCAGGAAATTGAAAATAAATAAGTACTTTATAAAGTGAATGCTAATGTTTTATTGTTATAGATAGTATTAGTTTAGTTGCATGCAATAAAATCCTTTAATATTACAGATTATCTAGTTTAGACCAAGCTTGAGTTTTCAGTAGATTCTATGGAAAACTAAAACTCAAAAGTAATGATGTTGTCTAAATTAGCAGCTGAAAATAATCTTTAAATCTTGGTGATGATAGCGAGTTTACAAAGTGCTTAGTGCTATCAGTGATTTATCATGAAATACTATTAATAGTGCATATTTGTATACAGAAATAGAGAGAATACATGAAACTGTACTGTCATTGTGAAAATATTAAAGTGGAAGTGACAAAGCCTGAACAGGTTACAAGCTGCAATTGTTCCATTTGTAGCCGTTATCAAGCATTATGGGGGTATTATAAACCAGATGAGGTTGAAATTAGTATAGGCTCTGCTGGAGAGAAATGTTATTCATGGGGTGATAATGAGATAGCGTTTGTACACTGTAAAAACTGTGGCTGTGTAGTTTACTATCGTACAGTTTCAGGTAGCCCAGAGCCTAGGGTTGCTATTAATTTTCGAATGATTGATGAAACGATAGCTAAAGAAATACCTATACGTTTTTTTAATGGAAAGGAACTGTTGTAAGCATTCATTAGGGCACCTCTAAAAATAGTGATTTTTTTGCAAGAGCAAGGATGTATTGCACGGATAACCGCAGTGTATAAGGAATACATGAGGATTTAAGTACAGCGCTGACAGCTATTATGAAAAAGGTGCATTTTTAGAGGTGCCCATAAGGAGATTAGCGTTACAAAAAAACTTACCTATCTTATTGTTCGACTATATTTTTCATGAATCATTTTTATGTGCGCTACCTACCCATAGTACTTAACCTAACAGGCCTAAATAGACTAGACCAGGTCCCCTAAAAAAACTTCATTTTGGGTGTCTGTTTTTTAAAAAAAATTGATATTAGATTAATTTTGACTAAATAGTTTTGAGTAATAATTCAAGATAGTAGCAATTTGTTGTTCATCGATAATTTGAGGTATTACACCATACTCAAACAGTATATTTTCTAGCTGACCACTTGCAAAAAGCATTTTCATACCATTGTTATACATAACTCTGAGCTTTCTACCCTTGGTATCTGAAGAAAAGCCAACTAGGTAGACTTCTTGAAAGCCTTGTGTAAATGTGAAATTTTTAATATCAATATTGTTTTGATGAGCAGTTTGCTTTATACCCTCATCATAGTCAATGAAGTAGTCAAGACGTCCTTGGGTTAACATTTTGACACCTTGAAGAACATCATTAACATGAAAAGTGTTGTAGTGACTTTCTGGTAAGCTAATTTTTTTTTGAAACTCATAGCCTTTTACCCATCCCAGGGTTTTTCCTGAAAAGGACGTTGCATCACTAAAAAATGTATCCTGACTATGAAAATAATCAACATTACCAATATCTATGGGAATATGGGAGTAGATGAGTTTAAACGATCTAGTAAACTCGCTTTCTACCAAGAAAATATCATTTTGCAGTGTTTCAACTGAATAGCGTGCTCTACGGTAAGGCATTAGTGAAATATCTAATGTCACTACTTTTTCATCAAAGATCGACTTTAGTATGGTTAAGTATAAACCACTGCCATCTTTATTCGTATAGCCAGGCCAATGAACGGTAGCAATGTTGATTGATGGTTTTGTAGTATTTTCTGGGTTGGAAAGAGAATAAGGTGATATAAGTAATATACTGGTAATAAAACTGATATAAAGGGTGTAACATAAAAATCGAGCTTGGTTAATGTTGTATAAAAGTATGCTCATGACGGGTCCTAATATGTAGACCTAAATATTGAGTAATTCGATTATAAACTTAGTCCGGCGTCGTTTAAGCTCCTTTTACAATTTTGAGTATAACTTATTCATAGACTTTAATATTTTAGTCTTCCTTCTACTAAGCAGCAAGGTAAATAGATAAGTATGCTGTATAATATGGGAGGTTAGTAAATATCTAGGTTCTGGTTAATGTCGTAAGATATACTCTTAACGAAACATTTTTATGGGGGCTTATTCATAGCGCTTACTCTCTTGGACCCTTAACAGGCCAGACTAGCTCCACTAACAAACCTTCGTTTTGGGAATATCTCACCAACTAATGATTGAGTGTTTAATCATAAGGTAAAATTAATTTATGAAAAAATCAGTAATCACATTTTTGGGGTTTTATGTGGTTAATCAGGATGAGCTGGGTGTTAGGTTAACATTTGGTAAATTTTCGGGTCAAGTCGCTCCTGGGTTAGGTTTTTGTATCCCTATTTTACAAAAAATTTATACCACAAAAAGTAGTATTCAAACTATTGATTTACCTAATCAACAAGTCGTTTTAAATGGTAATGTATCGGTTACAATATCAGGTACAGTACATTTTCGTGTTGTTGATTCTGAACAAGCATTACTCGAGGTAGTTGACTATCAGCAAAGTATTAAACAGTTAGCCCTGACAACAATTTCTGATGTGATCGGTACAAAAACCATTGAAGAGGTCAGAGGGCAAAAAGCATCGATAGCAGCTGAAATTGAGGATGTTATTCGTGGAACAACCAAGAAGTGGGGGTTGGGTGATATAGACATTCGTCTAACGGATGCCAGTATGGAACCAAATCTGTTGCGGGCTATGATGCGTGAGACAGAAGCAAAAAAAGAAGCCACTGCCCAGCGCATTAAAGCCGAGTCAGATCAAATAACAGCAGATATTTTCTGTAAGGCGGCACGTCTTTTAGCTTCCTCACCTGGTGCTATGACCCTTAGAATATTACAGACACTTAGCGATATTAGCAGTGATAAGTCTACGGTCGTAGTGCCTATCCCGATTGAATTATTATCAGGTTCAAACAGTTTAACAGCTCAATATAATGACATTGTTCCAGTAGCGGATATCGAAATGGTGAGTGATCAGGTTTTTTGTTATTGCCCTAGTTGCGAACAACGATTCAATATCTCTGAAGTAACAAAAAATGAACGTTATGATAAAAACCCTGATTTACCTGGAATTCAACTTTCTTGTACTAAATGTAAGACATTATTTTCAGTATCTAAAATGAGATAAATTAATGTATAGATTGAGTATCGGCAAAGAAGTGGGTGTGCAGTACTTAAAGTTATTTGTCGAACAGGTATCAGGAGCACTGATGGCAGTAGAGACCAAGGATGGTCATCTACTGCGTGAGGCGCAAGTTATTTCATGCGCTGCATGGGTACAGTCTACAGTACACTGCTGTTTTTATAGTGTTTTATTCTTCAATTACGCCCATGGGTGTTTTTGCAAAAGAACCATCACTTTGCCCAAGGTATACAAATGTTTTTGGTTTTGGTGGTCTTTTGGGTTTATCTTTATCATTAACTCCATTGATATCATTTTCTTGACGTCTAGGTTTTTTCTTCGGAGGAGGGAATGCGGTCACTATTTTATCAACTCTTCCATCGTTAGTAAGGTCTGCAAAGTTAACCATTTTTATTGCTTTTTTAGGTAAGTAGGCAGGGTTATGTGTTAAACCTTCTTTGCAAAAGCTACCATCACCATTTCCAAGAAAAGTCACTGACATGGCTCTTGGCGACATATGTGTGGCAATAACTTTATCTAAATTACCATCACCATTAACATCCTCAAATGCTTGAAGGGGCATGGGCGGAGGCCTGCGAGGCTTTCTTTTTTTATCTTTTGGATCAGGACGATCTGGGCCGTCCAAGTTGCTGGTTGTATTCTCATCTGAATAATTAATATGTGAATTTGTGATATTTTCGGCAAAAACGGCACAAGATAGTGTAGACGAAATAAATATAGCTAGTGTTGTATTTAATGTGTTTTTCATTTTGTAGTCCTTTACAGTATGTTTTAAGTTTAAAAATCATACATATTCGTTTGGCTATCACCTCCTTGTTAATATATTTAGAAATTAACTGCGGAAAAGATTTAATGTTTTATTAGGCTAGAAAATAGTTCAACTATTTACGATTCATAACTGGAGATATGAAAACTATAGCAGGGTAATTTAGTTTGAGATGATTAATAATGTATCATTTTGTCTCGGTTATACTGGTTAAAAGTGTGTGATTATATAGACTGTCTTTACTGGTGAGATGATAATAAATGGGGTTGTTAAAGTTAATTGGAATATGGTTATCTTCTTACATAATGCTAGTTAAAATTCGCTATTTAATGCGTATTATTCTGCTGTTTTTAAATTCCTTGATTTTAGGTAATTTCGTATCGCAATAGTGGAATTATATTGATGGGGATTATTTAGGCGGTTACACAGAATTTTTTACAGTTTCCTTTATTAACTTAATGTAGGGAATGATCCCTTCATCTCTGCTTCGATACGATAGGCCAAGCTAATAGCTATGGCTTGTGTTAGACACAGTGATGTTGTGAGTGATCGAAATGAGCGAACTTCAGCTTCTTTCACTACAAAGCAGACGTCAGCATATTGTACCAGTGGACTTAGTTGACTATCTGTAATCACAATCAGCGGTACTCCACTTGGTTTTGCAGTAAGTGTATCTTGAGTTTCTGTGGCATAAGGTTTAAAACTTATTGCAATCAGTGCATCATTCTCAGCTAACGTTGTTGCTTGTTCACGGTACATACCACCTACACCATCAATCAAAAATGCACGCTGATCAATGTGTCGAAGAGCATAAGCAAAGTAACTTGCAACAACAAATGAACGTCGAAAGCCCACTATATGAGTGGTTTGTGCTTGGTAAATAATACTGACTGCTTTTTCTAAATCGTTGGCATTTACTTCTTTTATAAGCTGATCCATAGCCACCATATTGCTGGTGGTAAACTCCTCAAGGATTTTCACTGGAGAGTTATGCTGGTTGGAGTGTGTTTGACTGTGTGCGAGTCGAATCCATTCGTTAAAGCTAGGTGTATCTTCAACCAGTTTTGCACGAAATAGTTTTTGCATATCGCTAAACCCCCGAAAACCAAAGGCATTAGCAAACCTTACAAGGGTTGAAGGGGGAACACCTGCTTCGTGAGCAATCACTGCAACAGTACCAAATGCGACATCTTTTGGTTTTTCAAGCATGAAAAGGGCGACTTGACGCAAGCGTTTACTTAATGTTTTGTGTCTGGAGGTGATTTCCGCCTCAAGTTCTGCCAGCGTCTCGGGTGGTATGCTGGTCATAGTTCAGACCCTTCATATTGAACCTTATGTTTTTTATAGCGCAAAGTGCCCAAAAATGAA
This sequence comes from Zooshikella ganghwensis, assembly GCF_018263875.1. NCBI lineage: Bacteria > Pseudomonadati > Pseudomonadota > Gammaproteobacteria > Oceanospirillales > Zooshikellaceae > Zooshikella > Zooshikella ganghwensis. The sequence continues at coordinate 61,193 of NZ_JAEVHG010000005.1, forward strand.
ATATATATTTTATTTTTAGGCACTTTGGTCAAAATATCCTAAATACCGAGATAAAGTGAAATATTCATTTTGTTTTATGTCTGTGTGGGCATGTATATTTTGGAGTTTACGAGGATGATATGACAAAGCTTGTGGCAGGCGGTGGTTGATGGGAGGCAGTAACCGCCTGAAAGAGGCCCCCAGGTATTTTTTGGGGGCACAGTCAGAGAGGTTACATCATTTTTTGGTCATTAATGGTTAGGCTGCCGTCGGTGAAATCGACTTTAGCTTTTAGTTGGCCAGCCTCTTCTTTTAAAACACCCTGTTGGATATACATTTCCAGTTGAGGTGCCATCGGTGACTCCATCAGTAAAGCTTTAGGTACACTGACATTGGCTTTTGCCTGAATAGCACCCAGCATAAAGAGTGGATTACTCAGTAACATAGGGTTGTCTGTCTTAATGGACGCCAGTAAGTCAGCATCAACATTACCTTTTTGTGTTGCTGCATGCAGCTTGGATATCTCGATAGAAGGGCCTTGCTTTAAAATAGCCTGAAAATGAGGCTGCAGTTGGGCAAAGTCAGGTGGTGTGGGGCTAGTTTGCTGTAAAGCTTGCTGCTGCCAATTTGTCATCACTTGTTGTATAGCTACCAGGGGCTTAGCAGCAATATTGTTAAGCTTTAAATTGAGGATAATATCACTCGCTAGCTTTTCCTCATCAATGGTGACAGCGGCAAATCGTAAATTTGCATTTGCATTAATGGCTTCAGCTTGCAGTTCAGAGTGGGCGGTCATTGAAAAACCCTGAAGATTTACTTGGCGGAATGCTGCACCACTGGGCTCAGAAAAGGTTAAAAAGTCAATATCAGCTTGATCATCACCCACCCAAAGTGATTCTAGGACACGTGTTTTATCAGAGCTAAATGTCATTTTTCCCATATTCAGGGTGCCATCCTGGCTATTGATGCTCATACCTTGCCAATGACCTGATGCATTAAGTTTATCGGCTTGTGGCGTAATACTGGCGGTGATTTGTGCAGGTTTAACTTCAACTTTGTTACCGTTTTCTTCAAGGGAAAAAGGTGTAAGTTGGATATCAAATGTCGTTTCTCCGGAAAAACCTGTGACACTGGAAATCACTAACGGTTTTTTATCCTTCCAGAGCATGCTGATGGCTTCTTGTGCTTCCGCTGAGTATTGTAGGTCAGTTGTTGTACTGGCTAAACCAAAGAGAGGATTTTTACCCCAAAATACGGGACCATGTTGAATACTGTGCTGCATATTAAGGGTGATAGGGGCCTCATCTTTAGGCGAAATCTGTAGTTCTGTTGAAGCCTGTGACTGAAACCAGCCCCGTTGATAGTCTTTTTGGACTGAATAGCTAATCAGGTGTTGGTATTCTTGCAGTGCCTGCTCTAATTGGACAACACTTGCGTCATAATGCTTTTCAGCCTGGAGGCCTGAAACAAAAGGCCCTCCAGCAATCACTATGGCGAGAATAACAACTATAAACAGTAATTTTTTCACAATAAACATCCACTCTTTTTGTTAATAGATATATCCAGCGTAAAAGCTATAAGTAAACACGTAATGGGTCACGAGCCGCATTCAAGTTTTATCGTTGCGTGTTTAACGAAACCAACAACCGTCGTATTGCTTTTAATCCTAGGCTAAAAACGACAACTTAGAGAAAGCTTCCTAATACGAAAGGAGGGCATTGGCTAATTCCTTTCTTCACGCTGGAGGGCTACCTGAAAATACATTTTCCCATCTGCGGATAACTTCTGGCAACAATACAGGTGTAATTGTGGGAAAAAAATTGTTGCGTTAAGTGACTTTGGGGTGAAATGGGGAAGCAATAAATGGGCAGTACGATTGAGTTCCTTTATTAAGTGCACTTTGGATGTGATCAATGCTTGATAAATGAATAATGAGTCTAGTTGATATTACTGATTTAAGTGATTTATATAGATGATATCACTGTGCATTAAGAAATTATAATAAGAATCACTATGCTTTTTGGGCTAAACTTGTGAAAATTTTCTGTAACAAATTCAGCTATTTATCATTCAACAAACAGCTATAGTGTTAATGCTGGACTAATGACCCAAGTATAAGGGAGGCAGTAGACCATGTTGATTGGTGTACCTAAAGAAATCAAAAATCATGAATACCGTGTTGGTTTAACACCCGCTGTGGTGAGTGAGCTAACCCAGAGAAATCACCAAGTTTTAATTGAAACTACAGCTGGTGATGGTGTGGGCTTTAGTGATGATGATTACACTCGGGCTGGTGCTTCCATTGTGGCAGATGCGGCTGCTGTGTTTGCACAGGCTGAGATGATCGTTAAAGTAAAAGAACCGCAAGCTGTAGAGCGGAAAATGCTTAAAGCGGAGCAGACGCTCTTTACCTACCTTCATTTAGCACCTGATGTGCCTCAAACAAATGATTTGATTGCCTCTGGTGCAACCTGTATTGCTTATGAAACGGTTACCGATAGCTTTGGTCGTTTACCATTATTAGCGCCTATGTCTGAAGTTGCTGGACGTATGTCCATTCAGGCTGGAGCTCACTGTCTTGAAAAATATTGTGGCGGTCGTGGGCTGCTGTTAGGCGGGGTTCCAGGTGTAGAGCCAGCAAAAGTGGTTGTGTTAGGTGGTGGTGTTGTAGGCCAGAATGCCATTGCAATGGCTGTTGGTCTTGGGGCAGACGTTATAGTTTTAGATAAAAATGTTGATGTATTACGTCGCTTAGACCAACACTATGGAAACCGTATTAAAACGGTATTTTCTACAGCACAGGCCATTGAAGATCATATCTTTGAGGCTGATTTAGTGATAGGTGGCGTGTTAATTCCTGGCGCTGCAGCGCCCAAATTGATCACCCGTGAGCACATTAAGCAAATGAAGCCTGGGTCAGCTATTGTTGATGTGGCTATTGATCAAGGTGGTTGTGCAGAAACCTCAGTGGCTACGACCCATCAGGATCCGACTTTTATTGTGGATGATGTGGTTCACTACTGTGTCGCCAATATGCCAGGTGCGGTAGCACGGACATCAACTCTCGCATTAAATAATGCAACGTTTTCCTATGTTCTAGCCTTAGCAGAGAAAGGCACAAAACGCGCTTTAGAGGAAGATCCACATCTTTTGAACGGATTGAACGTTGCGAAAGGTAAAATTACCTGCAAGAGTGTAGCAGAAGCACAAAATCTGTCGTATACTCCCGCCCGCGATATGCTGCTTGAAATTTAACACCTCAGGTGGTGTGTGCTGGTATACTTCGGTATACCAGACACGCAATCTTAGGAGGAGAGCAGTTAAGCGAGAAAACCGATGATTTAACGCGGCCCAAACTCTACTTGAGGCAGGGCTGCGTTTTTTTATGTCTGTTATTCAGAGCATGAGTGTAGCCCCTTTTTTGAGGCCACCGTCATATTCTTCGTTAAAGTTGAATTTTATAAAGGTCTTTGGATAAGAAATTATCCAGTGGATTGCGGTTAGTGAATCCGCCAATGCTGGGTTTAACTAGATTTTTGGAAACGTAGTAGTATAAGGGAATAATCGGCATCTCTTCTTGTATCAGCTTTTCTGCTTTTTGGTAGTATAAACTGGGGTTATCAGCTACGCTTGCTTTAGTAAACAGTTGGTCAAATGTTTTATTGTTCCAACGGCCATAGTTTTGTTTGCTGTAGCTGAGTAATGTACTGAGCATAGTGGATGCTTCATTATAGTCACCATTCCAGCCATCTCTTGCGACGACAAAGTTACCTTCCTCCTTGTTGGTGAGAAAGGTTTTCCACTCTTGGTTTAATATTTCAACTTTGACATGTTTTAGGTTTTTTTGCCACATGGAATAAAGTGCAATAGCCACTTTTTTGTGGGCTTCTAATGTATTGTATATCACTTGAAATTTTAATGGATTTTTTTCTGTTATACCGCCTTCCTTTAAGTATTTTTGAGCGAGTTTAATTCGTTCTTCTTGTGTCATGTTGGCATAAGGTGAGTCAACAGCTTCATAGCCATCAACATAAGGTGGTATGTAGTTATACGCTGGAATTTCACCTAGTCCCAGTACCTTTTTGGCTATAATATCCCGGTCAACGGCCAGTGATAGGGCTTTACGGACTCGGACATCATCAAATGGCTTTTTAAGTAAATTAAGCGTGTAATAATAAGTAGCCACTATACCGTGTGTTTTTACTTCATCAGGTATGGTTTTTTTTAGTTTTTTGTAGTGATTTTCAGCAATAGTATGTGTGATATCTAATTCACCAGCCCGGTAACGATCTAATTCTGTATTTGATGATTCGATTGGGTAATACGTCACATGATCAATAATTGTTTTTTTATTATCCCAATAGTGTGGGTTCCGCTTTGACTCTATACGTTCATTCACAACCCACTTAGTAAGTTTATATGGGCCATTAGAAACAATGTTTTTTGGTAATGTCCATTTTTTGCCAAATTTTTTTACCGTGGCTTGGTGTACAGGATAAGTCGTATAATGTGCTAATGTTTTGGTAAAATAGGGGGTGGGTTGATTGAGCGTTATTTCAAGGGTCGTATCGTCTATGGCTTTGACGCCAATAGTGTCCGGTTTAACTTTACCGCGCAAAGCTTCATTGGCATTTTTGATACCAATCAATTCAATATACCAGGAGTAAGGAGAGGCTAAATTAGGGTCAACAGCGCGGCGAAAGGAGAAAACAAAGTCGTGTGCGGTGACAGGATCACCGTTAGACCATTTAAGGTTCTTGCGTAGATAAAATGTATATACTTTTTTGTCATCACTAATGGTCCACCGTTCGGCCTGTCCAGGAATAATTTTACCGTCTGGATCTTCGGTTGTTAGACCTTCAAAAAGATCACGTACAACAAACCCGCCAGGTGTACCAGAAACTAAGTGAGGATCAAGAGAGCTTGGCTCAGCGCCAATACCACGCGTTAAGTGTTGAGTCTCAGCAAGCTTTGTTCCTGGGGGAACTTCTGCGGCGGTTGTCACTTGAGAAAATAAGAGGGTCGTTGATAGAGTTAAGGGGGCTAGGGCAGCTACAAATACTGATTTTAACGTCATGTTACGATAAACCTATATTAGTTTTTTATTATTTTATCTGGAAATTAGCGTAGTATAAAAATACTTCTCCTTTCGCAAGTGGTATACCTTATACCACTGTATGCAGGTAGGCAATTCAGCGAAATGGTAAAACTAATTGGTCATTATTATGAAAATAATGATATGTTATTCCTGAATTAATTTAAAAAGCAACTACAAGGAGTAAGGAGTATTGTTTTGTGTCAATGGATAAGACTATCTAGCATTATTTTCTTTAAATATAATGATTTTGTACTTACGTAGTAAGCGATTTAACAATTTTAATAAATATACGCTTAAAGCAAAGCCGATTGCTGCCCTTGCACATGTTTTGGAATAACTTATGAGGCAAAAGGAGTTGTTTGTGAAAAAGGTTAATCGTTTTTTATCATTACTAATATCTTTAGGTTTGGCTATAAGTGCTAAAGCAGAGCCAGTACAGATTGATTTGGGAAAACGAATAATCGACTGCTATCAAATTACTATGTACCTGTGGTTACCTGAATTTTTTAAGATGAAAGGTTATGTAATCGATGAGCGAGGAGAGGTATATCAGTATTTTACAGAGAATTATTGGGAGTTTGTGACAGCGGAAAACATCAAAGATGGTCGTTCTATTTCGACCCCAGTATTAAAAAATAAGTTTAAAAAGGTGGAGCGAGCAGGCTATATAGATTTTGCAGTGCTTGTAAAGTATAAAAAGCTAATGGAGCAGGGTATAAAAGGTAAATATAGTTTTGAAGGACAAGTCATTTATGATGCACCACCTGCAGGTTGTGTTGTTTATGAGCGTGTTGGGGATGAAAGTGACCGGTATGAAGAAATTGTCTTAAAGATGACTGGTGGAATGCCTATTAATAACGACTCAACTACAGTTAAAGTACTCATTTCATGGCTTAAGAGTATGGATATTTACCATAGTATTGGGAATGATAGCTGAATTTGAGTGATAGTAATGCCGCGATGGACACGCGGTCAATCCTTCTTTGGATGTTTGCAAAATGTTGATTGGTAATGGTTGGACTTGTTTGTAAAACAGGTGCTATTCGGTGAATCGTGAGCAGTAGAGACCAAGGATGGTCTTCTGCTGCGCGATTAACAAATTGATTCATGAATGTATTAGTACAGTCAATATTCATCATATGCTGCTTTTATATGCAATTACGCTGAGGGTGCAGTAGGGATATTGATGAGTAGCTCCACATAAGTAAAAAAATGACTATTCGTTAATATGCACCCTAAAAAATGAATTTACAGATCGAGATCATTAGGCTGTATTATTATTTACGCAATTAGTATATCAAACTATCCTTAGTTTACTAGCCCATTACCGTGCCGTAACAAATTAAATTAGACTTCGTCGGGTACTTCATAGCTTTATAGGCAGTATCTTTTTTATTGAGTTGAATTTGGCAAGCTAGACTGGAGAATAATATGTGATTATGTATGTTTGTAATAACGTTCATAAGTTACTTTTAATAGTCGTAGCACTGTTATTGAATACGTTGGCATATGGTTATGCACTGGATGTGGTTACTGAAGATTTTCCTCCGTTTCAATACCTAGATAAGAATAAAAAAGTGCAAGGTATGGCAACTGAAGTTGTCAGGCTTGTATTAAAAGAGGCTGGAATAAAAGCTGAAATTAGAATGTACCCCTGGGCTCGGGCTTATAAGCGAGCATTGCAAGAAACTAATGTATTGATTTATTCGATTGCTCGGACCCGTGAGCGGGAACATCACTTTAAATGGATTGGAACGATTACGCCTTATAGTGTTTATCTGTGGAAATTAAAAAAACGGAAAGATATTCAAATACATAAAATTGAGCAAGCTAAACAGTATCTAACGGGTGGTGTACCTAAAGATGTTAAACTTGATTATCTGCTAGGGTATGGCTTTGAGGTTGGAGATCACTTAATTTTATCAAAAAGTGATGTGCAAAATCTCATTATGTTGGCGAATGAACGTATCCATCTAACCCCATTCGATGAAATTGCATTTAGCTATTCAGTGAAACAATTAGGGTATGATATTGCAGATTTCGAGCGTGCACTATATATCGAAGAGCTATCTTCAGAGCTCTATATGGCCATGAGTATTTTAACACCAGAAGATTTGGTTTATACCTTAAGAAAAGCCTTAGAAAAGGTTAAAGGTAGTGGACAGTACGATAATATTCGCCAGAAGTATTTAAATAATACTACAGATTGAGCTTTTCTGATTGCCTTTCCATTGTCAAATTAGGCAGATATTTATGTAATGTTATCATTGCATAAGCTAATGTATAAAGCATCTTAGCCTGAACTCCCCATAATGCCTATCAAATATGCATTGATTCTTAAACGAATCATATCGTGTAATGAGTTTTTGTAATCTCTTTCTTAAATGAGTAAAATTGTTGGTCTTGCTCAATGTTATTTGGAAAGGTTTTAGCACTGTATTAGGTCTAAGAGGGTTAAACATGGGGGATGGATATACTTGGAGTATGTTATTTGTTGCGGTGCTGACAGTTTGTTTTGGATCATTTGTACAAACAGTGATCGGCTTTGGTATGGCCGTTGTCGCGGCCCCCATTTTGTTTTACTTAAATCCAGAGTATGTCCCCGGCCCTATAATTTTTGCTGCTTTATTTAACTGTTTGGCTAATGTGTATCGATTTAGGTCATCTTTATCAATTTCTGGCTTAAAGTCGGCTATTATCGGTCGTATTCCTGGGTGTATTGTTGGTGCGGGACTATTAGTTGTTGCTAGTCAGCATTATTTGGCAATATTAATTGCCATTTCAATATTATGTGCAGTGGTATTGAATCTGTTCAAGTTCTCATTACCCGTCAATAATCGTAATTTGTTCTGGGCAGGTTTCTTGTCAGGTGTGATGGGAATGAGTACGTCTATTGGTGGGCCTCCCATTGCGCTTGTGGTACAAGGTGAAAAAGCAAGCTTTATAAGAGCAAATCTGGCAGGTTTTTTTCTTTTTAGCTGTGTAACATCACTAATGATTTTGATACCTATGGGTATATTTACTTATGAGCATTTACTATTATCATTGCCTTTATTGCCTGCTACGCTCATAGGTAATTATATCGCTTATCATGTAGTAGACTATGTGAATAAAACACTGATACGGTACGGCACGTTATGTTTATGTATTGTTGCAGTGATACTGATGTTAATTAAGGTTTTGTCATAGTTATTTATTGCGATAGCCAGTCACGCTTATATGTACACTTGTGGTTTTATGAGTAGACTATACCCTTCACGAATGATTTCTAGGTTTTGTTATCTTCATTCCTCGCTCCAATCACCTATTATTTATAGGTTCATGAGGTCTCATTACTCGATGGCAGTACCTAAAAACCTTTCGTATTGGGTATAGTATCAGATCAGGGCGGATAGCCCTGAGTGTCAGATAACGGGGCTTTAGGAAATGGATTTTGTAGTAGATAAGCTTAGATACGACTAGCTTGGTCTATTAATTGGGAAACAGTGCTTTCTGAAATCCCCTTTTTAAGGCCCAACAAAAACGGGATGGTTCTACAGAAATATCTTTAACTGGTTTGTTTTTAGTGATTAATAACTCATCACGTAGGTAAAACATTGCTTGCTCAAAAAGCTGATCAAAGTTGTCAATGAATCGCACAATTTTTGAGAAACGTTTATTAATACTTGAGTGAGTGACCGCTAAAACAGTTTGCTTAAACTTTATGTCGTCTTTAATATTTTCGGGGGGTAATTTAGTTAACAGTAAAGATAGTTCATCTTGTAACATGGTTACGCTGTTATTGACCACAAAGTGAATCATTTTGGTTTGAGCTATATGTTTTATTGAGTCCATAAGCCTTTTGTTAAGTCCATCTTACTAAGGACCATTTAACTGTATTCAAAGTAGTCAAGCGGTTATTTGAAACAGCCAAACAGTGCCATTACTTTAAAGGTTAGAAAAAGGGTAAATTAAACTGAATAAGCGTCCAAGTAAATTAGCTTGGAAGTTGGCTGCTGTTCACGAAATAATACATATTATCGAGAAGTAGATAATCCAGGTCACAACTCTTGATACTGTAACAAGCTGAATTTAATTGAGTATATCAAGACTATTTTTTATGCATTATGTTAATGTGTGTAATTTCTTGCAGAGAAGCCACATATTTAGAGAACGAATACTCTTGCTGTGGGTATAGTTATTATGGATTAGTCATGAAAATTATTTCATTTTTTTCTTGAGGGGTATTACCAGTCAAAAAACGGCTAAACTTAGAAAAGATGACACTAGAATAGTCTCCGCTCAATACTTTATGACTAATTGCATTGATATTGTCTGGAGTGATTGGATACATTTGGGTGAGCTGTAGACCAATGGGGGAGTTAATATAGTGATGGTCAAAGGCACTAATGAGCACCCAAGCACCTTCAAGATAGTGTCCACCAACTGAAACTGTTATTTTATTTTGTTTAATTGTTGATATTGCCTCTGGAAGCCAGTCAATACCTCCGATAATGGTGTCCTCACCAGGTTTTAGTCCTTCTTCTTCAATGGCTTGTAAAGCCGCCATAGCCATCAAGTCACTAGCCGCCCAGATAATATCAACGCGTTTATGACGTCTCAGTATATACTTGGTATGCTCATAAGCTGACTCATAAAACCACTGACTTGGAATAAAACGAGTTAACTTAACATTAGGATATTGTTCTAGAGCATTTATTAATCCTTTTTTGCGTTGAATCGCCGGATTACTGGTTTCGTTACCTCCTAAACCCAATAATGTTAGCTGATTTTTATTTGGGTATTTACGTTGGGTATGTTCAATGAGTTCTTTTGCAAGTATAAATCCTGCTTGAGTATCATCAGGTGATATTGTACCCAACCAGTATTGATAGTGATTTTGAGGTGATCCTAAAAGCTGATACTCTTCTTCAGAAAGCTGGGTGTTAAACATGATAGACTTTTTTTTATGTTGCTCAAATAAGTCTAAAAGCTTTTTAGTGACTGTTATATTTTTATGAATAAATAAAATATAATCGACGGAGCTGTGTTGATTTACTATTTTTTTGGCTAAGGCTAAATATTTACGATTGTCAATATCTGCATATTCTATAGTAAGCTTAATATTTAAGTCGGCAGCCGCAGCAAGCATAACGCTGCTTACTTTATCCCAGAAGATCTCACCTTTAGGGCTTGGGTTAATAAAAATACACTCCATTGCACTACACAATGTTAGTGGATATGAAAGGATAAATAAAATTATAAAATGATACTTCATATATAAAACAAAGTGGCGGCTGATCGTTTGCGCTAAAAAAGTGACAATAGCTTAAGTCAGTATAGGGGATTTTGTATTAGGTCGTTAGAGAAAAAGAATCATTGGTTTAATAGATAAGTGTATAGATACTCTTTAGTTGAGTGAATTATTTCTTTATGTGTCAGAAAATTGTGCAATCAAGATTGTCATTGCTACTATAAAATTGACAGCCCTTTTGCACTAATTGAACCTTTCCTATTACTGGTTAGATAGTGTTTATTTGTAATTCACACTTATTGGCTGTTTAGGTTTTTAGTGTGGCTTCATACAGTAAGGACTAACGTTAGAATAAGTACAACATAACGTATAAGAATTATTTTTTGTGGGGTAAAAGTGTAAGAAGTCTGTAGGAGTGAAAAATGAAGAAAATGTTATGCTATAGCTGTAGTGCCCTACTGCTATGCGCTGATAATTTATTTGCGATCGATTGGGTGGATATTGGTGGTTTTGGAACAGTCACGGGGGTGAGTACCTTTAATGATAAAAGACCTTACCGGGGATTTCGGGATGATGATGTTGATTTTGAACAGGAGTCGCTATTTGGTTTGCAGGTTAGAGCAGACCTTAAAGATGGATTGTCTGGGACAGCTCAAATCGTCGCAAGAGGTTTCGATGATTGGGATGCGGAATTTGAATGGGCATACTTGACGTATATTATCAATAGTGACTGGACCATTAAAGGTGGGCGTTTTAGAACACCTTTCTTTCATTTCAGTGATGTCGTGGATGTCGGTTATGCATACCACTGGGTACGACCTCCAGTGAGTGTTTATGCGCCTCTTTTTAAGAATTTAGATGGTATAAATGTAACCCACTCTGCTGATGTATGGAATTTGACATCCACTGCTGATTTATTCTACGGAAAAGTGAATAAGCAAATCAATTTTGGTGGATCAGAAACAAGTGTAGATCTGAAGCACCTTTGGGGTGGATCATTGGGGTTGAGTAGTGACTGGTATACACTACGATTTTCGTATTTTCAAGCAGAAGCCTCTTTTCCATTTACTGCAGCACCAGCATTAACGGCTATATTAGCACCACCAGAACTACCTGTACCATCCACAACGTTAACAACAGAAACATCTAAGGCTACTGATATTGATGCAGATGATGCGTTCTTTGCAAGCATTTCTCTTCGTATTGACTATGATAATTTCTTTGCAGTAGCAGAGATTACTAAGTCAGATGTTGAGGATAGTTACTTTACAAACCCTCTAGCCTACTATATTTCAGCAGGATATACGATCGGTGATTTTACACCTCACATTACTTATGAACAATTTGATACTGATGCTCAATATGGCATTTTAGACAAAGAACCCCCAGGTACACCAAGAAATACACTAGAGGGTATTATTCAACAAACGGAAGAGGATTTTAAACAGTATACGATTGGCGTAAGATACGATTTTCATCGTAGTGCTGCGCTTAAGTTTGATTTCAATTATATCGATTATAAAGTAGAAGATGGTATATCTAGGGTTGATGCGCCTTTGTACTCAATTTCAGCAAATTTTGTTTTTTAAGGGGGTACGATGAAAAACGTAATTTTTGGATTGTTATGCTTACTGCAAAGTGTATTCCTTAATGCAGAAATATCCGTAATTGTAAGTCCTTCATTTGATGACACGATTGATGCTGGTTATGTTAAACAACTTTTTTTAGGTAAAAAAGTTGCGTTTCCCAGTGGAAAACAAGCAAAGCTTGTGACAATTGACCACTCAACGAAAGTGTTTGATGAGTTTTGCATTAAAGTAGTGGATAAACCTCCTAGAAAGTTTTTATCGTATTGGGCTCGTTTGGTTTTTACGGGTAAAGCAGCGCCGATGATAGAAGCTAAAACAAGTAGTGAGGTAAAAAAGTTGGTTGCAACTAGCTCAAACTATATTGGGTTTATTCCCTCGAGAGATATCGATGAGACAGTAAAGCTGGTAGATGAGTTTTAAGAAGTGAGTCTTACTTGTTGAAAGGCCATGGGGTGGCGGCTAATTTGCTTTTTTTAAGGGAAGCTGTAAATACTTTATGATAATGTCATCTATAGCATGATTTTTATGCAATTCACTTATTGCTTTATCTATTTTTAAAGGTAGTTCTGGACGCCTTTTAACTAATGACTCTTGTAAACCAATAAATATATCTCTATCTGTAATTTCTTTAATAAGCAGTACTTGGTCTTGTTTTTTCATTTCTTTAGCTTGATAGATGAAAGCTATATCCTCTGCAATGACGCAATCTACACGCCCAAGTGTTAATAGATCAACTAATTGGCTTACGTAGTTGACAGATCTAACATCAATAAAACTTGTGGAAGAAAATTCTGGTGAGGTTAAAATTGACCCATTCAAAAAACCTGTTCGCTGACATACTTTATTGTACGATAGTTTTTGGTTTAATATCTCTTTGTTTTTTGAGTTAATAAAAAGAGAGAGTGTGGTGTTATAAAGTGAGTTAGAGAACCACATGGAATTTGATATTGTTTCTGTAATATGAGGAGTGGTGGTAATAACAGCATCGACTTTTTTGTTTTTAATCAAATACTCAATTCTTGAGATGGGTTTTAACTCAATAAAAAATTGAATTTCTGATAGTTTCATTATTTTATTTGTGATGTCAATATCAATTCCTGATAGGTTTCCCTCTTCATCTAAAAAGCTGTAAGGTGGAAAGTTATGGGATGCCGCTAAAGATAGTGGTGCATTTGACCATGTGTTCAATGACATCATAGAAAGAAAAAATGATGTTATAAGTCGCTTGAATATCAATTTATTTACTTTCTTTATGAGCAGCATATGGATTTAGAGTCAATGAAAGTTGTTTGAAGTATGGTATTTTTTTTACCTTAAATCCAGAATGCGTTTTGTATGGTAATCCTTGTAAGTATGTGATTATTAATAATGTCATTTGTTGCAGGATAAAAAGCTTCTTAAAGTTCGCTGGTTGAAGAATCGGAACTGTTTGACCAAACTGTATAAATGCTCTTATGTATACCCAAAACGAAGGGTTTTTATACCCCAAGGGCGCAAGGGTGCGGCCGTCAAGCGATGAAGCCCCTGGGCAAGTTTACTGCTGTGAAACATGCAGTAGCCACTTTAACTGATATAACAGCGCTGCTGGCCCGTTAGGGTGAGCGCTATGGATAGCGCACATAAAAATGATTCGTGAAGGGTATATATTGAGTGACTCTTTGGTTAGAAAAGGGTATTAACTGTTTGCTTTAGAGTTACAGGATAAGTTTAATGTCGAATCAACTTGAATTTAGTGACTGTGCTTTACTTGTTGATGACTTATGGCTAGAAGGTGTTGACGCTGTTCGCTTGACAGTCAGCTTTTATAAAACGATATATACGCATATATCACAAATTTGACTCTCAAGATTATTATTAGTCGAATTCATTATATTCGTTGAGTAAAAGCCGTACAAAAAAGTTTCAATTTTTCAAGGAAGAAAAAATGTTCAAACCAAATGGAAAAAGTATATGGTGTGTATTGCCTATATCATGGTTATTTGTGGAGGGTGTTATAGCTAAAGAGTCTGCATTATGGAATGCTGATCATGAAGGAATTATTGATCAACAGCAAACAATTTATAAAGTTTTTTTTCCTAACGAGTTACTGGCCCGACAAGCGGCGATTAGTTTTCATGGCCAACTATTAGAAACAGATTACAAGTCTGGCTATATGATTATGGAGTTAACGAATGAGGACAAATATAAGTTGAAAGTTTATGGGTTTACGTTTGAGTCAGCAGAACAATGGGTCGCTGAACGTGATCGTAAGCTACAGGCAATACAGCAACAATTAAAGCAAAGAAAAATACTTTCTGAACGGGGGGAGCGACACGCTTTAATGTCAGGTATCCCAGGTTATCCATGTTATCAGACGGTTGAGGAGACGTTCCAAGCAGCAGAAGCATTCACCAGGAATTACCCGGCATTAGCGGAGTGGCTTGATGTTGGTAACTCCTGGGAAAAGGGTGCAGGAAAAGGTGGGTATGATATAAAGGTATTAAAATTAACAAATAAAAATGCCAAAGAACTCAAGCCGATTTTATTTGCTAATAGCGCAATACATGCACGGGAGTATACTACAGCACCTTTAAATTTAGCCTTTGCTCGACATTTATTGGAAGGCTATGGAGAGGATGCCGATGCGACCTGGATATTGGACCACCATGAGGTTCATTTGATGTTGATGACGAACCCTGATGGTCGTAAAAAAGCGGAGTCAGGTAATTATTGGCGCAAAAATACCAATCAAAATTATTGTGGTGCAACCAGTAGTAATCGTGGTGCAGATTTAAACAGAAATTTTAGCTTTAGTTGGAATACTGTGAGTGGTGGCTCTAGTGGTAATTCCTGCAATGAAACTTATCGCGGTTCTTCTCCTGCATCTGAGCCTGAAATAAAAGCAATTGAAAGCTACGTGCGTAACTTGTTCCCAGATCGACGTGGTCCTGATAACGATGATGCTGCACCTTTAGATACTATGGGTTTGCATTTGGATATTCATAGCTACAGTGAGCTGGTGCTTTGGCCATGGGGTACAACACGTAATACAGCGCCAAATGGTATGCAGTTGCAAACGCTTGGCAGAAAATTTGCCTTTTTTAATGGTTATATGCCCCAGCAGTCGATCGGTCTTTATCCGACAGATGGTACCAGTGATGGTATTAGTTATGGTGAGTTAGGTGTACCTGCATTTACCTTTGAGCTTGGGACTCAGTTTTTTCAATCGTGCTCAACATTTGAAAGTAAAATATTACCCGACAATTTAGCAGCATTAATTTATGCAGCAAAAGTAGTACGAGCACCCTATATGATTCCTTCTGGACCTGATGTGACTTCTATTAAGGTTAACAATGATTTCTCCACTCAGGGAGGGAGTCAAGGCATACCTGTGACTCTTTCTGCAAGTGTTACTGATACGCGTTTTAGTCGGCGTAATGGTACTGAACCCACTCAGGCGATTAGCGCTGCAGAGTATTACATTAATGTACCTCCATGGAAAAATGGAGCAACCGCTGTCCCTTTACAGGCGGAAGATGGTCGTTTCGATGAGAAAACAGAAACTGTTTCTGGGATAGTGGATACCAGTGAATTACCTGTTGGTAAGCACATGTTATATGTACGAAGTCAGGATGCGGATGGTAACTGGGGGGCTGTATCAGCAATATTTTTACCAATAACGGATGGTCCTAATATTAACTATTGTAAAGCAGAAAGTATTAATAGCAGTGATGAGTGGATTAGTAAGGTTCAGGTAGGTAAGTTTATACATACATCAGGCGCATCACATTATAGTGACTTTACTGAGCTTAAAACGGGCAAAACTATACCTCTTATGCTGGGTCGTAATGAAGTTACCTTAACACCTGATTTTGCCGGACGCGCTTATGGTGAGTACTGGCGAATTTGGATTGATTTTAATCGTGATGGAGATTTCGCAGATAGTGGAGAAATGGTCTTTGACCCAGGTTCTAGCGCCACAACAACACAACGAGGCGTCATTACGGTTAGTAGTAATGCAATAATTCATCAGGAGGAGAATATTAAAACACGAATGAGAGTTGTCATGCGCTATAAAGATGCACCTAGCCCTTGTGGTCGCTTCAGCTATGGAGAAGTAGAAGATTACACGGTTGAAATTCGTTCAAAATAGTCGCGAGGCTGTTTGTAATAGCCCTGTGTTATTGGCAAAGAAATATTTACAGGGTCCAAAGAACGGAGGTGGATGTACCTCCGTTTTATCAAGTGTATTAGGTTTATAACGTGTATTAGACCTTAGCCAAATGCCTTAGTTAACATTGCTAGCTTATTTGTTTTATCTTCGAGCGAATTGGCTTGCTGCTGTACGATAGAGGCCTGTTCTAAATTACTTTGCGAGGCATGACTTATTTTATTTATATTTTGGCTGACTTCTTGAGATACTACACTTTGTTGTTCTGCTGCCGTGGATATTTGTGTTGTAAGCTCTGTAATATCTGTTACAAGCTGATAAATTGATTGCACTCTCTCTTGGGTGTTGATTGCATCTTCAACACAGTGTTGGGCATTTTCTTTTTCACTGTTCATTTTGGTCGCCCAGTTGAGTAGGGTGTCCTGAATATCTTTTATTGAGCTTTGAATTTGTTCTGTTGCACTTTGTGTGCGTTGAGACAAGGCTCTGACTTCCTCCGCTACAACAGCAAAACCACGTCCCTGTTGACCTGCTCTAGCGGCTTCAATGGCTGCATTAAGGGCAAGCAAGTTAGTTTGGTCAGCTATTCCTTGAATTTCAGACATAATATGGCTGACTTTTTCTGCTTTGTTAGCCAGATGTTTACTGGCATCGGCTGAGGACTCTACTTCTTGTGCCAACTGGTTAATAAGCTTAGCTGTTTTGGCCATCGCATGGTTGGTCTGGTCGCAGTCTTCATGAGCTTGATGCGTTTTTTCTGCGGTTTGTTCAGTGTTTTTAGCTACTTCACTAATAGTGGCTGCCATTTGATCTGTTGCAGTTGCTAGTTGATGAAGTTCTTTGGTTTCTGTTTCTGAGCCTTCTTGTGCTGATTCTGCGGCAGCGAGTAGCGATTTAACCACTTCCCGCATGGTATGTAAGCTGTCTTGTACTTGTCCAATAATTGTTTTGATTTTGCCTTCGAGCAATTTTAAATGAAAGTCGGCAATAGCGTGCGGCTTTTTACCAGAAAATATTAAACGAGATAAACTATCATATTGTCGTTGTAGGCTTTGTAAGTAGCTTGGTGTGGTAAATAGTTCATGTCTAAAAACAATAAAGGGTAGTAGTAGGGAAATAAATGCTTGTACCCAAGGTAGTGAAAAATTATAAGTTACTAGTCCTGTTAATAGCCAAATAACAGCCAGTGCAGCATACTTAAATCTTGTTGAAATCGTCCACTGAGATAGCAAAGTACCATTATTCAACTGCTCATAAACCTTTTCTGCTGCGGTAACATCACGTGCAGCTGGTTTGGTACGGACTGACTGATAGCCTATCAACTGATTATTCTCGTAAACTGGGGTGACGAACGCATCAACCCAATAGTAACGACCATCTTTACAACGGTTTTTAACCAAGCCACGCCAGGGTTTTTCAGTGTGAAGTTTGTCCCATAAGTCCTTAAAAGCCAATTTAGGCATGTCTGGGTGGCGAATAATATTGTGTGGTTTTCCTATTAGTTCCTCTAAGCTGTATCCTGATACACGACAGAAACTTTTATTGGCATAGGTGATTTTTCCACGAGTATCTGTAACTGATACGAGTTCCTCTGTTGCTTCGAAAGTGACTTCTTCGTCAATAGTGCTTGGTGACTTAGGGTTCATTTGTTTTTTCCTTGACGAGATACCCATTGGTCGGGGTACACATTTAGCTTCCTTGTTATAAAGGACATTAGCAGGTATAACACAATGTTGCTAAATATACCCAATACGAATGGTTTTTAGGTGCGGCCATCAAGTGACGAAGCCCCATGAGCCTATATTAATAGGTGATTGGGGTGAGGAGTGAAGATAACAAAACCTAGAAATCATTCGTGAAGGTTATACAAGCGGTAATAGTAAGGGTTAATGTTTTATTAACGTAACCTAATACACTTGTTGCATATTGTGACATTCATTGATCAATAATTATTAGGGAATCAGATGTATAACAAGCTAAAGCATAAGCGTATTTTTCAGTTAAATAATTTTACCGTTATAGGAATCCTTGTCTTTTGCTTATCTTTTGGTGTTCGTGCGGATCTTAACCAAGTTGATAAAGTCAAGCAGGCCGTTTCGGACTTAAAAACTATTGTTCACTGGCCAGGAGAAGACGACGTATCATCCCTTGTTTCTACATATGAAGGTGCAGAGCTTGATAAGTATCGTGGACAGGAAAAAGCCCGGTATTTAATGAATAAACTCAATATGCACCAGTGGGGAAATAAAATTACTGAGTTTAAAAACATGGTAGAGTTGTTGTTCTCCTTTGAAACAGAAGCATACCAAGCAGAAAATCGATACGGCGTGCAAGCAGCGTTGCACGCGTTGACACAATTTAAAACGTCAATCAATAGCCTGGTCACTCAGTACCATCCAGGTTTTAACCTTGAGTCGCAATGGCTCACTAGTCAATATCAAGGAGATGGTATTACAATTGCTGTGATTGATGTATTTGAGCCTGCACTGCTCGACAAGCAACGAACCCATTACCCTCAAGCGCATATTGAGCCTGTCCAGGCATTTGGTAACCCAGTGTCACTGAATCACGGAAATAGTGTCATTGATGTTATTTTAACCATTGCACCGCATGCCACGATTGTTCCTATTAGTGCTGAAGCAAAGACATATAACCAAGCGATGACTTATTTGTTAACAAGAAATGATGTACTGATTGTTAATATGAGTCGTGGATTTGCTGAAAAAGAGGGAGAGTTAGATACCACGTTTGCGACTTTATTAAAAAAGACATTAGTCAGTAAAATTGTTATTAAATCCTTGGGTAATACGGGAACAGACCTTGACGGAAGTGTAACGCCTTTACGACAACGTTTAGGTTTGTCTGATACCGGCAATTTATTTGCATATGATTTGCAACTTATTAAAACGTTTGTTTCTTCAGTTGAGTATGAAAAGTATGCCAGTAATTTAGTATTTGCGATCAACCTGAACACTTTTGCTGATGAGGTGGCGTTATCAGCAACCATACCAGGCCAAAATAACTTAGTTGCATACCAAAGTTTTGGTATTCCTGCAGAGGCTGTGTATAGCTGGGCGACCGATAACTATGAGTCTGGTAGTTCATTTGCGGCGCCACAGCTTACCGCAGTGATTGCTTTGCTTTTACAAGCAGAACAACAGAAGGCTGGCCAGTTTACATACGGCATAGAGCGTATTGTTGGTGCACTTAAACAAACGGCACGTTGCTCAGTACTTGACAGCAGTGAGTCGGGGCTAGGGCTAGTCAACGGTGATAAAGCATTGACCTTTCTTGTAAACCCTTAGCGATAGGGTAATCGCATATAAAAACAGTTTGTTATGGGTAAAGATTGTGCCAATCAATGCATGAATTAATTTATGCGTTCCGCAAGGATGCGGAAATCAAGTCTCCAAGGAAGGGTTTAAGGCTAATTATATGCGATTTCTCTGCTTGTCAAATATACCCTTCACGAATCATTTTTATGTGCGCTATCCATAGCGCTCACCCTAACGGGCCAGCGAAGCTGTACTAATGTGCTCCCGACACATTAGTAGGGTTTGTTGTCAGCACTCTTGACCACCGCCCCTAAAAAGCCTTCGTTTTGGGTATAGGCTAATGTGTTAGCTTAATAGTTCAGAAGTGCTATAAAAGGTGGTAATAAGTAGAAAATTACTCATTAACTAATAACGCTTTACTTTCTGCTGCAGATCTCATCTACTATATATACCTTTCAAAGAATCAATTTTAGACATGGTTATATTAATAATGAAGAGTATACCGTTACCTTAAAATAAAGAGTGTTTGGCTATAACAGTATATTCAAATTTGTTTTTTAACAATTTCCAGTGTGAATATTTCAACAGCAAAACAACAAAGCAATAAAATAACAAACAGTAAAACAATAAGAAGGAGCGTTATAAAAAGTTAAAAAGCTAATGCAAGGAGGCACCATGCCAAGACTATTGGATAATACCGCTTACTATCAAAGTAATATTGGTCATGAGATTATGAGTACGCATAATTTTGATGATCATATCATACGCTATCTTGCTCATGAGCAAGCCTTTATCTCAGGTATTCTAGCAAATCAATCTTATACAACACTTATTGAAATCGGTTGTGACAAAGTAAGGTCATTTGAAACGGCTGCAATGAATAACGTGAAGTATATTGGTATTGATATCAGAACAAAGTTAGAAGAACAATCAAAACATTATTTTTCACAATGTCATAAGTCAACTGCATCCTTTTTACGTGGGAGCCTGGTTGATATTGACGGAGTGCTCAATGATAAAGTTAATCATTCTGAACGCATACTATGCCTTTTTCCATTTAATCTCATTGGTAATGTTGAAAATATAACTAACATCTTAAGAAAATATTATATGACAGGAATGGATATTGTGATTTCTTCCTTTCAAACAGGGGAACCGGCTAACTCAATAAGGCGAGCATATTATCAGAAATGTGGGCTGGATATAGCCCAGGAAGTTGATGATGTTAATCATTATACATTCTGTTGTAATGACTTTCAGTCTAGCTCCTATTCTTGTGATTACATTCAGACTGTGGCTGGTCAAGTAGGATTTTCAGTGGAGAAAACGTTTAGTACCAACGTGTTTTATTTGTTTCATATGGTAAGGCTATTACAATGAATATGACGGGGGCAAAATTAGCGATAGTACTTGCATTTCTTTGTGTGTTGTCATGGAGTTTAATTCCTATTGTGGCCAAAATAGGACAGCATTCACTTGATGTTTTTCAATTTCTATTTTGGTCTAATGTCCTTTCTTCTGTTGTTGTGTTGGTATTTGCTTTGTTAAAAAATAGAAAAATAATGATAGCTGGAAGTGCGCGACAGTTTTTTTGGTGTGCACCATTAGGATTTTTGGGGTGTTTTTTTTATTACTTATGTCTTTATCACGGATATGCGGTTACGAATGGGGTAGAAGTTCTTGTTGTTCAATATACCTGGCCAATTCTTATTACGGTCATTTCGTTGCTATTTTTTAGTGAACGGCTCACCATGTTTGGAGGAGCGGGTTTGCTATTAGGCTTCCTGTCGGTAGTAATTGTTATTACAAAAGGTGATTTGACTTCTATCAAGGTGAATAGTCCATGGGTATTACTGGTTGTATTTCTTGGTGCCTTATGCTTTGCGCTTTTTTCAGTGCTTTCAAAGTATCAGAAAATAGATTCATTTACAGGGACCTTCTTTTTGTTTTTTTGGGGAGTATTTTTTTCGTCTTTGACATTATTTCAATGGAGTCACTTTTCACTTCCTTCTGAGGAAGCGTGGCTAGTCATTGTGCTTAATGGTGCACTTATTAATGGCGTGTCTTATATATTGTGGCTAACCGCACTGGCAAAAGCAGATGCCACTAAAGTTGCCCCTATAGTATTTTTGACGCCTATTCTGTCAACAACATGGCTAGTTTTGTTTTTTCAGGAGCCGTTATTGTTGAGTTATATTATTGCCATAGCTTTTTCAATCATATCAGGGTTGCTGGTATTGAGATCAATGGCCCCCCAGCCTGTCAAGGTAAACCATTAGTTATTGAAAGCCCACTTACTGTTGCATTATCATGATAATGCAACAATCCTTCCTAAGGTTAATCATCCCGTGTAATTTTGTGATCCTCTGACGTATGACTTACTAAGGCAAAGGCTGGGTAACGAACGTCGAACTGTTTGCCGCAAGGATGCGGCAACCAAGCTTCCATGGACGGATTTACGGCGTGTTCGATGGGCGTTATGCAGACTTTGGGTAAAAGGGCTTCAGAAAATACCTTTATCCGAGGGCCCTTAAGCAATAAAAAAGTCATATGAAGTATTATTCGTACTTTGATTTTATGCTCTACACTATCTAACATCGTTATAGCAAACAAGTATAAAAATTATAACTAGGTGGATTTTCAATTAAAGCAGATCACCCTTAAATCTGTCATTTTTATTAAAAACTGATGAAATGTTGACAGCAATTTATATAAAGGAATAAACCACGACGGAGTGCCTCATGTTAGGAAGCGTGCAGGAAAAGCTGAACAGGGTAAGACCACCTCGTGTTAAAATTACCTATGATGTTGAAACAGGTGGTGCCATTGAGCAACGAGAGTTGCCTTTTATCGTGGGTATCTTTGCAGATCTAACAGGAGACCCTGTAGAGCCATTACCACCAGTTAAAGTACGGAAGATGGTCGATATTGACCGGGATAACTTTGACTATGTGTTAGCCGCCTCCGCCCCAAGGGTCAAATTGTCAGCGATTGCCAATGAAGTTGACGGGCAAGGAAAGCTATCAGGTGATTTGTTATTAAATCAGTTAGAAGACTTTGACCCCTTATCGGTTGTAAAAAAAATCCCTAAGTTAAATGAAATATATGAGCAGCGTTGTCGATTGCGAGATATGCAAGCAAAGCTGGAGTCAAGTGATGCATTGACTCAGTTATTAGATGACATGGTCTCTGAATCACCATCTGATGATGCGACTAAAGTCAAGGATGATTTATTAGCGGCATTCAATGGTAAAACCGTAGAAGAGTGGTCGGCTGTAGAAACGAATGACACACTGAATAAATTACTGTCTCGGGATTATATGTTGTTAAATGAGCAACAACGATCCCATGTTTTATTATTATTAGGACAGTTTGTACAAAGTATAGTGTCAGTATTAGATGCAGTAAGTGCTAAGGGCGCATCGACTGCGTTACTGATTGACGATAGTATTGCTAAGTTGGATGATGTACTGGGACGTCAATTAAATCTGATTCTTCACTATCCACCTTTCCAGCAGTTAGAAGCCACTTGGCGGGGTTTATATTACCTTGTTTCACATACGGAAACAGGTCAATTATTAAAATTAAAAGTACTCAATATCAGTAAGCATGATTTGCTAAAAGACTTGGAAAAAGCGGTAGAGTTTGATCAGAGTGCCATTTTTAAAATGATTTACGAAGCAGAGTATGGCACTTATGGGGGGTACCCTTATAGTTTATTGGTGGGTGACTACGAGTTTGGACGGCATCCTCAGGATATTGAACTATTGATTAAAATGTCGAGCATTGCGGCGGCCGCTCATGCTCCCTTTATTGCAGCAGCAAGTGCCCAGTTGTTTGACCTCGATACGTTTACTGCGCTCGGACGGCCTCGTGATCTTGCCAAAATTTTTGAAAGTGTTGAAATGGATGGTTGGCGAACGTTTAGAGAAACAGAAGACTCTCGCTATGTATCTTTAACGTTACCGAATGTGTTATTGCGATTACCTTATGGTATGGATACACAGCCTGTCGATGGCCTACCTTTTGAAGAAATTGTCTCAAGTAAAAACTATAAAATGTTTTTGTGGGGTAATCCTGCCTATATGTTAGCAGAACGAATTACTAATGCATTCGCTTTATATGGTTGGGTAGCGGCTATTCGAGGAGTAGAAGGTGGTGGTGTAATCAGTGGTTTGCCAACCTATAAATACAAAACAGATGAAGGTGATATCGCTATGATGTGTCCTACCCAGGTAGCGATTACCGATCGTCGAGAAAAAGAATTAAATGACTTAGGGTTTATGGCAATTTGTCATTGTAAAGGATCAAATAAAGCCGCTTTTTTTGGTGGACAAACGACGAATAAACCCAAAAAATATATTTCGGATGAAGCGAATGCAAATGCGCAGATATCCGCTATGTTGCCCTATGTTTTATGTGCATCCCGCTTTGCGCATTTTATTAAAGTGATAATGCGTGACAAAGTGGGCAAATTTATGACGCGGGCTAATGTAGAGCAATTTTTAAATAATTGGATATCTCAATATATTCTACTTGATGATGATGCCTCGCAAGAAGTAAAAGCAGCTTATCCTTTACGTGCTGCGCAGATTCAAGTTACTGATGTACCTGGAAAACCTGGTGCTTATCGAGCAACCGTTTTTATTAAACCTCATTTCCAGCTAGAAGAGCTAACGACCTCAATTCGATTGGTCGCGGACTTGCCTGCATAATCTGAGATATACCTTACAACAAGGGTATGTCAGCAGATGGAGATGGTATCAGTGAGGTTTCAATTAAAATAGGAATGATGTCATGGATTTGATTTTATTAGAGCCAGGGAATAAGGAAGTTTTTGGTGGTGATGATAATAGTTGGACAACAGGAGGTAGTTTGATTGACCCTGTTGATCGGGATGAGATATTGAATTTTGGTCAGTGTATTGAATTAGTATCTGTCCATCAGGGGATGAAACAACAAGTCACAACAGATGTGAGTAATTCTGCACGCACATCGGGCAGACCCATTATTACCGAATTTACCTGTGTTAAGTATGTTGATAAAACCTCAGTTAAATTTTACGAATATTGTTTACGTGCAGAACCTCTGGGCAAAGGCACTGACCAACCCACAAAAATTTATATTTGCCGGAATTCAGGGGATAAAACCGCAAATATAATGACCTTCACGATTAGGGATGCCATTATCAGTGAAATACAATTTCAGTCCCATCCAGATGACATGCCAACGGAACAGTTTAAGCTGAATTTTACCGAAATATTGTGGGACTTTACTGTGCAAAATGCGGATACAACCCGAGCAGGTAAAAAGTCTTCTGGATGGAGTTTGGCTCGCAACCGGGTTATTGGTCAATTTACAAGTTAATATACCCGATACGAATGGTTTTTATACCCCAAGGGCACAAGGGTGTGGCTATGGAGTGACGAAGCCCCATGAGCTTATATTAATAGGTGATTGGGGTGAGGAGTGAAGATAACAAAACCTAGAAATTATTCGTGAAGGGTATACAAATAATATAATAAAGGAAATAAACGCAACACATGCGTTATTTATTAGAAAGACTGGACGTATTGGGAGAACTTAGCAAAGAAGATGTTTTGGAACTGGTCGTTGAAAATATAACACGTTTACTGAGTGTTGTACCTGTAACAGTGAAAACATCGGTTAATGCTCCAATCGATATTTTACATTTGGGGCTACCTTCGGTGGCGGATTTAGCCACAAACCATCGCAGTCAGTTACAGGTAATAGCGGATCGTATAAAAAAAATAATTTTAACGTTTGAGCCACGTTTACAAGATGTCGAAATTAGTTTAACGGACCAAAGTGACCCATTAAATCCGTTTACGATTTGCATAAATGCACAGCTTGTTTGGCAGTCTCAAACTATTCCAGTGCAGTTTTCTTTGCCTGCCAGTGCACTCAAGGGGGAGTAGCATGAGTTGGGGGGATTCGCACCCGCTGGCTGATTATTTCTATCGTGAAATACAGCATTTGCGGCGTGATGGTGTTGAGTTTGCAAAAGCGCACCCTGAATATGCACAAGCACTTGGCCTAAGTGCGGGTGTATCAGCAGATCCTCATGTGGAAATGTTATTACAAGGGGTTGCGTATTTAACAGGGCGATTGAATTATCGACTGGATGTTGATCGTAACCTATTGCCTGCCGTTTTATTAGATCAGTTATATCCTCATTTAGTCTCTCCTTTACCTGCTATGGTGATGGCTCAGGTTAATATTCAACCTGATGGCGCTAACTTTCGAGCAGGATGGCAATTGGCTCGTGGTAGAAATGTCTTTATTGAAACTGAACAGCGGCGAGGGGATCAAGTTCGTTGTCGTTTCCAAGTGGCGTGTGATACCCCTTTATGGCCACTGGATATTAAGCAAATCAACTGGTCTCCTTTGGCGGGTTTACCAGCTGAAGTTATTACGGCAGATGTCGTAGGTGGTGTACATGTTACCTTTGTCAATATGGGCGAAGATCCAGTTCAGACACTGCCACTTTCACAATTACGTTTTTATTTAGCAGGAAATACAACTCAGCAGTTTAAGCTTTATGAGCTATTGCATGAGCATATTGTATCGATATGGATAAAAGTGAATGAAGAGAGTTCATGGCGTAAATTATCAGCAGCATCGTTAGTAGGCTGTGGTTTTTCAGATGAAGAGGCATTGTTGTTAGATGAGCCAACGTCTTTTTCGGGGTATCGCTTATTGCAAGAGTATTTTGCTTTTCCTGAGCGCTTTTTATTATTCGATATTAAAGGCTTGGAGTTAGCCGGTGCCACTGACCAGTTTCAATTATTACTATTGAGTGACACAGTATTACCAGAGCAGCTGCATTTAACGGAAGAATCGCTGAAGCTAAACTGTGTACCTTTGGTGAATTTATTTAAACAACACTTGGATCCATTGCGAATGGATCATCATCATTACGAGTATCGGCTGGTAGCTGATTATTCCCATCATTCTTACTGTGAAGTGGTTAAACCAATTCATTTGGAAGCATTTCGCCCTGGACAGCCGGTCCGTAAAGTAGAGTCATATTTTGAGCTGAGTGATATTTGGCAAGTAGAAGACGATGATTACTTTTATCTTTGTCGGCGAGAGCTAAGTCAACGACCCGATATTCCAGGTACTGAGTTATGGATTAGCTTATTAGATCCAAGTTTATCATTGACCAACCCTGTGGCGGATACCTTAAGTGGATCAGTGTGGAGTACCAATCGGACTTTACCAGAGCAGCTTCGACAGGGGGATGCATTACAGCTGGAAGGGGCAGGACCGGTTAATCACCTTACGTTATTGATGTCACCCACAGCTTACCATCCACCACCACTGTTATCTCAGACACCTTGGTTACTTCT
The DNA here is from genome assembly GCF_018263875.1 of Zooshikella ganghwensis. Lineage (NCBI taxonomy): Bacteria > Pseudomonadati > Pseudomonadota > Gammaproteobacteria > Oceanospirillales > Zooshikellaceae > Zooshikella > Zooshikella ganghwensis. Next base: position 87,890 of record NZ_JAEVHG010000005.1, read on the forward strand.
GGCCCAGGTGAATAACCTGCACTTATCTTTGCATGATAGCGAATCATTGTTAGCCAATCTTTGTCAGCTATTGCTGTTACATGGCGGAATGAGAGGGGAAGCTAACCGTAAGCAGATAACCAGCATTCAAAGTATTAAGGGTAAATCCGCTGTACAGCGGATGGGAAACGAGTTATGGCGGGGATTTTGTCAAGGGATAGAGCTGACCATGACTGTTAATGAAACCCAGTTTGGTCAAGGCAGTCCCTTGTTATTGGGTGAGATATTGCAGCATGTACTTGCCCGTTATGTGAGCAGCAATCATTTTGTGTCATTAGTGTTACACAGTAAGCAACGGAAAGGCCTATGGAAACGCTGGCCAGCTCAGGTTGGCGAACAACTCATCCTCTAGTATCACTGTGGCAGCAACAGCCTCTACTGATTAACTTCTATCAGTTAGTGAGGTTGCTCACTTGGCAAGGAGGAGTGCATGACGATAAACCAACCGATGAAAAAGAAAAGCATCATAGCCTTTACTTTTCGGGGGGCTACTCACCGGCTTTTCCAGCCAGTGAAATTGAGTTTATTAAGCCGCGCACTGAACAGCCAGGCTGGCATATTCGAGTCAACAACTTTAGCTTGGCTGGCAGCCATGGACCGCTACCAAACTTATTTTGGGATGCCATTTGGCGACGGCAGCTCCAGGGACATCAGGTTACCAGTGACTTTCTGGATCTGCTGCAACAACGCTTGCATTGGTTACGCTGGGCGGTTAAATCACACTGTGTACCTGGGTTAAATAACCTGCCTCCCGTGCAGTCAACAGTAGGGAAAAGTCTCGCAAGATTGGCTGGCTGGTGTGATGTAAAACAGGTGAAAGGGCTAGCAGCACGGCAACTGCTTGGTTTGGCTGGCCTGCGGCTAATGCAACGCAGTAACTCTGACAGTTGGCGACGAATAATCGCTGCTTTGGTGAAAGCGCCAGTATCAATACAGCCCCTGCATGGCTGCTGGCTGACAATACCTGCCAATGAGCGCTTATATATGGGGCAGACATTAACAGCAAACAGTTTTATTGGCCGGTATTACTGGCGTCAGCAGGGGGCTATTCAGCTTGAAATTGGGCCACTGCCATACACTCATTTCTGTCGTCTGCTACCGGGTGAGCAACGTAATGAAACGTTACGACACTGGTTACTGGTACTGACAGGCGGTGGGCTAAATTGTTGGCTGGTACTCTCTCTGGCTGAAGATACTGCGCCAGACAGTACACTCTCTCACCCACAGCAGCAGCCACTGTTTCATGGATTACGCCTCAGTCATACCGCCTGGCTAGCAGCTTCATCGTTGAAGAAAAAACGAGATCGAAACAAGCCACAAGCCAAAGCAATGGTGCCGTCACGATTCTGGTTATACCAAGTGGATAATAAGTGTGATGGTGATGAAGATTGAGACTAGATGATGGTTGATAGTCCTAGCAGGGAGGCATCATGAGCACAATTGGACAAACACAACTGCAGCAGCATGGCTATCAAGAGGTGGTCCTATATTGGGCCGTTAAGCTGCAAAGTGGTGAGTGGGTTGGGGATGAAACATTGCGCTTGGTGCAGTTGCAAGGCCAGGAAAAGGTCGGTGACTTATTCCAGTTCCAGCTTAGCTTGCGAGGAAACACTGATGCCAGCGGCTCCACCTTGACCTTTGACGCCTTACTGGGGCAACCGATAACCATCGGCATTGTTTATCCGAAGCTGGGCTCCACCCCACAAGATTTTAAAGCGGCCCTGGCGGGCTCGTCAGTACCAGGCATGGTCTTACGCAGTGGCATAGTTGCTAGTATGGCTATGGAGCAACCTGGTAGTTATCAGCTGGTCATGCGCCCTTCACTCTGGCAGTTAACGTTAACCAATGGCTATCAAATTTATCCTCAACTGTCTCTACGAGATGTCATCGCGAAGGTGCTCAAACAATTTGGTATTACGTATTCCATGATGGGTATTACCGGAAGTAGTAATCCTGCATTAACCAGAGTTCAGGATTGGTTTCAGGCGGGGGAGACAGCCTTAGCTTTTATTCAGCGAATTATCAGAAAGGCGCATATTTTTTTCTATTACCAGCACCAGCCTTGGGTGGATGAGGTTATTTTCAGCAATAGTACTGACTATCCATGGGCTTTACCTGAGCAGCCCAAATTACGCTATACCTATAGCCACTTGCCAGCACAGCATGAAGATGATGTTGTAACCCATTACCATTATCAGCAGCACATGGTATCCAGTAGTGTCGCGGCTACGCAAACTCGCCAGCAGGCTGCCTGGGAGGCAGATACCGTCGCCAATACACAGTCCTATCAAGGTAAGAGTGACACGGCTGAGGGAACACTACCGTTTTACGTTTATAAAATCTATCAATATGGATGCAGTGATCAAGAAGCTCAGCATGAGGCCGATACCCAGCAGCAAATGATTAACGCTTCTGCCACGGAGTTTTCTGGTGGTAGCCAGAGTCCCGCCCTGCAAGCAGGTTATAAATTTTCTTTGGCTGATCAGCAGGGTGAAAGTCACACCCCTAATCCCATTCAGCCCTCCCTGGCGGGACAAACCTTTGTTATTACAGAAGTCTCTCACCAAGTGAGTATTGATGGGCAGTATCAAAATACCTTCAAAGCAACTGAGCCGCAGGGGTTAATTACGGCATTTTCCATTCAAGAAACACATCAGGGCAGTGTGTTGGCGACAGTGGTTGACCATGGTGGCGGTGGTTCAGCAGTCAGTGCGGGAGAGTGGAAATATTATGCACCTGCAGTCTTTGATCTGGAACTACAGCAATGTCGAGACCGAAACAGCGCTGACTCGGTGCTGCAAGCTAAAGGAGTCTTTGTGCAGTTCAGCGTACAAGGCACTCAGTCAGAACCCTGTTGGGTCAAGCTGGCCGCTCATATGCAAAATATTCCAGAAGTGGGGGCTACGGTGGTCGTGACGCGGGCCAATGATGACTCTGAGCTGCCTGAAATTCAAAGTATTGTACAAAACAATGGCACTAAAGTGGTGACCCCCTCTGGTTGGACTGCATCCACTCATGTTGGCAGTCAATACAGTACTCAATATGGTGACAGTCAAAGTATTCGCTTTGGCAAGTTATCGCAGGTTTGTTTGAGTGAAGCGATTGGTATTGTTCAGGAAGCCTATGATTCTGGGCAGTACCGGGATAGCAGCTACTCACAGGGAGCCAGCTTCAGTTACGCTACGGCAGAAGAGGGTAAACAGGGTTTGCTGAGTAGAAGCAAGTCATGGGGCTGTACTTACAGTGAGCATTATGGCCAAAAAAGCTGGAGTCATAGTGAGATAGATAGCTCTTACAGTGAACAGCTGATGGTGGATACCGAAAGTCACAGCACCATTCAAAATAAGTCTTTGAGTTACAGCACTATAGGTGAAACGGAACAGCATAGTGAAATACTTAAAGACACCCATAGTTACTCTACCGTCAAAGGGTTGAGTTACAGTGAGTCAACCTTGGGATCTGTCGAATCTAAAAGTACGATCAAAGAAGATAATATACAGGACTCGTTGATTAAAGGTGACTCCATCAGCACTCACCAAGTGGATGGCCTGAGTGACTCAACACAGACCATGAACCAGGTCAGTAGCTCAATGACCGCCAGTACCCAGTCCAGTACCTCCGCTATTGGTACCACAACCAGTGCTAATGTCATTGGCAGTGCAACCCAAGGTACTGTGACGGGGGTCAGTATGACGTCTTCAGCCATAGGACTCACCTACAGCGCCAATGTGGTGGGGAGTAGTACTGCGGTTAACACGACAGGGGTCAGTGTCAGTGAAACGACAGTAGGGAGTAGCGTGGCAACCAATATCACTGGGGCCAGTGTAAATACCTCCGTGGTGGGGGCGAGCACAAATACCAATGTCATTGGCAGTAGTACGGATGTAGGTGTCACAGGGACTTCAACGCGAGTGAGTGTGGTAGGGGAAAGCACACAAGTGAATGTGACGGGGGTGAGTAATGATGTCAGTGTGGTGACATCGTCTAATAGTGTTTCAGTTAAGGATACCATTGCTGTTGTTGATGTGGTGGCGAGTGGTGTGCGTTTTCAGACCAGCCCAGACTTGGTGAAAACAGAAATTATTGGTACCGAAATTTCGCTGTTGTCGGCGATAAAACTGATTATGTGAGTGATGATGTTATGCAAGTCATTAAGCCTCATTCATTAAGCTTGCTGCATAAACCGCTACGCATTCAGCAACAGGATCAGTGGATATTGGCAGTCATCGGTTTTTTTCCACTGCTTACGCCATGCATACATTTTTTATCTGAACAACAGGGGTGGCCTAACTGGCTTAAGCATCTGCCTAAGCAGTGCCCTCCTGATGAGCTACTGACTAAACCAGTAGGAGAATGGTTACTCATGGGGCATGCTTATGCGCCTAATAACCCTGTTACAGATTTAGTTGTGGGGGTTCAGGTCGGCCCCCTGGTGAAGAACCTTCGAGTTCTGGGTGACCGACAATGGCATTACAACCTGGCAGGGCAAGTAGTATTTACTGAGCCGAACCTTTTTCAACGGCAGTCACTTGACTATACCCATAGCTTCGGTGGCAAAGCTTATAAAGATAATCCATTAGGGATTGGTTTTATGGCTGCTTCGCAATCACGCTGGAAAGGACCTGCTCAAGTTAAGCTGCCTAATATTGAAGACCCTGATACGCCAGTGACCAAACCCTGGGAGCATTATGAACCTGTGTCTTATGCACCACTTGATTTAAGCTGGCCGCAACGACAACGTTGGGCAGGTAGCTACGATCAACAATGGGTAAAGCAGAACTTCCCGGGTTTAGCCGCCAACGCAGACCCACGTTTAGGGAGTCGTGCACCAGTAGATCAGCAGTTAAAGCAAGGTTTCTGGCAAGGAGGTGAGTCATTCAGGTTAGCGAATCTACATCCATCACTTTCGGTCATTGAAGGGAAGCTTCCAGCATTTCGGGTACGGAGTTGGGTACGGCAGCAGGCTCAGGATACTGCAAGCAGCGAAATTCATGAACTTGCTATGAACCTGGATACGATTTGGTTTATTCCTGATGCAGGCCTAGGCGTTGCAGTTTATCGAGGGACTTGCCCGCTAAATCACCCTGATGCTGAAGATATTAAGCAGGTTTTACTGGCCTATGAGCATACTGCTGAGCCTGTTCGCCCTTATCAACATTATCAGCCGTTGCTGGAAACGGCCGGACAAAGCCTTGAAGAGCAAGTATGCCGGAGAATGAATGAGTCATTGTTAGTGCCCTCAGAGCTAGATGTTCCGAGCTCACCGTCCAGCACAGACTCGAGGCCTGATAATAACCCGCCAGAATCTACAACAGCCAAGGCTGATAAGCACAAGGCCGCCATGCAGGACTATGTTCAGCAGTTAGTGGGTGGGCCACTTAATACCTCAGCTCTGTCAAAGGTAAGCGCTTCTGCTACGGGTGAGCATGACGCAGATGCCATTACTTCTGGCGTTGATACCGCGTCGTTAACTATAACGCCCCCCAGCTGGAAAGCTGTGCAACAAGGTAAACAAGACTTATATCAGTGGCTAAAACAAACCCGTGCTATGGTGGGAAGTTTTAAGGCACAAGCCAAGCAACAACAACAGCGTGCCCATGCTGCTTTAACATCATTGAAAGAGGTGAGTGCAGACCAACAAAGCACTGAACCTGCTAAGCCCCGTAAAGCTTCTATATCATCTATTCATGAAGTGAGTCATGCAGCCGCCATTGATCAGGCTCAGCTAGCACAGTGGCAGCAGCAAACGGAGCAGGGCCAATACCAGGCAAGGCTTCATTCTCCTACCGCTATCGTGGGGGATGATCAGCTAGATCCGCAAAGTAAACGTCAACTTATTGTTAATCACTTACGCCAAGCTCGCTCGCTAAAGGGGATGGATTGTGCCGGGGTAGACATACGAGGGCTTGATTTACAGGGTATTGATGCACAGCAAGCCTTGTTTGAGAACTGTAACCTACAGGGCGTGAATTGTGCGGGAGGTAATTTTCAAGGTGCTGTGTTTACAGGGGCCTGTCTCGCACAGGCAAACTTCAGGGGCAGCCAGTTACAGCATGCAAACCTGTCTCAGGTAAATGCCCAGGACACTTGCTTTGAGGGCGTAGTATTTGACCATGGACTGGCAGAGCAGGCTGACTTTAGCAGAGCAGACTGTCGCAAGGTACAAGCCAGACATTGGCGCGCCCGTGCATTGCTTTGTCCAAACAGCCAGTGGCAGGCATCGGTGTTAGTGGATGTATTACTACTTGGGGCAAATGGCACTGCGTCCTCGTGGCAACAGAGTCAATGGCATCAGGTTATTGCTTATCAGGCTGAGTTTAATCAGGTTGACTGGCAGCAGACACGCTTTTCCAGGTGTGTACTCATGGGCGTTAAGGCCGAAAATGCAAATTGTCAGCAAGCCCATTGGCAGCAGGTATTTTGTGGCAGTGCAACATGTAACGGTTGGCAAGGTACTGGTTTTCAGGCCTATCAGTGCAGTTGGCGCGAAAGCCCTTTACGGGGGAGTCAGCTGAAACAGGCACAGTTTGCTTATTGTGACTTTAGCCAGTGCGATTTATCCCAATGTCAGGCCAATGACAGCCATTGGTATCGCTGCTTATTTGGACATACTCAGCTACAAAACAGTGAGTTTGCTCGTGCTAACTTTTTGCAAAGCCGTTGCCGAGGAAGTCGGTGGTATCAGTGTGAGCTAACCAATGCCAGCCTGGTCCAAGTAGATTTTACCCATGCCAAGCTGGAAGACTGCTCAGTAACAGATGTGTATCGCTAGCGTTCAAGTGCTACGCTCAAATAAGGATTAAATGCACTATTCATTTAAATGATTAAGCCTTAAGGGAATAAGTAGAGTGAAAGCGCATGGACAATGATGCCTCCCAGCCAAGTATTGAACAGTGTGTTCAACTTGGCTTGCCTATCAAGCAGCGCTGTTTTGATGGACAAACGGTGTTTAATCGTAAATGGGAACAGCTGACCTTTATTCAGTGCTCATTTCGTGGCTGTCTGTGGGTTGACTGTAAGCTGGATAAGTCGGTTTTTATTGAATGTGATTTTACCGAGTCTCGATGGCAGTCAGTGTCGCTGCTCCATGTTAGCTTTGTTCGCAGTTTATTGCCTGCCGCTGTTTTCTGTACAGAGACTTACCACGGTGTGAGTTTTTCTGAATGTGACTTACAGTTGAGCTGTTGGGCTGAAAGCCTATGGCGGCGCTGTGTGTGGCTTAAATGCAAGCTGCAAGGCAGCCAGTGGTTGCAGGCAACACTGGTGCAGTCCTGCCTGGTGGACTGTGAACTAAGAGCCGCTGATTTTAGAAATACCATGTTGCAGCAGACCGCTATGTTATCAGTACCCTGGCAAACCATGATTATACAGGGGATGCAGGCAAACCAGTCAGTGTTAAAGCAAGGTGACTGGCAGGGTTGTGACTTGCAGGGGGTGAGTCTCCAGCAATGTAATTTGCAAGAGGGAAACTTTTGCCAAGTGAATGCTTCAGGGGCTGACTTAACTGAAGCTAATTTGAGTTTCAGTCAATGGCAGCTAGCGAATTGTAAAGGCGTCACTGCGCCGCGTTCATTATGGCTAAATGCCCAGTTACAGGAAGTCGATTTTTCTGAAGCAACAATGGAAAGTGCCGTCTTTCAAAAAGCTGATTTGGTTGCTTGTCGGTTTATGCATAGCAACTTAGAAAAAAGCTGTTGGCGATTTGCCAGTGTTAATAGGGTTGATTTTCGAGGTGCTAACTGCAGTTATGCGGACTTTTCTCATGCAGTGTTAGCGGATAATCACTGGTTGGGTACCGTGTTAGATCATAGCCACATTCATAACACTGAAGGGGACTTAACCGCTTGGCATCGCGCAACCTATGTGCAAACAACGGATGACAAGCTACTTGATGCTGAGCGCCCCATTCTTCATTGGGAAAAAAATTGACCAAAAGCCAATGGATTAGTTTTTAAGCATAAGGAGTATGCAATGACAGCACTTACTTCTCAGGTCCAAATGGTACCTGAAGATCCGGTTTGGCAGTTGCAGTGTTTTCAGGTGATTCAGCAGGAGCGTGAAGGCACCTGGCGTTTAGCTGATGGGCGACGGGTTAAACAAGCAGTAAGTTGTTTAGTTACCCCGCAGGTAGGGGATCATGTGCTGGTGGCAATGGCCCAGAATGGCAGCCAAAGCGGAGCCGATAGTTTTATTGTGCATATTTTGCAGCGGGAGCGTTGCGACTCAGTGCAATTGAATGTGCCTGGAGCAATACAAGTTCAGTGGCAGCAGGAGCAGATTGCACTTTTGGCGAAAAGCAAACTGACACTCTTTGCAGCACAGCAAGTGGATTTGGGCAGTTTAGAGCAGCTATTGATTCAAGGAAAACACCAGGTTTATACCGCTTGGGAGACAGCCGTCAGTCATGTTCAGCATTTTGTCCAGCAAGTAGACAGTTACACCTTAACGGCGAAGCACTTACTGAAGCTACATGGAGAGTATCAACTGCTGACGGCGGATAAGGAAATCAAAGCCGATGCGGATCGAATTATGATGGGGTAAATCAAAAGGAAGCAGAGGGTGTTTGCCAATAACAATTTAAGTGTAATGAATTTTGCATTTCCTGATGTTTGCTATGAGCCAGCGCCAGGACCTGTTCCATTTCCGTTGTTAAATATTGCGTTTTCTTCAACCCATGTACCCAGTCAATATCAACTGTTTTTTGGGACAGGGCTTGCTGAAAACCTGTTAACTACAGGTACGGTAAGTACGGGAGATGAGGCGGGGGTCGAGTTAGGAATGGTATCAGGCATGATCATTGGGCCAGATCAGTACTTGATGGGCAGCACCAAAACCTATGTGGGGGTGGTGCCTGCTACGCGGCTAACCAGCTTAACAGGTCAGAATGGTTATATTTCTAATGCTATTGGCTTATCACTGACACCTGGTCAAGTAAAAGTCTTGCTATTGAGCTAGATTCACGGGCAGGTTTGAGATGAAAGATCCAGTTTGGCACAGGGATGAATAATGATGAAAAAAAGGTGCAGTTGGCCAATGACCTTATGCTGGGGATTAATCACAGTTGCCATTAGTGGTTGTAGTGGTGTGACAGAAAAAATAACTAACCTGTGGTCATCACCCAACGCGGTAAAAGAAATAGCTGTGGTGGCTGAACCCGCCGCTAATCAAAACTCAGCTACTGCACTTGATATCGTATTTGTGTATGAAAATGAATTGGTAAAGCAACTTCCTGATACGGGGCCAAAGTGGTTTCAAGCACGCGCTCAATGGCAACAGCAATACCCACAGCAGTTTGAGTGGATTTCATTGCAGATTCCTCCTGGGCAGCAGGTTAAACAGGTGACTTTGCCGGATCGTGCCAGTGACGCACAGTATATTGTAGGGTTTGCTAACTATCTGACTGAACAAGGTCAATACCCTTTCAACCTCACTCCGCTAAAGCAGGTTCAAATTCGCTTACAGGCGGATCGTATTGAAGTCATCGATAAAACCATGAACTGAGGTTGGATCATTTAACGAGTGCAGGATGCATCAATGAGATCAATGGAGTGATATATGAGCCAGCGTTTGCCAGAAAAGATTCAATGGGCAGAAGGGATGCTTCTGACGCCCCAACACTTTCAGCAGCAGGATCACTATTGGCAGGCGATGTTACAGTTCAGTCGGGCACTACAACAACCTTATCACTGGGGGATTGTTGACTGCCAAATAGGTCAAGCGGCTTTACATGAAGGGCAGTTAGTGGTTGAAAAGCTGCAGGCCGTGATGCCTTCAGGCCTGTTTGTGCAATATCCACCTCATGAGCCACAAACTCCACTAGCCGTTGACCTGACCCAACTCAAAATGGGAACAAGTTGTACTGTGCAACTGGCGGTTCCTCAGCCCCTGCAAAATGGTGGGCAAGGCCAAGCTGTACAGCGTTATGTTCCCGGCTCTCAGCAGTTAGTGGTGGATGAAAATACTGGAGTAGGGGAAGTCGCGATTTATCGGGTATGCCCTAAGCTGACACTGCAGACTGGAGAAACATTACCTCCGCAGTGGGAGACCCTTAAGCTCTTTGAGGTGGCTTCAAGCCATAACGGCGAGCTGCAGCTTACCGATTACCATCCTCCAATGCTGTTTTTGGAAAGTAGCTTGGTGATGGGAGACCAAGCCTTAAGTAATCGAGTTCAACAGTTGGTGCAACGACTCAGGACAAAGGCTACTGAGCTAGCAGGGAGTACTCCTGGTCATGGTGCTACGGCAAGTCCACAGCAACGGCCAACAATTTATCAGTTAGTGGCAGCGCTTCCGGCACTCGAAGTGCTGGTTCGCTCAGGGAAAGTTCATCCATTTACCTTATATTTAAAGCTCGCCGAAGTCATAGGGGCACTGTCTCCACTGGAAGCGAGCCTGCTGCCCATGCGCTTGCCCAAGTATGACCATAATAATATTGCAGCAGTTTTTAACCCTGTATTGCAGTCAATTGACAGGCTTATCAGTAAAGTTAATGTGGCCTATGATGCCTTACCTTTTGAAAAGCAAGCGACAGGTCGCTTTATCCGGATATTGGGTGAACGCCTTTTACAAGAGCCTTTATTACTGGAATTAACACCACATCCTGGGCAGTCAAGCCGGCAAATGTTGGAGTGGCTGAAAACAGCACGTATTGCCAGCGAAAAAATTATGCCCATTTTACGCCAGCGAAGATTGACGGGGGCTATAGTCCGTCGCTTATCAACTGCCCAGTGTTCACAGTGGGGGTTAACTGATAACGGCTGTTGGTATTTGTTAAGAAATCAGCAAATAACACTTCAGGATAAGGCGGAACCTGTAATTGCTCAGCAGCAGCCATTGTGTATTGAAGGCTCGGTCAGCGAGTCTGGACCTGCGGCCATTACCCTCTACCGACCAAGACGGAAAGTCACTAAACCTGAGCAAAAGGAATTGGCTGATGTCAATGTATGTTAATGACGGCGATCATCAGCTGGTTAGCTTGTTTACTGCGTTTTACCAACAACTGGCACAATTAAAATCATTACAGCGTGAAGGTGAGCTTAGTACTTGGTTACTGGAAGAAAACCAAGCGCTTGCCATTAATGAGGTTGAGTTAGCCGCATTGGTACAAAATCGCTTATTAGCTCAGCTGCACCAGCAAGCAGAGCTGTTACAGAGTATGGGGTCGCAGGGAGAGGTGCGAGCTTATCGCATGGCACAGTATGTGATGGCAGTATTGGCCGATGAAATTCTGTTGTTGGAATGTGAATGGCAAGGAAAAGCCTGTTGGACCGAGTTTTTGCTTGAGACCCAGTTATTTAATAGCGCAACAGGGGGAGAAGGGTTTTATCACTATTTGGATAAACTACTATCGATTCGCCTTAAGAAGCCTGTGCATCACTCATTAGCCGCAATATTTCTAATGGCTCTGCAGCTGGGTTTTCGAGGGCAATATCGTGGTAGTCAAGGCGCACCGGTTATTGAGCAATATCGGCAAAAGTTAGGGCGCTTTTTAGGGGCAGGGGTAAGTTTGAGTGCTGAGCGGTTGTTTCGCCAGGCTTATCAGGGACAGCTCGGTAATATTCAGTTAGCAAAACTTCGCCCGATGTTGCGCTGGTGGATTATGATGGGGGCGGGAGCAGCTACGTACCTGGTGATTTCTTCTGTAATTTGGCTGGCTTCAATTCAACGTGTTCAGCACATTATTGCTAGCTAGCCCCCTGTATCAGGGTAGTATTCTCCGTCCCAAGTATGGTTAATCGTGGACAATTAAGGCAAGGATAGGGATGTATTGTGAACACATGGGTTGTGTTTTTTATTATTTTGCTAATTGGACTGATTATTTTTTCGGTAATGGCTTGGTTTATTGGCCGCCGAGCAGATAAACCAATACGTTACCAACCATTACCGCTAGCTTCTGCTAAGAAACACTGGCGTCAGTTTCTGGTGATAGCCTGGTCATGGCTTAAGCAGTTTAAAGCTTACTTGCAGCGGCAGTGGTGGCGTTGGCATCAGCGTCGTCAAGGTGCTTACTGGTTACCTTGGGTTTTACTGTTAGGTGATAACGGAGCCGGTCGCCACAGCCTGTTAGCATCATTGCAGCGGCAGCAACAGTTATTAAGCCATGAAGATTGCTGGGGGTTTTCTCATCAAACCCAGTGGGACTGGTTGGCAACTGATCTAGGGGTACTGGTTACTCTTCCTCACTCTGACCAGCCTATAAAAGAAGTGTGGGAGCATCATTTAAGGCATCTAGTAGTATTGAGATCAGAGCGGCCACTTGATGGCGTGGTGGTGGTTATTGATGTCCCACAGCTGTTGATGGATGACCCCTTAACGCAAACCCAGCAAATCAAACTTTATCAGCATTTACTACACAGCTTACCGGATAATCTCGGCTTTCAGTTACCCGTCTATGTGTTATTGACACAGGCCGATGTATTACCTGGCTTTACCTTATTTTGGCAGGAGCTGGATGATGCTCAGCAAGGTGAAATGGTTGGCTGGTCAAATCCATATCCAGTGGCTGAACCTTTTAATGTGGAATGGGCAGAAGAGGGCTTATCGTCAATTCGCCAGGGGTTGGAACATTATTTATTACAGCGAGCAACTCGTGGTGAGCTAGAAAGCGCGGATGAGGTTTTTTTATTTGCAGAGCAGTTTAACCGTTTACAAACACCACTGATGTGTTGGCTTACAGCGTTATTTGGACAGCCAGAAGCACCTCAAGGGCTTCTGTTCAGAGGGGTTTACTGTTGTGGGAGTGTAGCGGCTGAAGGTCAGTTTCAAAAAGAAATTCGGAGTGATATCTGGTTTCTTAGCCATTTATTTGGCCAGAAGTGCTTTTCTGAAAAGCATTTAGCGCAGCCTAGTCATCAAGGGATATGGCAACGAGATCAGCAAAATCGTCGTTGGCGCTGGGGCTTTGCTGTTGGCGCACTATTGTTGGCTGCAGGATTAACGGTAACGACCATAAAACTCCAGCAGCAAGTGGATACTGTTGTTTACTCACTAAAGCTTTTGCAACAGCCTACCCAGAATGCACAAAGAGAGCATGGGTGTATTAGTAAAACAACGGTGTTTGACTTGCTTGATCATGTGGCCCGGCTGGATACTCACATGTCGTTTGCCGCAATTCCACTGTCTTGGGTGGATAACCGTGTTGGTCAGCAAACAACGCGCTTTGTTGCAGAGCAAGCCTTTGCCGATGTGATTTTTCCGAGCCTGGCGTGCCATCTTCAACATGATATCGATACGCTATCAGGTTACGTATTACCGACGCTGGGAGCAGATAAGTCGGTTACGCACTTGGCTGAAGTGCAGCAGGCACTCATAGACTATACCCAGAAGTGGCAAGTGCTTGAGAAAAACCTAGCGTTATTTCGACAAATCAGTGAGTTCACGGATCACTATCGAACCGATGAAATATTCCCCTTATTTGAACAAGTCACAGATTATGTGTTTGGGGAACAACTACCAATCAGTACTAAGCGACTAAATGGCTTACATCGTGCCGCCTTAGCTAATGTGATTTACCAAGAGTGGCCTTCAGTAAATGAAGCTACGCAGATACTAGTGAGTCAGCGTATTAGTGAAGGTTTTGTGGGTTGGCGTCAGAGCTTGCAGGATGCATTGGTTCAGGGGGAAGACTGGCTTCGTAACTTGCGGCAGCATACTGCTCAAGACCAGTCGCAGCTGATTAGTTTAGCTAGCTGGCTAACCTGGATTGATCAGCAGTGGCTTGCCAGTGGTCTAGAAGAAAATAACTGTGAACAGCTGAGAAATCAGTGGTTACCTCCAGTTAAAGCACTAGTGCAAGATTATGGTTATCCATTGTCTGTTTCTCCGTTGACTGCCAGTCTTCAGCCTGATCATTGTGATCAGCGTATTGATCATCAACTACTGGCGATGCAAGTTTCCCCTTATGGCCACTTATTTCGTAGTGATGCTAAGGGGGGGATTTACTTAGCAGACCCTTTGAAAGAGGAGGTATCTGGTTTTTATGCAGTCAGTGAGCTGGATTATTTTAATATTGAGCCAACCAAGCAGATGCAGTGTCCTGCAACATTACGGGGGTGGAATGCCCAGCCACTTCAACTATTGCTTGCGGCTTTACGGGAATATCAACAGTTTATGGTGAGTCGCAAACTGGAATTGCAACAGGCCGATTTACCACTCTATGCAGCTATGGCCAAGGATCACTTACAGGGGGTTAGTGAACACCTGTTGAGCAAGGCTCAGTTGACCAGTACGTTAGCTGATACGATGGACAGCTCAACAACCAATATTGTTTTGGCACAAGAGCGTCTTATTATCAACACTGAACAGCAGTTTAAGGAAGTATTGTCAGCCCTGTTATTAATTATGGGGCAATTTCAACAGGTGCAGCTGATTGCACAGCAACAAGCGCTGTCCCAGTGTATTCAGCTTTTCGCATTAGCACAATTACGGGACATTAAATTATTGGCGGTGTCCAGCAAACTGTACGAACCAAAAGTAAACTCGCAACAGCCTAAGGATACCAGTCAGCTGTTGTATAGCTTAGGGGACAAAAGTAAAACACAGGAGTTTTTGCAACAACAATGGCAGCGCAGCCAAATTATTGTTGGTTATACCACGCCTTATTTATTTGTGCTGAATAACACTTATGATTCTAATAATGGGACAAGCGGGGCTGGTGCTGTAAAACAGTTTTGGCGTAATACCATCAATGAGATGCAAGCCTATCAAGCTCAGAATAATGACCAAGGTGAAGTCGGTAAACTCAATCATTTTATTACAAATCAACTGAGTCAATTAACGCTGGATAACTGTAGTCAGCGCTTAGCATCATATACCCCTCTAACCACCACTAGTGATTTATTTGCTCGTCAATATCAGCAGTTAGAGCAGCATGCAATGCTGTGGTGTGATAATCAACAACTTGCTTTGGCCTACGAACACTACCGTGAAATAGCACAAGCTTTCAATAGTCTTTTAGCTGGGCGTTATCCTTTTGCTCAGCCAACGGCTAAGGATGTTTCTCTAGAGGCAATACAACAGTTTTTAGCTCTTTATGATCAGCGCCAAGAGGCATTATCAATTTTAAAAAATTTACCTATCCAAAACTCTTCATTTTCATCACAAGGTATACTCAGTAGCGCTGACTTAAGTGAAAAATTTAATAAAAACATAAACTGGAAAAAAGTCGCTGCATTTTTGGCGCAGCTTGATAAGGTACTGCCTTTTTTTAAAACCTATATAGCGGAGCAAACACCGCAGCAAAATGGTATCAAATTAAAGCTTACTTTTCGTGCTAAACCAAAAGACTCTCCTGGGAGTGAACAATTAATTAGCTGGGCACTATTAAGTGGTGAAGAGCGCTCAACCTACCCAAATGGTAATGATCAACTTCATTGGGTGATGGGTGATCCTATTCAGCTTGATTTAACATGGGCAACACAGTCTTCTTTATTACCCTTGGTAGATCCTAAACAAAATACAATGGATATTGTTAATGAGCGAACTGCACGATTTTCGGTCTCTGGACAATGGTCACTCTTGAAGTGGTTACAAGCATTTGGCTCTTATACAACAAGTGCGGCTGACGAAGTGCTATTAGCTTTTAAGGTACCGATTAAACATCGTGATCAGTCACAGCCTCAAGGTGAAAGCAGGTTATTTTTAGCCATGCAGGGGCTACAGGTAAAAGATGGTCAAGAACAGCCACTGGTATTACCTGTTCAGTTTCCAACACAAGCCCCTGCAACTTGGTAGTGATATTCAAACAGTGTTAACAGGCCCTAGTTGAGCATTTAACAATGATAATTAAAGTTGGCGGGTGCATCATGCCACTTAGGATAATCTTTCAATGAATAATACATTAGAAGCCTATTACGACTATTTAAGTCAATACGAATTACCTGTTGAAGCTATATTGACACCTATTTCTGAAGCTCAGCCCGGTGGTGAAAACTTAACTGGTAGCCGTATATATCATGCTATCCGAGAAGCAAGGCGGGCTGATGATGCATCGTTGCCACAAGGGGCATGGCAGTATGAGCTAAAGCAAGCAGACTGGCAGGAGGTGATCGAGCTGAGCCGAGATGGATTAGTCAATCAGAGTAAAGATCTACAACTAATGGTGTGGATGTTGGAGGCTTTGGTTCAGCGTTGGGGTATGGAGGTTTTACCTGCTGGCATTACACTACTTCGGCTTTTTTGTGAACAATTTTGGTCAGTCATGCAACCACAGGTGATTGATGATGATATTGAACATCGTTGTAATATTTTATGTTGGTTAGAGCAGCAATGGACCCTGTGGTTACGTTTGATGGCTTTATCAGAGGGCGATGACCAACTCAATTGGACTCGATGGGAGCAAGTCAGTCGTAATGAGCAATATGAAATTCAGCGGCAAGGCAATATAGAGACAAAAAATAGAGAGCATTGGCTGCAAGTGATGGCGGCTACAGTGGTTGAGTTTTATGAGCAGCTTGCTGAACAGCTGCTGTTATGTCAGCAGTGTTTGATGGATTTACAATATAGTTTACAAGCGCTGATGCCAGCTAACGAAACACTTTTTACAGCATTACAAGCACAGCTCAATGCACTGCATACGCTTACACAGTCAGAGTTACAACGCCGTGGACGGATCAATAACTCAGTACCCGCCATTAGTCTCTCGCAACAGGCATGTGCAGTGGGTGGGTTACCAATCCATGATCGTAATGAAGCTTATGCCTACATCACCCAAATTGCAGATTTTTTACAGATGACAGATATCCATAGTCCAGTGCCTTACCTGTTAAAAAAAGCCGTTGAATGGGGAACGCTGGACACAGTCTCGTTATATCAAGAGCTTTTTATTACACGACAAGGGCAGATTAATATTTTTGAGCTGCTAGGCATCAAACCGGATCCTATTGGAAACTCTCGCAGTTAATGAATATTGCTTGATTTTTGCTTACTACAACTGTTTAGCACTTAATGTGCACCACTTGAAGTAGAGTGCTGGGCGCGCTGGGTACTGGCCGAGTCATTAACAGATGACGAGAGGGTTTGCTGACGAACAGGTAATACCGCATGTCCGGACCCAAGGTGAGCACGATGTTGAAGCCCTGGAATGAGTTGTTGACGATTAGCAATGGGGCTGGTTGTGCCAGGCTGCAGCTGATGTTGAAGTAGAGTATCAAGTTGATAACTTAATATATGTTGATGTCGAGTAGTAAAAGGAACATGAACTTTTTCTGGTGACTGATAGCGTGGAGAAAAACCATTAATTCCCCACTGGGATAAAATCTGTTCACGACGATGACTTTCTTTGCTAAAAGCTTGCCCCAGCGTTAACCAGTGTTGGTTATTGACTCGAAAGATACTTACCATGTGTCGTTGGTTTCGTAATCCAAGATGAAAAGGCAGCTTCATTGAGTGTACTCCTAGCTAGTAGGGGGAGACTTTAGGATGGGCAGCTCTGGGGCTAAGCCAAGATCAATAACCAGCGATAGCTCTGCATTTTTAGCATTGTCTTGAGTGTCAAATGTGCCTGTAGTTACCAATACCCAAGGCAGACCATATTTATCAACGACACGGGCGATATTGGATTGATAACCATAATGTTGCAATCGTTTTACCATAGCGTCAGCCTGAAGTTTGGCAGGAAACAAACCAACCTGCAGAGTATAGGAAGCAGCATCAGCCTTCAGGTTGGTGACTAAGAGGCTTTCATAGGGTATGAGTGATGCGTTGGCTGGTGACGCGTCAGCTGAGCTAGACATAAGAGATGGTATTGAAAGCCACGCCGGAAGTAGCGAGAGTTGAGCTAAAATGGGCTGGCGTACTTTGTTGGGACTGACAATACCTAATAAAAACATAACAGCCCCAAA
Organism: Zooshikella ganghwensis; assembly: GCF_018263875.1. Lineage (NCBI taxonomy): Bacteria > Pseudomonadati > Pseudomonadota > Gammaproteobacteria > Oceanospirillales > Zooshikellaceae > Zooshikella > Zooshikella ganghwensis. The sequence goes on from NZ_JAEVHG010000005.1 coordinate 105,769, forward strand.
AAAAATAATAAGCATTATAAAGCCTGTCTTCTTAAGCATAATGTGTTTCCTGTACCCCGGGCTGGGTTTTGACGCTCATTTAATTCTCCTTAAAGAATCATAGGTAACTATTCAGCACAAAACAGTCTTCTTTCTTATTATTTTAGGTGGAGTTTAAGTAGAAGGTAAGTTAATGAAAAGTACACAAATATGACAGTATAATGTATGGCTGAAACGTTACAGCTAAATGTTTTTCTAGTTAATCAATATTATTAATTCAGTCTTTTTTCTTCCCTTGAAAATTTCGTCAAACTACTGTTCTTGTCAATATAGCGTTATTGATTAAACTCAAAGCTGGCTTGCTGGCTATAAATGCCGTCTTTCACTTTGTTTAATTTCGTATCTGATTTTTTGTAGTCCTCTTAGAGGTGAAAGGTTTTATTAATTAAAAATAGAACGTATGTGCATATTTAAAATTAGCTCTTATTTTTTTACATCAATAAACTACAAATGGGCTTGTGTGAGTAATATTGCGAATTAAGAAGATTATTTATATCACAGTTTTTGCATAATATTGGCAAACATCTTGATTCTATTGCTAAATTCTAAAACACTAGAAGAGGTTAACGGGTGGAGACACAGTGCGGACTGTCCGTATTATTATGGAGCCAGAGTTGTATATCCGTAACGAAGATTGTACTTAATGCGATGTGTACCCTTCACGAATCATTTTTAGGGTTTGTTGTCAGCGCTCTTGACCACCAAGGATGGTGGGAATGCAGTTTATGCATAATGACATGGATGTCATGTAGTAGAGCAATGCAGGAGCAATTGCCGAGGAGCATTTAACGGCCACCCCAGCCACTTATTAATATAAGCTCTGGGGGCTTCATTGCTTGAACAGCTGCCCCTAAAAACCCTTCGTTTTGGGTATATACTGTGGGAGATATCTCATAGGGTTCAGTAAATTTATATAAGAATTGTCTAAATATGTTGATGGTTTAAATATGTGGGCTTAGCTAAAACTGAAAAACAAGGTTTTATGCTATTTCGGCCTTATATGCCTGTATATACTTTTTAGGTCATTAATTTTAATGCTTGATACATCTTCAATATAAGTTTATCTACAGTCTAATGATGATGAGTTTTTAAATTGTGCACCTTTGTTCACTACTCTTTGTAAACTTTGCCGAGATGCCACCTCAGTCACTTAACGGCCATGAGCACGTTAAAAACTATTGTGGTTACTAGCGCAAGTCTTAACAGATTAAATTAGCTTGATAAAAAAATATTTGCTATGGAGGTATATGCGATAGGTTGCCTGTGTTTGAGAAAAGTATACGACAATCATGTCTGATTAAGACGGATGTATTAAATAGTATTATTTTGTAATAGTGTCGTTAAGCGCAAACAAGTTTGATAAAAAATTATATATGGTAAATACAGTATTTGAAAATTGTATAACAAAGAGTATGTTTTGAATGGTTGGTCAGCAGTTTAATGACTAAGGTCAATTATTGTGGCCGTTATTTTATTTTTTACGCATCGCTGGTCATAAGTGTTTTGTCAGCGGAAACGCTAGAATTGTATGGTTCAAGCTAGTGATACCTTCTTTGTAAGGTATAAATTATTAGGGAAATCAAGATGGAGATTCAATGTGACAAGGAGGGTTATAGTATTTGTTTAATATGTTAGGAGAAAATGTACGATAAATTTATTGTTTGATATTGGTGTTAACAAGCACTGCAGGGTTGATTTTAAAAAAATAATTGCGTTGAAGTGTTTTATATTTTTCTCTCCTTTTTGTTGGGAGATTTTAATAAAGTGTGGTTTCCAATGCTGACTATGTATCTATTATAGGTGCTTCATCTTTTATTGTTATTACCTAAAACGTAGTGCATAGCTTATCCATTGGCATTTACCGTTCTAAAAACATAATACTCTCTGATTCGTATTTCTCCAACTAGACAGAGAGCACCAAGCCGAAAGAGGTTCACTGTAATGAAAAAGCTTTCATTGTGTATTGCTTTAGCAAGTTATTGCTTAAATTCTTATGCTACAGATCTCCCTCCTACCAGCATACCTCATCATAATAGTGATGTTGGCATGCATAACCATGATCATCATCAACATGATGAAAAAATAACACCAGACCTTCGCCCACCTATTGCTGATGATAATAAAGTCATGGTCGAGGCTATGGCGACCACAAAATGTGACACTCAAAGCTTTGTTAATTTAACAGGAAGGGCATTGGTTAATAAAGTATTCTCTGTAGAGCCTACCTGTATTTATGATTTGTTTGGAATGCCTGCAAGCAGTGCTCGGCATGTATTTAAAGACCAACAAATGCAAACGGTAGCGGACAGTTTAATCAGTTTGGCTGAGGACTACAACGGCAATAATAATGATAAAATTTTACAAATAGTGCTGTTTTTAAGGGCTGGATATTATCAGCAATGGGGGAATCAGGATCAAATTGGTGATTATAGCCCTGCTCTGAAGGAAAAAGTGAAAACGGCAATTTCAAATTTTACTAAAAGTAATCACTTTGATGATGTGAGTCGTGAACACGGAGAAGTTTTGAGAGAGGTTATTACCTTAATTGATAGTGCTGAAGTCAATGGACAGTTTATTCCAACGCTAACGCGACTACTCACTAATTTTGGTAGTAAACATAAAGAGCAGTGGCATATGGCAGCTGCACTGAACAGTGTATTCACCGTGTTATTCCGTGGCCATAATTTTGAAGACTTTAAAACGAATATTCAGTCTAACCCTGCCATCATAAATAGCTTATATCAATTCATTACGAATAATGATGACATGCTTGGGGGAGATTATGCATACTTGCTACCTAACGCTGCGCGTGAGTTAGGCCGTTTTTTACAGTACGATGGTAAGTTGAAAGAACAAGCTAAGGAGTCAGTGCTCAGTTTATTACAGCGTTATCAGTTAGGAGGAAAAGGTGGCGCCATTTGGATGGGTGCTGCGGAAATGGCTGATTACTACGATAATAGTAACTGCAGTGAGTATGGTGTATGTAATTTAAGAAGCCGTGTTGAAGAACAGGTGTTTAAGCAACGCTATGAATGCGCCAAACAAAATATCGTTATTCGTGCACAGCAGGCGACCACAAAACAGATGGAAAAAAGTTGTAATGAGTTAAGTGAGCAGTCAACTTATTTTCATCAACAATTTAAAACGAATTACCAGCCTGTCAAAGATGACTATAACGACAGTTTAGAAGTGGTTGCTTTCCATACCCGTGAGGACTACCAAACTTATGCGGGATTTTTATTTAATATCAATACGGATAATGGCGGAATGTATCTGGAGGGTGACCCCAGTCAGAAAGGAAATCAGGCACGCTTTATTGCTTATGAAAAAGTAGGGACGAATAATTTCGAAGTGTGGAATTTACGTCATGAGTTTAATCATTATTTAGATGGCCGTTTTAATATGTACGGCGATTTTAATGATGCTATATCAGCACTCACCGTTTGGTGGATTGAGGGTATGGCTGAATATATGGATAAACGAAATAGTAATCCTTATGCGATTGAACTAGGTAAATCTAAAACCTATCGCCTAAGTCAAATACTCTCAAACGATTATAATAGTGGCACTGAGCGTATTTATTATTGGGGATATCTTGCCTCTCGTTTTATGTTTGTTAAACACTCAGCGGATTTATCACAAGTGCTTAATCACTTCCGAAATGGTGATTACTCAGCGTATAGTGAGCTAATGAAAGGTATTGGTTCTCGCTATGATGAAGAATTTTTCAGCTGGATTGATACTCTGGAAGATAATGGTGATGGCGACGATAACGGGGACGGTGATGATAATGGCGATGGAGATGACAACGGGGACGGAGACGATAATGGCGATGGAGATGACAATGGGGACGGCGATGATAATGGTGATGGAGATGACAATGGAGACGGCGATGATAATGGTGATGACAATGGAGACGGCGACGACAACGGTACTTGTGTAGGTAAACAGTCTACTGATCGAGATGATGAATTGATCAGTGCTCAGCCCAAGGTTAATTTATCTGGTGGTGCGCAGTATTATTTTGTTCAAGTACCTGATTGTGCCAATAAATTAACGCTCTCTGTTACTGGTGGTACTGGCGATGCTGATTTATACGTTAATAATGAAGGATGGCCGACACAAGATGCTTATGATTACAACTCAGCAGGAAAAGGTAATGAAGAACAAATAGTCATTCAGTCACCAGAAAAAAATGATTATTACCATATTTTATTATCTGCTAAATCAGTGTTTAGTGGCGCTAAATTAAGTGTTAGCTTTAATGATGCTGTTACTACACCTGATCCAGGCCAGGACAACTGTCAAAAGCAGCGCCAAAGCGATCGAGATGATGAACTGACAAATTGCTCTCCTAAACAGCTAAGCAGTGCTTACAGTCAGTATTTTTATATATATGTACCTGCTGATACCGCCAAGCTGACAGTTTCCACTCAAGGTGGGTCTGGTAATGTCGATTTGTACATGACTAAAGAGGGTTGGCCAACGACAGAGTCTTTTGAACAATCTTCAACACAGGCAGGTAATACCGAGCAAATCGTTATAAATAATCCTGCTTCTGGTTATTATCACTTGCTGATTGAACCTAAAGCGCCTTATGAAGATGTTAAGTTAGAAGCCCGGTTCTAACATAACACTTATCGTCACCTTTAAATAACAAGCCTACTGTACTATTTGTCTGTAGGCTTGTTTTTTAAACACCTTATCCTGACTCCGCCTACCATTAGCAAACCTAAAAATACAACAGACGTTGAAAGCATTTTTATCAACTCTATTACTGCGGATTTAATATTTCTATGCCAAAGCAACGTAATATTTATTTTGGCGAGATTACTATGAAAATAATTTAGTGCATTACAGTTAGGGTAGCATTAGATACATGAAAGCTGCGACATAATGTTAAGAAAACGTTGAAAGGTAGTTAAAAATTAGGGGTTGCTACTTGTTAGGTTTGCTTTCAATATTTAAGTCTGAAAATAACATTATCAATATTTTAAGTATGATATATAATGAAGTGGTAATAGCTAAAAGAAGCCAATAGTTTAGAAAGATTATTGCAAAAATTGATAAGGCTAAGTTTGTCCAATAAAGCAAGTCTAGTGCTGAAATAACTATATTCTTATAGTAATACCTAAAGCCATTATTATTGGCTGAAGAGCAAAATAGTAAGGTGATAAAGATTCGAATTAAAGTTAAACCTTTTGTTTTAAGTGCTTCTTTATTTTTCATATAACCTCCCAGCAAAATTGAATTCAGCCATTTCAATAATTGCTGAATAGGCTGCTTTTGGCATTAATGCTGTGTTTTAAAAAGTAGTGACATTTTATCTTCAAGAACTTTACTGTAGTTTAATCGTTTTTGTATGAGTTAATTATTGTTAAGTGTATCAGCAAGTGGACTGCTTGCCTGATGATGACTTAAAAGAGTTTTCTACTGATTGATAGTTTCATTAAGAAATCATAAGTGACAGTGCAACAAGTAGAATCTTTAGTTCAATCTTTTCTGTTCAGTAAGGTAAGGAAAGGTAGGGCAGGTTATAGGTTGTTTCTTGGGGACGTGTGTTATGAGTACGGCTCTTGAATTACCAGTAATGGTGGCAGGAAAAATAAAGGCTGGCTAATTTCCTCTGAACCGTCTGCCGCAAGGATGCGGCAGCCGAGCTTCCAGGGAAGGATTGACAGCGTGTTCAGTGGGATTTAAGCAGCCTCTATTTTTTCATACTTATATCCTCAACCCACAAATTGTAAGCTGTTGTCAAAAGCTTATTGGGTCAGAGTGACTTCATAAACTGCAAAGCCTATATCGTCTTTCCCCACAGGTTTCATAGGGTACTGGCTATGTTGCTTGATAAAAGTAGACGCTTTAGGGTCTGGAGATGTCTCTAGCAGGATCTTTAACGGAGTTTTATTATTGATAGGTTTAAAGGACCAGTTATTGTCTGCTGTGGGTGTTACTTTACCTTTTGATTTAGTTTGTTGCTGAATATAGTTGGCGAGCACCTGGCGATTTTCATCGGGGGCTGCAAATGCAATAAACTCTTCTCCAGTGCCAGGAAATGAACCACCATAAGCTCTGTAGTTGTTCGTTGCGAGAAGGAAAGGCTGATCGTCGGTGATCGGTTTGCCTTGATAGGTTAGGTTATAAATACGTTGCGCTTTGGCATTTTTAAGTTGACAGCTTGAATCGTATTTAGCGGGTTGTGTTACATCGATTTGGTAACGTACACCATCAATAACATCAAAGTTATAGGTCCTGAAATTATCCCAGTTAATCAGATGTTGCGCAGTAGTTTTGTTAGGATTAATTTGATTGAACTGGCCTGCTGCACATTCCAACCAGGCTTTAACATGCTTTCCTGTGACTTTAAGTGCAACCAGGGTATTAGGGTAAAGATACAGGTCGGCAGCATTACGATAGGTTAGAGTGCCTTTGGCGACTTCTGTAAAGTTGGTTGGGTCATTCTTACGGCCACCTACTTTAAAAGGTGCGGCAGCAGATAGCACAGGGATATTGGCAAGGTCGGGATCACCTTGAATATAACGTTCAACGTAATCTTTTTGGGCATCATTGACGATTTGAATAGAAGGGTCATCTTGTAAAAGCGCCAAGTAACTATAGATATCATCACTGGATTGCCCGATAGGTTGATTCACAAACTTCAAAGTTGCTTGATGATCTTCGGCAAGCAGTTTGGTTAATTGCTTATCAGGTGCCACTTGCTTTGTTTTATCTTCATTAAATATACCTCGGACTGAGCCTTGTTTGCTGGTGATCTGCCACTGCTTATTTTTTTGCGTTAAGATGAGATCAACAATACCAATATGATCTGCCCAACGTCCTGGCATTACAGCAGGAATACCATTAATGGTGCCTTGTTTAATATCGACACCTGGAATACGGCTAAACTCTTTTGAAGGAAAGACGGCATGTGCGTGGCCAAAGAGAATAGCATCAATGCCTGATACTTGTGTTAAGTAATACACTGAGTTTTCAGCCATGGCTGTATAAGGTTCTGTACTTAAACCTGAGTGAGGGATTGCAATAATGATATCAGCCCCTGCTTGTTTCATTTCAGGGATAAGTGTCTCTGCAGTTTTTTTGATATCTGTTGCGACAACGTTACCGGTTAGATTTTTTTTATCCCAGAGCATAATTTGGGGGGGAACAAAACCGATGTAACCGATGTTGAGCGTATGTTGTTTTCCTGCTTTATCGACAACGGTTGTAGGTTTAATCAGGTACTGCTTGAAGTAAGGTTTGCCTGGCTGACCTTTGCCATTATCGTGAAAAACATTGGCACAAATATAGGGGAATTTTGCATCATTTATGCTTTCTTGGAGGAAGGAAAGACCATAGTTAAACTCATGATTACCAATATTGCCGACATCATATTGTAGTTGGTTCATCGCTTTATAGGCAGGGTGTAGTTGTCCTTTTTTTAATCCTCTTGAGGCAATATAGTCTCCTAAGGGGCTGCCTTGTAACAGGTCGCCATTATCCACTAAAACGCTGTTTTTCACTTCCTGACGGGCTTCTTTAATCAGTGTTGCAGCTCGGGTTAAGCCGATTTTTGGACTGGGTTTACCTTTGTAATAGTCAAAGTCCATCAAATTGGCATGAATGTCGGTGGTTTCAATAATGCGGAGCTTAATCGTTGCGTCTGGGGTGCTACTGAAGCTATTGGAACTGATCGTAAGCGCAACAATAGACATAACAGCTTTAATATGAATACTCATTTAGTGCTCACTTAAGTAAGGTTGTATCCAAAGTAGGTTGCAGATAAAGATGACATGGTTGTAATTCAACCTGATGTCAACTGAGTTGTTGTTTTGCACCTTGTTTTGAATCGTTTTGTCATACGTAGTCTTGAAGCGTTATCAAACCATAGGCATAGAAAAAAAAGCAAGGAGCAAGCGGCTTATAGTCACTGCTTTTAATCAGACGACTTTAATGAAGAATTAATATGGTGCTGCAGTCTACATTTTTGATGTTGGACAAGGTAGGTGAATGCTTGCCATCTATACTTTCACTACCGAGTCACTCGCTTATTTACCCTGCAGTTTGGGTGTACCCTTGGAAAAGGCATATTCCTGTGTACTTTGTCGGAATGGAGTTCTGACCTTTGACGGGTGAGCGGACTAGAACACGACAGATTATTTGGGTAAGAGGTTATTCGATGAAGACAGTAACATTGACCACGAAGGATTCCATGATTACCAGTGATCAAGGTGTTTTTCAGGGATGGAAGCAGTTTATTGATCATTTAGCCAGCAATAGCCCTGCAGGTGCCACGTTAGTCGATCGGTTGTCAGGCTCACATGGGTTTACCATGCCACTGATTCATCGACACAGCTGGTTGGTAGTAACTCCCAAGGGAGAGCGATTTGTGGTTAAGCGCCAAAATGAATGTTAATTAAATTCTTCTCGGTTTGAACTTTATTTTTGTAATAATAACAGCGCAGTTGTCTATACAAAGTAAGTGTCAATGTGACTAATTTGTCCTACAGAACTTACACTCTCTTTTATTGAGAAGATCATTTAGGCAACTGTTGTTGTGTGAGGTATTTACTAAAAAAGCCCGCTATTTATGATGTTCCTCTTGCTAATAAATTAGCATTAATTGCTTTGCGTTTAGCTTTCCTTGCCAAAATAGACTGCTAATTATGGCTAGCGCTCCATGGGAAAATTAAGTAACAATGGTGTCCATACCATTTTTAGGTGAGCGTTGATTTTTATAGCCTTAGGCTAGTTTGGTCTGAAAAAACACCTTGTCATAAATTAAATAGTTCCGCACAACTTACGTGCAGTGTATGTCCTATTAGGTTGTTGTTTTTTTACTGATGTTAATAGGTAAACTCGCGCTTTTCAGTGGCAGACTTTACGGTCGTGTGATGTGTTATTTTTTGGTGCGTCGGTTCTATTGAGGCACTATGTACAGGCAAATTCATGGTTAATCCGAAGAGTCATTTTTTTTATTGGAAAATATATTGCATTTAGGAATCTCATTGTAATATATTGGAGCTGTAAACATGGAAAAGTTTACTTTTATTAAATAAGAACTGCCTCAAGGGCGTTAGAAATTCCATAAATTAATAATTATATCTGCAAAATAATAAGCAGGGAGTGTGGTAAAAATATAAAGGTAGCAGGAAGCTATCAAACAAATAGATTGACTATTATCTGAGTGATTAGGGGCTATCAATGACGAAAACATTATGTGCTTTTGTGTCTATTTCTGTAGGCTGTTTGTCGGGGGGCGTATTAGCTGAAGAAGTGTTAGGGATAGCACCAAAGACAAATCGCATAATTATTAAATATAAGCAATCCACCTCAAAAAAAACAATGGGTCCAATGTCTGCTCCGGCTGTTAATGCGCAACCTCGCATGTTAGCAACAGCTGCTGGAGAAAAGCTTAACCAACTTAAAAAAATAGATAAAAATAAAGTGATTTATACGCTGGGTGAGCAGATGGATGTGGCAAAAGTCGAGGCGATAGCTGCGTCATTAGGCAACGATAGCCGTATAGAGTATGCTGAGCCTGACTATATTATGACAATTCAACAAACGCATCCAAATGACCCTCGTTATGCGGAACAGTGGAGTTATCATAGTAATGATGAAATTACCGGCGGTATGAATTTACCTGATGCCTGGTCAATTACTCAAGGTAGTCAGGATGTCGTAGTTGCTGTTGTCGATACAGGTATCCGTTATCACGAAGATTTAATGGATAATATTGTTCCTGGCTATGATTTTATTTCAGATGAGTTTGTCGCTAATGATGGTGATGGTCGAGATGATAATCCGCTTGATTCTGGTGATTTTACTCGGCAAGGGGAGTGTGGTTACTCAAGTGGTCAACCTGTACCTTCGAGAGATGAAACCAGTTCATGGCATGGTACTCATGTTGCGGGAACCATTGCTGCGGTAAGTAATAATGGTATTGGTGTCGCTGGTGTTGCTTGGAAGAGTAAGATTCTGCCTGTACGTGTATTGGGTCGCTGCGGGGGCTATACCAGTGATATTGTTGAAGGTATGCGCTGGGCTGCAGGTTTACAAGTTGATGGGGTACCTGCAAATAAAAACCCAGCACAAGTTGTAAATTTAAGTTTAGGTGGTGAAGCGCCATGTAGCCGTGTGTATCAGGAAGCAATTGAAGATATCACTGAAAAAGGCACCACCGTTGTTGTTGCTGCCGGTAATGAAGGCGTGCGTATCACTAGTCGTAATGCAGCGCCTGCCAATTGTTCTGGTGTTATTACCGTTGCGGCTAATAACAAAAGTGGTGAGCGTTCTTACTACTCAAATTATGGTGCCTACGTTGACATTGCTGCACCCGGTGGTGAAACTAAAGTTAAGAAATATGACTACTGGTCTGGTACATACACTTGGCAGAAGCGACCTGAAGGTGGCATTTTATCAACTTTAAATGCTGGGCAGTCTTATCCTGGAAGTGATAACTATGATTACTATCAGGGAACCAGTATGGCGACACCTCATGTGGCTGGGTTGGTAGCATTAATGTATGCAGTTAATCCAAAAATTAAACCCAGTACAGTTCGCTCAATTCTGAAAAGCACTGCGAGACAAACTGACTGTGATGAGTGTGGTGCTGGTGTGGTAGATGCCTATGAAGCGGTTAAGAAAGCTAAACTTTATTACTGATAAATAGAGTATTTAACTCAGAGTCTCTAAAGAAAAAGGTCAAGCATTGCTTGACCTTTTTTGTGTGTAACGGTTTTTATGATTTTTTTTAAGGCTTTTTAGCCGGCTCGTAACTGTAGTTGACTTCATTTTTAGTTAAGAACATGGGCTTATGGCCAAGCTTATCCCGATAAATAACCTGATATGCCAGTACATTTTGTACGTATTTTCGGGTTTCATTAAAGGGTATCACTTCAACCCATACATCATGGGGTAACTTGCGATGGCGCTTCAACCACTGATTTACACGATGAGGTCCAGCATTATAAGCGGCTGTGGCTAAAATTCGATTACCATTAAATTGCTTGTACAGCTCAGCCAGATAAGCGCTACCTAATTTGATGTTGGTTTCAGGTTTTAGGAGTTGCTTGGTACTTTGATAGGGAATGCTATTTTTTCGAGCAACATAGCGAGCCGTTGCTGGCATCAGCTGCATAAGGCCCATTGCCCCTGCGTGAGAGCGAGCTTTATACATAAAGGCACTCTCTTGTCGGGTAATAGCAAAAACCCAGCTGCTATCAAGGTCTTGGGCACGACTATTTTTGAGGATGGGTTTTTTATAAGCAACCGGAAAGCGCAGGTTTAAATCGTCCCAATACTCAGCACGTGCGGTACTAATAATAGAAGGAAAATACCATTGCCAGCTCATGGCAACTTCAGCTGCAGCTAATAACTCTTCGCGATTCATTTGGCTAGCCATGTGATACCACTCACGACGGGCAGGCCAAAGTTGCTCCATTTGAAAAAATTCTTGAGCGCGTTGAACGGCTGGTAGCTGTTGTACACGGCTTCGTGTTTTTGACGATACTGGGTAAGGCTTATGCTGAAGCGCATAATTCCGGCTCATTCTATCTGCAGCTAAAAAGCCATAAAAATCCCGTTCACTATCCGCGAGTTTGCGATAGATAGCATGTGCTTCATCACGCTTAGCCTGTGAGGGATTGCTGGCTTCAATAGCGCGAGCATACCAATATTGCCAGCGGCTGGTTTGTCTTTCTTCTTTAGGAAAGGCTTGTGTCCATTTGGCTATACTGGCCCAGTCCAGTTGTCGCAATGCTTGGCGTAAGCGCCAGGTAATTAGCTCGGTTTCTTGATGCTTTGCCAGGACACTATCAATCCATTGTTGGTGTTTTTTAGTGTACTTTCGCATTAAACGGTAGGCTAACTTAGTTTCTACATAAGCTTGCTGTTTATCTGTAAACCTGTGTTGTTTCTGGTAAGTAGTCCAAAGGGAGAGGGCTTTACTCGGCTTGCTTTTTGCCAGGCGAACTAGACCAGTACTGATAATGTCACCCATTTGGGCATGTTTAGCAGAATAATTTGCGGTTTTGGTGAGCCGATTAGGCTGGTGATAGGTGTTGAAATAAAGATTACCCAGGCCACGTTGAGATTTGGGTAAATAACGAATGAGATAGCGGCCCAAAGTACCTTGATTTTCGGCATAGGCCAAGACCATGCGTTGCCAAACTAAATCGGGGGTTAATTTATTGGCAGACCGCCAATTATTCAGTAATGGGTCACAGCTTTTGGGTAGCGATTTGCCTGTTAGCCACAGTTGTTGTGCACCGGCATAGGCTGCTTTGCTATTACCTGTTTGTAATTGAGCATAATGAAAGCTGCATTGTAGATCAGTCGATTTATTATCTTCAGGAAAGTGCTTGAGCAAAGTTTGCCACTGCTTTTTATTTGCTAAAGAACGTAACCATTTTTGCTCCAGCCTATTTGTGAGTGGAACATCCTGATATTTATTCACGAACTGAGCAATAGTGCGATTGCTTTTTGAAGACAGTCCTCTATCAAGCTGATAGTACTCAAGGTAGGGGTAAAGAGGATAGTGGCTCAGCTTCTTTTTTAGGGTGTTAAATTGCTTGTTATTATTAGCACGATAGGCTTTTATTGCTTGCTGATAGTAGCTGCGCTCTTTGCTGTAAGGTGTCTGGGCGCTGGCAAAGGCTGTTTGGCTGGTAATGGCCAGCGTCATACAGGTGGAGAAGGGCAGCAAGAACCCGACGCGCAACACCTGACTTATGGGGATGGGTTTGAGCAATACGTTAATAGGCATCATGGAATTGCTGTCTTGGTTAAATTCTGTTGAAAAGGGCTATGTCAAAAATAGTATCTATGTACAGATAATAATAGTCGTCTTGGAGTTCCGTTGATAACATTTGTCTTAATCAATAATGTGGTACGTTGGTGAATCACTCTGTGAAGTTGCACATTGAGTTTAGTCAGGTGTCTGGCTCCAGCATAACCGCTTCTATACTACAGATTGAATGCGCCCAGGTGTCATAATGATGTTTGCCTGAGCTACCCAGTTAATGTACACATTTAGGCATTTAATGTTGTGTTATTGAGTGGCTGCTGGTTAAGCCATTACTAGTCGATCTGTTAGTTGCTAGTAGCTGTTAATTACTATTAGAGCCGTTAAAGGTTGAATTGTTACAGGACATAGACCTAATGTGCACTAGGTTGATAGGTAAGATGTTTTTAGTGTGAATTAATTCTCACTTATTCGTTGCTTTCTTATTATTTGTTACGCTTAGCCACTGTGAAATTAGTTGCTGTGAAAAAGAGGTTGTAATCCCTTATGCCAATTATGCGCTTTGATGAAGTTTCTCTCGCGTTTGGTGCAATGCCGTTATTAGATCAGGTCAGTTTTCAAGTTGATAGTGGTGAGCGCATTTGTTTTATTGGGCGAAATGGGGTGGGTAAATCCAGCCTTTTAAAAGTAGTTGAAGGTATTCAGGATATTGATGGTGGTACGCTTTGGCGTCAACCAGAGCTACGTATCAGTGCACTCCCACAAGAACTTCCCAAAGCGGATGAGAAAACCGTTTACCAGGTGGTGGCTGAAGGCTTAGCTGAAGTAGGTGAGCTACTTACCCAGTATCATCAACTTACTCATCAAGCAAATGATGAAGCAAGCTTGCAAACGTTGGCTCATGTCCAGTCGGCCTTGGAGCAAAAAGATGGGTGGCGTTTAAACCAGCGTATTGAAACCATGATCAAGCGCTTGAACTTGCCTGAAGATAAAACCATGGCAGAGCTGTCGGGAGGCTGGCGAAGACGGGTTATTTTGGCGCAAGCGCTGGTCAGTGATCCGGAATTATTGCTGCTGGATGAGCCGACCAACCACTTGGATATAGCCGCCATTGAATGGCTTGAACAGCAGTTAGCTGAGTTTAAAGGCGCGGTATTATTCATTACCCACGACCGCTCTTTTTTACAGAAAGTGGCTACCCGAATTATTGAGCTGGATAGAGGCTTGATCACCAGTTGGAGTGGTGACTACGCTAGCTTTTTGGCACATAAAGCTCATCAACTGGAAGTTGAAGCCAGTCAGAATGCTGAATTTGATAAAAAACTGGCACAAGAAGAAGCCTGGATTAGACAGGGAATAAAGGCACGACGGACACGAAATGAAGGTCGAGTCAGAGCACTGCAGGCACTTCGCAAAGAACGAGCTCAACGTCGAGAAGTTCAGGGTAAAGCCAAACTGCAACTAGATAAAGCTGAGCAATCGGGCAAGCTGGTTGTAGAAGCTGAACATGTTTGCCACGGCTATGATGAAGCTCTCTTAATTGATGACTTTTCATGCCGACTGCTACGTGGTGATCGGGTTGGTTTGATTGGTCCCAATGGCGTCGGTAAAAGTACTTTATTGAGGCTGCTACTGGGACAGGAAAAACCACAGTCAGGGACTATTAAGCATGGTACTAAGCTAGAAGTAGCGTATTTTGACCAGCTACGACTTCAGCTTGATGAAGAAAAAACCGTGCTAGACAACGTGGCTGATGGACGTGACAGTATTGAAATTGGTGGTAAGTCTCGACATATCATGAGTTATCTGCAGGACTTTTTATTTACCCCTGAGCGTATCCGTACCCCCGTCAAGGCATTATCAGGTGGTGAGCGTAACCGTTTGCTGCTGGCTCGTATGTTCAGTAAACCTGCCAATATGTTGGTGATGGACGAGCCAACCAATGATTTGGATGTTGAAACCCTGGAGCTTTTGGAAGAGGCGCTACTGGACTTTAATGGCACATTGCTATTAGTCAGTCACGACCGTACCTTTTTAGATAATGTTGTGACCTCAACCTTTGTCTTTGAAGGTAATGGTCAAGTCAAAGAATATGTTGGTGGTTACCATGACTGGATTCGACAAGGGGGGGCATTTAAGGATTTAGTGTCTGCAGCGCAACCGGAAGAATCACCACAGCCTATAGAAAAAGCAGCACCCCTTGCTCAACAAAAAGCTGAAAATGAGCTTAAGCGTTCACGAAAAAAACTCAGTTATAAATTACAGCGAGAGTTGGAACAGCTGCCAGAAGAAATTGAAGACTTGGAGCAGCAGCAAAGTATGCTTGAACAGCAAGTGAATGCGCCAGACTTTTATCAGCAGGAACAAGCTCAAGTGCAATCAACATTACAACAGCTGACGGAGTTACAGCAGCAAATTGAAGACAAGCTTGAACGCTGGACTGAGTTAGAAGCCATGCAGTCTGAATAGCGTTATATAGAGCGATTCCCATGTAGATGGGCATCGCTTTTACAAATAGTCATTAATACACAATAAATTTACTTGCCGACCCGAACGGCCAGCACATCGCATTTAGCACCATGAAGAATACCTGTAGAGGTGGAGCCGAGTATCAGGGCTAGCCCATGACGTCCATGGCTGCCGACCACAATCAGGTCAACGTTTCGCTCTTCAGCAATACGGTGAATTTCTTTCTCGGGGCGTCCATACACGACATGTTGATGGCCTTCATTATTAAGGCGCTTAGCCAGCTCGCTGATCCGTTGACGGGCCTGCTGTGCAATTTCTTCTTGTAGTGTGGTTAAGTCCAGAGGAATATCACTGCCATAAGCAACACTTAAAGGTTCAACAACATGAACCAGGGTAATATCAGCATTGTGGTCTTTGGCTATCTCCTGGGCACGTTGCAAAACAATATCGGCTTCTTCTGTTAAATCCACGGCAACCAGAATATGTTTATAACGACTCATTAAAGTGACTCCTTGCTTTTTATATAACTTATTTAACAGGACTTATTGATGTGTCCGTGCGTCCTGGAAAACACATTACCCACAATGTGTTGTCTATAAAATACGGCTGAGTAGTATTAAATCTATCGTAACGGTATTGTAGGAAAAATTTATGACGTATCTCATTATCTTGCTGGGTGTACTTGCAATTGCAGGGTCGCTGATGTGGATATTGCCCTCACCCGCAGACCGAAAGCGAATGGCGCTGCGTCAGGCAGCAATAGCAAAAGGGATAGAAGTACGCCAAACGCCTTATAATGATAAAAATGGAAAATCAGTCACCTGTATTGGTTACACCTGTCGCATAGCGCGACCCCAAGGTGATATTGAAATTATCCTGCAGCATGAGTTAAACGATTCGCCGCAGTGGACTGGATGGCCTGCTGCAGTTAATGATCGTCGCTTGCAGCCGCACTGGTCTGCTTTGCAACAAATGGTCGCATCATTGCCTGATGACGTTGTGCGAGTATCAATCACGTCAGCCTATGTCTCTGTATTGTGGCAGGAAAAGGGAACACCAGAGGCACTAGACAACATTATGCATTTTTTACATCAGGTTAAAGGCTGGCTGGAACCATCTGTGTGAGTTAAGGGTTTTTCAAGCCTTGCTACACCTGAAGGACCCGCTCGATGAGTATTATGAAGTAGCTCTGATACGTGCATTCAGCTGATGCTTGTCATTAAAGTGTCATGCTGGTTGGATTGTTTTACCAATGTGCTGGTAAGAGTGTGCAGGTAAGACAGGTAATGTGTTTTTCTTGACGGATCATCATTTTGCAATCGCTTGGACGTTAGGGTTAAAGCGTAGCCAATTAATTCTATCTTTCTCTACTCAGTAACGAAGATGTTCCATTTAGATGTGATTCTGACTTAAAGGTCATTTTATTTTTGACTTAAGGGTTATTGACAAATTGTCTGTTTTTAACGAAGGTTGCAATCTATAATTAAACAAACGTATGAATTATTGCTTACTCAACTTGTAGAACTATAAGCCGGTGGCACCGGCAGACTGTGTACCTTATGACAGAACATGCTATCTCTATGCAACCCATCTCCTGCTGGCGCGAGTGCGTTAGCTGTTGTCAGTAAGCCACACAGTTTTTGATCGGAACACAAGCTAACTCAGCGTGGAGATCACTAGATGATTTATGAAGGTCAGGCCATAACGGTTAAGCTCCTGGAAGAGGGTATTGCCGAGTTGCAATTTAATTTGCAAGGAGAATCGGTCAATAAATTTAATAAACAAACGCTACTGGAACTCCAGCAATCTGTGGTGGAGCTTAAGGCAAATAGTGCAGTAAAAGGTCTGGTGGTTACGAGCGGTAAAGATGTATTTATTGTTGGCGCAGACATTGGAGAATTTTTGGATAACTTCTCCCTGCCCGAAGAAGAACTCATGGAATTAAATCTACAGGCCAATGCCATCTTTAGTGCGTTTGAGGACTTACCATTCCCAACAGTGATTGCGGTTAATGGTATTGCCTTAGGTGGCGGCATGGAGATGTGTTTGGCGGGTGATTATCGCGTAATGGCCGATACTGCCCGTGTTGGCTTACCTGAGGTTAAGCTTGGGATTTATCCTGGTTTTGGTGGCACTGTTCGCTTACCTCGACTGGTGGGGGCCGATAATGCCATTGAGTGGATATGTGCAGGTAAAGAGCATGATGCTGAGTCTGCCCGTAAAGTGGGTGTAGCAGATGTAGTGGTTCCTCTGGATAAGCTACATGACACTGCAGTCAATTTGGCGAAACGCTGTGTCAGTGGTGAGCTGGATTATCTGGCAAAAAGGCAGCCAAAGTATGAAAAATTAAAGCTGAATAATATTGAATCGATGATGGCGTTTGAAACATCAAAAGCCTATGTTGCTTCACAAGCAGGTCCAAACTACCCAGCACCTGTTGAAGCTATTAAAGCCATGCAAAAAGCTTCCACCAAAGGCCGTGATGAGGCGCTAAAGATTGAAGCCAAAGGTTTTGTGAAAATGGCCAAAACCAGTGTGGCGAAAAACCTCATTAATTTATTTTTGCATGATCAAGCCTTAAAAAAGCAAGCAAAAGACTATCAGGAAAAAGCGGCGAAGGTGACCAAAGCGGGTGTCTTGGGAGCCGGTATTATGGGCGGTGGTATTGCCTATCAGTCTGCGTATAAAGGCACGCCTATTGTCATGAAAGACATTAACCAGCAAGGTTTGGATCTGGGTCTGCAAGAAGCCGCCAAGCTGTTGGTAAAACGTGTTGATAAAGGACGGATGTCAGCGGCGGGGATGGCAGAGGTACTCAATCGTATTGTACCTGTACTGTCTTATGGTGAGTTGAATAATGTCGACCTGGTAGTGGAAGCAGTTGTTGAAAATCTGTCAATAAAACATAAAGCACTTGCTGAAGTCGAAGGCCAGCTTGCTGAAAACGCGGTATTAACTTCTAACACCTCAACGATTTCCATTACTGAACTCGCTAAATCGCTTAAGCACCCAGAGCGTTTCTGTGGTATGCACTTTTTTAACCCAGTACATATGATGCCGCTGGTGGAAGTCATTCGTGGTGAAAAAACCAGCGAAGAAACGGTGGCGACTGTTGTTGCCTATGCCAAATCATTAGGGAAGACACCTATTGTCGTCAATGACTGCCCAGGCTTTTTGGTGAACCGCATATTGTTTCCTTATTTTGGTGGTTTTGCCCTGTTATTGCGCGATGGGGCTGACCTTGTCCAGATTGATAAGGTGATGGAGCGTTTTGGTTGGCCAATGGGACCTGCTTACCTGTTGGACGTTGTAGGTATTGATACCGCAGCACATGCTGAAAAAGTCATGGCTGATGGCTTTCCTGATCGTATGAAACGAGATTTCAAGAGTGCTCTCGATGTTCTGTTCGCTGAAAAGCGTTATGGCCAGAAAAACAGTTTAGGTTTTTATCGCTATGAGCCTGATAAGCGTGGCAAACCGAAGAAGAAAGTGGATGCAGATGTTCAAGCATTACTGAAAGAGGTGACTCAACCCTCACGGGAGTTCACTGAAGAAGAGATTATTGCACGGATGATGATTCCTCTGTGTCTGGAGACAGTTCGCTGTCTGGAAGACAACATTGTAGCCAGTGCACATGAAGCGGATATGGGGTTGATTTATGGTATTGGCTTCCCTCCCTTCCGCGGAGGCGCATTGCGTTATATCCAAGACATGGGAATTGCTGAATTCTGTGCACTAGCAGACCAGTACGCTGAGTTGGGGCCACTTTACCAGCCCACAGCAAAACTTAGGGAAATGGCAAAGAACGGCCAGCTTTTTTTTGATAACTAATTCAGTGACTGGAAGAGGGTACAAGAACCATGAGCTTACAACCAAGAGATGCGGTCGTTGTTGATTTCGTGCGGACCCCGATGGGGCGTGCCAAAGGTGGCATGTATCGCCATGTTCGTGCAGATAGCCTGTCAGGTAAGCTGATTACAGCGCTTTTAGCGCGTAATACGGATGTGAACCCGGCTGAGGTTGAAGATGTGATTTGGGGGTGTGTTAACCAAACACTGGAGCAAGGTTGGAATATTGCCCGGATGGCTATGTTGATGACACCTATTCCTCATACTTCCTGCGGCCAAACAGTCAGCCGCTTATGTGGCTCTTCAATGTCTGCATTACATACTGCAACACAGGCTATTATGACCAATAATGGTGATGTGTTTGTCGTTGGCGGTGTTGAGCATATGGGTCATATCAGTATGATGCATGGCGTTGATCCAAACCCTGAGCTTAGCCTTCATGCAGCGAAAGCCGCTGGTATGATGGGAATTACCGCTGAATTTCTCAGTAAAATGCACGGCATTGGTCGTAAACCACAGGATGAGTTCGGTGCGCGATCTCATCAACGTGCTCATAAGGCGACAATTGAAGGGCGTTTTGCCAACGAAATTGCACCGATGGAAGGTTTGGATGAAGATGGCAATTTAAGGATATTTACTGAGGATGAAACAATTCGTCCAGAAACGACTTACGAAACACTGAGTCAGCTTCGTCCGGCGTTTGATCCTAAAGCGGGCACTATTACAGCAGGCACGTCTTCACAAATAACTGATGGTGCATCTGCTATGTTGGTAATGTCTGCTCAGCGAGCAAAAGATTTAGGTTTAACGCCTATTGCTAAAGTACGAGCGATGGCTACGGCAGGTGTAGACCCTTCCATTATGGGTTATGGGCCTGTACCTGCGACCAAGAAAGCCTTGAAGCGCGCGGGATTGACCATGAATGATATTGACCATGTTGAGCTCAATGAGGCGTTTGCTGCACAGGCATTACCTGTATTAAAAGATCTGAAATTACTTGACAAAATGGATGAAAAAGTCAATCTCAATGGAGGAGCAATTGCGCTTGGTCATCCGTTTGGTTGTTCTGGTACCCGAATCTCTGGTACATTGTTGAACATTATGCAACAACAGAATGGTACTTTGGGTATAGCCACCATGTGTATAGGACTTGGCCAAGGGATCACCACGGTCTTTGAACGGGTTTAATTCCTGGTATACGTCAAAAGCCGGAGGTTAACTCCGGCTTTTTTGTTTTAAGAGACTTTATTTGTTTTGGGTTTTTGTGATTGCGATTTAAAGTATTTTTTAGGTAAATCGCGTTTAATGATCGCGGCTTGAGATAGCGGCTTTAGGTGTATGTTGTTGCTTTTAGTACATATTTGGGATGATGACAGCTATGAGTAGACTTGATAGTGTGTAAGATCGTCCTTATATATGTCGCAAAATTCAATAGATTTTCTATCTTTATGGATAAATTTACGTTTGTTCTGGAAATGACAGGTCAGCATGGGTAAATCATTAGTAATTGTTGAGTCGCCAGCAAAAGCCAAGACAATAAACAAATACCTGGGTAGCAATTATATCGTTAAGTCCAGTGTGGGTCATATCCGTGACTTACCAGTAAGTGGGAATAAAAAGGCAGTCGATCCCAAGGCGCGTGCAAAAGCTGCAGCAGAAACACGTAAACTGACGCCGGAACAGCGCGCTATCCATAAGGAGCGTAAGGCCAAAGAACAACTCATTGGTCGTATGGGGGTTGATCCGGAAAATGACTGGAAAGCGCAATATGAAGTGCTGCCTGGCAAAGAAAAAGTTGTTGATGAATTAAAAAAATTAGCCAAGGGTGTTGACCAGATATATCTGGCAACGGACTTGGACCGTGAAGGAGAAGCCATTGCCTGGCACTTGCAGGAAATCATTGGCGGAGATAGTGACCGCTATCGTCGGGTCGTTTTTAATGAAATTACCAAAAAAGCGATTCAGGAAGCGTTTGAGTGCCCTGTGCAAGTGGATAAAAATCGAGTCAATGCGCAGCAGGCACGACGGTTTTTAGATCGTGTCGTGGGTTACATGGTATCTCCTTTGCTTTGGGCCAAAATAGCCCGAGGTTTATCGGCAGGGCGTGTGCAATCAGTTGCTGTTCGATTAATTGTTGAGCGGGAGCGAGAAATTCGTGCGTTTGTTCCCGAAGAATACTGGGAAGTTTTTGCAGACCTTACCACCGATGATGGTCATGCACTGCGTTTGCAAGTGACTAAACAGAGCGATAAAGCATTTCGTCCTGTCAATAAAGCGCAGACAGATGCTGCTTTAGCGCAATTACAAAAAGCCAGTTATGCAGTAAAAAATGTTGAACAAAAGCCGACTCAAACTAAGCCTCCTGCACCGTTTATCACGTCAACCCTTCAGCAAGCAGCCAGTACGCGTTTAGGTTTTAGTGTTAAAAAAACCATGACGTTAGCGCAGCGCTTGTACGAAGCAGGCCATATTACCTACATGCGTACTGACTCAACCAACCTCAGTCAAGATGCGGTAGACAGTTGTCGTGAGTATATTACAGAACATTTTGATAAATCCTATTTACCGAAAGCGGCTAACCGCTACTCCAGTAAAGAAGGTGCTCAAGAAGCTCATGAGGCCATTCGCCCCTCTTTTGTCAATGCGCAGCCTGGTTCTATTGATGGGCTAGAGAGAGATGCTGAGCGTTTATATGAGTTAATTTGGCGACAGTTTGTAGCCTGTCAGATGTCACCAGCAGAATACCTCAGTACCAGTATTGTCGTAGGGGCTGATAACTTTGAATTAAGAACACGGGGTCGTGTGCTTAAATTCGCCGGCTTTACCAAAGTGTTAACGCCTATCGGTAAGAAGGGAGAGGACATAATTCTCCCTGAGTTGACGGTTAAGCAGTTACTTGCATTACAAGCGCTCGATCCGAGTCAGCATTATACCAAGCCACCTGCACGATTTACGGAAGCATCTTTAGTGAAAGAGCTTGAAAAGCGTGGCATTGGACGACCTTCGACGTATGCTTCAATTATTTCTACCATTCAGGATCGTGGCTATGTGAAGCTGGAAAGTCGCCGTTTTTATGCTGAAAAAATGGGGGATATTGTTACCGATCGGCTCACAGAAAACTTTAAAGACTTAATGGATTATAGTTTTACAGCCAATATGGAAGAGAACCTCGACCATATCGCTACGGGTGAGTTGAATTGGAAACAGTTGTTGAATAGTTTTTATGCGGACTTTTCCAAAAAGCTAACGCTGGCAAATGATACTGAAAAGGGAATGCGTGCTAATGAGCCCACCATGACAGATATTGACTGTCCTTCGTGTGGGCGCAAAATGCAGATTCGTACGGCCAGTACCGGCGTATTTTTAGGCTGCTCTGGCTATGCACTGCCACCAAAAGAACGTTGTAAATCAACCATCAATCTGGTGCCGGGTGAAGAAGCGGTTGCGGCCGATGATGAAGAGGGTGAGGTTAATGCATTACGTGCTAAACATCGCTGTACTAAATGTGGTACTGCGATGGATAGCTACTTGCTTGATGCACAACGTAAGCTGCATATTTGTGGTAATAATCCGGATTGTTCAGGTTATGAAATTGAAGCAGGGCAGTTTAAATTAAAAGGCTATGAAGGGCCAACCCTTGAGTGTGATAAGTGTGGTGCAGAAATGCAACTTAAGACAGGACGCTTTGGTAAGTACTTTGACTGTACCAGTGAAAGCTGTAAAAACACCCGTAAATTACTTAAAAACGGTGAGCCTGCACCACCTAAAATGGATCCTATTCCAATGCCTGAGCTTGCTTGCGAGAAGGTAGATGATACGTACGTACTTCGTGATGGGGCTTCCGGTTTATTTTTGGCGGCAAGCCAGTTTCCTAAAAATCGTGAAACACGCGCGCCATTAGTGAAAGAATTATTACCTCATCAGCAGGCTTTAGATGTTAAATACCACTTTTTGCTGTCAGCACCGCAAAGTGATCCTGAGGGAAATCCTGCGGTTATCCGTTTCAGTCGTAAAACGCAAGAGCAGTATGTTATGACTGAAGTTGATGGTAAGGCTACCGGTTGGCGCGCATTTTATCGAGATGGAAAATGGGCCATAGAGCAGAGTAAGCGTAAAACTGCCACCAAAACCAGCAAGAAAAGCGCAGGTGCTTAATTGATAGCTAAATGCAGGGTGTACATTTGCTGTTGTATAGATTATGTCCGGATTAACTGAATCAACTCAATTACAAGCATGTCAGCGCTATGTTGATGTGCGTACTCAGCGGGCATTACAGCTAATGCAGCATTGGCAGCAGCAGACTGAGGATAATGTTGAGTGTGACCAGAGTTCATCTTCTCAGCATTTTTTTGCAGATGCTTTTCTCTTGCTGTTATGGCAGGCTGTTATTGGCTGGGTGAATGAGCTAAATGTGCATTACCAGTGTCATTGTGAGGCTGTGCAGCTACTTAATCCTCAGGATATAACGGAAGTCTCGTCATTGCCTATGGATATTCAACATTTATTTGAGCTAGCCAGTCAACCTGATGCCTGGCTAGCTCAACTGTTGAGAGCCGTTAGGCCAATTTTGGTGGGGGCGAGTGTCAGCTCATCCCTTTCCATGCCATCACCGATGGGCGTTATAGGTGGTGAAGGTGACCAGCATATAAATCAGGTGTTGAGTACTCAGATTCCGGTCAAACAGCTTGATGTACAGGCTACTTCTGCAGAGGCTGTTGACGTGTTATTAAGTGATAATATAAGCATCACGGACAGGGTCTTCCAATGTGGTAATACATGGTTGACTTCTTTACTGGAGGAAATCAGACGAGTGCGAATGCTGCTCATTGAATATTAATTATTAAAAAATAACCAAGTAGTCGCTACTTTCTAGGTGTCTTTAGCCGGTAATAATTTAATTATACTGTTTGTGTTGGTAGGCGTTCCCTGATAAGTTTATAGTTTCGGGTTGTGCCTTGCTCTTGTAGTGGTAGAATGGCCAAAGTGTTTAACTGTTATTGAGAAGAAATCATGCCTTCTTATTTGGAAATTATTGAGTTACCGGATGGAGACATTGCGTTACAGCGAACGGACACAGAAGAGGAGCAGCCACTGGTAACAATCAGCTTTTCTGAAGAGGCAAAAGCAATTTTGCAAGAAAATCACGTTGAGGTTGCAAAGGCAATGATGAGTGCTGGAATTCAAATGGTAGGCCTCATGTCTGAGTCAACGCTAGAAGCTGATGAAAAAGACCACGTTTTGCATTAGCCCATTTTCTGTCATCTGTTGTTAATGCATATCCACAGTATTTAGGCCATTAGCAGCTGCTGGTGGCGATTCCTTCCTGTAATGATCCGAGCTTTTTAGGCATCAAGTCTTACCTAAAAACCTTTTTATTTTTAATGGAGTAGCATCCTAATGGCTAGGGGTGATCCTTAATTGTTAGACAAGAATTTTTTGTAAAATATTAATGGCTTGACTATTACCCCGTTGTGCAGCCCCTTCTAGTAATTCCACAGTATGCTCATCAATATAATCCAGCCAGCAGACGACGGTATGGCTTTTTCCCATTTGTAAGGCTTGCAAGGTAAGCTGTAACAGTGAAACCTCACTCGTTGCGGTCAAAAACAATGTTGTTTGCCGATTGAGTTTAGAATCTTGCAGCCAGCGTATAGTGAGTGATTTAAGCTCGGGTGGACAAACGATGGTTAACCAGCGCTTAGTATTATCATTATTAAGATCCGCTAATATTGAGGGTATAATTGATGCCAGAAGCTGTTCAGGCCCTGAAAAAACAAACTCACTTACTCGACCTCGTTTGCTATTTTTATGATGTTGTCGTTGTAAAATAGGTCGGGCTTCAACCTGAATAGACATGAATATTCTTCCATTTTTTTCCAAAACCCGAACCGGATAATACCAACAAACCATAATTTCAACTTTGCAGTAATTCACTCTTATAATGTTTTTTGCTTAGTCGATAAATTAAGGTGATAAATATCTTATTTTTTTGCTATGTCTCTCGACTTTATAATTTGTCACTAAAAATAATAAAAAAAGTGTAGAAACATCTGAGATCGCTGAGTAATGCGTAATTTTGATACTTAATTCACATTTAATTAACGTATACTCACAGCGAACACGCCGTAAACCCTTCCCTGGAGGCTCCTTAAGCCTGAATAGCTGCTGCATCTTTGCGACAGGCAGTTTGCTGTGCGTGATTCTGCATTTGTCTTCCTCTGGCCATTACCATAGGGAAATACCACAGGTGTCATTCATCGTAACTGGGTAAAGTAAAAGAAGAGGGTTTACAGTGTTTGAATTTTTTTGTGAACCATAAAGGTAAGTTGTAAAGGCTATAAGTATATGGTCGGTAGCTATTTTTTGCGTGCCATTATCCCATACAGCTTTGCAATTTAAACGGTGATGTTAGTAAGAAAGAGTATTTTTAACAGTAGGAGATACTTTGTTATATAGATAGTAATGCAGTATTTAATTAGCTGTTCGTAGTTATCTGTAATCAAAATCAAGAGGTGAGTTATAAGCTTGGCTAAAGGAAATGGAGGGTTTATTTAGCTTATCAGCAAATTAGCAGGGAGGTTGTAATGAATAAAGCAACGTTATTTACATTAACTTGGGTATATGTCTGTACGGCTACAGCTGTTTATGCTATGCCGCCACATTATCCTGATTTAACCAAAGGTGGAAATCGTTGGTTAGTGACCTTTTACAATGATACCAGTCCTACACATGATCAATGGGCTACGCAAGGAATTTGTTTTTATCCAACAGGCAATGTGGGTACACATCAACAGTATGTTTGGGTTTCTGATACTTACCCTGATTGGAATGGCAGAGCAACCCAAGAAGGTGACCAAATCTTTATGCATGGTGACTTTAGGTGGTATCACAATATTCCTTATGCAGGACATGATGCACTACAGTGGCAAATTGTGACGGGGAAAAGAACCATTGGCAGTGGTCATTGGCAAGAATGGCTTACCGATGAGAAGTTCGGTCGAACTTTTGGTTGGGGAAATGCTTTGTGGCGTAGAGTTGGTCAATGTGAAATTGATAATGCGGAAGAGGCACTTGAAAAATATCGGGAATTACCTAACGACCATAAAGGCTCACCTTCAAGAAAGTTGACAGATGAGGTGTTTTAATAGTCTGGTGCAGGGCGAGGTGCCCTTAGGTCATGTTTGTTGTGCCTCGCCTCAAGGTTTTTCCTTATAGGTATAAATAATTTTTGCGCTGAAGTTACTATCTTTATCTTTAGGAATATTAGTGAGTCCTTGATAAGTGAGTAATTTATGTTCCTTTTTTTCATAGGTAATGATAATTGGGTCTATAAAAAGTCCACCAATAAATGAGTCCAGAGTCATTGTGAATGTTACAGTGTTTGTGTCTTCATCCGACTTTTTAACCTTAAAAGCGTACGTTGATGTTTCGCTGATGGATAAGAACTCAAAACGGTGGGTTTTATTCGCTAATAAACTAGCCCAGTGTTTGCGAATGAATGTATCAAAACCAGCATCAATTACTAGGTCTGATTTAAGTGGTAATTGGTGCTGTTGGCGTTGGTTATCTTCCTCATGAAGAATGACAACATTATTAGACTGAATAAAGACAGATTCGCGCTGATTAAATTTTAGGTTATTAAACACAACCTTTGGGGTAAGTGGTGTCGTTCCGTAGTCAACGGTCTTAGTGGCAAACACTTTGCCATCAGGTGAAGCATATGTCACTTGGTCACTAAGAGGCATAGCAACAATAAGCTTATTGATTTTTGTTGTCTTATTGATCTGAATGATATGTGTTTCAATATAAACGGGCTGACCTGACTTTAAATCATAGGCTTTACCTATTGCTTCTATAATGGTAGCGGCTGAGAGAGGAAATGCTGTCAAAAGTAAGAGTATGGTCAACGAGTATTTCATACCTGCCATAGTGAATTTATCCTATTGGTTTTGCTGCATTACGCTCTGTTTATATATGGATTACTGCAAGCTTACTCTGTTTTAGTGCTGTAATAGCTATGGCGTTTCAAGGTATAAGTGTACACGACTGTTGAGCTTTAAGGTACGGGTAGTATGTCCCCAGTGTTTATTGAGTAGCTTTGCTTGAAGACCAGATCGCTCTGCTTTTTTGAGGGCTTTCTCAATAACGTCTTTATAAGATATATAAGGCTTGGCAAGGTAAAAAATGAAGTCTCGATGGTAAATGAGTGCGAGTCGGGGTTCTATTATAAGGTCTGGGTGCTCAGCAGCCTCATTCAGGATTTCATTAACGCCTCGGGGAAAATAATCAACACCTCGATTGCCAAGGGCTAAAGGCTTATAGACTTGGCGCCAATCACCTTCCAGTGGAATATAATTAAGTGCGTTTGCTTTCCATACATCAGCATCATACCAACTTTTTCCTAAAGCACCGACGACTGGCAGCTGTCGAAATTCACCAAGCGAGTTGATGTTTTGATATATATAGGCTTTCCCCTTAGGGATCAGTAAGAGCCGAATACCTATTAAACCCCCCGTTAAATTTACTCTAACTGGAGTATAACGTGCATCTCTGGTAGGTGTTTGCAGCATCCAATGTAAGCTGATTCTGCCTTCATTAAGGTATTTAATGATGCGAGTTTGAGGGGTTTCAGGGTAAATGGTAATAGAGACTGGCTGATTGATAGCGTTCAACGAAGATGTTAAAAGCTCATGAAAGTATAAATGATTGTTATTGTTAAAACTCATCAAATGTAACTGTAGAACAGGCTTTGGCGATGTAGCAAAAGCGAGAGAATAGGGCAAGAGTAGTATGTAACAGAGCATGAGTCCCCGAAATGCCATAGCCTATCCTACAGTTGACGTTAAGATTACTTTTTTAAGTAAGGTAAGTGATATCTCCTAGCATAGATTAATATGGAAAAAATCGTCAGCGAGAAAATACTGCCTATGTATACCCTTCATTGTCGGTATAATGTCTTACTCGCTGACACTGTTAAGCCTTCGATGACTGACTACTTGCGACGAGTCCATCTCATAGACAATAAGCCTAATCCAAATAATGCAAGAATACCGGGTGTTGGCACAGGAGGTGGCTCATCAGGTGTTGTTTTACGAGCAGCCATTATAAATGCCTGTTCGTAGCCATCATCTTCATCATAAAGACGAATATCTGCGTGTAATGTATAGTTCTCAGGGTTTGCTAAACTGCGCATAGCTGCATCAAGTGTTGGCGATACCACGGCATAAGCGGCATTATCAGCACCTAAATTATGTTTAAAGAGAATATCGTCATTTTCAGGGTCAGGTCCTAAACAGCCTGGGTCAGGAATAAAGGTGGTTGGGTCTAGACAAACATCACCTGCTGCCAAAATCCAGTCTGTGGGCATAGGATCATTTACGCCAAGTTCAGTATTACGTAAGTAAAACGAGCCTAAACCTGAGTCATTTCCATCATTATCGGTAATCCATACTTTTGCCCAGGCAAACAAGGCTTGAGCACCAAAAGGACCTGCAGCACTGTTTAACTCATTATGGTTAAACATAACCACCATTTGGTTTTCTTCACCAAGATAATCTAGCAGAGTACCTACATTAATATCCCAACTGTCTTCTAAATCATTAAGGTTAGCCTCTGCACTGATACCACCTGGGTCAGCCACACCATTTAATGGTTCTGGTAAAACTACAGGATCAAGAGTGACGGTACTAAAGCTGTCAGTGTTAGCGGGTGCACCATCAGGCGTTCTATAAGCAGGGTCAATCAGATTACTGATGTCGGCATTACTGTTAACACCCGCATTATTGGTTCCTGTGGCTATAACAATATATTCACCATCCATCCCAAGCTCACCGGGAGCTGATTTAATGAACCAAGGTTCGGAAGGTTGAATAGTAGTTCCATAGGGGCCAGGTACAAGTGCGACTGAATTATCCGCCTGAGTAAAGTAGTTTAAAACAGGCAAAGAATAGGAAGCAAAGTCATCATATTGAATCGCATAGGGTAATAAAGGATCTGGCAATATGAGTGATAATTCTGCTGCTTGAGTTAAGGGTGCAGAGAGTCCTGCCGTTACAATTAACGCAAGTGGGAGCTTTTTAAATGGTGTTTTCATGGCACATTCCTGATGGGTTGTTTTTAAACACCCCATGTAGAGCAGGAACTATTCCAGATTAAAAAAAGTATGTTCATTCAACTAGTTAATGAATACAAAAATGGATGAGCTTTCCATTATGTAAAAAAAATTGGCTAGTGATTTATTTAAAACCTAATTTTAGGTGGCAGATATATGAGCGATTTGCTGTCTATTTACTTTACAAGGTTAGGCGTGAACTGTTTTATATGTAATGTCATAAAAATATACTATTTTAGTAAATACTCTCCTGAAGGGCTTATTTTCATGATGTTATCAGTGGTTGAAATAGTGGCTGAATGCTTATAAAGCAAGTTGGCTCTTTTTATGCTTACCCCTAGCTTACCTTTTGTCGTTGTGAATGTTTGCGAGGCTAATAAGTTACAAGGAGGCTAGCGATGTTTTTATTAGATGAGTCATCTGTAAATGAATTGTTGTTTAAACGTTTACTTGATATTCCTGAAGACCATGAATTTCGTTTAAAAAGGCATAAAAGCTCAGTAAATGAAAAAGTCAAGGAACAGTTTGTTTTTCAGGAATTTAATAAAGATGGTCAGTTGAGTGCTAGTTATAAAGTATTAAGAGTAAACCCGGAGCATTATTATGATGCCCCTTTGGTTTACGCAAAATTTGACGCTTATGGTTTGAAAGTTGCGCAAAGCTTTATTCATAATGAGTAACAGTGTTTATTCTTTTAGCTAGGGCAACCGCATATAATTTTCCCTTAAACTTGTGCCTAAAGTCTAAATAATACCCGTTGAACACGCCGTGAATCCTTCCCTGGAGGCTTGGTTGCCGCTTCCTTGCGGCAAACAGTTCAGCGGCCATTATCCAGCCTTTGTAAAGCCCTTAATATATATTGAGCTACTACTGTTATGAATTTAAGCGAGATTGGGGTAAAGCACAAAGAGGGTTGGCAATACTTGAATTTGTTTGTGAAACAGGTGCCAGGAGCACCGTTAGCAGTAGAGACCAAGGATGGTCTTCTGCTGCGGGAGGAACAAATGAATTCAAGCATTGCATGAATACAATCTCTGATCATCATAAACTCTTTTTATATGCGATTGTCCTGCTTTTTTAGCTAGGGCCTGTTAACACTATTTGAATATCACTGTTATGACGGTAAAAGCACTAATCTAGGCGCGAAGAGTGAAGTTTAGTTATTCTAAATGAACAATGAGCAACAACGAGTAGTGCTTTTACCGTCATAACCCTTCGGGCCGTGATTATTTTTCCACCTAGCAGTGTTACAAGTCATTTATGTAGAATGACTACACGGCATTCCTTGTGCCTTGCTAGGCGAAAAAATAGTCTACGGCAGTGGTGATTCAAATAGTGTTAACAGGCCCTAGAGTAATTTTAATGATTTTTCTGGTTAAATAAACGGATAAATAGTGTGCTCTTGCGTTACATGTTTATTAGCACTACAAGTAGATTTATTAAGTTTTTTTGACTTACTGTTCGATAAGCGTACCCAGGTATACAATTTTATGACAGGAGGACTCTAAAAAGGACGCTTGAGTTATGTACTCAGTTAATCATGTAAAAGGATTTACCATTATTGAGCTGCTTGTCTCAATGCTGTTGGGGCTGGTATTAATGGGGGGAATGATCAGTATCTTTAGTGCCAATCAGCAATCATATCGTGTTGTTAATGGATTGTCCCGCTTACAAGACAATGCTCGCTTAGCCTTTGACTTAATCAGTCATGACCTAAGAATGGCAGGCTATATGGGCTGTCTTTCAAAGGTTGCATTTAGTAATTTTATCAACCGCTTAAAGCCTTCAGATGTAGATTATTTGATGGATATGGGGACGCTTTTTTCTGGTTATGTGTATAAAAGCGGTACTTGGTCACCAACACTGAATACGCAATTACAGAACCTTAACCCAAGTTCATCGGCCGATATTCTAGTCGTTCGTCGAACCTCAGATGAAGGTGCTAGGGTAACACAAGCAATGCCAAACACCTCCGCAGATATTAAAGTGGAAGCCAGTATTTCACTGGAGGATGAAGAAATTGTTTTAATCAGTGATTGTACTAAAGCGACCTTATTTCAAATAACCAACTTGGCTGTCATTAGAAGTGGAACGGAATATAATATTGTTCATAATACGGGAGGGTCAATTGACCCCGGCAATGCTAAGAAAGAATTAACGGATGATGGCATTCCTTACGGAGAAGATGCCGCTATTTATAAAATGGAGTCAACCATTTATTATTTAGCCAACTCGGCTTTTCCAAATAATCAAGGTAATACTGTAACCTCGCTATGGCGCCAGGAAGGCTTGAATGCTGCAGAGGAATTGGTTAGAGGCGTTGAACAGATGACTTTCCTTTATGGTGAAGATACCAATGCGGACCAAGTGCCAAATCGTTATGTTACCGCAGATTTAGTAGGTGATATGAATAGGGTCGTCGCCATTCAGATCCATTTACGTTTAAATACGGTAGATGAAGTCAGTAGCCAGGGAAATACCATTGCCCGTGATTTTGACTTTTTTATTAAAGTTAGAAATACCTAGTAAAGATTAATCATGATTTAATTGATCGAGCAAACTATCAGTTTTTTTACAAAAGACTGTTGTTAAAGCAAAGTTAACTTACTGAAATATTTACATTTTTTAAATAACCAATCTACCTCATTAAATGCATTATCAGAGGTGATTTGCTCTCCCGCAGCAGAAGGCCTTTCCTGGTCACTGCTGCTTACCGTGCTCCCAGCACGTGTTTCACAAATAACCTCCGATAATACCCCACCTTCAGCGTTTATACCTATTTTTTATACCCCAATCATTATTTATTTAGCAATAGTGGTCTTACGATTTACAACATGGGTAGCCAGCGGCTGGATAACGCACAGTCGAACTGTTTGCCGCAAGGAAGCGGCAACCAAACCTCCAGGGAAGGATTCACGGTGTGTTTGATGGACGTTATGCAGACGTTGAACAAAGGATAGAAAAAACTACTGTAAAGTTAGGTTGAGGTCCACTGAACTGTCTGTGCATGTAGGAATTAACTGTGTAGGAGGGCATGGATTTATTAGACTTAAGCTTTTTTTACATAATCAGTACAGGGAATATGCCGTGTACCCTAATAATCTGCTTTTTATGTTTGTCTGGTTGTTGAGTCACTTATCAATAAATGGTTTTTGGACAGCTAATGAATAGGTAACGCTATGATATTCTGATATTTTTCAGTTTTGGCAATCTCCTTGCACTGTTAGGGGTGAAACAGTTTGAACACTCAATAAATTATGTGAAAGGAGAAAGGAAAATGCGCTTATCTAATATTGCCAAACTATTTACGGTTTCATGTCTTGCAGCGGCCGTTAATACGCAAGCAGGTATTCTTGATTTAACGATAGTTGCTGGTTCAGGTATCTTCCAAAACCCTACCGTAGGTCCAGGTGCAATTCCTCCTGCAACGATTGTAAACGCTGATCTTGGAGCAGATCTTAGCAGTACATTAAGTTGGGGAGTGCCAATTGCTGCAGGTGGTGATCAAAGTAACTTGGAGCTGTTAAGTCATAAGTCAATTTCAATGGTTGCTTTAGATATTCCTTATGAGATTTCAATTACCACCCATAACAATAATGTACTGAATGGGGCATTTCCTACTTTAGAAACAGCTCAGATTTTAGGTGCATTATCGTTGAGTAGTACATTAGGTGTGGGTTTTCAATCAGCATCAATTATGGGAACACCATTGGCATTAGCAACTGCACTTCAAATTGCTGATCCTGATGTGCCTGCATTAGTCCCTGTCGCAGATTATGGTAAGACATTGGTAACATTATTTGATATTGATTTTAATGAAACACCTAATGTGGTTGGCTGTCCATTTGGTAACCCACAAGGCTCTATTTGTGATGACTTTTTCTCATTAACAACATTAGCCGGGTTTCCTGTGACATTAGATTTAATGATTGATGACATGGCCTATGAGCTCTTTATTTATAGTTCATTTGATGCTGATGGATCAACCATTGAATTAGGCCCTGATTACTTTACGGCTGAGAATGCGGCGACTGATTTATATACTTTTGCTCGGTTAACTAAAGTGCCTGAGCCTACTTCTGTTGCCTTGTTAAGCCTGGGTTTATTAATGGCTAGCCGTCGTAAGTTTAAAAAATAAGGGTTGTCTGGTACTTGCTTCTTTGTTGAGCTGTGATGGAAAAAATAGCCACGATGTATTGAGCAGTATGGCTCTGCAAAGAAGGTTTTTTAATAATGTTATTTGAATTTTAATGAAAAAATAAGGCGTTTTTTTGATCTTGGTAAAGGTTTGTTGAACACCGGTAGGGTATTTTTTACAAAAGAAATATTTAAAACTGGAAGGGAAAATATAAGGAGCATTACAATGAATACTCAATGTGTTGGCCATGTTAAATGGTATTGTAAAAATAATGGGATTGGTTGTATTGATATTGATGGTATTAATCAGGTTTATATTAATCATTTGAGTTTTAAAGAACCTGGTCGACATCAATTAACACCTGGGCAAGAGGTAAGGTTATTGCTTTCAAGAAAAGAGCAAGGTGCTCACTTAGCTACCCATGTTTCCCCAATGTAAATCATAATACTCAATTGATATAAGGGTTTTTATAGTTAATTTGTTTTAAGTGCCTATTTTAAACTACCTATTTAAAGCACTGACCAGCAATTCTCTCCTCTCATTCTCTCTACTAGGCAAGGAAGCCTGTTAGAGGAATTCAACGCTTAACTCCCATTACAAACTATTTTTAGACCAACATTCTGGTGTTCCACTTGTATTTAAAAAGCGGAGAGTTGAAACGTATTTTTCGGATAGGATTACATTATTAAGGTGTTTGTTTTAAAGAAATGTTTCAATTTTAACAGGTTTTTGTCTACTACATTCTGCTTGTAGTTTTTTAGGGGCTTTAGCATAATGCGGCTAATAAAGGAATAGTGACAATAAATATTCATTAAATGGTAAGCGATTATTTATATCGAGAGCAAAGGGTATAAAACGCTTTAGGGTGTATGGTAACGACTATGAATCAAGAAACCGCGAGTGTCGCAAAGCCGCAGTTTGTCTGGGAAGATCCTCTATTAATCGAACAACAGTTGTCCGCTGAAGAACGACAGATCAGGGATAGTGCACGGGATTACGCGCAGCAGGAACTCACGCCCAGAGTGAAGGAAGCTTTCCGTAAAGAATTTTTTCATCGTGAAATAATGACTGAAATGGGTCGGCTAGGCTTATTAGGCTGTACATTACCTGAGGCTTATGGTTGCGCCAATGTTAACCACGTAGCTTATGGTTTGGTGGCAAGAGAAATTGAGCGAGTGGACAGTGGCTATCGTTCAGCTCTCAGCGTGCAGTCTTCATTAGTGATGTATCCCATTTGGGCATTTGGCTCAGATGAACAAAAACAAAAATACTTACCGCTTTTAGCAAAAGGTGAATGGGTGGGGTGTTTTGGTTTAACGGAACCTGATGCAGGATCAGATCCTGGCAGCATGTTAACCCGGGCAGTAAAAGTGACGGGAGGATATAAAATAACAGGTAGCAAAATGTGGATTACCAATTCACCGATTGCCGACCTTTGTGTGGTCTGGGCTAAGCTCGATGGTCAGGTCCGAGGTTTTTTGGTGGAAAGGGACAGTAAAGGACTTTCTACCCCGACTATTCATGGCAAATTTTCATTGCGGGCTTCAGTAACCGGTGAAATTGTACTGGATGATGTTTTTGTTACTGAGGAGCAGATTTTACCCAATGTGGCTGGTTTAAAAGGCCCCTTTAGCTGCTTAAATAAAGCTCGCTATGGTATTTCATGGGGAGCAATAGGGGCTGCTGAATGCTGTTGGTATACCGCGCGTCAATACACATTGGATAGAAAACAGTTTGCGCAGCCTTTAGCCGCTAATCAACTGGTGCAGTTAAAACTTGCTGACATGCAAACAGAAATTGCCTTGGCATTACAAGCCAGTTTACGTGTAGGGCGTTTAATAGATGAACATCAAGTGACCCCGGAAATGATTTCAATGGTCAAGCGTAATGCCTGTGGTAAAGCGCTAACCATTGCCCGACAGGCGCGGGATATGTTAGGTGGTAATGGGATCGCTGATGATTTTCCTGTTATTCGTCATATGCTCAACTTGGAAGCCGTCAATACCTATGAAGGCACCCACGATATTCATGCACTTATTTTAGGGAAAGCACAGACAGGGATTGCTGCATTTAGTTAATGCCACTGTTAGTTATTGCCACAGAGGGAATCGTATATAGGCCAGGGAGGGTCGAATGAGGCAAGTGGATGAAGCCCGGGTTAATGCATTTTGTGAACTTGTTGCAAAGGGCGAGCTACCTGAAAGAGAGCATACTATTGGCATTAAGGACACTGGATTATCTCCGCAAGCTGTCAGGGATATGTTTCATAGTCAGCTGCTGAGTCGACTGTTGGATTTGAAAGCTCGGCAAATGCAGCAGCAAGGTCAAGGGTTTTATACCATAGGCAGTGCTGGGCATGAGGGGAATGTCGTACTGGGGCAGTTGTTAGGGTTGCAGGACATGTTATTTCTGCACTACCGAAGTGGCGCGCTGTTTATGCAAAGGAGTAAATTACTGCCCGGAAGTACACCACTTTACGATATGTTACTGGCGTTTGCGGCCTCTGCAGAAGATCCCATTGCTGGTGGACGACATAAAGTGTTTGGCAGTTTGCTCCTGAACATCCCACCACAAACCAGTACCATTGCCTCACATCTGCCCAAAGCTGTGGGCACAGCCTATAGCATTCCACTGCATAAACAGTTAAACAGCCAAGGGGTTTTAGCCGGAGATGCTGTGGTGATGTGCAGCTTTGGGGATGCTTCACTAAATCACTCAACAGCACAAGGTGCTTTAAATACTGCAGCCTGGATTCATTATCGGCATTTACCGTTACCATTGCTGCTTGTGTGTGAAGACAATGGCTTGGGGATATCCGTTAAAACCCCCACAGACTGGGTGGCGATGAGCTGTAAGCAGCGGCCAGGTATAAAATATTTTTATGCGGATGGTTTGGATATGCTTGCGGTTTACCAAGCATCCGTAAAGGCTATCGATTATGTGCGCCGATATCGACGGCCAGCATTATTACATTTGAGAATGGTACGTTTGTATGGGCATGCGGGTTCCGACGCACAAACCAGTTATTTATCATCCCAGGAGATTCAACGACAAGAGCAGCAGGACCCGCTGTTGTACAGTGCGCGGCTACTGCTCGATCTGAATATAATGTCAGCGCAGGATATTATTGCAGGCTGCCAGCAACAGTGGGAGCAAGTCTCTCGGGTTGCCGGTGAAGTCGTGAAACGTCCTAAATTAACCACTCGACAACAGGTGATGTCGACCATCACCGCCTGCGCGCAACAGAGGCCAGTTCCAGATTTACCTTCTACAGCTGCACGCAAATCACTATTCGGCAATGAATGGCGACAGTTGAGCCAGCCTCAGCCACTGAATAAATTACTTAATTTTGCCTTGGCAGATCTGTTATTACAGTACCAGCAAATAGTGATTTGTGGTGAAGATGTCGGGAAAAAGGGTGGCGTTTATGGCGTTACCAGCAGATTACAACACAAGTTCGGCCCAGCCCGGGTAATGGATGCTTTATTGGATGAGCAAAGTATTTTAGGGCTGGCTACAGGGTTAGCCCATAATGGCTTTTTACCGATGGCAGAAATACAGTTTCTGGCATATTTACACAATGCAGAGGATCAGTTACGAGGCGAGGCAGCGACATTAGCCTTTTTCTCTCAAGGACAGTTCACTAACCCGATGGTGATTCGTATTGCTGGTTTAGCTTATCAACGGGGCTTTGGTGGACACTTTCACAATGATAATTCACTTGCCGTATTACGGGATATTCCAGGACTGGTCATTGCGTGTCCCGCTAATGGTGCTGATGCGGTTGCGATGCTGCGCAGTGCTGTGGCCTATGCCTGGCAACAGCAACGAGTGGTGGTTTTTATTGAGCCAATAGCGTTATATACGACAAAAGATTTACATCAAGTAGGGGATAATTTGTGGGCTCAGGCTTATCCTGAAATTGGTCAAATCATCGAGGTGGGGGAGATAGGCGTTGATGGTAACGAGGCGCCTATTGCCATCATCACCTATGGCAATGGTGTGAGGCTGTCTCAACAAGCGATACGCATACTTGAGCAGCAGGATGGCCTGCCTATTAAGCTTATTGACTTACGCTGGCTGGCACCTATTCATGTTGAGGCACTAGTGAAAGAAATTCAGCACTGTTCTCATATACTGATCGTCGATGAGTGTCGGCAAACAGGGTCAGTCAGTGAGCAGCTGGTCACCTTATTGGTTGAGCACCTAAAGCCATTACCTGTTGTGGAACGTATTACTGCCGCGGATAGTTTTATTCCTCTAGGTGCGGCTGCCAATCTAGTGTTGCCACAGTGTGATGAGATTGTACAACGAGTACGACACATGTGGCACACATACTCAGGCACTAATGAAAATGCACCTTCCACTCATTCAGAGCTGACCGCTGGAGGCGTGGCATGAAAAATTCACAAGCTGCAGTCAAAACAGCTAAGCAAAAACAAACTGCAATTGTGGTATGCCCAGGTCGGGCCAGTTATCAGCGCACGGACTTGGGCTACTTACAGCGCTTTCACGAACATCAACATGGGTTAGTGCATGAGTTTGATAAAAATCGGTTACAGCATCACTTGAAAGCCATTAGCGCCCTGGATCAAGCAGAACGTTTTCAACGGCCACTACATAACTCGGGAGAAAACGGGGCGGCCTTAATTTATGCCTGTAGCTACGCAGACTTTTTAGCGATTCAGCAAGACCAGTTTGATATTGTCGCTGTGCTAGGCAACTCCATGGGGTGGTATACCGCGCTAGCAGTGGCTGGGGCATTATCTCCAGTGGCCGGCTTATCGTTAGTGACCACTATGGGTCGGTTAATGGATCAGCAAGGGAGTGGGCAACAACTGATTTATTCCTGGGTAGATGACCAGTGGCACTATCAGCCTGAAGTACGTGCCAAAGTTATGGCGACTATGCATGAAATTATGCAAACCCATGAACAGGCAGAGCTGTATATTTCCATTGAGCTTGGTGGATATTTAATTCTTGCCGGGAATGAGCTGGGTATCCGTTTATTGGCGCAACAGTTACCACCTCAGCCGGGTGGCTATCCCCAGATTATTGCTGGACATGCGGCGTTTCATACTCCATTGATGCAGACAATATCCACTATTGCATACCAGCGGTTGCAGGCGTTGCCCCTTAAGCCACCCGCAACACCATTAATTGATGGGCGAGGACATCAATGGTTGCCTTGGGCAACCAGAGTCGATGAATTAATGCAGTATACGCTTCAGACTCAGGTCACAACACCCTATGATTTTAGCCGTAGCCTTGAGGTAGCGGTTAAAGAGTATGCACCTGATCGCATTATTTTATTAGGACCGGGGAATACCTTAGGGGGGCCTGTTGCTCAAGTCCTTATCCAACACCAGTGGTATGGTTGGCAGAATAAACAACAGTTTACACAGCACCAGGCTGAACAACGTAGCTTGGTTTCAATGGGGTTAGCTGATCAGCGGCTCACAGTGACAGGTATGCAACCTCATGTGATTGAACATTTATAAATGTATCAGAGGCAACTTACCGGGTAATTGATGTGACTAAATAGTGTGACTAAGTAAGGGATTGTAATTTCTTTAGTG
This sequence comes from Zooshikella ganghwensis, assembly GCF_018263875.1. NCBI lineage: Bacteria > Pseudomonadati > Pseudomonadota > Gammaproteobacteria > Oceanospirillales > Zooshikellaceae > Zooshikella > Zooshikella ganghwensis. The sequence continues at coordinate 144,698 of NZ_JAEVHG010000005.1, forward strand.
GGATCAACACAGCATTGTGATAAATGTCTAAACATGGGTTTGACCATTGATCGTTTCACCATGTATGTTGCGCGCCGGCATACTAATCTAACGTACTAATCCGGTGGTTTTAAACGCCGGTAATTTTTAACAGAGTAGGTGGTTTTCATGATGCTGACTCTGTCATCAGTAGGTTAATTGTGACTGTCAGCTGCTTTCCAGTCTGAGATGTTCATGTCGCGGTGAAGGCAGTGAATCAGATTTATTTTTATCATGTGGAGAGGCAATCAGGAATGAAGAAGTTAACTGTAATGGCTGCATCTGCCGTATTTGCAATCAGTCTTTCCGGTTGTAAATTGGATGAGTTGAAATCAAACTCGCTGGCATCTGATGCGTTGGGAGATGCAGTGTCCGCTATGACGGTTACTGAAGCGGAAGTAATTGATAGTGCTCGATTGTCTGCTGCCGAGATGGATAAAAAAGTCAAAGTGGCACCTGCTAACAGTAAGTACCAGCAGCGGCTCAGTCGTCTGGTGAGCAAACACCAGACTGTTCAGGGTGTGACATTTAATTTTAAGGTTTATGAGAATGAAGAGTTAAACGCATTTGCGATGCCTGATGGCACTGTTCGCATTTACTCTGGACTTATGGACAAAATGAATGATCAAGAGCTACTCAGTGTGATCGGGCACGAGATTGGTCATGTGATTCTTAAACACTCATTTAACCAGTACAAATCAACCCTGTTAACCTCTGCAGCACGTAAGGGGTTATCAGCATCTGGCGGTAAAATTGGCGAGTACGCACGATCTGAAGCGGGTGAGTTAGCAGAAACCTTTGTTGGTGCTCATTTCTCTCAGGAAGACGAGTTAGCGGCTGATACCTTTGGTGTGAAGTTTATGAAACAAAATGGCTACAACGCGAATGCCATGGTCAGTGCTTTCCAGAAACTGCAGCGCTACTCAGGAGAAGGTGGTGGTTTCTTCTCAAGCCATCCGTCAACCTCTGAGCGTATTGAAAAGATAAAAGCTCAGCTGTAAGCGCTTTATAGCACTAAGCTGTGGTTATAGTCAGCCCATGGCTTAGTGGTTAAAAAATAAGTGCAAATGCTTTGGCAAAAAGCCAAAGTCATAAGAAAACGAGATTAGCCAGAGTATGATGACCTCTGGCTGATCTGGTTCTTAGTGACATTCCGCGAATCCTTCTTCATCGTGTTTTAATCGAATACGTACAGTGCCTATGTGACACCGTGCGAGTATCTGATTACACTTCACTTCTATTATTTCATCGATATGCACATATCCTCAATGTATATGCTTGGCATCTTGCATCGAAGTTGCTATGTGCAGTGATTTAGCTAGCTTGCGGAAAAACATGTTAGATCCAAAAAAATACACATTAAAACGAGCCCTCAGACCTTTTTCTTACAGTGTGGCCATCATTACCTGTGGGTTGGGGGTGTTACTCGCCTATCGTGATGGCTTAGGTGATGATCTTCGGGCGATGGCTGTGATGGTTGCAGGCATATTGCTACAGGTAGCTGTCAACTTATTAAATAACCACAGTGATCGGACATTATGGGAGCAGGCTAGTGTTAGCGAGTATCCTCAAAAGCTACAGGTGTTGTCGATTATTCAGCAACACACCTTATGGGGAATGGCGGCTGCGGGTATTGCGGTATTAATTGGACTTTGGCTCACTTGGCAAGTGGGGTGGGGGATACTGCTGTTAGGTGCCGTTGGTTTAGTGGGCGGTTATGGTTATACCGGTGAGCCAATTAACTATAAGGCTAGAGGACTGGGTGTACCCTGTGTTTTCTGGTTAATGGGTATATTAATGGTGGCTGGTGCGTATTATGCGGTGGCTGGCGAGTGGAAGTACACGGTAATGCTCGAAGCCATTCCTGTGAGCGTGCTTTCTGCTTTGTTGTTATTAAGTAATGAAATTCGTGATATCGATGTTGATGAACAGCAAGGTATGCAAACCCTGACCGTCAGGTGGGGTCTACAGTGTAGCCTTGGTCTGTACTACGGATTATTGCTGATATGTTATGTCACGAGCGTGCTTATGTGGTATTGGGGCAAGTTGCTTACCGTATATTGGCTGGTTGTCCCCTTATTATTGTTACCTGGACTCCTGACTTTACTTAAAAAGGAGTTGAAAGATCGTTATCAGTTGCCCCCAAAAACAGGGCTGTTTTTTTTGGTCTTTGGGGTGGCTTATAGTTTGGCACTTTATTAGGGTTAACAGGCCCTAGGCTCTATTAACTGGCATAAGACAAGTGAAGACTTAGTTTGAGAAGGTCAATGGCAATAATAATGGTTTTTCATATTAATAACATGGCGGTAGGGTATGGGTGAGGTGGGTAAAGGTATGGCAATAGCCTAACGCTTTTGTGAAGTCACAATAGGGCATTAATGTGGGTGTTATTGTAAAGCTGTTGCTGGGTAGTTCACCCGTTCAATTGATACCTGTAAGGAAGTCAGTGCAATGCTTTGGGATGTCGTTGCTTTAATTTGGTTACTCCTGGCATGGGTTGGTTATAGTTTTTTTGCCAAGTATCAGGGGCGAAGGCAGCAGTGTTTAGCGAAAGTTTTACACCATTACCGACAGCAGTGGGCAACTCGAATACTGCTACGAGAGAATCGCATTGGGGATGCGAGCATTACTGCAAACCTAGAGCGCAATGTCACGTTTTTTGCCTCAACCTCTATCTTAGTGGTGGCAGGATTAGTGACAGCGTTTACTGCCACCGAACACGCCATATTAGTGCTATCAGATCTGCCTTGGGTTTCGGCACCCTCGCGCAAAGCCTGGGAGTTAAAAATTATGGTGCTGTTAGTCATCTTTGTTTATGCCTTTTTTACCTTTACCTGGAGTTTGCGCCAATATAACTTTGCCTCTGTGTTGTTAGGCAGTGCACCACTGCCTTCGGAGCAGGATGTGAGTGATCAGGAGCGAAGTAACTATGGATTACGGTTAGCTAAAGTACTGTCGTTGGCGGCGAATCGGTTTAACTATGGACTGCGGGCTTTTTATTTTGGCCTGGCCACATTAGCGTGGTTTCTGAACCCTTGGTTTTATATGTTGGCAACCATACTGGTGGTGATTATCCTCTACCAGCGTGAATTTCATTCAACCGTGTTAAAGGCAATGGTCATTACTCCCTTAAAAGCTAAGGTGTCAGTCTCACCAGAACATTAGAGTACGGTTAATCAGTAAAACAGCTCATTTTAACAGACAGGTCATGTAGTATAAGCCTGGAGTAAAGAGTGGAGTGCTGAGGGGCGTAATTTATTTCAGATCACTATGCTGTGATCAGTAAGGGCTGAGACAAGCTATTCACTTCCTGTTTGAGTGTGATAAAGTTGGCAGCCTATTTTATTGACGTGCTGGTCATTATTTTGGTTGTCGAAGAATTTATTTTGTATGCCGCTTTGGTGGTTTTCGCTTTAAGCTTACCTTGTCTTTATCATTTTATTTGGCTGCAAAGTGGGCAGGCGCTGCTGAAGTGTCTGGTGGTGCCAGTATTAGCGCTGGAGTTTGTCTGGCGTTACTGGGATAGATTAAAGGTCATTATGCTGGTGCAAGGCATTAGTTTGATAACCGCCGCAGTAGCGCTGCATAATATGCAGTTTGCTGCGCCAGCAAAATATGCAGCCATCATTGCACCTTTGCAGATGGGGTGGGCAGGTACCCATAATGAGCCTGATACCATGCTCGCACCTGTTAAAGACTGGCAAGCGGAGCGCCAGCAGGCTCTACTGCATTTACCCATGATGGGGACCTTAGATAATGAACCTTTTAGCCCAAACTATATTGAGTGGCGTAAAGGCCAGCTAGTCATTGCTGAGCGCCAGCAAGTCAATGATATTGTGCCACTTCGCGAGTTACGCATTACCTTTCCGGATAGCAAGCTAGTGATGGGACGAATGTTAGATGTGCGTAATTATCCATTGGTTTTTTCTCAATTGACTCGTCCTGCTGATACGAAAAGACCTTCTCTGAAAGATCATTTAGCCAAACCTCATAGCTTTATGCTGCATGCGACGCCTCGTTTTGTAACACTGGATTTATACCTCAATGAGCAAACCCGGTTACGAGGAACCTTACCGTGGAGCGAGGATTCGAGCCAATTACCCGTTGAAAAGCCATTATTAACCATGTCTCCCCTTGAAAAATAAAAAAACTCCCCCATCTTGCTGTCAATTGTGAATTCCGAGGTAGCTCGGAGTAAGTTCAACGTCTGTGGAAGGTCAACAGCACATGACAGTAGAAACTAAAAAGGAAACTCTTGGATTTCAGACAGAAGTAAAACAACTACTTCACCTGATGATTCACTCCTTATATTCCAATAAAGAAATATTTTTACGTGAGCTGGTTTCTAATGCTTCAGATGCCGTCGATAAATTACGTTTTGCTGCGTTAGATAAATCGGAGTTACTCTCTGATGACCCGAATTTAAAAATTCGCATTGAGTTTGATAAAGAGGCCAAAACCATCACCGTAGAAGATAACGGTATTGGTATGACACGTCAGGAAATGATCGATAACCTTGGTACGATTGCAAAGTCAGGTACAGCCCAATTCCTGCAGTCGCTTACAGGTGATCAAAAGAAAGATGCACACTTGATTGGTCAGTTTGGAGTAGGCTTTTACTCTGCATTTATTGTCGCTGACCGGGTTTCAGTAACATCTCGTCATGCCGGTACTGAGGAAGCTACTTGCTGGGAGTCTGCTGGAGAAGGTGAATTCAGCATTGAACCAGCAGAAAAAGCGGGGCGTGGTACTAAAATTACCCTGCACTTAAAGTCTGATTGTGAAGAATTTGCTGATGGCTTCCGTCTGCGTAATATTATTCGCAAATATTCAGATCATATTTCTTTGCCTATTGAAATGGTGAAAGAGGCTGCACCTGCAGGGGATGAAGAAGAAGAGAAAAAAGCTGATGATGTGGTTGAGTACGAAACCGTTAATACGGCAACCGCATTATGGACGCGCCCACGTAATGAAATTACCGATGAAGAATATAAAGAGTTCTATAAGCACATCAGTCATGACTTTGATGAGCCTCAGACCTGGAGTCATAACAAAGTAGAAGGTAAAGCAGAATATACAAGTTTGCTTTACATTCCAAAGCGGGCACCATTTGACCTGTGGAATCGTGATGTACAACGTGGTTTAAAACTGTATGTTCAACGTGTCTTTATTATGGATGACGCTGAGCAGTTTTTACCTTTGTACCTCCGTTTTGTAAAAGGTACGGTGGATTCTAATGATCTACCACTGAACGTTTCCAGAGAAATCCTCCAAAATAATCCGAAAATTGATAGCATGCGCGCAGCATTGACTAAACGTGTGCTTGATATGCTCAGCAAAATGGCTAAAAAAGAACCTGAGCAATATGCTGAGTTTTGGAAAACATTTGGTCAGGTACTGAAAGAAGGACCTGCTGAGGACTTCAGTAATAAAGAGAAAATTGCCAAACTGCTTCGTTTTGCTTCAACGCATAATGACAATGATGAGCAGAATCAATCCCTTGAAGACTATATTAGTCGTATGCCAGAGGGACAAGACAAGATTTACTATGTATTAGGTGAAAACTACCAGGCAGCGAAAAACAGCCCTCACTTGGAAATTTTCCGTAAGAAAGGGATTGAAGCTCTGGTACTTTATGATCGTATTGATGAATGGCTTATCCAGCAACTTATGGAGTTTGATGGTAAGAAATTTGTTGACGTTTCAAAAGGCGATCTTGATCTAGGTAAGCTTGATTCTGAAGAAGATAAAAAAGCCATTGAAGAGGCAAGCAAAGAAAAAGCAGATTTAATTGAAAAAATTAAAGACGTTTTAAAAGATGAAGTTGAAGAAGTTAAACTGAGTCATCGTTTGACAGACTCTCCTGCTTGTCTGGTGCTGAGCGAGTATGACCTGGGTATTCAAATGCGTAAGGTGATGGAAGCTGCAGGGCAAAAAATGCCTGAGTCCAAGCCTACCTTTGAAATTAATCCTACTCATCCTTTAGTCGAACGTCTTCATGATGAGCAGGATGTTGATCGTTTTAATGACCTAACGAAAGTACTCTTTGACCAAGCAAAATTAGCGGCCGGTGGGCAGCTGGAAGATCCTTCAAACTATGTACACCGTTTGAATAAACTGCTGCTTGAAATGAGCCGATAAAGTAATAGCTGAACGTCTTTGTTTAGCTTATTATCCTGTTAAAATCATTGAGTAAAAAAACGCCTGCTGACAACAGCAGGCGTTTTTTTTAATAAATTAGTGTTAGAAAGCCCTAATTTAGTCAAAGTAAAAATAACCAACGGCTGGATAGTGATCAGAAATATCACTGTAATAGCCATCATGATATAACTGGTCATTCCATTTGCCTGCTAAGTAATGCCAATACCACTTGGTATCAGCTTTAGCTTTAATAATTTCCATATAATACTGAATAGGCTGTTGATAATGCTGATGATAGGCAACATAGTCTAATGTGTCGTCATAATTCAGATCGTAGCCATCATAATAAGCCCCCGCTTTGGCAACCCAGTTTGTTGCTGCAGAAAAAGAGCCTCCATTAAAATTATAATTAATAGTGCATTGACAGTGATCTATCATTTCAAGGTGTTTTTTGGGGGTATTTTTGTATTCGACATTGAAGTCGCCCGCCAGCACAACAGGGTGAGTAGGGGATATTTTAAATTGTTTCAACCAACTATTAATTTCACTAAATTGCTGCATTCTAATGGTATGTGCTTTTTCAACATACTTTTTATAACTTGCTTGAAGGTGGGTGCCAACAATATAACGAGGTTTACCATTTTGGGCGATTTTGATTAGGACAGCCCCTTTATTAGAAAAATAATCCGCCGCCTCAAATAATTTGCTGTAATGGGTAAAAACATAGGCATGTTGTTCGAGAATAGGATAACGGCTTAAAATAAATGTTCCCCCTCGAATGATAAATGGTGAATTACTGCATCGACCTTGTATTGTCTGCCAATTTGAGTGATCTGTAGAGCAGTGTTGGCCTACAATAGGTGTGGCGTAAGGATAAATATCGGCCAGTGAGTGAGTCAGTGTTTGATAGGCATCATCGGTAAATGCTTCGTTAATAATAAGTACATCTGGGTTAACAGATAGTTGACGGATAGTATTGGCGGTATTATGTAAACGAGAGGTTTGATCCCAGTCTTGAAATGGTAATTGCATAATATTATAACTCATCACAGTCAGTGATGTTTTTGCGTGAGAAGAAAACGAAAATAAAACAATAGCAGCCAGTAGCAAATATTTGCTTAGGTTATACATAGTTTAATGTCCCATGCTAATGACCCATATTTTTAGTTAAAATATAGGTTTTTATAGAGTGATTTTTTTTATTGTTTTTGTTTTTTTATTATTCTTGTATTTTTTTTGTTGTAAGTATGTTTTTTATTTTGTGTATACCTAAGAAAGCTCATTCTGTATTAGGGCTGAGCTTGGTATGTATTTATTTCTAACAAAGGAGTATGACGAAAGTTTAACAGTTAAGTGAAAAAAGTGATTTTTAAAAGACTTTAAGCTCGATGAGAGTAATTAGTTTTTTGTTAAAAAAATGAAAAGGTTTTAAACGTTTGTTTTAATTATTTACGCTATCCCTCTGAACCAAGCAGGGCAATTGCATATAATTTTCCATTAAAGCACCTGTAGCCAAAGTCTATATATACCCTTCGAACACGCTGTAATTCCTTCTCTGGAGGCCCTTATATCAGAATAGTTACCACAAGGAAGTAGCTACTATTTATAGTTTGGGGAAGTTTAGAGAGGCTATTAATGACTAAATTGTTTCATGACTTCATCTAATGTAAATGAATACTGTTTTAGGGTAGGAGTATAATATTTTGAAAAACTTTTGAAGTCGATTTTATCCCACTGTTGACCTGCAAAGTGGTGTAAGTATGCATCGATATTCGCAGCGGTGATGATATTCATTTTGGAACGCATTGATACATTATCATCCGCAAAATCGATACCATTAAAATAATCATGTATGAGAATCACGGACCACGCACCATCCATAAAATGACCACCAATGGTAGCAGTCATTTTACCTTGTTGAACATAAGTGAGTCCTTGTTTAGCCCAATCAATACCTCCAGTAAAGAAGTTTTTATTGGGTATTAGTACTGGGTCAACTGAAGAGAGAGAATCGATAATACCTATCGACATCAGGTCACTGGCCGCCCAGGCGATATTGACTTCAGGATAACGCTTATAGAGTGTGTGAAAATGTCGGGCTGCTAGTTTAGGTTCCCAGTTGGCATGTACTATTTGTTTTAATACCGCACTATTTGTATATTCAAGTAAAGCGCGTTTTAGGCCTTTATTACGGGCTATAGAAGCTGTTGATACATTAATACCTGAAATACCAATCAGTGTTGCTTTACGTTCAGTATTATGTTTACGTGCAGCATCAATTAATGTTTTGGCAAGTACATAGCCAGCCTGTTCATCATCAGGTAACAGTTCACCCAGCCATAAAGGGTATTTTTTTCTGGGAGGTCCAATTTCTGAGGCTACATCTTCAGATAATCCGCCATTAAATAAAAAAACAGGTGTTTTTTCCTGTGAGGACAGTTTAATAATATGGTGGGCAGTTTTGCGAAAGTTGCCAATTAGCACTATATCAACGTGATCCTCCTGTGCAGCATGTAGATAGTATTTCATCATATTTTCGCGCTTACCATGTGCATAGTAAACCTTAAGTGTCATGCCTAGATCATTGCAAGCTGCCCGCATAAAATCTTCAACAGGTCCCCAAAAGGCATCACCAGGTGCGCGAAAGGAAATGAAGGCAATACTTGGGGTAATATGGGCTGCTCTTAAATAAGATGAAGCGAAGGCTGAAAAAACAAGAAAAAAAAAGATGATGCCTTCAATAAAAAAGACATATAAAGGTGAGTTGATAATATATTTTAACAAGTAATCAATCTCTCATTGACGATCTTATTCTTTATACCCTTCATAGGTTAGAGGTGCCCTATAGATTCACAGTATAGCGTATAGCATATGAATGCAGCGTTGCACGTAATGTGTTGGTGTAGTGTTGTGTATCTGTGTAATCGATAGCCTTGAAATAGCGTGGCGTAATTAATTAGGTTGTACTACATTTTTGGTGTGATTAGCGCACATTTTTAATGGTTCTATGTTAGGGCCTGTTAACACTATTTGAATCACCACTGCCGTTTAGAGTTTTATGATAAATCGGTTTTATCACCCTCCGGAAGCCAGTCTACTTGAGCCTCCAACAACTAGTCCTGAAAAGCAGCACTCAGTCCCCTGGTATGCGTTACTTGGAGCTTTGTTTTTACCTTCTCGCTTTTTAAAAGTTTACTCAATGTGTCGTTTTCCTAAACTGGTATTTGTGGCGAGTTGGTTGCTGGGTATGACGGTTATGGTTGATATCATTAACCGACAGATGCTTGAAATTCAACTGGGAGGGCCATTTAGCTACTGGCAAACCATCATGACACAGTGGTTCTGGTATTGGTTGTGTGTTGCGGCTGTAGGGCTACCGATTGGTATTATTGTATTGAATCTAGGGTGTTATTGGGTTCGATGGGGAATAATTTTTTGTGGTACTCACTTAAAACCATCTTACTCAACAATGGGGCAAACATTTGCCAAAGAATTATTTATTTTGCCTTCACTAATTACTTCATTACCCATTATGCTGCTCACGATCTATGAGAGCTGTCGTTATTCTATGTATATCGATGCCTGGGCGCATCCGGTGTACATGGTTGAATATGGATTGGTCGTGTTACCTGCCTGGTCTATTTGGATAACCTATCAAGGCGTACGGACGTTTTATAAGCAGCAAGGCTGGCGTGCAGTGTGTTGGTTTTTGGTTTTACCTGGGTGTTTTTATTTAAGTAGTTTATTTGCCATGTTAATGATTACGTTGCTCCAGATTCAACCGGAGCGCTTGCCTTTTCAGACGGTACTTTTTCAGATGGTACTTTGAGGGCTGTCGCATATAAAAACAGTCTGTGATGATCAGAGATTATACTCATACAATGCTTGAATTCATTTGTTCCTCCCGTAGCAGAAGACCCTCTTTGGGCTATACCCTCATCTCGCTTAAATAACAGTAATAGCTCACTATATTTTAAGGGCACTTCAAAGGTTGGATAATAGCCGCTGAATTGTTTGCCGAAAGGACGCGACAACTATTCTGATATTAGGGGTCTCCAGGGAAGAGTTTACGGCGTGTTCGAAGGGCATAAAACACTGTTTTCCACTTACTCTTAAGAAAATTAATTGAATAATTATTCATTTAATTTTTCTGAATACCTATCTTGTCTTTGCCTATACTACTGAAAACTATCGATGTCATTTATCAGTACAGCAATTTATTTTTGATTAGTCTGTAAAAAATTGCAGTGCTGTTAGCGTGTATTAGCAAATATTAGTAGTAATTTGAGTAGTCACACGATGATCGTCATGCTGCGCAAGGTTAACGCAGTTATTGCCATTGTAGTTAGCCTATTGAGCTGGACCGGACTAGCGATGGCAGGTCGTATCGATGAAACGACGCGGGTTGTGCACTTTGCTGAAGTGAATGGCCTGTTTCCTGCTTTTGAGCTGTTGTCCCTGGAACAATTTCCTCCCTTTCCCAAAAATGCTGATGTTACAGAATTGGCTACCTGGATACCTTTACTTTGCCAGCAGTGTGTGTTGCTGGATGAAAAAGGTCAGGTACGTTGGCTGGCTGTGCATGGTCAGCCTGTTATTAGTATTGAGCCGTTATTAGGACTGCAACATCTTGTAGGATTACAGTTAGTGGGTGTTGGTCTAAACCAGTTAACCATTCCTGCAAGTTGGCAAACCTTAAAAGTATTAGAGCTAAATGATAACCCTCTACAAAGCTTGATAGGTTTGGATAATTTGCAACGCCTGAGTTATTTGAATATTGCTGCCACTTCAATTAACGCTTTACCTGGAATAGAGCAGTTGAGTCATTTACAGTTTATTGGCATGGAAGGGACTTCTTTAACGATGCCTTTACGTCAACAAATAACACATCAACTGTTAAATAATTTACTGCAGCAGGATGATAACGCTGAAGCATTGGTTCCGGGTGAGTGGGTCGCATTTAGCGAAGGGGACGCTGTTATTATGTTGCTGGAACCCAATCAATATTTTGCATTAGCTAAAAAGAATAAACCATTGCTGTGTGCACCCAGTGATGTGGTGCTATCGGATCATCATTATTGTACTTACACACTGAAAGTTGATCGCGCTCAGCCTGAAAACAGACAGCAATTACTTCATGTTATTGAATGGGATGCTATGGGCAATCAAAGACAGGAATTTCGGTGGTCTATTAGTCAGCTAGGTCAGCAGGTTTTACAGCTTAAACTTGAACTGCCTGATATGAAGCTTACTCAGGTTCTCACATTTCATCGTCGGCAGCGAGCACACCGAAGCCGTGAAATTTTTAATAGTAAAGTTCTGCTTGCTGAAGAACAAAAAGTGTTGGCGGAGGAAGCCAGTCAGCGCCAGCCAGGGGATGCTTATTTAATGATTAAACTGGTGGGAGATAATGGTCAGGTATTGCGGCGGCGTCCCTTTAAGCTTGAGGTGGTAGGAGAAACCTACGAAGGGCAGACAGATAACGAAGGATATGCGACTTATCACGTCCCCTGGCAAGCTTCTCACGGTACATTAAAAGTGTGGATTAATCTGGCTGAGGATCAAACAACTTCACTGGAGGTGCCATTACGGTCTGTGCCTGCAAAACGGCCAACGCCAGACTTTATCGCTAAAGCATTAAAGGGTGATGCTGCTGCGCAGTTTCAGCTCGCTCAAAGTTATCACTATGGTGGCTACTTTACGATTAACAAGCAGGATGCACGTCACTGGTACGAAAAGTCAGCAGAGCAAGGTTGGGTGTATAGCCAGCTTGCGCTTGCAGAATTTTTTTTGAAGGCCGATCAATTAGAGAAAGCACTATTCTGGGCACAGTCTGCTTGGCAGCAACATCAACATCCAGAGGGGGCTTACTGGGCAGTGATGGCCCAGTATCAGCAACAACAACAGTGGAATGAATCCAGTATTCAGCTGTTAAAAACCGCTAGTGATCAAGGTAGCAGTCAAGCTGCACTGCAACTGGCTAAACTCCAGCTTACGAAACAGGTGGACGGTACCTGGGCAGATACTGCTAAATTGTTACAGCATGCAATTAAACTAAACCCCCAGGCCGCTGAGGCCTACTGGCTTTTGGCACAAGGCTTATGGCAGGGGCAAGGTGGACGAAATCAAGAAGTAGCAATATTTCAATTAATGCTGCGTGCGGGGCGGACGGGTTGGCTTGATGCGCAACGGTGGCTGGGTATGAGTGCTTTGGCAGGGTGGGGGCAGCCACGAAATATCGCCCAAGCAACCTTCTGGCTGACAAAAGCCGCAGCTCAACAGGATAAAACCGCTCAACAATGGCTGGCAGACTTACCTGTTCTGGCATCTGACCTAAAACCTGAAACTGATAGAGACTTTCAACAACGTTTGTGGTTGCTTTGGGGGCTTCGTTGCTGGTATGGCATCGCAGGGGAGCATGATCTGCAGGCTGCACAGTATTGGTTTGAAAAGTCGGCAGAGTTGGGATCTGCACAAAGTTATTATTATCTTGGTCAGTTACACCAGCAACGGGATCAAGCCTTTGAAGCCTATCGCTATTTCCAGTATGCAGCGCGAGAAGGGAACAGTGGTGCGATGCTAAAGCTGGCGGATCTTTATTATCAGGGTATACAAAGCCAGCATGGTGCATTTTTGTTAGCACCACAGCCACATGAAGCCTTACGCTGGTATCAAGAGGCTGCCAACCTGGGTGAAGCTAAAGCACAATTGATACTTGCCCAATGGTATGAACAGGATGAGAGCTTGCAAGGCTCTGTGAGCGACATTATTCACTTATATTTACAAGCTGCAGCACAAGGTGAGGTGGCAGCACAATATGCGCTATGGCGTTGGCTGCAAACGGGTAATGAAACAGCTGTTGTCTTGATTCCTGCTGAGTTAGCCCGTGACTATTTACAGCAGGCAGCCAGCCAGGGACATCAAAAAGCGCAGCGGGCACTGGGCCAATACCTTTTAGCAACGGGACAGCCCCAACTCGCTGCAGATTGGTTAGAGAAGGCTGCTCGCCAAGGAGATGCCCAAGCGCTATTGGATTGGCTGTCAGTTACAGCCAGTGATAAGCCATTAGCTGAGCAATTGCTTTCAACCCTGGAGTCATCCACCAGTGCGCTGTTACGTATCGCTGCAGTTGAAGCAATAGGAATGCGTGGTTTTTCTGCTGCGGCAGACGCGTTAATTGCTTACTTGCCCGGTGCAGATGAAGCATTACTGACTTCTATTATGGCAACACTCCATAAGCTGGATCAAAAGGTGGTAGTTCCAGCACTAGTCAGCTTACTCCAACAGCATGAATTATCTAAAACGCTCAAAGCCTTGATTATTGATCATTTAGCGCTGATGAAATCGCCTGAAGCGGTTAAAGGTTTGGCGGCTGTCGATGGACCGTTAAGTGTTTCCGCATTATTGCAGGTTGCAAAGGCCTATGCCGAAGGTGCTGTTCTAGAATATCAGCCACAAAAAGCAATTGGCTACTACCGAAAAGCCTTTGCCCTAGAACCCAGGACTAGCCATGAGGCAATGAAACCCTGGGCGGCATCATTGCATAGTGATGCTGAAAATAACCTTGAATCAGCCTATTGGCTGGCTGAGTTACTTGCGGTTGATGATTCGCTGCTGGTTGTATCTCCGCAGCAGCTGTTAGTGCCACCCGTATTTTGGTGGCGTCATGCAGCACTGCAGGGACATGCGCGCTCAGCATGGGCATTAGGACAGTGGTTGCTGGAAAAAGGCGATCGGTCCATGGCCAGGTATTGGTTAGCGAGAGCTGCAGAACAGGATAAACAGTGGCAAATACCTGCATTACAGTACTGGTTACGCAGCCAGGATTATCGAGTGCAACAGCAGGGGGTTGCACAATTGCAGGCGCTGTTGACTCAAGAACCAGATGTGGTTAAGGAGGTTGTCGCTGATTTGTTGATTGAGGATAAACAAGCGGTTGTACCACCCTACAGAGCATTTTTATTGGCACAGTTTTATCAGTTAGGGCTTGGCGTAGAACAGGATGTTGACCTTGCTGCCCACTGGCTAGTCAAAGCCAGTACTGGCAATTGGCCTCCTGCTGATAACAAGGATAAATGGCAAGGGTTACTTAGCTCATTACAACAGTGGCAGCATCAACAACAGATACCCAACCAACCAGCACCGCGTGCACAAGCTGTGCAATTGGCAGCAGCAGGTAATACAGAAGCCGTTCGACTGCTTATTGCTCATTATCAGCAGTATCAGGATCCAGCAATGAAAAAGCTGGTGAGTTTATGGCAGCAGTATTTATCAGAGTTAACCACCACTCAACGGCAAGCCAGTGATAATGATGTTGCAGCCCAGCGGCAGCTGGGGGATTGGCTGGAGCAAAGTGCCAGTAACGAGTATGTTTTGCAACAGGCATCGCTTTGGTATACCAAAGCAGCCCAACAACAAGAGCCTTATGCGCAAGTCATGGCCCAGTTGCTATCTATCGTGTTAGAACCGGGTCCTTTTGAACCTCTGGATAGGATTCAACAGCTCGCTAATGGACAAAGTAATCCCTATGCACAGCGTGCTTTGGCTTTACTGTTTGCTCGGCAGCATAATCTGTTTTCACCTGGTCGGTTTTTGCGGATTGATGTTCAGCAAGTATTGGACAATATGATACTTGTGATGCAGTCAGACCCTGATTTAGTGATACCTTCACTATTTCCTGTGATTGAGCATGCTTATCGTCGCTGGCGTCAACAGCAATCAACACAAAACAATCCTGATCCATATTTTGAAAAGTTATGGCATTTTTGGCATCAACAGTGGGAGCAAGGACAAGGGGCCGCTGCTTACTATCTGGCTCGATTAGCATGGCAGGACCCAGAACAGGGTAAAATGCCATGGTGGCAGATTATTGATAAAGCATTACCTCAGTTACCTGGTGGATTATTATCAACAGCCTGCGAGTTTTTTAGTCACGCGGCCTTAGATGCAGATCAATCACTACCCGCAGAAGCAATCATCAGTGCGTGGACTGTGTGTCAATTGGATTTGCAAATAGTCGCCAAAGGACAAGAAAAAGAAGTGACCAATCCACAACAAGTCGACACGAATGTTGAGGGTAAAAAGGTTAAACCGGATAGGAGCAGTGAGCATTACAAAACATCCTTAGAAAAACCTATGGATGAGGACATGTTAACCCTAGCAAAGGCTAAGCTGGATGCTTTAAACCAGCGTATTACTTCCTATCAGCAAACACGACAGCAGTGGCCTGATTCCCCCTCATTTTTTACCGTAGAGCAAATGCCGAATCAATCAGCACTCCGTTGGTATTGGCAACAGAAGGATCAATCATTTTCTATGTTGTGGCAGCAATTAGCGCCTGTTCAGGTAACACGCAGCCATCAAGACGCACTGTGGATTGCTAGCAAACAATTAAAAATACCAGGCTCTGCGAATTTATTGCAGTGGCTTCAACATAAAGACGCTATGCCAAGTCAGTTTAAATTAATTTTTCAATATAATGGTTTACTGCATGTGGTAACCATTGAACAAGAAAATATACCTTTAGATTGGCTATTAATTCCTCTGTCGTATTTATCACTTGATAAAACAAAATAGTCCTAAAAAAGGTTCCAGGGAGCGTCATAGCAGGCTAACTTGTCTTGGCAAGTTTGTGCTAAAAAGCAGTGACCTTCTTTCGGTGGGCAGCTATAACTTAAGCGTTTTTCTTGCCAGTTAAATTGTAAAGCGTAAGCATGAAGATAACAGCGATCAGCGGATTCATGGTTTTTGGGAGAGTAACGAGGATCACCTAAAATAGGTGCACCAAGGCTTTTTAGCGCAACTCGTATTTGATGCGTTTTTCCCGTGAGAGGATGTATAAGGCATAAACGTTTTCCTGGTAAAAAACCCGTACTCACAAATTCGGTAATGGCAGGATTGTGTTTGGTATGAAGTAATTTCCAGTTTCCATTACGGGTTTTTGTCATATCTCCGATAATTTTTCCTTGTTTCTTTTTGGGGCGGCCAGTGGTAATAGCTAAATAATATTTGGTTATTTGTCGATCACTAAACAGACGACCAAATATTTGGGCTGATGGCTGATTTCGTGCTAACACTAATAGGCCAGAGGTGACTTGATCAAGTCGATGAACCAGCCAGAGCGGTGCCTGACAGCCAACATGTTGCTGCACCAGAGGAATAATACCCGGCTGCTCAGCAGTTTGATGAACACTGATGTT
This sequence comes from Zooshikella ganghwensis, assembly GCF_018263875.1. Taxonomy (NCBI): domain Bacteria; kingdom Pseudomonadati; phylum Pseudomonadota; class Gammaproteobacteria; order Oceanospirillales; family Zooshikellaceae; genus Zooshikella; species Zooshikella ganghwensis. The sequence continues at coordinate 161,056 of NZ_JAEVHG010000005.1, forward strand.
GACAGGTTTATAAATAACGTAAAAATCAGGGTGTTCTGAAATAATTTCAAGCATGCAGTAATGACTCGTTAACACTTAATAAAACTCGACTCGGTAACAGCAAAGTACTTGCTCCAAGGTTTTAGCTGGCGATATAGGTAATGTCAATACCCGAGAAGTATACCCTTCACGAATGATTTCTAGGTTTTGTTATCTTCTCTCCTCACCCCAATCACCTATTAATATAGGTTCATGGGGCTTCGTCACTCAATGGCCGCACCTAAAAACCATTGGTATTGGGTATATAGCCACTAGGACTGGGTTTTTAGTGTACGTTACCCATCCTTTGTTTTACAGTTCATAAACCGAAATATCATTTGTGATTATTTAAGCGTGATTGGACGATCGCAAAAAGTAGACTGGCAATGCTTGAATGGGGTTGTGAAACGGCTGCTGGGAGTACTTCGTTTTAGGTATAATTTTTTTCTTTTGTAAGAGGTGCACAGAGTAAACTTTTTTCGGGAACTTTTAACAAATAAGCAAATCTACTAGTATCAATATTAAAAAAATATGCTAAAATCCTAAGTTATACCTATACTTGTAAGGAGGTCTTTATAAGAGGTATTCAATCATAAATATTATAACTCTATATCTAACATCCATAGTCAGGGTAAAGACGATAAGGGTTATAATTGACTAAGGAGTGATACTATGAACAAAACGAAAGCAAAAAAACAAAATGCTAATGTTATTTTTAACCTGCTAAATAAAACTGTACAGTTTGTCAGAGATATAACCTACTGGATGGTTGCCCCTGTCCTTTTTACTGGCGCGCTAGCTGCACTTTCTGCGATCCAGATGTCATAAGTTTAGATGTTGTAAAAGGTTCAGTTGTAATAATAGTGTTATCTACGGCGAAGAATTATCTGTCTTTCGATGTATATGGCTTATGCTGATATCAGTACTGAGCTGAAGTACACCTTTTGATAAGTCCTTTTAAGTGCTTAGTGTACTTCAGTTAGCAGTCAGGTAAATGCAAAGGCGCTCTCTAGGCGGGAGCTAAATGTTTACCTAAAAAGCCGTGATAAAGCTCGCTTTCCGTGATGTAGCCAATAATTTTATCTGCACCTACGACAAAAATATTTTGTCGGGTTGCATTTTTTATGGCAATAATGTCTTGCATTGGCGTATCCAAAGGGATGGTTGTTGGTAAGCTTTTCAGTTGCTGTATTGAGTGGCCTGGTTGCCAGTGTTGTAAATCCAGCTTTTTTCCTTCTTGGGTAATATAAGCCTGTTGGAGCTTGTCACCATTCACGATTAATTGGCTGTAATAACCATTATTGATGGGGACAGCTTCTTTCTCAGATACCTCATATTGTTTCATTAGTGTATTAGCTTTTAATACACCTAAAGGATTCGTATTTGAGACAAAGCTACGGACATAATCATTTGCAGGATGAAGTATAATTTCTTCTGGTGAGCCATGCTGTACAATACAGCCATCTTTCATAATGGCAATTTGTGTTCCTAGCTTTAACGCTTCATCCAGGTCATGACTTACAAAAACAATGGTTTTTTGTAATTCTTCCTGAAGGGATAATAATTCCTCTTGTAATTGATGACGAATTAATGGGTCCAGAGCCGAAAAAGGCTCATCCATTAATAGAACGGGTGATTCTGACGCTAAGGCACGTGCTAACCCAACCCGTTGTCGCATACCTCCCGATAATTCATGAGGAAAAGCATTTTTCCACTCAGTCAAACCAACTAACGACAATTGTTGTGAAATGCGTTTATTTTTTTCTTTTTTACTTATTTTTTGTAAGTCTAAACCAAAGGCGACATTTTCAGCGACAGTAAGCCATGGCATTAGCGCAAAGCTTTGGAAGACCATTGCAATATGATGCATACGAATTTCGCGTTTAAGGGCTTCAGAGGCTTCACTAAAGTTTATGGATTGCTGCTGGTAGTCAATTAAAATTTCGCCACGGGAAATGGTATTGAGACCATTAAGGCAGCGGAGCAGGGTAGATTTACCTGATCCTGATAGCCCCATTAGAACACATATTTCCCCTTTTTTAATTGTCAGGTTAGCTTGTTGAACGCCTGTAATCAGGCCTGTGGTTTGTTGGATTTGTTCTCTGTTATACCCTTGATCAATTAGGGGAAATGCTTGCTCTGGTCGATCACCAAAAATGACATCGATATTTTTTAACGTAATCATATACTCAGGTTCTATTTATCTATTCGCAATGATGGCTATTACCTTATTTGAGGTGATGCCTTCATGATGTTTGTGTGACCGATTCTTGTTTGAAAAGACGGTCTAGCAGGATAGCAATAAGCACGATGGCGAGGCCAGCTTCAAAGCCTTTGGCGATATCAACCGTGTTCAGTGCTCGAATGACAGGCTTGCCTAAACCATCTGCTCCGACCAGTGCGGCAATAACCACCATTGAAAGTGACAGCATAATGCATTGGGTAATACCTGCAGCAATACTTGACATTGCGGCAGGAAGTTCAACTTTATACAGTAACTGTCGTGGGGTGCAGCCGAATGACTTTCCTGCTTCTATCAATTCTTTGGGTACTTCACTAATCCCTAAATAAGTAAGGCGGATTGGTGCGGCTATTGCGAAAATAATTGTGGAAATTAATCCTGGCACCACGCCTAAACCAAAGAGTGTGAGTGTTGGAATTAAATAGACAAACGTAGGAATAGTTTGCATCAGATCAAGCAGTGGGCGTAATAATTGGTATAACCAGGGGTGGTGTGCTGCATATATTCCCACGGGTGTACCAATGAGTACACAGAAAAAGGTTGCGTACAGCACCAATGCCAGTGTGGTCATGGTGGCTTCCCAATACCCGAGGTTGAGAATAAGTAACAATGAAAGCACCGCATAGATGACAATACCTACTTTTCTGTGAATGAGGTAAGCCAGCCCAGCGATTAAACTAATGAATATGAGGGGAGGAAACCAAAGTAATAACTGGGTTAAGGACTCAATCAACCACTCAAGGGTGATTGCCGTGTAATCAAAAAGCCAACTTGCATGTTCAACCAATAGGTCAATAAAATCTTCCATGTATTGACCTAGTGGAATTTTATAGTCAGTAATAATGCTCATACGTTTAATTCACTAAAAGTGATATAGAAATTCCCATTAAAACGTGGTTTTTTAACTTTTCTTCAGCGACTGGGTAACGGCATTGTGGCCAGGTTTTCCATCAACTGTTTTAATGTTTTCAAGCCACTGGGTAAGCACTTTTGGATTGTTTCGAAGCCATTGCTTTGATGCTTCTTTGGGAGATAATCCCTGGTTTAAAATGCTATCCATGACCGCATTTTCCATTGTCAGGGTAAACTGTATGTTATTGAGCAGCTGTCCAGCGTTAGTACACTCTTGAGCGAAGTTCTTTCTGACATTCGTGTAGACTTCAGCGCCGCCTAAATTTGGTCCGAAGAACTGATCACCGCCAGGTAAATAAACTAAATCAAATTGTGTATTCATTGGATGTGGCTCCCAGCCTAAAAAAACAATCCATTTTTTTCTTTTTACGGCGCGTTTAACTTGTGAAAGCATACCTGCTTCTGAGGATTCAACCACTTTAAACTCGCTTAGTTTAAAGGCATTTTGGTCAATCATATCTTGAATTATGCGATTACCATCGTTTCCTGGTTCAATACCATAAATACGTTGTTGGAATTTATTGGCATATTTAGCAATATCAGCAAATGACTTAACACCTTCTTCATATACATAGCGGGGGACTGCTAATGTATATTTTGCACCCGTTAGATTTTTGCCTAAAATGTCTATGGTGCCTTTTTTTCGGTAAGGGGCGATATCATTTTCCATGGTTGGCATCCAGTTACCTAAGAAAACATCAATATCACCACTGGCAAGTGACTTATAAGTAACAGGTACCGACAGTAGTTTGGTTTCAGTTTGATAACCCAGCCCTTCCAAAATGACGGAGGTAATGGCAGTGGTGGCGGTAATGTCTGTCCAGCCGACATCAGCAAAACGAATAGTCTGGCACTGATTAGCCGCTATGCTAAGTGATGAAAAACACGTCAAGCCAGTGATAAGTAGTGAGCGTAATAAATTCATAAGATCCTCTTTTATAATTTCCCCTCAAACCTGTTTTAAGATCACACTGTTTATCTGTCCCCAATTAGGAAGAAACGGTTAGCGTGAAATTTGAGGGGCAGCATTGTCATGCTGATTTAATTAACGTTGTTTTGTTTTATAGTGTGGATGCTCCCAAACAGGTACAGGTGTTGTTGGAAGCAGGGGACCACCTTTTATATGATCTGCACACTTTTCAGCGAGCATGATGGTTGGTGCATTAAGGTTACCACTGACAATACTCGGCATAATTGAGGCATCGACCACTCGTAGACCTTCAATACCGTGTACCCGCGCTTCTGAATCAACTACAGCAAGCGGATCATTTTCGTTACCCATTTTACAAGTGCAGGAAGGGTGATAAGCACTATCCGCATACTGCCGTACAAATGCATCTATTTCTTCGTCGGTTTGGGTCTCAGGGCCAGGACGAAGCTCTGCACCACGAAACTCATCAAAAGCCGTTTGCTGGAAAATTTCGCGGGTTAATTTAACCGCTTGACGCATTTCCCACCGGTCACGTTCGGTGCTGAGATAATTGGGCTGAAGGACAGGGTGCTCAAAGGGATCTGCTGACTTTAAGGTAAGATAGCCTTTACTTGTTGCCCGCATAGGTCCTACATGGACTTGAAACGCATGACACTCTGGATCTTGCCGACCGTGGTCAATGACCTGTGAAGGTAAAAAGTGGAACTGTAAATCTGGGTGGCGTACACCCGCTTCGGTACGAATAAAGCCACCGACTTCTAAATGCGCTGTCCGGCAGGGACCCCAATCATGGTTAGCAAACCATTTTACACCAGCAACGGTTTTACCTGGTTGTGAGGTGTATTTGTAAAGGGTAACAGGCTGTTTACAGGCATGTTGTATATAAAGTTCAAGGTGGTCTTGTAAGTTTTGACCGACACCTTGGCGGTCTTCAACAACCTCAATACCCAACTGATGGAGTGTAGTTGCTGGGCCAATGCCAGAGAGCATCAGTAGTTGTGGTGAATTAATAGCCCCAGCACTTAGAATCACTTCGCAATTGGCTTTTACTTTGATTGTTTTACCTTTTTGTAGGTACTCTACACCAATCGCCTTTTTACCTGAAAATAAAATCCGCGTGGTCATCGCACCTGTTTCGGTTAATAAATTAGGGCGCTCCAGTGCCGGACGGAGATAAGCTTGAGCTGTACTCCAACGCTTACCTTCTTTTATGGTCATGTCCATAAGACCAACCCCTTCCTGCTGATAACCATTCATATCTTCAGTAAAAGGGTAACCGGCTTGTTGTCCTGCTTGAATAAAGGCATTAAACAGTGGGTTTGGCTCATTACCCGTGTGAACATTGAGTGGTCCATCGTTACCACGATAATCATCACCACCTTTTTCTCGGCTTTCTGCCTTACGAAAATAAGGGAGAACATCAAAGTAAGACCAGCCAGAGGCACCTTCCTGTTCCCAGCGATCGTAGTCAAAAGCATGTCCACGAATATAAACCATGGCATTTAAAGCTGAACCACCTCCCCAAACTTTACCGCGAGGCCAGTATAATTTGCGGTTATTCATAAAGGCTTGCGGTTCAGTATGATAATACCAGTTGTATTTATCATCACTGAGGTTATAGGTGAGAGCTGCAGGCATGTGGATTTTCCAGGTATCATCTTTACGGCCTGCTTCTAATACTAGAACACGACAGTTTTCGTCTTCAGATAATCGGTTGGCGAGCACACAGCCCGCTGAACCTGTACCTACAATGATATAATCTACGTCTTGATCAAAATGCATAGTAATTTTTATCCTTTACACCTTGTACACCCGTCATTTTCGGTATGTTTTGTGTCATTCAACTAAAAAGGTGATTCCATTGGCGTCATACCAACATAAACGGCTTTTAACTGGGTATAGTGTTCAAGGGTAGCCGTGCCATTTTCACGGCCAATACCGGATTGTTTATAACCACCCACAGGCATTTCGACCGGTGATGCTCCGTATTGATTAATCCAGCAAATACCTGCTTGTAGTTGTTGAATAATACGATGTGCACGTTGAATATTTTGAGTAAAGACACCTGCAGCAAGTCCGTAATGTGTTTGGTTAGCTCGCTGAACCACTTCTTTTTCATCTTTAAAGGTAAGAATACTCATCACGGGTCCGAAAATTTCATCTTGCACAATACTCATGTCATCTGTGCATTCAGTAAAGACCGTAGGTGAGATAAAAAAGCCCTGTTCATTACCCGTAGGGTGTAGGCGCTGGCCACCTATAATACATTTAGCACCTTGTTGTTTAGCGTGTTCTATGTAGCCTAGTACTTTATCCATATGATTTGCAGAAATAAGCGCGCCCATATTTGTCTTGGGATTGAGAGGGTCACCTATTTCAATATTGTTGTTGATGCGAGTGAGTAATTTTTCAATAAAGGCATCAACAATGTTTTCATGGACAAAGACGCGTGTACCATTAGTACAGACTTCACCTTGTGTATAAAAATTACCAACCATAGCGCCGCTTACTGCATTATCTAAGTCGGCATCAGGAAATATAATAAGTGGTGATTTTCCACCAAGTTCCATAGTGACTGACTTTAATGATGAGGCGGCATCCGCCATGACGGTTTTGCCCGTATTCACCTCACCAGTAAAAGATATTTTCGCTATAGCGGGGTGATGGGTGAGTTGCTGTCCTACACGATAATCACCTTGTACTACATTAAAAACACCTGGTGGCAAACCTGCTTCGATAAATATTTCGGCAAGTTTTAATGCGCCTAGTGGTGTTTCTTCTGAAGGTTTAAAAATCATGCTATTACCACAGGCCAATGCAGGTCCTGCTTTCCAACAGGCGATCTGTAATGGATAGTTCCAGGCTCCAATGCCTGCACAGATGCCTAAAGGTTCACGACGAGTGTAGTAAAAATCGTTTCCTATGGATTGTTGTTGACCTGTTAATGCAGAGGATGCAAGTCCAGCATAGTATTCGATGCTATCAGCACCTGTTTGAATATCAACTGTGCTGGCTTCTTGCCAGGGTTTGCCTGTATCAATAACTTCTATTTTAGCCAGCTCATCATTGCGTTGCCGTAAAAGCTGAGCTGCTTTTATCAGTACTCGACTGCGTTCCATTCCAGAGAGGGAAGACCACTTGATAAAGCCTGCTTCTGCTGACTGAACTGCAGCAGTAATCAGAGAATTATCCGCTTGTTCAACTTCATAAATGACATCACCTGTTGCAGGGTTTACCACAGGAAAGGTTTCTCCTGTCGTATTGGATATATATTCGCCATTAATAAATGAACGATATAAAGGCAAGCTCATAAATGTTTAACCTTTAAAATTTACACAAATATGTTTTACGGTTAGTTGTCATTGTTGTATTTATTGATATATGACAGCAAAGTGATAATAAAAAAAGCCGTATAATGGTGGCCTGTTTGTACAAATGATATACGATACGCTGCTCAGTATGCATTTATCTATTATGCATGTTTCTATAATGAGACCATCATTCTTTGACGGCTCAGCAAATGCTTTTAATAGTGCCGTGGTCGCTATTGTCGGAATGACCTAGCGGTCTGATCTGCAAAGATATAAAGAAAAAGTATAAAGACTATCTCCACGAAAATACCTTTGCTGTGAGCATATAATAATCGTTATAATGACTTCATTTACTGGTACAAAATAAAGCCTTTCTTCGCCATGTTTACATGTTATGGCTGGCTTGCTAGTTATCCCACTAAGTTTTAAATCTGATTTATTTTGACACCTAAAAATGATTCATTATGGGTATATTTTGTAACGGAAAATGAAAAGCTTTTTGTTATTTCTACCCTATGAGTACTATCTGCTTTTTCTAAATTAAGCTTGCTGTTCTTTAACCTTAAACATAAACCTTAAATTATACTTAAACCTGGCATCTTAAACCGGGCATTATTAAAAATAGTTTAGGTAATTAAAGGTCACCTCTATCAATATACTTTTCCAGTGATAGCTGTATCAGCACTATTCTGATAGCTAAGTCAGTATGTAGAAATAGTTTGAGGCTGTTGCCGCAAATATATAGGTTTAGTCATTATATGTTATTTATATATTGCCCATTTTGCACAGTTTATCCTTTAGTACGGTTTTTCTAGTACAGTTTTTCCTTACGTTTAAAAAATACTTTTAAAGAGTACTTTAGTTAATAGAGAATCCTTTTTAGTAAAAAAGTAATAGTATGCAGTTTAAGACAAAATGTGAAACGTAAGGCCCACTGTTACACGATAGTGAAGGCTTTAAATACATGCAAAAAAGTACAGCATGCTTATTAATAAGCGCTAAAACTGTATAGTCGCATTGAGTGCTATATTGCTAATAATTTATTTATACAATAATGGGAGACTGGTTTCCTCTCTGTTTTTTTATCATTTAAGGTCTTGTTCACTTAAAATAGTTTAGTTAATCATAAGATTCTCTTTTTATACTATTGTTTTGAAATCTAAATTTCAACCCTGAAATAAAAATATAACAAACCAGTCATATTCGCTATGAGGCGCTCGACTGGCTATAGGGAGGGAGTTTGAGAAGCTTTGAGCTGTAATTAACTATCGAGAGATATGGCTTTTAGGCTTAGCCTGTCATGGCAGTCATGTCATTTGGTGCTGAAGTATTCATCTCTTCCTCGGTCAGCGAGCGAATAATGCGGCATGGGTTGCCTGCAGCTAAAACGCCTTCAGGAATTGACTGTGTGACTACGGCGCCTGCACCAATCACTGAGCCTTGACCAATTTTCACGTCTGGGCACACAATGACACCACCACCTAACCAGACATCATCTTCAATGACAATGGGCTTGCCATAGACTTCCCATTTGCGTCGTTGCTTGGTATTGAGAGGGTGACTTGCAGTATACAGCTGTACATTAGGTGCAATGAGCACATTATTGCCAATTATGACTGATGAGACATCGAGAATGGTTACTTGAAAATTAATGAGTGTATTTTGACCAATAATAATATTACTGCCAAACTCGCAGACAAAAGGTGACCTAATTAAGCTTGTTTCATCAAAAGCAGCAAAGAGCTGTTGGCATATTTTAGTCCGTTGTTCTGTGTCACTATTGGGTGTTTGGTTAAGCTGTGTTAGATAAAATTGGCCTTGATTACGAAGTACTGCAATGCTTTGATCATTTCCATCAAAAACCTCTCCTGCGAGCATTTTCTCTAATTCACACATCGATTTACGTTCCTAAAAGGATTAGGCTTGGCTCGTTTTGCTCTTTAGGATACTGAACCTTTGCTTATAACTTATCGGATGCTGATCTATAACATCCCATCAAAGGTAGACTGCAAGTATCCTCAAGCATTGCTATGTGTCTTCTATTGAAATTAGAAATCGTGTTGTTGACAAATGAAAAGTCAAACTTTATAGATAAATAGAACTAATCTATGATCAAGAAAGCATAAATATATTGAATGAATATTCCACTGGAATCGTGTGAAATGAAGTATTTAGAAGTGATGGGGTGGTGGGTATGCATAATCCAGCATTATTAGATTTATTGCATACATTTAAAATGGCGGCTCAGTTTATGAGTTTCACCAAAGCCGGTGAAGCATTACACATGACACAAGCTGCAGTGAGTCACCGAATTAAACGGCTTGAAGAAGAGTTAGGGTTCAAGTTGTTTATCCGTTTAACCAGAAAGCTGAAACTTACCAAAGAGGGTGAACAGTTACTGGTAACGCTGACAGACTCATTACTGCGGATTGAAGAAGAGATAGAAGATATTCGTCGTAATGACTTACGCGGACTGCTTTATATTGGTATTTCACCGACATTTGCTCAGTTATGGGTCATGCCTAAACTGGCTCGATTTCAACAGGCATATCCGGCACTGAGTTTAAGGCTGAGAATTAAGGCAAGTGCCTTAGATTTCCGCTATGAGCCTGTGGATTTGGGAATATACTATGGGCGAAGTGATTATCGTGGAGTGGTGGTGGATACTTTGCTTAGTGAGCAGCTCGTGCCTGTTTGTACGCCTGAGTATGCAGAACGACACCAGCTTTATGATAACCCGGAGAGAATATCCCAATGTCTATTGCTGCATTGTTCTGAGTGTCTGGACCATGCAGATCCTCGGGCAGAATGGCAACAGTGGCAGCAGGGGGTAGGTATACTATCAAGCAAAAGCTGCACAGAATATTTTTTTAACCATTATCATATGACGCTGCAAGCAACGTTACAGCACATGGGGATTGCCATGGGAAGACTACACCTCGTTGCTGATTATTTAGCCTCTGGGGCATTAGTAACACCTATACAGCAACATGTTCCTGCTGGTTTAGACTATACGTTGATTTATCCCCGTGAGCATGGTGCAAGACCTCGTTACCAAGCCTTTATACGTTGGCTTCATGATGAAATCATGCATCATACTTTTCCTTCAGGTGTTGTATCACCATTGTAAATGTAAAACACCGCTATCTTGATCACGATGTGCGTTTGAATCGCTTGTGAGCGGGAAGCAGGCGCATTATTGTATAGCCCAGATAAATCAGTTGTTGTTTTTTCCGGGATATCACTATGTTTCGAGTAATGCTCCCTTTATTTCTTGTTATGGGGACGAGTACATTATCAGGTTGTTTTTGGATGGCGGGTGAGCCTAGAGATTTTCATGATGTGTGTGAAGTACAGTATTGTGAATTGGTTGCATCACAAGCTGTGCAACAGCATAGAGAAAACAAACAAAGTAAAAATAAGCCCAGTGAAAATAAGTTGCCTATATCAGAACCATTGTCGAATGATGTGACAGTGGTTGATGACCCCCAGCTAAATGATAAAACAGTAAATTTTGGTACCGCAGAATTTGCTTTTCAGTTACCTGCAAGGCCACAAGGTATGCGCTCAGCAAGTGATAGTATGGCGGTGATTAAATATACTGACTATTATGTGGCCTACTATATTTTTGATCTTTATCAAGCGCGTGATTTGCTGGAGTTGGTTTTTACAACGCCTGCCAGTCGTTTGCCGGGCATTCTTCCTTATACAAAACGTCAATTAAGGAAAGGTTATAGCCTAAAAGGATTATTTACGGAATCCGTAACATTATCACGAATGGCTTGGGATGATTGGCTGGTTTTTGTTGCAGAAGGGGATACATCACGTTGGTTATTTATTGCTAATGAAGATGTTGAAAATAAAATGCTAGTGATTCGCGGAAAAAATATGCCAACATCAGTACAGAGACTGGTGATGAAGACATTACAATTAGATGAATAAAAGCAAAAAAAACTATTATTTACAGGTTTTCGTATTTCTTTTTTTGTAATTAATTAAATGAAAAATAAATAACATGGACTTAATATGAATCAACCGGATTTCTCATTGCATCATGTGGCGTTGACTTGCCGAAACTTAGAAAAACAACAGCAGTTTTATGAGAAATTGGGGTTTAATCTGCAACGGCGTTATTCGGATGCTCATTGTTCAATAATACATATGCTGTTAGGATCTTTTTGTTTAGAGCTTTTTGTCTTTACGGAAAGTGCATCTCCCATATTGGAGCCGAAACCATTAGCTCAACATCTTAAACAACCTGGGTGGCAGCATATAGCTTTAAAAGTAAGTGATTTATTGGCCGCTAGGGAATGGTTTATTAATGAGCATGGGTTGATACCTTCGGAAATACAACAAGGACGAACAGGTATTCAGTATTTTTTTATTCAAGATCCAGAGGAAAACTACGTAGAAATAATACAAGCGTAGTATAAGACCAACGCTTATGTGTTGCACTGCATGAATTAATTTGTTCTTCCCGCAGTAGAAGACCATCCCTGGTCACTACTGCTTACGGTGCTCCCGGCACCTGTTTCACAAACTAATTCAAGCATTGCCATCCCGCATTTTGCTAACTCCAACCAATAACTTCCCACATCTGGCTTATAAAAAACTAACACAAGCTAAAAAACAGTTACATAATGCAACAAAATAAGTATATGGCTCGCTAAAATATGAGACTTGGCCTTATGCATGGCTATACACTGATTCGTAAAATAGCCTCTTCTGGTTATTGGTCTAGGTATTTGAGATGCTATTTGCCCAGTATTATATTGATGGCAAGCCACATGAAGTCATTCAAAAGGGATTTCCTAAGCGAAATGCTTTTAACTACCGCTATTTCTATAATGAAAAAGAGTGCCGTGACTATATTCAAATGGTGTTGAATAAGTCATGGTATGCTAAAGAAAGTCTCTTAAAATTGCCTTTATTGCGTCACTGTGACTCCCTGGAAGTCTTGGAAGACACATTCGTTAAGCTGGTTATGGAAAAAAAACTGGAGGTTACGCTGGATTGCCCTACGGAAATGCCGGCGATGGTCAGACCCCGCTATAAGCAACCCGAAATTATATTGCCTAAACCACCACCTGTACCTGAACCAGAAGGTGAACGCCTCGACTATAAAATTGTGGTGGAAGTAGCAGGTGTTGGGCCAGGGGATAGTCAACGTATCAATTTATCAAAAGACAGCGAAGGACGTGATGCCTTACAAGGCCCTCAGCCTCATAATGCTGAGGCTAGCAAACATCGTAGCCTGGTTACGCTGAAAGGTATACCCAGTGAACCAAGGGGGCTTTTTATCTATATACCCATGAAAGGGGAGCCAGCTTTGCGTTTAAGGTTAGTAGAGTCGGCTTCTCCTGTGGAGGAAACGACTGATAAAGCCAGCTGGGAAAATATTATCGTGCCGTTAAAACCATTAGGTTACATCACCGAGGCAATGCGGCGTGACCAGTCTGCGTTGCTTCCGGACGGGGGCTGGGTCTATGTGTTTTGGCGAGGGAAACTTTGGCGTGAACTAAAAGTCGTTAATGGTATGTTTTTCCGTGATGTGCGTGTGGAGTATTTTCGTAATCAACGTCATGGCCGTCTTATCAAGGTGAATGGCGATTTAAGACCAGCACTGGGTATGCAGTTACACAGCATTTGGGTACCTTTTAAGCTCAATGGCGAAGTACAGCAAGGAGCCAATGCGGTTCACTTGTTATACAGTTATGTGCAGTGGAGCTGGGATAAAATCAGTGAGCTGGAAAGTAATACGGCTAAACTGCAAAAGGAAGGCACCTCAATTGATCAAATTATGAGCTATGAAAGTGGTAAACATTTTGATCATCAACAAGGTAATATTGGTCCTATTGTAAGTGCATTAACTCATCAAGTGAAAACTGAAGACGAGCAAAACTTAAACGAGCAAGAAATACCACGCTTGTCAAAACATCCTAAATTAATTGATCGACAACGCGCTACTAAAATTCCTGTCGTGTATCTAAAAGTCATCGATAAAAGAATTATTCTTCACTTTGAGATGGATTCCCATGCACCTAAATCACGCAATGATCTTTTTACATTAAAAACAACGGATAATAGTTGGCAACATGCGTCTAAACCTACCGTTGAGACCTGTGAGTTTGTGGATGGCACATCAACATCGTGGCTGGAGCTGGTTTTTTATGATGTACCAGAAAGTGGCGAATTTAACTTAATACAAGACCCGCAAGAAAAGGGTAAAAAACCATTTTACATCTTTAGGAATATGTCTTATGAGACATTACGGACGCTGAATTATCAAAGCTAAACTATATATACCCAAAACGAAGGGTATATTTTTGGAAAGAATAGGCTGTAGCATAAACAACACAGTTGGGTTTTGCATTATGAAATTAGCAAGTACTACTAATAAAAAATACATACTTCCACTAATGCTTTTGGGATGTTTAGTGATTAGTGGTTGTAATGAAGATAACAGCACCTCATCGACAACTGCTCAGCTACCTGCTGACCAACAAGAAGAACAAACAGATGAGATGATCATTGACAGTTTGCTGGAAGAGAAAGGGATTAAAATTGAAGAAGAAGTATGGCAAGACCCAGATAGTTATGATCAGCCCAGAATACAGTTTATTTGGGCTAACCCTCCTACCGAGGCTAGAGAAGAAGATATTAATAAACAAACGAGTAAAGAAATTTGGAGTGTAAAAGCAGACTTTACAGACCCTAAGTTACGAGTACCCAAAGAGCTGATTGAAGGAACAATTTTTGATACCAAACCCTCACCTAATGGCCGTTATGTTGCCCTGGCGTTTTTGAAAGATAAGGTTGTTAAAAAAATCTACGATATTAAAACAAAAGAAATGATTCCTGTGAGTGAAGGCCCTGTAGTACCTGCATTTGAATGGACGCAAGACAGTAATACACTTTATTTTAATGAAGCTGGAAATATGAAAAAGTTTCATGTGCCAAGCCAAAAACTATCTATTGTAACAAAGTATGAAGAACACGGTAATTCATTTTTGCTTATGGATAATGATACGAAGTTTGTATTTACTCGAAATGAAGAAATTATTATTCGTGATGTAAAAACGGGTGAAAAAATTTATCAACAAAGTTATCCGGAAGTCTATCATTGGGGGTTGATTAAATATAAAGATAATAAAATATTTGGATTTAAGGTTCAAGGTGATTTTGTTGTTAAAAATATCGATTTTCCTGAGAAAGATATTATTAGAAATGGAAATTCTATTAGTAGGGTGTATGACTTTAGTTTAAACAGTTATGAGCAAGTGAAGCATGGGTTTGATGTTGCGTGGGATATGAAAAATAAAAAGCTTATTGAAGTTGAAATTAGTGATCCACTAATAGAGTTACAAGGTAGTCAGGGGGTTCCTTACTATTATAACCATAGAAAGATGTAGCTAGAATGTAATTTTTCCCTTTAAATATTAGTGAAATCTATAAAGCATTAATTACTGTGCAGTACTATATATGAGCCAAAAAAAATTGAACGAATGTCGTTTTATTAAAGAACGTTATCTATTTTCTGCTGAAATGCACCCGCAAACAGGTGATGTTAAAGCTGGTACGGTACGGCCTATACCCAATATGCTAATGCTTGCAGAAAGCCCTTTAGTTGGTAAAGAAGGTAAAACAGCCTTACTGTCGACCAATGAAGAAGGTTTTATTGATCAAGTTAATGGTGACTTTACTTTAGGTTGTCGTATAAGAACGTTTCCAAATGATGATGAGATCAAGTTATACTTTCCACCCCTGGAAGTGATTGCTCAACTTTATGCGGGTTATGGTTCAGATCTGTTTTTAGAAAAAATTGAAGAACTGATAGGAAAGAAAGAGCTGAATAGCTGTATTAGTGTTAAGGTTAATACTAAAATTGAACAGAAAATGCTTGAGAAACCTGAAGAATCAAACAAACCTCATGATTACATTTATGAAGGGATTGTGATTCCGCGTATTAAGCTAGTAATCTTTGCTTTTTCAAAAAATAATATTTTAAAAGGTGCTACGATTAACGTTTGGCCTCATAAAAGCGCTATGGGTGAAAATGGGGAATTTGAAATTATTTATAAAGAAGGTATGTTGCCATTTGCATTTCTAGTTAGTAATAATAGTTCTTTAAATGAAGGTGCTCATAATTTTAGAGTGACATTTGATACTTTAGTTAGTAAAAATATTGATAATAGTCATAGCCTTTACTCCAAAAATTCAATTGGACAATATTACTATGAACTCAAAGAACAAATAAAATTTAATGTACGATTACCTACAGCGGATATCTGTCTTATCAATGCAGACCCGATCAGCCTTGAAGAAGCTATTATTAAGCAATTTCCTGATGTTTTTCGCGATACTATAAAAATCACCCGTGAAATGTCCAGTGGTAATTTAAAAAAGGATGTACGCCCTGGTTTATCCAGCTATATGCATGATATTAGTGTGCGCCATGAATATTCGTCGATTATGCAAGGTTTCATAAAGACAATACATCAGGATCAAAGCAAAGCAACAGCCTATGCCAATAACCCTAACCCTGATCCAAATGAAAAGAAACCGGGCACCAGTTATGCCAGTTACATAGAAAGTGCAGGCCAACTGTTAGAAAATGTATTAACTGAGCAAGGCCATACAGATGCTGCACTTATCGCACGTCTTGGTTTTGATGGTCAGGAGTTGTGGAAGTCTTGGGGAAAGTTTCAAGAAGCATTAACCAATCAGCAAAAATATATCCGGCGCCAAGAACAAATAGCGGGAGCAATGAATTTTGTTAACAATAGCATCAGTGCCGAACGCAGTGCTAGAGCAATGGACGTTGTGCGCAGTTTGCAGGAAAGGCGTTATATTGAATTTGAAAAACTTAAACAAATTTATAACCTGCCAGAATGGTTTGCACCAGGTAAAAATGCTATAGCAGAAGCGGAAAAGTGGATTAAAGACTTCGAAAGTACATGGCTTAACGGTACGCGTATAGGGATTAACCCCAGGTTTATTCACTTTGGTACAAGGGCACTTGCGGCTTATAACTTGGCAATGGATGCCAAAGGTGTTATCAATAGCTTTCTTGAGGTTAATCAGAAAAGTCAAGCAGCCAAGGACAGTAAAGCTTTTTTTGATGAAACACTGGCACTGTATGAAGAAAAAGTAGGGGAAGCAGCTACAGATGATTTTAAACAGGCTCAACAACAATTAGAAGAAATCAGTAAGCTGACGTCAACGACATCGAAAGTGATATCCGGGTTTAAAGAAGGTCGCTATATAATGCGAACGTCCTTAATTTTTAGACGCGATGAAGACTGCACGGCAGATTTGCCCTTTAATAAAATTAAGGAACTCCTGACCAGACCTGATGCGCAGATTGGGTTAGAAGGACACGCCAGTCCAGAAGGAACGGATCAATACAATGAAGACTTATCTCGCCGACGTGTATTGCATATTAAGAAGCAACTAGAGCAAAAGGGGATAGCAACCGATAGCATGGCCATTACCTGGCATGGTGAAACACGTCCTGTGCGTAATGAGGATAAGACGGTTAACTTGATAACAAGTCGGCGTGTTGAATTAATTATTAGTGTGCCTTGTGGTGAGCGGATTTTTCGTCCATCACGAGAAGCGATGTATAACCTGGAGCAAACCCGCCAACAACAGGTGGCTGCTTATTGTGCTTATGAGCAAGCGGTCAGTGATTTTCTGTGGAAGTTATTTGACTCGGCATGTGGTGTCTTAACGATGGTGCCGCAAACAATGTTAATCGCTAACTGTATCTTAATTGTTCGTGAAACCTCTAAAACAATGGTTTCGCTTGCTCAACACTTAGATGACTTATTACATGATAATCTTATTAATGAATACATTGCCTACAATAAATTAGAAGGTGATCTGGAAAAGAAATCGAAATACAACCGGACGTTTATTACTAACTATAGCCCACAAAAGGGTGAAATTGATTATGTAAAATATTTAAATAATCAATATCGAATTCGTGCAGAGGTATTAAATAGTTTAGTTAAACTGCTGGTTCGTGTTGCCCATGAATATGATTTTACCTTTAGCTTTTTAAAAAATACCCGAGAACTGGATTGGAATCGTTATCAAAGTGGACTGAAAAAGTATCAAATTGATAAATTTATTGAGTTATTTGTATTAAATAAAGAGTGGCCATACCCTAATGATACTTACCAAAACTATCCATTGGATCAGTTTTGGATGGATTATTTAGGGATGGAAGATATTTGGGAAGATAATGTTACGTTAAAAAGTAACCCCTCTCTGTTAATGACACAATTTGAACACTTCAGCAAGCAAAAGTTAAAGAAAAGTCATGAATCACATTCTATCAGCGTAAATGGTATGTTTTTACCTGTAGGACCGGCAAATATTGATAAGAATATGATTCCTGTTAACTTTCAACGGTGTTTTCCTATTCATAATATGGGCAGTAGCAGCGCAGAAGCTCTGATTTCAACCATGGATTTATCTTATGCGGGTTTAGATCTCGGTATTTATAAATATACAGCCATTTATATTAAGCCTTGTACCAAAGAAAAAACAGAATGGGAGCGGTTGGATAAATACCTGAAAAGGACTGACAATAGACCTGTTTCCCCACTAGATGAAATACGTATTATTATCGTACTGCGTAGGGATGAAGAATATAAAACTATCAATACCGATTATTACGACGATGTTGATAAAAATGCTAACCGTACCATTGAGCGGCCATTACCGATTTGTGTTAAACCCATTCGGGTGAACACGGG
This sequence comes from Zooshikella ganghwensis, assembly GCF_018263875.1. Classification (NCBI taxonomy): domain Bacteria; kingdom Pseudomonadati; phylum Pseudomonadota; class Gammaproteobacteria; order Oceanospirillales; family Zooshikellaceae; genus Zooshikella; species Zooshikella ganghwensis. Next base: position 179,236 of record NZ_JAEVHG010000005.1, read on the forward strand.
CTGGCCTGATAATGAAGGACCAGCTTATACGGATATTACTCAGAAGTTTGACGAGGGTGAGCTGCTAGCAGAGGAGCAGGCGTTTAAGGATCACTATGGGGCTATTTTTTATCCCCGTTTTAAGTATGGTGAACATAAAATCATCAAAGGCACCAAACCCATGAGCAGCTCAACAGTTTATCTTGCTGACTGGGCAGAATGGAAAACCAATGAGCAGTGTATCACCATGCATTATCAATATGAGGTTAAAGTTGGTCGCGATACACGCAGTACACGACTGGTCAGGCCCGTCAGTATTGATGGTCAGGATGCCGACTATTATAAACTGATGAAGGATGGTAGTTTACCGTTAATTGATATCCTTAAATACACGCCAGGTATTGGTTTAGGTGTTGAGTTGTATGAGCGTTTCAAAAAAGATGCTCCTGAAATAACATTGAATAGTCAATTTATGCTTTCAGTGGATAGTTCGCGAAATAATCCTATCTGGGATCCTGAGGGAGCGCATGTTAAGGACCAACACTTTGAACACTTGCTGTTTGATAAAGAGTTCCTTAAATCTAAAGAACGTGTTTACCAGTACCCTAAGCTATTTAATGGTAATACGATTGGTGCACCTTTGTTACGGGTAAGCAACCAAGGTCCATTCTTTATGTCCGCGAAGTATGCATATGCTTTAAATGGTACGCCATTTAGCGGTAAAAGAAAGTCTGTTGGACATCACGATAAACTTGAAGATTTTAACTGGAAAGATGAAGTTGATCTTGGCATTTTAGTCTTTGCGGATAAGTTAGATACACAAAAATATAAAGAGATGAAGCATCGCTCTGATCTATTGGCGTATACTGCAAACGTGTCAGAAGAATCAAATGGCTCAACCTTAGGGCCTGAAGTAAAAGGTCAGCTTGTTTATGTCGGCGAGGTTGAAGTTGATGCAAAATATGATGTTACAACGGCCGGTTATGGAAATAATGAGCGATATACATATAGCATTAATATTGATAAATCGACAATAAAATTATTAAAGATCACGCCACTTGCTCAAAATATACTGGCAAATGATTTATATGAAAAACATTATCGCTCGCGTGATTTGATTAACATGTTGTTATCCGATGAAAAGACCCAAAAGCAGCAGATGCTAGAAATCATTCGTACAGGTATGACAAAAACGAATACAGCGGGTTTTCAGCCAAAGCAAACACTCAAGTTCCATGTTTATGCAAGTGTAAGTAAATTAAACTATAAAGCACCTGCCGGACATAAAGTGAATGGTCTTCGTCCTTTTGGAAATAAAGCAGGTCATACTGGATTTTGGGATTTATTTGGATTACTCGATGAAGATAAAATTGAGCTCGATACCGGGAAAATGCATGACTTTAAGTTCTGGATAAAAAATATGAAAAGTCAGGGCGAATCAGGACTGAGTGATAAGCATTTTAAAGCACCGCAACATGATGATGACGACTGCTTCTTTTATATTCCTGCACCTAAAAAGTGGGCTGATGCCTCGGTAGTGCCTTGGGCTGCTAACGCCAGTGATAAGGAAGTACTTAAAGCAGCAGAACAAAAGTACATTGACATCTTACGAGATATGAAGCGTGAAGGTAAAAAATTAAATCTACCTAAGGATAAATTGCCAAAACTACCAACGGATGAACCTGCAGTTAAATGGTATTTTTATACTCAAATTGATAAAAAAGGTCAGCATAACTATAGAAAAATGGCAATTAAAGACTGGGTAGAAAAGCCAGAGAAAAAAGAGGCTCAGGTTTTTAGTGAGTGATTATACCCTTCACGAATCATTTTTATGTGCGCTATCCATAGCGCTCACCTTAACGGGCCAGCGAAGCTGTTCTAATGTGTTCCCGACACATTAGTAGGGTTTGTTGTCAGCGCTCTTGACCACCAAGGATGGTGTGAATGCAGTTTATGCATAATGACATGGATGTCATATAGTAGAGCAATGCAGAAGCTATTGCCGAGGAGCATTTAACGGCCACCCCTAAAAACCCTTCGTTTTGGGTATATTTTGTATATAGCTAAGCAACAAACTTTTATTTAAAATTTTTAGTCATTTAATAGGATTGACCATGCACAAGAAAATACTTCAAGGACTAATGGCTTGTCTCATCATGATTGGCTGGATGAGTAATGCACAAGCATTATTGTTACAAGATGATTTTGAGGATGGAGAGCTGGGTGATCGAATGTATGAAGTAGGCTTAGAAGCACCTGCTATTGTACAGTCATTTACTGATCCGGCAGGACAAGTTTACAATGCTGCTTCTGGAGAATATTTTGCAGTGCTTCCCATCGGTGCAGCATTAATTTGGACTGACCTAGAGTGGTCAAAAGGTGATCGGTTAACGTTTCAGTATTTGCTAACTGAAGTCGCTCAAGGAGCACTGTTATTATTTCCTAATTGGCCATATGAAGGAAATTTTGCTGATAGTATGTCTGGCCAAACAGGTGTTTGGCATTCTTTCAGCTACGAATTTACAGGTTCAGAAGATGGTGCGCTGGCTATTCAAAACTTGTTAGGTGGTCATTATGGACATCTATTGTTAGATGCTGTTTCGTATACCAAAGTTACAGCCCCTAATACGCTCATGCTCGGTTTTTTGGGTTTGATAGGTCTTTTATGGCGAAAAAGATCTAATAGCTAATAATCGTGTTTCGAGTAATACCATACTTAATTTGAAGGGTTTTTAGTAGGGCTAGTCTGGTATGTTAAGAGTTTTCAACAGAGACTAACGATATTTTGATGTAGGGCCTGTAAGACAAAGTCTGTATATCGTCCGTCGAACTGTTTGCCGCAAGGAAGCGTCAACCAAGCCTTCAGGAACGAGTTTACGGTGTGTTCGACGGACGTTATGTTGACTTTGGACAATGGTGTATAAACGCAACCTATATGTAATTATCCTGACTGGTTAAGCCTCTTTCTAAAATCAACTTAGCCAGCTTTTGGGCGTATGCTAAGGCGTTAGGCATTGTTAATCCTGCATTTAATGAAGAGATATAAAAAACATTATTGTGGCCTTGAACGGCTTCTAGTTTCAAATAAAAATCTTTAGGGGCTACGTTAATATCAGGATAATAAGGGAAGGCATACTCATAAAGTTGATGAACTTTGCCAAGAGTTAATCCTGGGCTTCTTTTTTCTAAAGTTGCAGCGAGTTGGGGTGTTTCTTTTTGTATAACAGTCTCTGCTTGAGCACCATCAACTATCGGAGAACTCCCCTTTGTCAGTGTTGTACACAAAAATAAACCTTGTGGGCTAGTGTGGAACAGAGCAAAGGGGGTATCTAGTGATTCATACCCAATATTAACGCCAAGCACAGGCCCATAAACATTGTCATTTTCCATTATGCTCTTGGGTAAGTCGCTGGAAGAGAGTGAAATAGCCCAAACCCGGCCATGAGCAGGTTGGATAGTGTTATTAAATAAAGCAACTAATGGGTGATCTTGGGGAAGTAATTTGCGGGTAATATTGGGTGGAGTAGCTATGATAACAACGTCATAGGTGTACGCATTCGAGTGTGCAAGTTTGGGTTGTATATGCCATTTTGCTGTATTTGTATCAAATACGAGTTGCTCAACTGGTTGATTCAAGTGTACTGCCAATGCTTCTTGTGTTACTAGGTCTTCAAACACTCCTTGGAATCCTTGTCCGCCTAAAGACATTGGGTAGGGATTACTTCCTGTCATCAGGTCATCTCGGGCTTTAGAAAATATTGGATCTACTTCCGCAAAGATGTTGGTAGTAGGCTTACAGGCAGCAAATACCCAGAATAAAATTGAAGGAAATGCAATAAAATAAGATAATACACTTGCTGCATCTTGCACAACACTTGTCGAAAATGTCACTGCTGCCATCTTTTGGCGAGCCAGTTCAGCAAATAATGGGATATCACAGCGCTGACAAAAACTATCAAGATCTTCGCCAGGGTTTACAACGCCTGAATGTATTGCTGCTGCAGGGTCCGATCCAAAAGGAATAATTTGTTTGAGTAAGCGAACAATATGGTCAATTTGCTTAATTGTATTCAATGGGTTTTCAAGTAAGAATTTGAATGTGGGTAGTTCTTTTCGTTGAATAAGGTCAAAAAAGGCAACACGTTTCCCTTCAATAAATTGGGCGTTATATCTTTTTAAAAAGTTAAAATATTCTTCATCAGGTTTAATGCCTGCTGTCAGTGAAATACCATCGATTATCTTATTTGAAACATCGACGGTAGTACCGTCAGATTCTGTTAATGTATCAGTAACACCGCCTACTTTTGATTTTGACTCAAAAATATCAATATTTTGAACCCCTTTTTCTTTGAGGGCAACCGCTGTGAAAAGGCCACTGGCTCCAGCGCCAATAATGGCAATGTTTTTCCTTAAAAGGTCCTTAGTTGACACTAGATGCTTCATGGTATAGTACTCCTTTATGTGTGATTAAATTTCCCTATAACGAACACCTTTAAAAATGCACTATTTTAGCGGTGCCCTAAATCTTTTGTACCAAAGCAAGTCTTTTGTGCTGGTGTTATTGTTATAGCTAAGCTGTTAAGCAGGTAGGGTGAAAATACTTTTCTGAAATAAATATATTCTTTTTATTGGGAATGTATATTTTGTAAGAAAGATGTAGCCTTTTCAACCTACATAAATAACTTGTAACGCCGTTAGGTGGAAAAATAATCTCGGCCCGAAGGGTGATGACGGTAAAAACACTACTCGTTGTTGCTCATTGTTCATTTAGAACCACTAAAATTCTCGCTTCGCGTCTAGATGAGTGTTTTTACCGTCATAACAGTGATATTCAAATAGTGTTAACAGGCCCTAGCCTAAGCTGTTAAGACTAGCTCCGCTAAAAACAATTTATTTTTGGTATAAACTTGAATTAATATTTTGATGCTGTATTTGACATAAAGTCAGTATCATCTCTCACTTTAGCAATTTCATTCCAAATAGCTTGTTGTTCTTCTCTCGCTATATTGCTTGCTTTTGAAAATGGAATAAAGTAAGACTTAGATTTTATTGGTTTAGAGCTTATTTTTAACTTACCTGAATAGGTTGGTTGCTTACTTAACATATTAACCACTTCTGGAATGGTTACGACTGACCCTTTATTATTCCTTAATAGCTTCTTGATATTATTTTCATCACCAGATGCTTTATCATCAACATCCAAGCCTTCTTTTTTAAGGTCTTCAGCAATTGAATAACCGCGAGGAGCTCTAATGGGGGCTGGTAAAGACTGAAGGTTACCATCGAACTCATAATCGTTTGATGCTGATGTAACCACAACATACTCAACTTGCATAACTCGGTGAGAAGATTTGCTTGCTGAAGTTGCATCATCAGGGTAATACATAAAAGAAGCACGCTCATCATTATATGATGCTGTAGCAACTGCATCAAACTCACCTTGTTTTGCCTGATCAAGGCAGCGTTTCCAGGGAAGTGCTTTAAAGTTGGGTTGGTATCCCAGGTTATTAAGTGCTTTGCCTATTATGTCAACATGTATACCTGCGGGAGCATCTTCTTTTACTAAGGTGAAGGGATACCAAAAGTTATTGTCTGTGCAAATATTTATCTTTTTATCCGCTAATAAATTACCGGATAATAATATTCCTATGAATAGCAAGAAGGTTTTGTTCATACTGACTGCCCAATTATAGAATGAATAGTTGTTAACTTAGTGTATTCATGTTCCTATAATTGATATTAGCTTAAATAGACGAAATTGATTCCTCAATATGGCGGGTGGTACAGGTAGTTGCATTAGAGCAATCGCTTATAATTTTCCTTTAAAGCCAGTGTACCCCAAGTCTACATAATACCCTTCGAACACGCAGTGAGCAGTAGAGGCCAAGGATGGTGTTCTGCTGTGGGGAGAACAAATTGATTCATGTATTGCTTTGGCACAGTCTTTGTTCTTAAAAGTTTTTTTATACGCGACTGTTTGGCAGGGGTGGTGAACTTTAGTTTGTCATACTTATGTTGCTAGAATCACCATGACTTAAGCTGATATTGTATATGCCTTTCACGAATCATTTTTATACATACTATCCATAGTGCTTACTCTAACGGGCACAGCGATGCTGTGCTAATGTGTTAGGAATCATTAGTAGGGTTGTTATAACAATTGACGCCAGTATCGCTAGTCTTAACAAATCAGACTGGCCCTGCTAAAAGCTTTTCGAGTTGGGCATGTATAGCTTAAGTTGAATTGCTAAACGGTATTAGTTTCTATCAATCGCCTATTAGGGAAAAAAGGTTAGCACAATGTTGAAGCATTTCTTACTGGTTACTTCTATCATCATGTCCAGTCATGTAATTGCAGAATCTCCTGTAAAAATCGAAAATTTGGAAACAAGCCTTGATTGTATCAATGACCAAGTTGAAATCGTTCAAGGCCGAAATGGTGAGTATTATATTGAGGCTTTCTTTTTTGATATGGATGCAACCATTGATGGAACCTTGGCGCTCTCACAAAAAAAATCATGCCTCATGAACTATAACTTAAAAGTAGCTCCTGGTTATCGTTTAGAGTTTATTGATTTTTCTGTTGATGCAAACTACGAGTTATCTAACAGTGGTAGTGTGCGTCTAACAGTCTCTCATCGTGTAGAAAATGCACCATCAGTCCGCACAACTGTGAGTAAACGTGCCGCTAATGGAGATCCTCTTGCTGGGGATATAAATGACCATACAGGTACAATTAAAGCCAATCAGCTAGGTCATTCTTCTCAACAGTGTGGGGCATCAATTCCACTTAAAACGTCACTTTATGCACAAGCGAGAATGCCATCCACTGATCGAGGTCAAATTACCTCGGTTACATTGGATGAAGGGGTTAGCAGTTCTGGTTTCGATATAGCTCGCGTACGCTGTGTTCCCTGTTCATAACTGATATCAATGGTTTGGGACAGCCTTTATATGGATGCTTTTTTTAAAGGTTGGTCCCTCATAATGAGATAGCCTAAATGAGAAAATGGATTCTTTGCTTTCTTATGGGCGCTTTCACCCTTAGCTCAAATTGTTTAGTGGCATCAGCTAATTTAGAGTGTGATAGTCGCGCGATGGGGGGTATTACTATTTGCAAGTTAAAGCAAGAAAGCTTGAAAATTCCTCCTGGATTTAGTGCTAAGGCAAGAGAGGGTAAGGTTTTAATTAATGTAAAGTATTATGACTTCAATCGGTACGGCGCAAGTCTGACAATCAAACACTTTGTTGAAGTGGAAGGTAAGCCCAGTCGGGTCGTATATTATGCTAATGATTATTTTTCTGAAACAAGAGCATCAGAAAATACATCAATAAATGTAGTCAACGATGAGGATGATACCCCACCGAATAATCACTCGTTTACTTTAAAAGTAGAGCTACCTGCAATCCCAGCATGTGATACCGCTATTTATATTGATGAAAATGTCAAGGTAGCGCTTTACGCTAATGTAATGCCATTGCCAAAATTAACCATAAAACACATCGAAATAACACCCTTTGAATTAATTGAAGTAGATTGTGGCGTCTAAGACAGCAAAATGATGAGTCTGTTAAGTTTTAGATTCAGTGCCGCACTTTACTTCATAGATTAATGGGGTATTTAAACTTCTTTTTTACGATTGTAACCCTATGTCTAAATTATTTTTTTTATTATTAGTTTGTTTAATATCTATCAATGTATTCGCAGTAGGAAATCTCCAACGTTTTAGCCATAGTGAAGGGTGTGGCTATCTTAGTGATGATCCAGATAATCCTGACTATAAAGAAGAAGTGACCTCAATGGAGGGACCAATTAAAGAAGAGTCACTGCGCGTTTATTTTAATGACCTGGGTGTTCAAACTGAATCCCGTGGTGTCATATCACGCAAATGCCATCTGGAGGCGGAAATAAAGGTACCTAAAGGTCACCAGTTTCGTGCTATTTCTGGGGCTCTTGATGGTTATTATTATTTAATTGATCAGGCAAATGGATATGCCAGGTTTGACTATACTCTTGATGAAATTGGTTCCAAAGCGGAGGTATCAAAAGATCTTTTGGGTGAAGGTGACTTTTCAATACTTGCTCAGGTAGACAATTTGGGTTTTACCACATGCGTTGACTACGACCGTAATGTTAAGGTCTCAGGTGTTATCAATCTGATGATAAAACAAGAATCTGATGGCTTTTCAACTATTGATATTGATGAAGCGGGTCAAGGATATCAGTTAAGTTGGAACTGGAATTGGCGAAAATGTGATTTTTGGCGGAACCAGTCGTTTTCTTCCTATTATCGTGCGTACAATGGAAGAACCTATAAAGCAACGATAAAGTTTGATGATACTACAGGTACCTTTCAGTCATCAGCAGGGTTTATAGGTCAATTTTCCAACATCACTGTAGAGGATGAAGGGAAAACGATAAAAGGTACCTGGCAAGCCAGTGATAGCGGAGGATGGTTTAAATTTAAAGCTTCTAACATTTATGATCCCCATGGAAATTTTCAAGGTGAATGGGGTGATATAAATGGTACTCAAGGCGAATGGTGGGGTTATTTTAAGTTATAAAATAGTCTGTGTGGAACAGAACAGGCATGCTTCACTAAAAATCCTTTGTGGTGAGTGCAAATTATACGAAAGAACTCCAATTATATCCAATACGAATGGTTTTTAGGTACGGCCATCGAGTGACGAAGCCCCATGAGCCTATATTAATAGGTGATTGGGGTGGCAGTTAAATGCTCCTCGGCAATAGCTCCTGCATTGCTCTACTATATGACATCCATGTCATTATGCATAAACTGCATTTCCAACATCCTTGGTGGTCAAGAGTGAAGATAACAAAACCTAAAAATCATTCGCGAAGGGTATAGGTTTTCTGCAGGAGAGAAAAGTAATGAACCCCCAGCCTTTTATATAGCTGGGGTCATACTTACAATAATAATATTATTATTTATGAGCAGCTAGTGTTTATTGATTGTTAATGTATTTTTCATATATCTCACTATAATCTTTACGACAATAGGCTTTACGGGCTGAGTGTAACCAGTTGAAAATATGCTGATTGATTTCTTTAAATTGTTCTTCTAGTGTGGTTGAGCTTGAAGAGCGGTGTACTGTATTTGATGTCAGCTCTATACTTCGCTCTGCAGTGCGGTAATGGTGGCTATTCTCTTTTTGAATAGCACTAATTGAATATAATGTTTTGTATAAGTCTTTCAGGTGTTCTATTTGTGTTTTTTTAACATCGATAGAGTATGACGTGCTACCAATCGAAAACTTGATTTCAGCATCTAAATCTACTGTGCCCGCTGTCTCAAGTAAAACATCGCGAATATCGTGGTCATGATAACTAAAGCGTTTTAGTAGTCTTTTTTTGCTGAGGGCACTGGTGCCATCAAGATGAATAAGTGCCAGATTGGTGAAACAATATTCATCTGTTTTTGATTTGATCAAACAATAGATTTTTTCGTTGTCTTCATGCATGACGTAGTCATCAGCATCGACTTTGTCGAAGTCTTGTGGGTCGATGATTTCTCCAATATCACTTAAACCCAAAGCATCTGCAGCAACACGTTTGAACATACAATCTTCCTGAGTGATAAATAGTTTTAAACGTTGTTATTACACGTCAATTAAGAGTGACATATTTTATTATACTGAACCAGTAGTCATGCATTGATTTGGTTAATATAGCACAAAACAAGTGTATTATATTTAACTTCTAACAGGCCTTAATAAAGTTGACTAGCTGTGGTCAATATCTTGAATACCATAGCGTTCCATTTTTTTTAATAAACCCTGACGGGATAGGCCTAATTTACGTGCGGCATGTGTTCGATTTCCTTGAACCTGTTGTAATGCATCAAGGATCAATCGTATTTCTAAATGTCGTACTTGATTATCAAGGGTTTCATTAGGCAGCTCTGGAATTGTATTGGATGATTGAGAAAGTTTATTTCCATTTAAAAACTCAATATCATTAATACCTATGACAGGCTGCTGAGCAATAGCGGCGACACTTTCTAAGGTATTTTTTAATTCACGCACATTGCCTGGCCAAGGCTGAGTGATAAACCAATGTAAAGCATTTGCATCCAATTGTAGAGGCCGTTGGTGTTTTTGGCTGTAATGTTGCAAAAAGTGCTGCGCTAATATGGGAATATCTTCTGGCCGATCAGCAAGACGTTGGGTATTAATGGTAATACCTTTAAGCCGATAATAAAGATCGTCACGAAAGGTGCCAGTGTTAACGGCATGAGGTAAATCTTTATTTGTGGCACTGATTAAACGTACATCAATGGATACAATTTCTCTGCCACCCACTGGATAGAATTTACCTTCCTGTAAGACCCGTAATAATTTGACTTGCATATTCAGTGGCATTTCACCGATTTCATCCAAAAATAATGTGCCTTGGTGAGCAAGGGCTAAAAGTCCTTGGCGATCACGATCTGCACCAGTAAAAGCCCCTTTTTTATAACCAAATAATTCACTTTCTAATAGCTCGCTGGGTATAGCGCCACAATGCACTGAGATAAAGGGTTGATTTTTTCGATAACTGAGCTGGTGTATGGCTTTGGCTATCACTTCTTTACCTGTTCCACTGGGTCCACTGATTAAAACCGATACATCTGTTGGTGCAATACGGCTAATCAGATTACGCAACATTTCAGTGTGCTGACTGACACCAATTAAACCAAGTGCTGTTTGTTGTTCCGCAAGTTGTGCTTTTAGCTGTTGTACTTCATTTTCCAGGCTGTGTTTGGTTAATGCTCGTTTGACAACAATCGCTAACATGTCGGGATCAACCGGTTTGGCTAGGAAATCCCAGGCTCCTTGAGCGATAGCGGCAAGTGCTAGTTCTCGATCAGCATGTCCTGTGAGAACGATAACAGGTATAGTGCTAATGTCGTTTAGTAGTTTCAGTCCTTCTTGTGGCGTAAAAGAAGGTGGAAGGGCTAAGTCTAACAGCACTAAACTATACGACTGCTGTTGTAGTCGTTGCTGAGCTGAGGCTATATCGTGACAGCTATCAACATGATAACCCACCTGGCGTAGCCATTGACTACAAAGTTCACAAAAGGCAGGTTCGTCGTCCACGAGTAAAATTCGTTGCGTCAAAATAAGTTTTTCTGCCATTTTGTTATTCTCTACTTGCATCATCTTCGGCCCCATGCTGGGGAAATTCACAAATAAAACTACAGGACCAGGGTTCGATCTGGGTGTGCCACACTTGACCATGATGGGCATCCATGATTCGCCTGATGATAGCCAGACCTAATCCACTCCCACCTTGTCGTTTACTGATAAAAGGCTGGAATAAATGTTGTTGGATTTCTTCGGGTATGGCTGGCCCATTATTATGAATGCCTAGCTGTAAGGTGTTATTGGCTGTCTTGATAGCTGAAATATGTATTTGACCATTGGTGACATTGCGGGTAAATGCTGCAGCATTTTCTAATAAATTAGTTAATACCTGCTGTAGACGGTGGCGATCTGCATTTAGAGTGAGATCATTCGTTACCTCTATTGAAATAGGTACTTGGTAGCGTTGTTCAATATAGTGGGCGATAGACTGACAAAAAGGGCGCAATGTGAGTGGTTCAAGTTGTAAGGATAAGGGACCTGCATAGCAAAGCATATCAGTAATTAAGTGGTCAGCCCGTTCGATCTGCATTTTGATATGATGTCGGGTGGTTTGGTCACACTGGGTACTGGCCATTGCAATAATATTTAAAGGGTTACGTAATTCATGCGCCATTGCAGCAGCTAACGCGCCTAATTCAACTAAATGTTGCTCTTGTAAACGTTGTTGTGTTTGTTCTGCCAGGTAAAGTTGTTGCTGAAGTCCTCGGCAACTGCTGGCCAATAAGGTGCCAAACATTTCAGCGACATGAATAGCGGCAGGTGTTGCATTTTCCCAATGTAGCAAATGCAACTGCCAGCCTTGGTGATGACGTTTGCAAAAAAGGGTAGGTATTGTGTTTGAGGCGCTGGGCTGTTCAAAACAGATATGCACTGGCATAGACAAATGTTTTTCGAGTAACTGGGTTGCTGTTTGTTTTAGCGTTTCCCAGCTACCGCAGTTTTGTAAGGTGGAAAGCCAGTATTGAAGTGTTTGCTCGCGAAGCTGTGCTCCAGGATAAATTAACTTTTCGGCAATGCGCTGTGCGGGTCGATAGAGTGAACTGCCAATGAATAGTACAAAGGCAGAATATAACCATAACTCCCAAAGAGGGATATCTGTGAATGGTTCTGCCCCCAGTAAGTCTGCAACTGAAGTGAATAACGTAATAAGCAGTAATAATGTGAGTAAAATACACAGCCAAAATACGGCACGTACAGCCCAACGATTAACCACTACAAGCTGGTAGCGCACAATGCCATAGACCAGTAGTAAAACATAACTGGGCAGCAGTAACATAGGGTAGGGAAACCAGGCTATATCCAGTGATGGCAAGACAAAACTACTGGCGAGTACCAATCCCCAGCCACCAGCTAAAAATAATGCGACAATCGAGCGACGTTTATTGGCACTACTGATGTGCCATCCCCAGATTAAAATAGCATGGGCGATGACACCCACAACAATGGTGTAGAACAGGTTTAACCAACCTGGGGTATCTAGCACAATGAATGCAGGAAATACCAGCCAGGGAAGCAGAAATGCATCAGTTGTCTTAAAACTGACTAATGTGACAGCCAGGGCCAGTAAATACAATATGGCAATTGGCTTGCGCAAACGTTGCCTAAGTTGCTGAGGGTTATCTCCAGGCGCAATAAACAGCAAAGCAAAGTGTAAAAATGTGGTAGGTATAAAAGGATTTGCCAGTAGCCCCAAAAGGCCCAGTTGACTCATGACTGGATGGCTATGCTGGATGAGGACATGGCTTCCGCACCAAATAGCCATACCTAAACAAAACCCACCTAGTGGGCGGAGGGCGAGCTGTTGAGGTTCTTTAATACCCCAGCATAGCCAGCAACCAACGACAGTTCCTGCCAACGTTGTTATCAGCATCGCTGTGTTAAAAACAAGCAATAAAGACATTTGTTTTCCAGATTAAGTATTCCCTTAAACAAGACTATAGGCCGATCGCTATCAACACTGGGTGTGGCTGAAAGGTTCTGTGAGTCACTGTTATGGGTTGGACTGTGAACGGCGTTTACACTGACTAGTCTATCAAACTGTAAACAAGGTTTACAGATGGGTGGGTTTACTTTGTTAAAACTTGATATAAATCAGTGCAATTGGAGTATATAAGAGATATGGCATGATATTTGTATAAATGAAGAGTATTAAAACTTTTTCATTTATTACTTTGAAGTATAAGTTGTAGGAGAAGCATATGAGTTCTGCTCTTGTGTGGCAAGACCTGCTGACATTTGTTTGTATTATTAGTCTGGCACTCGTGCCTGGTGGTATAGCTCAGTGGCGCCATGTGCTGCAAAGTCGACGCGCTGATGTCGGGGTAGGTGAGCAAGGCAGGGGGTAACGATGATGGAAATGGATGGTGCATTGTTATCGCGTATTCAGTTTGCCTGGACAGTCAGTTTTCATATTTTATTTCCCACGATCACTATAGGCTTAGCAAGTTATCTGGCCATCATGGAAGGATTGTGGCTGAAAACCCGAAATCCCGTTTATCGTGCCCAGTTGTTGTTTTGGATAAAGCCATTTGCAGTAACCTTTGGTATGGGAGTGGTGTCTGGCATCGTTTTATCCTATGAATTTGGCACTAACTTTAGCGAGTTTTCTCAGGCGACATCAACCGTATTAGGTCCATTGTTAACCTATGAGGTTTTAACTGCTTTTTTTCTTGAGGCGGGTTTTCTGGGCATAATGCTGTTTGGCTGGAATCGGGTCAGTGAGCGAATGCATTTTGTGGCGACGGTTATTGTCGCAATAGGCACTATTATCTCGGCATTTTGGATATTGGCCGCCAACTCATGGATGCAGACACCTGCGGGTGCGGTATTGGATAAGCAAGGTGTATTTCAAGTAGTAAGTTGGATGGAGGTGATATTCAATCCTTCTTTCCCTTACCGTCTAGTGCATATGCTGCTGGCTTCCTTCTTAACAGTTTCGTTCTTGATAGCTGGTGTCTCAGCCTGGCATATACGTAAAGATCGACAAAATCCTGTGGCGCGGAAAGGCTTAAGTGTTGCCTTGTGGGCTGCCTTGGTACTTGCTCCACTGCAAGCTTGGGTCGGTGATCTTCATGGACTTAATGTACTTGAGCATCAGCCCATCAAAGTCGCCGCAATGGAAGGCATTTGGGAAACTGAGCAGGGTGCAGGGTTACGCTTATTTGCGGTGCCAGACCAAGAGCAGGAAACAAATCACTTTGAAGTTAAAATTCCTTACCTGGCAAGCTTGATTTTAACCCATGATGCACAAGGTACATTACAAGGTTTAAAGTCTGTGCCTGCGGATGAGCGACCTCCAGTGGCAGTGGTTTTTTATAGTTTCCGAATCATGGTTGGCATTGGCATGCTGATGCTGTTAGCTGCTGTGGTAGGTGCATGGTTACGCTGGCGTGGGAGTTTGTATAGTGCTAACTGGTTTCATAAAGGCTTGCAGTGGATGATTCCAGCAGGTTTGGTAGCAACACTGGCTGGTTGGTATGTTGTTGAAGTCGGGCGACAACCTTGGTTAGTTCATGGTTTCTTAAGAACTAATGACATGGTTTCAGCCCATCCGGAGCAGCGTGTGCTATTCACCTTGATTCTTTTTGTTATTCTCTACAGCCTGCTATTTGCTGTGTATCTTTATTTCATGCGTAAATTATTAAAACGTTTGCCCTCAATCGATGCACCGGTTGATGAAAAAGAGTCCATAAAATCACAATCGGCTGAGTATTTAACAACTTCATCTACAACAACCGGCATACCATCCTAAGGAGTAATTATGGACTGGGCAATTGTTTGGTTCTTATTGTTGGGTTTTGGCGTCTTTATGTACGTTGTGCTGGATGGCTTTGATTTAGGGCTAGGGATACTTTACCCCTGGTATCAGCCTGATGAACGTTTGTTGATGATGAACAGCATTAAACATATCTGGGATGGTAATGAAACATGGTTGGTGTTGGGAGGCGTTTTATTGTTTGCTGCTTTTCCACCAGCCTACAGCTTAGTACTTAGCCATTTATACTTGCCCGTTATGATCATGTTATGGGCATTAATTTTTCGAGGGGTTGCTTTTGAATACCGGTTTAAAGCAACTACCAGTAAGCATTGGTGGGATTTTGCTTTTTTTGCGGGTTCTTCAATTGCAACATTCTGTCAGGGCTTAATGTTGGGCGTATTACTTCAAGGCTTAACATTAGAAGAAGGGCAGCTCACGATAAGCTCATGGAGCTGGCTAACACCTTTTAGTGTCTTTACAGGCTTTGCATTAATGGTGGGCTATGCCTTACTCGGTAGTTTATGGCTGGTGTGGAAAACATCGGGGGCTATTCAGCAGCACAGTCGTAAGCTTGCCATTATGCTGTTGGTGATTATTGCTGTTTTATTGTGTGTGGTGAGTGGTTGGTCCACTTTATTAGATGCACGCATTATGGATCGCTGGTTTAGCTTTCCCAACATGTTGTGGTTAGCCCCTTTGCCTTTACTGACAGGTTATGCGCTCTGGCGTGCATGGTGTGGCTTAAAGCAGCCTTCTGAGCGTGAATGGCTGCCGTTTGCATGGGTTATCGCTGTTTTTGGTCTGTCATTTATTGGTTTGGTGGTGAGTGTCTTTCCATTTTTAATTCCCTGGCAGCTGACAATTTGGGAAGCGATTGCACCCGCCAAAAGTTTAAATTTTATCTTACCGGGAGTACTGGTATTAGTGCCGGTGATTTTGGCGTATACCTTGTTTGGTTATAAGGTCTTCAGCGGTAAACTGGATACCTTGGATGGGGGGTATTAATGATGAAAAAGTCCATTGAGCCTACTGCAGCAGATCAAATACGACATCCTTGGGGGTGGTTTTTGTTGTTGTACCTTGTAGGAATAAGTGGCACCACATTACTGGCTTATGGTGTACGCTGGTTAATTTTCTAAATTGATATGTTACTCTACGGGTTAGCTGTCCAAGTTAAGGATGGCTAGCCTTTGTACTTTCCCTATCTCAGTTACTATATCTCCACGTTGAAGAAATTTTTTTAGCTCATCGCTTAGACCATCCTAACGTTAACTATAATTATATATGAGTAAAACCACCGATTAATGGAACTAATTACATGTGTAAACAAAAGGGTATCTCTAAAAATACACAAACAAATTCAAGTATTGCCCACCTTCTTTTTGCTATACCCCAGTTTTGCTTAAATCAGTAACAGTAATAGCACAATATATTTAGGGCACTACAAAGGCTGGATTTAGTACCCTGTGTCGTAAAAATATTTTAAGTAGATATTAAACGTGCTCTCCAAAAAAAATTCGACTATTTTCATAAGGAGAAAAAAATTGCTGTTACTAATGAAATTTTTTTCTTTCCTTAGCTGTCTTTAGTTGAAAGTCAATGTGAATGGCTTTTTACATGTGAACAAAAAACTGTAGCACAGCTTATTATGCCGTTTAGTCAGGATATAGACTCTGACTAAAGGAGGTCGAAAGTCTTGCTTTCTACATAAGTTGAGCTGCTAATGATTATTTGCAGAGTTTAGGAACTTTATTATGAGCACAATGAAAAAAGTGAGTGGTACTGCATTAGCCGTTGCTGCAGCAGGCTTGTTTACGATGGGCGCAGAGTTGGCTGTGGCGGGCCAAGCAGATCAGGTGAAATGTTGGGGTATCAATAGTTGTAAAGGGCACAATGATTGTGCGACAGCCACTAATGACTGTAAAGGTATGGGTTCCTGTAAAGGTCAGGGCTATCTGAATATGTCAGCTGAAGAATGTAAAGAAAAAGGTGGTACGGTTAAAGAATAAACGTTAGCGTTAAGTCTTTAATTTTTTGAGAGTGTTGAGTTTATGGTTTTTTGTTGAACTCAACGCTTAACTATACCCAATAAGAATGGTTTTTAGGTGCGGCCATCGAGTGACGAAGCCCCATGAGCCTATATTAATAGGTGATTGGGGTGAGGAGTGAAGATAACAAAACCTAGAAATCATTCGTGAAGGGTATAAATGTTTGCGAGTAAACCTGGATGTTATTTAATATCCAGGTATTTTTTACCACGCCTGATTTGATAATGATAAAAATTGTGAGAGCATGCTGTGAAAAAAATATTCCATGGCTTCGGTTTAGGTTTGCGGAAAGATTATTATAGTGAAATTTTGGCCACACAGCCTGCTGTAGATTGGTTTGAGATTATTTCTGAGAATTACTTTGTTGATGGTGGCAAACCACTGTATTTTTTAGATGCTATTCGTGAGCAATATCCTATTGCTATGCACGGTGTTTCTTTATCGATCGGTAGTACTGATCCACTAAATAAGCACTACTTAAAAAATTTAAAATCTCTTGCAGATCGTATTAATCCTATCTTTATTTCAGATCATTTGTGCTGGACTAGTGTCGGTGGCATAAATAGTCATGACTTATTACCCCTTCCTTATACCGAGGCATCGATTAAACATATTGTTGAGCGCATAAACTTTGTTCAGGATTATTTAGGCCGGCAAATACTCTTAGAAAACCTTTCAAGCTATGTTTCATTTGCTGAATCAGATATGACTGAGTGGGACTTTGTAAGTGAAGTGGTTGAACGGGCTGACTGCATGTTGCTACTTGATATTAATAATATTTATGTGAGTGCCCGAAACCATCATTTTGACCCCCTTGATTATTTAAAAGGTGTGCCTCCTCAACGTGTTATGCAGCACCATTTAGCGGGTCATAGTGATTATGGAGACTATATTATCGATACCCATGATGCCCCTGTGGTAGACCCTGTTTGGCAGCTGTATAAAGTGGCTGCTGAGTTATTTGGTCCCGTTTCTACGATGATTGAGCGGGATGATAACATGCCCACTTTTTCTGAATTGCTGGCTGAGTTAAATTCTGCAAGGACACTCGCAGAGCCAATTTATAGCCAACAGCAAGCATCTGTCGTATTACCCGTAACCAGTCGTTATCAATTTACGAGTACCATACCATCAGTGGGTGTGCAGGAGCAGCACTATGGTTGAGTTGGCAGATTTACAAAAGATTTTTTTAGGGCATTTACAAGGTCAATCTACACCGATTACAAACTATGTGACAAAAGAGCAGCCTGGGTTGGCGATATATGCCAATGCCTATCAACAACGCTTAACAGAGGCGCTTGATGGAGATTACCCCTGTCTAGGTCTGTTGTTGGGAGATGCGCAATTCAACCAACTGGTATCTGATTATATTGTACATCATCCGTCGTCAGATCCTTCTTTGCGTTGGTTTGGTCAATATTTACCTGCATTTATTCGTGAACAAGTACATTATCAATCCATGCCAATTGTTGCTGAATTAGCGGAGTGGGAATGGCGTTTAAGATTAGCCTTTGATGCGGCAGGAAGTGAAATAGCTGTCATTGATCATGTACAACAGTTGACGGCTGAACAGTGGCCAACATTACAGCTTGAGTTAGTTCCCTCGCTGCAAATAGTATCCTGGCAAACAAATGCTGTTGCAGTATGGCAGGCCCTTGAGCAACAACAGACACCGCCAGCTATTGTCGAAGAGCGGACGGATTGGATTATTTGGCGTAAGGGGCTAGTGACAAACTTCCGCTCAGTCCATAAAGATGAACGTGTCGCTTTGGAGCTTAGTCTACAAGGACATAACTTTGCTTCTTTTTGTGAGCAGCTGTGCCAATGGCATGAGCCAGATGTGGTGGCTACACGTGTTGTACAACTCCTGCAGCAGTGGTTAAATGATGAGCTGATTCGAAAAGTGATTTCGCACTAACACTTCTCTCTTGCTTTAAGAGGGTGTCGCAAAAGGTTATGAGCGAAGCAAAGACAAGGCAAAAATCGGCGAAAAGGCGGAGTTTATACTTAATAAATGAGTACTTTGAGTCGATTTTTAACGCTGTATTTGCAAGCGAAGTAGTTTTGCGACAGCCTCTTAAGGTGGGGATGCTTGCTTTTGCCCTTTTAATCAGTAAAACTGCTCACAACTAAGTAATGGACATTACAGTGAGCTTATGTCTGGTCATATAACGACACCAAAATTTTCTGCTGAAGAGTCTTTGTTACGAGAGGCTGTCAGGATCGAATTTGAAAAATTATTGGCTATTTCCCAGACTGTGCGTGATCAGTTAGCCCATGATAGTGATTGGCGGGTATTCTGTGCTAGCCATATTCCCATTCGCGATCAAGCTGAAGTCCCTACCGCTATTCATGTAGAATCATTACCCCCAGAGTCGCAAAATACGAAAGCGTCGATTATAGATATTTTAACGGATTTTTATAAATCGCCTGAGCAAAACATTAATACTACGAAACGATTGACAGGGCTTGTAAACGTAAGTTTGCAAAGTTATCAGCAACTTCAGCTATTTAATGTACAGAAAGAATGTTTACGCCAGGCAATGGCGGCGTTACCCCAACGAATACGACGTCATATGCATAAATATGTGAGAGGTCCAAGGCAAGAAACGGTCGTTTTTTTGCAGGCTTATCGTCAAGTGCCGTTGTTTTCACCAGAAGATGAAATAAGGCCTATGACAATTGCTAAAGTGCAATTCCATTGGCGTAGAAAAGGGGTAGGAGGAAGACAGGTTTCAGTAGGTGACTTTCGATCCAGACTCATTGCGGAAGCAGAAGCACACTATGGTAAAGGTGCTTGTATTAAGCCTTACTTTGATAACAATATAGCGCCTGGAAAGTTGGTGCGGTTAAGAATGAATGTAGAGGCTTTGGAAGGGTTAGCAGATAATGAGTTATTATTTGCGGATTATCGAGTTATCAGACCTCATCCACGAGGAAATATTTTTTATTATAAGGATAACAAAACAGA
Organism: Zooshikella ganghwensis; assembly: GCF_018263875.1. Lineage (NCBI taxonomy): Bacteria > Pseudomonadati > Pseudomonadota > Gammaproteobacteria > Oceanospirillales > Zooshikellaceae > Zooshikella > Zooshikella ganghwensis. The sequence continues at coordinate 199,139 of NZ_JAEVHG010000005.1, forward strand.
TAAAGTCCATCAGGTACCATTGACGCCTGTTGCTGCGATGCCTTTTTTTGTGTGTCAGAAACAGTCCATAGCCGTTCAACCATTAGGTGATTTGATGCCTAAGGATTGGAGTAAAGAAGGCAAACAATTAGCAGATTATCCTATTTCTGAGTCGCCTTATGCATATCGTTACATAAAACCACGCTATGTCGTTAATGAATAGCAGCCACTTTCCCAAAAGATAATGCCACTTTATTTTGACACCTAAAAATGATTCATTATGGGTATACATGACAATTTAAGCAGTGGTATTACATTTGTAAAAAAAGAGAAGTATGTAAATGGAAATTCCTATTATTGAAACATCGCGACTTCGCTTAAGAGGATGGTCATTAGCCGATGCGGATGCATTTGCTATGTTGAATGCAAACGCTGATTTTGCCAAATATATTGGTGCAGGACAGCCAATTAATAAAGCAGAAAGCTGGAGAGTACTTGCTCTTCTTGCGGGACATTGGGTTTTAAAGGGATTTGGACTTTGGGTTGTTGAGGATAAAAAAACAAGTAACTTTTTGGGTAGAGTCGGAATTTGGGAGCCTGAAGGATGGCCAGGCATTGAAGTAGGTTGGGGGATTTCGCCTGATTATTGGGGCAAGGGGTATGCAACCGAAGCAGCACTGGCAGCAATTGAGTGGGGGTTCACTTATCTTGATACACCTGAGCTGATTAGTCTAATCCATCCGGAAAATAAAGCATCAAAGAGTGTGGCTCTAAAAGTAGGTGAAGTTTATAGCCATTCTCAAACCGTGATGGGGAAGCAGTGTGATATATTTAAGCTCACTAAAACTCAATATTTGCAAAATAAAAAGAATTAAATATAAATACTTTGTCAATTTTTTAGTTAATTGTTGTAATTGAGAATATTAAATTTGCTCTTGCTTGTCAGTAGCAATATCGTAAGCATTATAACTGTAGCTTTTGTTGGTTGCTAATAATAGTAAGGGGCTCTTTGCGTTCTTCTAAATTAGCAGTAAATGTGCGGCAGGCGTGGTTATAAAATTGACCATGGCGAATAATAATATTGTCAATTCGATTAGGTAAGCGTTGAACGTGGATTTGCTGCTGAGCGTAAATATAAACTAATTGAACGGTTTTATTTTGTTGTCTAAATAAAACAATCGCATCGTTTGTGTGTGGGTTTTCGATGGATAAGCGTTTTTTTCCATTATGTTGTCCTAATAGCTCACCATTAAATGGGCGTGGACCAGGGTATTGCTGGCACTGGTAACGTTTTGCGATAGTATGATTGCCAAATCCTATAAGCTGTTCAGCAACAAACCCTTGCAAGCCTTTAGTTGTTGATAGTGTCACCCAGCCTTGAGGTCCTTTAGATACTACATTAACAGGTGCATATTGGCCTACTCGTGTAATAATGGCACTTTTAATATCTGGAGCAGAAAGTAAGGCGACAGCGTCAAGCGTATAATGACTTCCTAAGCGATGGCTTCGATAAAGAGCTTGATGTTGGGCTTCTGGTGCAATGGGATTTGCAGAAATGGGTGGTTTGCTGACTAATGCAAGTGGTTCAAATGCCTGTTGCCATATCAGTATAGGTAGACTAATAAACAATATCATCAAGCTCAGCAAAATAAACTGACTTTTAAAGAAGTGAGTAGATTCTGGAGGCTGAGCGACAGCCTCGCTGGGATCACCCAGTTGATGTAATAGCTGATTGACTTTGTCTTGCATGGCTTGATTTTGACAATAGTGTTTCAACCAATACAAGTGACCGATTGCTTCATTAAATCGGCTTTTTGCAATATGCTGCAATGCCAGTCGATATTCTAATTTACTGTTTTCGGCTAGCGGTGTTTTGCCTCCTAAAGTGTTTGTCCACCAGCTCCGGATGGTATGCCAAGGCCCGGTTATACTCCACCAACCCAGTAGTAAATTCCAAATATTAATTTTGAGTGCTAAGCGTAAGCTGCAATGCTGGCACCAAATACCTGACACCAGTTTGTGTCGAGTGATAATGATCAAACCAGTGACTTTTTGCCAACAGCGATAACGCAAACCTTGTCTATCTTTACGGCAATGCCGACAAACGATAGCTTGTTTGATGACAGGGTTAGGTATAGGTGGTGGCGGTTTGGGGGCCTGATTAGCAAATGACACAGGTGTGGTGATTTCTTCTTTCGTGTGATGAGAGGGCGGTTGGACTGGTGGAGGCTGAGCTCCATACTGGTAGTATTGCACCAAAGTTTGGTAGGTATGTTGTAACTGTTGAAACGCTGCAGTCGTATCTTGCCCTGGGTTTTTATCGGGATGTAATGATTTTACGCGTTGTCGATAAGCTTGTTTAACATCATGCAACGAAGCATCTGGAGATAGGCCTAATTGTTGCAGTAAGTCGTGAATTCTTTGCTTAGATGGCGCCGTCATGGCTTGCAATGGCTTCCAACTTAATTATGAGTTGTGAATGAGTATAGCAGTCTTAAAGTGTTGGCGGCGTATGCCGATAACGAGTATATAGAGAGGACTGAATCAGTACGTTCTTTAAGGCATGTTCGATGGCGTCAGTGTCGGAGAGAGCGATCTGGAGGTTACATTAATGAATATCACACCAGGACATTTACTGAACTCAATGCGGCCAGAACATGCCGAACAATATCAGCAAGCGGCAACAAACAGTCAAGCTTTAATGCGGTCGTCTGCTGGGGGAAGTACACGTCAGCTGTTGCAGAATACGTTATTACAACGTGTAGGGCAGCAGCTAGGTGCTGAAGAACCCTTAAAAGCTGAATCTGCGGGGTATCGACCAGAGCAGGTGGCCGATACTATTTTAAAATTTGTAGAACAGCGTTTAGTCACAGAACAATCCGAAGGTGCTGATAATGAGCGATTACAAAACTTATTAGGACAAGCAAGGGAGGGCGTTGCAAAAGGTTTTGCTCAAGCTCGTGAAGATCTTCAGGCTTTAGGCTTATTAAATCCCAACTTAGAAGCAGATATTGATACTAGTTTTGATCTGGTATCTGCAGGGCTTGACGAGCTACAGAGTAGGTTTACTGATTATGCGGATAAAATCTCGTTAAGTGATATTGCCCTAGGGGGAGAGCCTCAAACGACGAGTCTACGTAGTCATCAACAGTATTATCAGTTAGATAATCAGTTTTCCTTTCAGGTTACCACGAAAGAGGGCGATGTGGTGACGATAAATGCATTTAAACAGTTTTCAGCTGCAAATGGATACTTGCAACAAGGACAAGCAGCGGTCAGCACTAATCAAACACAGTACCAAAGTGGGTTTCAGTTGAGTGTTGAAGGGGATTTAAATGAGTCTGAGTTAAATGCGATTAATGCTTTATTAGCTGATGTAACAGTATTAGCTAATGATTTTTTTGAAGGTAATGTCAGCAGCGCATTTGACCAGGCTTTGTCGTTGGGTATTGATGCCTCTACGCTCAGTGAATTTTCACTGACATTGCAACAAACTGAAGTACAACAGATGCAGCAGGCATATGCCTCAGCTAACGGTGGAGGCTTTGAAGCGTTGAATAATCGCTCTCCTATTACCCAATTAGCTGATTTTGGTCAACAGCTCCAAAATACATATCAAAAGGTAGGGCAGTTGTTTGATCAACCAGGTAAACTGCTAGCCAAGTTACTGAGTCAGTTAGAACCTGTCAAATTAGAAAATAATAAGCGCCAGGAAAGCGTATTAAATGACGAGTTAGTGAAGTTGCAGGAAATAACAGATTATTTTCTATCTTCGTTAGAAAGTTGATACCACATGTAACCTATCTACCTATTGAAAAAGGTAGATAGGCTTTTACGTTTGTGAAAAGAAATGCAAACGCTTTATATCTGTAGCGTAGCCGCTACTACGACATTGCCTGATACATATCAATACGCAGTTTGATACATTTCGTATTTTACGGATGGAAATTCAGCTGATTTCTGATAGGCTTCACTTGTTTTATATGCCCAAAACGAAGGGTTTTTAGCGGTGCTAGTCTAGTCTGTTAGGACTTACGAGCGCAACCATAGTTGTTTTAATAGCGCTGACAACAAACCCTAAAAATTATTCGTAAAGGGTATATATGCCTTTCACCAAGGGCCACTTTTTGTCCAATAATTAAGCTTTTTTTAGGATTAGTGGTTACCTGTAGTATGTACAACAGGTGAGCATCAAGGAGTTGATCATATGATAGCCTTTCTCTTCTTTTTTGCTAAAGAACACGCCAATTACTTTTTGTACCTATGAAAGTATGGCTGATTCAGTCATATTCGCGTTATTGCTAAAGGTATAGCAAACAATCTTAACGTAGCTGTTGATTGTGCTTGAATTTATTAGGGAGTATTTATGAAGTATACACATTATCCACTTCACCCAGAGCAACAAGCTATTTATTTCGATCAGTGTCAGGAAACTGATTCAACAAAATATACCGTCGGTCTAATTATTGAGTTGCAGGGTTTATTGGATAAAGAAGCATTATCAAAAGCCGTTAATCAAGTATTTCAGTCATTAGACTTTGTGGGGCTTCGATTTACACTCGTTGATGGTGTACCAAAGCAGTATAATGTACAGCAATACCCTGAGCTTTCAACAATTGACTTTAGCCAAACCTTAGATCCGAGTCAGCAGTTACAAGCATGGTTAAAGAATGAACTCCCATATGCATTTTCTTTGGACCGCGGTGACTTGGTTCGTGTGGTGTTGTTAACTGAGTCAGATCAACGTCATGTTTTCGTTGTTTTAGCGCATCATATTGTGGTTGATGGTTATGGCATCGTAAAGCTTATTAATAAATTGGGTGATGCCTATATTTCTAATATAAAAGGGGTTGAGTGGAAAGGAAATACTCAGCAATATTTACCTTGTGTTATTGAAAGTACAGAATATTCAAAAACCGAAAACTACTGCAAAGTTGAAGCATACTGGAAAAAAACAGTCCATTTGCACTCGCCAAAAATTAACCTTTTACCTGCAAAGTATTTGGGTGAAGTAAGTAAAGGCGTGGCGAGTTATTGCTGTGCTATGCCCCGCTTGATGAAAGAAGGTATGTTTGAAGCTTCACAGAGATTAAATATTGGTGGGCCACTTGCATTATGTTTGGCTGGTTTAGCACTTCATTTTTCAATTTACCAGCAATCATCAACTGTTGCATTGGGTTCAGTATTACATAAACGGAAGGGAAAAGCACAACGTGATGTTGTTGGAATGTTCTCGGGAGTATTACCATTTTATATTACTGTTGACCAGGCAAAAACATGTAGTGATTTAATCAAATACGTTGCCCAAGTCATTAAACATGTTTATCGTCATCAGTGTATTTCTACTGCACAGATCAAACATGCTAGTGGCCATAATGACCGATTATTTGATGTACTATTTTCTTATAACTCCTTTGCCCTAGATACAGACTTTAATAGGTTATTACATCGATTAGAGGATATATATACAGATGATTCATCCTATCCGTTAAATATTAGGGTTCTGGATCATGGTGACCGTTTTGGGCAGCAGCTTTCTATCACTTATCGTAAAGATTATTTTGCGCCCATGGAAATCTCATTGTTGGCAAAAAGACTGTTAAAAATCTGGGCGTTCATGATCGAAAATACTGATCAGTTACTTGAAGCGCTTCCTATTTGTAGTGTTGATGAATATCAACAGCTGCGCAGCTGGTCAGTTAACGATTTTGATGCAGTTAAATCACTACCAAATATAAATAAGCTTCATCATTCAGAAGTTAACAGAAAGGAAGTTTGCAAACCTAAGTGTGATTATGTACATCAGTGGTTAGAGCATAATGCTGGGGTATTTCCCAATAATCCCGCTATGTACTTCTTGGAAAATACTATCACTTATAAAGAGTTTAATGAACAAGCGAATCAACTTGCACACTACTTGATTCGTCAAGGGGTAAAGCCTAATGAATTAGTCGGTATTTATCTCGAACGTTCTCCTGCTTTATTTATTTCAATAATGGCTGTAATGAAAATAGGTGCTGGATATTTACCCCTAAGCCAAGAACTACCAGAAGAACGTTTAAAATATATTATTAAAGATGGTCATTGTCAGTGTGTTATTTCGGAAAAAAACATTTCATATACGCTTGAACGACTATTAATAGATAACCATGATACTTTCCTTTGTGTCATTGATGATGATATTACCCTTGCCGAGATACAACAGCTACCCAAAGAAAATTTACAGTGTGAAAGGCCCATACCTGCAGATAATTATGCATATGTTATTTATACCTCAGGTACTACAGGGCTACCAAAAGGCGTATTGGTTTCTCATGCTAATGTGGTAAATCTCTTTAAATCAGCTTCGGTTTTTAATATTGACGCTAGCAGTCGTGTGTTACAGTTTGCAGCAATAACATTTGATGCATCTGTACTTGAGTGGGGGATAGCATTTTATGCGGGTGCTTGTCTTTACCTACTGCCAAAGTCAATTAATTATGATCCAAAGTTATTAAACCAAAAGGTTAGTGAGTTATGTATAACCCATGCTTTCTTAACACCCGGTTTACTGCCTTCTCTGGATGCAGAATATTGGTCGGGATTACAACAACTGTTTATTGGTGGAGAAGCATGTAATGTTCAAGTAGCGGCAGAATGGTCCCAAAAAGTACCGTTAATCAATGTATATGGTCCAACAGAAATAACAGTGTGTGCGACGCTAGGAGCTTATCAGGCTCAGCAAAATAAGTTGCCCATTGGTAAACCATTAAAGCGATACTCTCTCCATGTTCTGGATAAGCAGCAGCATTTATTACCGATAGGGGCTATTGGTGAGTTATATATTGGTGGTGATGGTGTTACCCTGGGTTATCTTGGCCAACCTGCGTTGACCGCAAAAAAGTTTTGTTGGTTAAGCCCATTTGCAGAACTATCAATGTTTGATTGTGAGCAGGAGACGCAGCGGTTATATGCAACAGGTGACTTAGTTCGTTGGTTACCCGATGGTAATCTTGAATACGTTGGAAGGATAGATGATCAAGTAAAAATACGTGGTTTTCGGATAGAGCTAGGAGAAATCAAATATCAACTGGAACAACTTACTGGTGTTTGTCAAGCAGCTGTATGCACGGATATTGAGGATAAGAGTCGCTGTTTGGTTACTTTTATAGTGTGTGATGTCGACAAAATAGTAAATGATATTGAGGGAAATGAGTCACTGAATAGTAAAGATGAAAATCAAATTATTCAATTATTAAGAGAACAGTTACAACAGCAGTTACCAGACTATATGTTGCCAACGAAATGGTACATTGTTGATAAGCTGCCGTTAAACGTAAATGGTAAAATTGACTATCGTACCCTTTCACACATGGCAGAAAAGAAACAGAACGCATTAGACGTTGAAGAGCCTGATGTGTTTTTTAACGTGGTTGAACGCCAGTTGTGTGAAATTTGGAAAACATTATTACCTCATCAATCACGAATAAAAAGGATGGACAATTTTTTTCGTTTAGGAGGTCATTCTTTACTGGTCATGAAAATGGTGGCTGCTATACGTAATGCGTTTTCGGTGGAGCTACCTGTAAGTCATATTTTTGCCAAGCCTACAATAAAAAGCATTGCTGAGAAGATTCTTTGTGCTCAAAATGAAAAAACAGCTCATGGCGTAATCACGCCTGTTGACAGAAATGAGAAGCTTTATGCGTCTTATGCACAACGAAGCTTGTGGTTTCTTGATCATATGGAGCAGGGTAGTACACATTATAATATGCCTGCTGCTTACCATATTCGGGGGAAGATTGATGATGATGCTTTAAATTACGCATTGACTCAAATTATTACTCGTCATGAAACTTTACGTACTCGCTTTACACTTGAACAAGGTGATGTTTTACAAATAGTGTCGCCTCCGCCTTGTCAAAATCTCATCGAGGTCATTAAGTTAGAAAGTTGCGACAGTTTTAAAAAAACGAATAATGAAGCTCTATGGGATGAAGTTAATGAACTTCGGTATGAAGAGATTTATCAGTCATTTAATTTAACGGATGATAGTTATTTAATTAGAGTGAAACGTCTGGAGCTTGGCTCTGAACAAGGAAATATACTACTTATTACATTTCACCATATTGCCGCTGATGGTTGGTCTGTTGCACTCTTTGTGAAAGAGCTACAGTTTTTTTATCAGCAATTTTATGAAAAACAAACACAAAAACAGTTACCGTTGCCTTATCAATATGTAGATTATTCGGCCTGGCAGCGGCAATGGCTAAATACTGATGAGGCTAAAATACAAGCTGATTATTGGCAACAACAGCTTGCTGAATTACCTAAACTGCACCAGTTACCATTAGACTTTGCTCGACCTGATCGTTTACTGCATGAGGGAGGATTGTTTCGGGCACAGATCGCTTCAGATAAATTAACCCGCTTGCAAAAATTATGCGAGCAACAAGGCGTGAGCTTATTTAGTGGCGTATATGCGATATTTGCTGCGTTTTTATACCGTTTTACGGGTGAGCAAGATGTTGTGATTGGTACCCCTATGGCGAATCGTGATAACCCAGCATTCAGTGAGTTAATTGGCTACTTTGTGAATACAGTAGTTTTGCGCTGGCAAATAAATGGAAATCGCTCTCTTAACCAGCTACTTAATGATGCTATGTTGGTTGTGAAAAACGCATATACACACCAACACTTTCCTTTTGAGCGTGTTGTTGAGTTAGTACAACCAGAACGTTCCTTAAGTTTTCATCCGCTTTTTCAAATTATGTTAACGGTTGAAGATGATAATAATACGATGTTTACCCTGGGTGAGCAGTCTGCTACCGCATTACCTTACCCTGAACTGCCTGCTAAATTTGATTTAAGTTTACAATTTACAAAAAGTGATAAAGGTGCAGAGTTACTTTGGGAGTTTAATCGAGAGTTGTTTAAGGAAGGTACCATTAGCCAGTTTAATCGGTGCTTACTACAGTTATTCGAGCAATGGACTGTAGCACCTGACCTCTTATTAGACGAGTATTTATTACAGACTAATCGCCAACAGCAGCAGTGGTTAACCCAACATTTTGACCAATGGTTATTATCTTATCCAAAAACCATTTGTGATTTATTTAACTCACAGTGTCTTATTCAAAAAAATAATATTGCTGTACAAGCAGGCAACGAGGCAATCACTTTTATTCAATTACAAACCTGTGCTTTACGTTTAGCACGTAAACTTATCCTTGCTGGTATTCAGTCAGAAGACACGATCGGTGTATTAACACATCATTCGATAGACTGGGTAGTTGCCATGCTGGGTATTTGGTATGCCGGTGGTGTTTATGTGCCACTTGATCCGAAGTATCCTGATGAACGATTACATTTTATGTTGAAGGATGCCCAAGTTAATTATGTTATTGCTGAGCCTGGGTTAATAGCTCGAGGTCATAATTTAATATCAATGTCTAATACAGTAATAAATACGCGTGATGTATTAGCGGGCTATTCATCCATTAAATGCGCTGATGAGGCAGGTGATTTACTGCATGAAGTGAAGCAACAGACTCAGCTGACTACACAACAACTGGCTTATATTATTTACACTTCAGGCTCCACAGGTACACCTAAAGGTGTATTGATTGAGCACCATTCCTTTGCTCGACATATTCAAGAAGTGATTGATTGGTATCAACTGAGTAGCTCAGACTGCGTATTGGCCTTTGCTAATATTGGGTTTGATGCGTCACTAGAGCAAGCGTGGGAAGCACTTGGCATTGGTGCTAAATTAGTGATGCGAGAGGAATCATTATGGTCAGCAGAAGCCTTCCGGCAGTGGTTGATAACACACCAGATTACCCATATTGATATTCCACCAGTTTATGCCCAGGAAGTGTTTACGACAGTATTAGAAGATGTTGGTTTTTGGCAACAACAAAGTTGTTTAATGCGCGTGGTTGTTGGTGGAGAAGCTCTGAATGCTAACTTTGCTCAGCAATGGGCAGCCAGTGCCGCAGTATGTCATTGTGATTTATTAAATGCTTATGGACCGACAGAGGCCACCATTGCTGCCAGCATATATAAAGTGCCAAGCGGTTTTAAAGGGGAGAATGTGCCTATAGGCAAGGGATTATCGCATGTTCAGCTTGTGGTCTTAGATAGCCAGCAACGGATTGTACCAGAAGGTGCAGTTGGTGAGCTGTACATTGGTGGAGAAGGTGTTGCTAGAGGTTACTTAAATCGGGCATCACAGAATAAGACAAGTTTTATTTCCTATGCTGTTGCCGACCATCTAAAACAGCGTTTGTACCGAACAGGCGATTTAGTCAGGGTCCTCGCTGATGGCAATATTTGCTTTTTAGGCCGTGTTGATAATCAGGTTAAACTGAGGGGATATAGAATTGAGCTTGGCGAAATAGAATCAGCGTTGACCCAGCAAGATGTGATCAGTCAAGCCTGTGTTGTCTTACATGCTCCGAACACACAACAAGCACAGCTTGTTGCCTATATTGTTGTAAATAATGCAGCGAGTACTGAAAATCATAAGAGTGTGGTTGAAGACAAGGCTGCGATGATAACGGCATTGAGAATGAAGCTGGCTGAAACCTTACCTCGGTATATGGTTCCTGCTGCCTTTGTGACGATTGATGCTTTGCCGTTAACCGTTAATGGTAAAGTTGATCATCGCTTATTACCAGTGCCTGAACAGGCGGACTTTTATATTAGTCAAAGCTATGCAGCACCTACAGATGCATTAGAGGTTTCACTATGTGAAATTTGGCAACAGTTGCTGGGGTATGAGCAGTTAAGCATTACCGCTGACTTTTTTGAGCTGGGTGGGCACTCTATGTTAGCAGTTAAAATGGTGTCAGCAATAAAGCAACACTTAAATGCCCAGATTACAGTACAAATTGTTTTTGCGCATCCTACTATACAACAGTTAGCGCATTACTTACGTCTGCATGTTCAGAAAAACAGTAATCAGGACTTTACTAATAATAGCCGCCAGAATGCAGATAGGGTTACTGCAGACGACTGGTTACAGCGAGCAAAAGACTGTTTACTCCCTCTAGCAAAAGTCGATAACAATTATGTGGAGGGCGCAATAAAATACGCACTATTAACGGGAGCGACGGGTTATGTGGGTGGTTATTTATTGCATCAGTTGTTAGTTCAAAATCAGCACCTGTACTGTTACTGTTTAGTTCGAGCAGAAGATGAGATTAGCGGCTTAGTAAGAATCAAAACGCATTTACAGGCCTATGGCCTATGGCAACCACAATTTGCTGATCGTATAACAGTTTTACTAGGTGATTTATCGTTACCCAAGTTGGGGTTAAACGATATTCAGTGGAATACACTTGCCGAAGAACTGGATCTAATTATCCATAATGGAGCACGCGTTAATCACTTATTACCCTACACTTGTCTTGAGGCAAGTAATGTGGGATCAACTCTGGAGCTGTTGATACTTGCGGCAAACCGTCAAAAATGTCGTTTGGTCTTTATTTCTACTTCTGGTGTGTTTAACGCGGCAACAGACCACCCTTATGATGAGTTATCTTCAGTACAAGAACAGCAGCATTGGCAAAATAATGGTTATTTAGCATCTAAATGGGTAGCTGAGCAGCTTATTGAGGAAGCGTATTGTCATGGCATGAATGTGCAATTAGTACGTTTAGGAAGAGTGGGTGCTCCTGCTCAGTGCCCTCAAAGAGGCAATACGACAGATGTGATAGCTCGCTATTTGCAAACCTGTTTAATGCTTAAAACTGTACCTAAACTGATGTTTAAAGAGCATTTTATTCCTGTTGATTATACCGCAGCAGCCATTGCTATCTTGAGTTTGCAGCAAAGTTCTGAGCATAGTTTCCACTTATTGGGAAGCCAGCAAATCGACTGGAATTTATTACTGGTTGAGCAGCAAGGATTAAAAGAAGTGAGTGTGGCTGAATGGCAAGCAAAAGCTGAGGCATGGATCGCCTCAGGAAAAGAATTACCTTTTGCACCTTATTTGTTTAGTGGGATATTTGATAACGAAGGGTATCAGGCTGTAGAGATAAAGGAACAGAATACTCGAGACAGGTTACATAGGTTAGGCTTACAACAGCCTATCTTGTCTAAAGAAGCCTTATCGGCTTATGTGGATTTACAATTAGCCGTTATCAAGCAACAACCGCTAGAAAAAGACGTTGTTGTAAAAGTGGTAGAAGAAGGTCTGGTGTCATGATTTAACTTGATGTTTTAGCTGCTGTGTACTTGGGTAAAATTGCTAAACCTTACTGGATACAGTAAGGTTAGCGCTATGTGGATATTAACACAGCCTTTTTAGATATTGGATTCAGATGACCACTAAAGCATTAGCCCCGATGAAAGTTCTTACAATTCCTGTTACGCCTTTCCAACAAAACTGTTCGTTAGTGATTTGCCAACAGACAATGCGTGCAGCGTTAATTGATCCTGGTGGTGATACAGATATTCTAAAACAAGCCATTGAAGAAGCCGGTGTGACCGTTGAAAAGCTATTATTGACTCATGGTCACCTGGATCATGTGGGAGGCACCGCCAGTTTGGCAGAGTATTTTAATGTACCCATTGAAGGCCCTCATGAGGCAGATCGTTTTTGGCTTGATCAATTACCTATGCAAGCCTCAATGTTTGGCTTTCCACCTGTGCGCAGCTTTGAGCCTGATCGTTGGTTGCAACAAGGGGATGAAGTACTGGTAGGGCAATTGACGTTTCAAGTATTTCACTGTCCAGGGCATACCCCAGGCCATGTGGTCTTTTTCCAAGCGGATAGTAAGCTGGCATTTGTGGGGGACGTACTGTTTGCGGGCTCCATAGGTCGAACTGATTTTCCCCAAGGTGATTTTGATACATTAATCCACTCAATTAAATCTGTACTCTTTCCTCTGGGGGATGATGTAGAATTTGTGCCAGGTCATGGGCCAAACTCCACGCTGGGCAGAGAACGTCGCTCAAATCCTTTTGTGAGTGGCGAGTTTGGCTGAGTTGACACATTTTTCTTTGCGTGATGAGATGTTTGATTATTAGCTGAAGTAAGGTGTTTAACAGAAGGAACCTTTTGACACAACTTTTGTGATTTCTCTTGTTAAATTAACAACTTTTTCTAAGCTAGTTCACGTTTTAATAGGTTAAAGCTAGCCATCAATTCAATATTCTGGAAACTAACCGTACCCTTTAGTTGCTGATGCGGGATTGTGTCAGTTTTGGAATGTTTTGGGATAAAGTAGGATTACATAATTCATAGCCTAGACGCCTTATTATCATCACCTAATAGTAGTAATCACGGAATAAAATGCATGAAGGACTCAAATCCTGCCCTCGCAATTGCGGTTTTTGCTCATAATGAATCTGCCCGCATCACTGCTTGCTTAGAAAGCATCCGCGTTAGCATTATTAATTCACCCTGTAACGCATTACCTGAAGATTCATTCCAGTGTTTTGTATTGGCAAATGGCTGCTCTGATAATACTGCACAGGTTGTTGCGGAATATCAAAAGCAGTATTCATGGGTCAATTTAGTCGATATTAAGGAAGGTGATAAATCAAATGCATGGAACGTATTCGTGCATGACGTTGCTGTTGAGGCTGAAACCTACATTTTTATGGATGGTGATTGTGAAGTGGTAGGGGATTCGTTATACCAGCTATATCAATATCAAAAAATGCATCCTAACAAGAATGCATTGGCAGCCATTCCCATGGATATTGGCCGAGGTACCAAACAGCAAATTATTACGATGGTTACTCGCGGTGGTTTGGCGGGTAATTTATATGCCTTGCCCCATCAGTTTATTAAACGTGTTCGAACTGAAAATATTAAGTTACCTATAGGTACTATTGGAGAAGATAGCCTAGTGGGTGCCCTAGCTTGCTTTGATCTTGATGTAACGAAAGGTTGGGATCGAACGCGTATAGGCGTCTGCGAACAAGCACGTTTTACTTATGAGCCAATGGGGTGGCTATCATGGCGGGAGTGGAAAGTATACTATCGACGCAAGCAGCGTTACAGCATCCGCCACTGGCAAAACAAAATGATAAAAGCCATTTTAACGACTAAAGGTCCTCATTACTTGCCTGGCGATGTAAAGGATATGTATCAGCACTATTTGCAGGAAATTAAGTTAAGCTGGCGTGGGCTTGATACCTATTTTGATATGTTGGCTTGGAGACAGATTAATAAGGATACTGAACAAGTAAAATAGCGTTATTAATTTTACGTTATCAGCAAGCTTTGTTTCGCGTTTTCTAAGAATGGTTGACCTGAAAGTTATTGGGTCAGCCATTTTTTATATGTATAAATAATTATTTATTATAAAAAGCTTTTGATGAAGTTGTAATAATGCCTAAAGGTATTGATTGAGTAGGCTACGCTTATAAAATATTCTTACACAACAAATCATGTTTGAACGTTATGGTGTTGATGATAAACCTTTTGCTGGTTGGCAATGGAAGGCTTGAAAATAATCATTGGTGTTGCTTGATTCGAGTATTATGGTTTTTTATTTTAATACCTGCTTTTGCATACGGTAAGGCTGACATCCCAGCAGCCTGTCATGTTAGTCATTCCATTTCTCCTTATTTTGATTCAGTAACCTTTATTAAACAAGGACCTGACTGGGTTTTAATGCAAGGCGTTATTGATTCTTCTATTGTGAATAAAGTTCAGGTAATACTGAATAATCCATCAATTAAGCTGGTAGTGATGGGGTTTGTTCCAGGTTCAATTGATGATGAGGCAAATCAGCGGGCGGGTATGTTCCTTAGAAAGTCAGGCATTTCGGTATGTCTTACAGCAAAGAGTAGCGTAATATCTGGGGGAGTAGATTTTTTTCTCGCAGGTAAACAACGTTTTGTTCACCCAAAGTCACAGTTGGGTGTCCACTCTTGGCAAGGTGTGAGTGGTAAGCAAGGTTGGGAGTTTACTGCTGAGGCTGTGGAGCATGAAAGATTTATAGCATACTATCAATTTCTAGGGATAAATGAAGATTTTTATTGGTTTACACTGCGTTTCCCTTTTGAAACAGTCTATTGGTTAGCACCTGGTGATATTTATTATTGGTCTCTTGCAGAGATTATGTGATTCTTAACTCGTCGGGGGTACTTTATAATATGAAGGTGAAGCTAATGCAATTCGATTTCAGCCAATTAAAAAAGCAATCTTTAAGTTACATAGCATGTATTATTTTGTGTAGTGAAATAAATATAATTTATGCTAAAGAGGGTGAAGTTGCTGAACAAAAAATACAGAGCGCAGTTGCAGAAAACTATTGTAAACAAGCAATGAGTAATATGAAGCGTTTCATGCCTAATATTCTTAAGAAAGCAAAGCTGAGAGCTGCTGAGCAAGGGGTGGACTTGACCAAAGATAAACAAGTTCAGCAGCTAACGCAGGCTATTAATAACACTAATGAATTAAATAACTTGATTTTAGATTGCCAAATGCGTTGGGAAAAATATCAAGCCTCTGCTATTTGCATGTCGGGTGCCGAAAGTGAGTCTGATTTTGCGTTATGTATTCCTAAATTACCTGAGTAGTAAAAAAACTAAATAATATACCCAATACGAATGGTTTTTAGGTATGGCCATCGAGTGACGAAGTCCCATGAGCCTATATTAATAGTTGATTGGGGTGAGGAGTGAAGATAACTAAACCTAGAAATCATTCGTGAAGGGTATAACGTCAGCAGGGACTAGAGATTGTTTTAGATAATAATGCTGTTGAAGTTTCCATCTTACGGGATTGGTTGAATGAGTTGAGTGTATGGATAAAGTTTTGGTTAAGTACCGTGTTAGGGCGTAGTTCTTGCAAAAAACGTATGGCTTCATCTGTTGTCTTAACCCGTCCAGTTGCTAACCAGTAGGCAATAATTACAGCAGCACTTCGAGAATAACCCAGGGCACAATGCACTAAAACATGATAGCCTTGCTGTTGATAGTGGTAGATAAACTCAGTAGCTTGAAGCAGCTGCTCCTTATTCGGTGGTGTCAGATCCATAATACCAAGTGACAGGTAAGGTATTTGGGAATTTAAAAGCTGAGGATGCTCACTGTATTCGCTGGCTAAGTCTACAATTGCTAATGGTTTTAACGCTTCCAAATTGTTCAAGTCTGATGTTTTTACTCGGCGGCCTATGGATAACTGCTTATCAACTTCTTGATAAGCAGGTTGATTCTTTGTATACCAGTGCCAAGACAATAAAGCGCCTAAATGATAGGGAAGGAGTAACCAACGAGCTGCAGGTTGAAGTGCTCCTTGATTCTTTTGAAAAATATTAGCACCTAAGCCGGCATAACCAAGACTAATAATTGTCAGAGAACAAGCTGGCCATAATAAAATAAGTGTTAGCGGAGGGTTAATAAAAGATAACCCTAGGCATAGTAATGCAAATAATCCATAAATAATGCAATAGCGTGTGTGGATGAGTCCTTGCCACTGCCAAAAAGAAAAATATTTTGCGCTTTTAGAATGTGGGTTATTAATTGAACTATTTATAGTGGGAAACAGGTAGCAGCTGAACCAGCCAAGTGCTAATCCAGTAGGAATATCAATAAAATGGTGCTGATAAGTAAATAATACAGAAAGTAAGATTAAGCTAAACCAGATGTTGACTAAGCCTTTAAAAAGGCGATTACAAAGTGGTAAAAAGTGTACCCAGAGAATAACCAGTAATGCAATATGTAAAGAAGGCGCCTGATTAAAGGGCTGATCAAATGCATACAGTAAATTAAATAGGTCACCTAATAAGCCACCCATTTCTGGTCGAGGAAAAGCAAACTGCAATGGATATATTAGAAAGCAAAGGACTGCAATTAAAATGGCACTTGCCAAGCGTTTAGAAAGCGTAAAAAGTGCTTGTGACGACTTACAACAAAAGAGAGATAGGGCAAATAAAATATCGATGCTCCAATAAGGAATAATCATCCAAGGAATCACTGGAATCGCCTTTTCCCACTCAAAATATACAGAGGACACAGGGGCACGCAAAGAGGTCACATAGTTGGCAAATCCATAGCTGATAAAAAAGAGTGGTCCTAAAAGAGCCAGTGAATAACATGCTTGTTTGAATAGGTGTTGATTTTTCATGGTAATTGCGGATGACACTGTGGTTTTTTTACAGCCGTTGAAACACTAAAAATACCATACTTCTCTATGGACATATTGACTTTATAAAACCCAGCTTTATGGACTAGTTGATCCATTTCTTGTTGGGTTCTCCGTCTCATAATCCATGGTTTTCCACCTTGATGACTGGTTAATATCCGTGCAATTGACTCTAGCTGAGGGTGCCAGGGTTGGTTTGTATAAATGAGTAGGCCTTGGGGGGCTAGGATAGAGTAGAGCGCGTGTAATGACTTCATTACTGCATCATTATCACTAAATAGCTCATACAGTCCTGAGACAATAATAATTGAGGGACGGAAGCTGAGTTGCTCAATAGTTTCTGCATCAAAGGCATCACCACGCTGAAATTGCGCTTGGGCACTTAAGTTGAGTTGAGCTATACGCTGTTGGCCCTGTTCTACATTTGCTTTGGAGTAGTCTTGTAATAGCACATGTAATGGTTGGTCTTGGTATTGTTGAATCACATCCAATACATAACGTCCATGACCTGCAGCTACATCAAGAATGGCTACTTCTTTAAGCTGGGTGAGCTGTTGTTCTATTGCATGATGTAATACCGCCTCAATCAGTTTACGTCGTAGCCGAATACCTCGCCACCCTATGGCATTGAGATAAATCCAGTCTATCCACTTACCTATTAAAAATTTTCCTGAGGGTTTATTAGCGTAGACGTAGTCAAGCATATGGCCTGAATCAAAGCCATCTTGAATACCAATACGAATTCCATCACTGAGAGAGCCAATGGAGTACAGGAGTTTTTGTTGTAGCTTAAACCACCAGTATTTGGGGTTGGTTTTGGGTAATGGTTGCAGTAGTTTTTGGTACTCTTCATAGGTATAGCCCTGTTTATCGGCCTTGGTAAGATCGACATCAGGGGTAGGCCGCGCTAATAAGTCCTGAATAAACATACGAGCTTTAGCAATAGGCAAATGGCGATTGACTTCGTTAAAAGTATCATGAAAAAAACCAGGAAAAACCTGCATTTCTTTGCGTAAATTCGGCAAATGATTATAGAAACGACGTTGTGCCTGTTGTTTGACCACAAAATCCGCACCAGAGCAAAGAAGCAAGGTAGGAACAGTAATTGCACCTGCATCTTGCATTAACCGAGTACCTGCATCGTATAAATCAACCAGTACGTTGACTGCAATTGCAGGACATATCAGGGGGTCATTGTCATATTGGCTTATTTTTTCAGGATCATGGGTAAGTAAACGCCCTTTGACATAGCTGCTGATAAACGATTTGGAGCGGTATTTTAAGAGAAGCCGCAGTGCAGGGATAGCAAAGGGGACATAGAGACGGACTCGAAGTGCAGGACTGCCTAGGATCAAACCACGGATTGCTGGGGCATAGTCATGGACCCACGTACTGGCAATGACACTGCCTACACTGTGACCCAAAATAATCATTCGATCCATTGAAATCTGATAGTCTTTCTCGATATGACGGATAAAGCTATCAGCATCTTTGACAAGCTCATTAAGGCTATTCGCATAACCTCGCTCACCAGGTGATAGTCCATGGCCACGAGCATCCCAGGCAAACAGGTGAAGGGTAGGTATATTGAGTTGATCAACCATCTCTTGCCAACGCGCAGAATGCTCATGGCCTCTGTGAAAGAGGATAATGGCATAATGTCCTGTGGGATGGGGAGGCCAGTACCGATAAAACAGTTGAGTATTATCCCAGCTGTTGAAGTTACGTTCTAACGGTGTGCGTGTCATGGGTGGATCTCCCTTTTACCGTTTTCTTTTTAGGGAAATAAATGTGAATGGAAATAAGTATGTGATGCCTTTCATTGTTAAGCCAGTTTCTCCTAAACTGACTGGAAGAACTACTTGGAATAGACACTTCTCATCTCATAGGGTCTTAAGTATCACTATATAATACCTTAATAGCGGTGCTGTGTTATAAGTGCTTTAGTGGTTACAGTAAATTTAACTTCTATGCCTCATTGATTGAGCTCATGGGGGGAGAAAGTTGGATTTATAGTAATCAAAAAGGAGAGGGCATATGCAGCAGGTACTTGGCAAGGCAAATGATTCACTGACTGATTTTCATGATCATGTAGCACGACATTTACAGGAAGGTGACTTAGTTTTTATATCGATAAAAAGTGCACTTTATAAGCAGGTTGCCCAAGCGACAAATACCTGGACATCCCATGTTGGTATTGCTATTAAAGAAAATAATGAGTGGTGGGTAGCAGAAAGTGCGGTTCCTTTTAGCCGAAAAACACGGTTAAAAAAATATTTAAAAAGAACGATAGGTACGCAAGTATGCATCCGTCGTCTTAAGGGTGGCGTAAGTGAAGAACAGTTATTACAGCTAAAAGCAAGCATAAACAGTCGTATGAGAGTTTTGTATCATTTAGGTTTTGATTTTGATGCTACGCGGCAATATTGCTCAAAGTTTGTTCATCATGTCTATGCTGAAGCATTAAACATGCAATTGGGTGAAGTGGTTACATTTGAAACGCTATTAAAAAGTAATCCCAATACTAAGCTATGGTTTTGGCGGTTGTGGTATTTTGGACGCATCCCATGGAATCGAAAAACAGTGACCCCGCAAAGCCAGTTAGTGGACCAGCAATTAGATACAATATTACTGTCTGAACATTAAGCGGCTTACTTTTTCACAATATTAATCAGAAAGTCAGGTTCATAACAATGGAATGTTTCTTTAAAATCGCCATATGTTTTTTGGTATTTGAATCCTGCTCCGCTCAGTAATTCCGTCATTTTACAAGAGCGGAGTGGATTGAGGTTTAGATGGTGTTGGGAGCCATCTGAAAAGGCGTAACAAAATCGAATTAAATGTTCATCAATATAGACTGGTTGGATTGTGACGCTTTTTCCACAGTAATAATGCTCATGTGTGACTCTGAAACCGGCATCTAAAATAGCGTCATAATTGCGTTGATCAATGATGAGTATGCCATTGTTTTTTAGGCAATAATAAAACTCAGTTAACGATTTCTTTTGATCTATTTCTGTAAATAGATGAGTAAATGAGTTACCTAAACATATAATAGCATCAAATTTTTCATGAATTATCCGACTTAACCACCGCCAATCAGCCTGGGCTGTTTTTATTTGAACACCATATTGGTTTGCATTCTTGTAGGCTTTTGTCAGCATATTGGCACTGCCATCAACACTGACGACATCAAAGCCAGCATTTAAAAGTTGGATGGAGTGAAAGCCTGTGCCTGTTGCAACATCAAGTACACGCTTTACTCCATATTTATGTAACGTTTTTATAAAAAAATTCCCCTCACTTTCCTGGCGACGTTTCCAGTCAATGATTTCATCCCATTTATCGACGAAATCATCTTTATACTCCTGTTGATAGCAATTAATGTAGCTGTCAGAAATGAAGGGAAGGCTTTTTTCAGTGATTGAATGAGCTGTAGCTGACTTTGTGGCTAGTTGAGACATTTGATACCTCCTTGGTATCTATGTATACCCATCACGAATCATTTTTATGCGCGAGATCCATAGTGCTTATCTTCATGGACCTACCAACGTGTTTAAAAAAAACTGTGGTTGCTATCGCTCGTCTTAACAGAGCAGGTTAGCTCCACTAAAAACCCTTCGTGTTGGGTATAGCTTTCCTTGTAAAGGTTTTGCGGAATGCTATTTCAATACTGAATATTTTTGAATGACTGCGTCTAAAAGATACTGGCATGCGTGAGGAGGCTTTCTTTTGTGTTATATACCCTTCACGAATCATTTTTATGTGCGCTATCCATAGCGCTTACCCTAACGGGCCAGCGAAGCTGTTCTAATGTGTTCCTGACACATTAGTAGGGTTTGTTGTCAGCGCTGTTATATCAATTAAAGTGGCTACCGCAAGTTTCACAGCAGTAAACTTGCCCAGGGGCTTCATCGCTTGACGGCCGCACCCTTGTGCCCTTGGGGTATAAAAACCATTCGTTTTGGGTATAGGCACCTTCGACTTATATACTCTTAAACGTATTTTAGCTAAAAGAAGGCGAATAGTATCGCTTACTTTATGTTAACTAATTATGAAGAAATATATGAAAGGAATTAGGTGATAAGTAGGTTTACTGAAAGAAAGGAAGTGTTTGCCATCCTTGGCTAACGGAAAATAATAAGCTTTATAATGTATGGAAATATAGCCTTTGCGAATCAGTTTTATGTGCGCTATCCATAGCGCTCACCCTAATGGGCCAGCGAAGCTGTTCTAATGTGTTCCCGACACATTAGTAGGGTTTGTCGCTGGCACTCTTGACCACCAAGGACGGTGGGAGTGTAGTTTATGCAGGCGCATTTGACAGCCGCCCCTAAAAATCCTTCGCTGTGGGTATAGTAATAATGTGTTATGTTTTTACAGAGTATTAATTGATGCCATATTTAGTGAGTATTTCTTGATATTTTTCAGTTGTTTTGAAAGCACTCAGTGCCTTATTAAACTTCTCCATAAGTTGTAAACCACGTGTATCGTATTTATTAAACATTAAGTGAAGTTGTGCATGATTAAATGGCTTTTTTAGTGTAGCAAAACGTTGCTTTGCATCAGGGAATTTTTTAAGTAATAAATTCCAACCAACTAATTCTGCAAGTGGTAAAAAATCGTGCTTTCCTGCAGATAGCTCAGTAAAAGCAGTTTCTTCATCTTTGGCTAGGCTGACCTGTAGGTTGGCTGCACGTAACTTGTCTTCGTCTGCGTAGCCATTAGGAATTACCATACGGTATTGAGTAAAGTCTGACAGGGACTGCCAGTTATGAGGAGGGGATTGAATATTTTCTTTTATATAAAAGAAAACCGTATTAGAGTCTGCTATGGGGTCAGAAAAAGCGAAGTGATTTTCCCGCTTTTTATTTCGATAGTAAGGGTAAATTGCCCTGACTTTACCGTAGCGTAAATGAGCTTCACAGCCACGCCATTTCATAAACTTTATTTTGGGTGTAATTTGCAGTTGGGTTTCTAACGTTCCTTTAATTATTTCAGTGATAAAGCCATTGCCGGGTTTTAATTCTGTTACATAGGGATCCCATTCACCTGAGGCTAACTGAATGGTATCGCTTTGGTAGCTATAACAAGCGAGCGGGAAAAGAAAAAAAAAGAGACCTAACAACGTATTTCGTAGCGAACAGCACATACTACAGCTCTCCTTTGTTAAGCACTTAAATATTTTTATTAATGTGTGCTGTTTCGGATAATACGTATACAGAGAGCAGTTTTCTATAAAGGTGTTAGAATAATTTGTAATAAAAAGTAATCAAGATTATGGCCTGCTGGCTACATGTAACCATTGGTTTGTTTCTTGAATCGCGTTGACGTAAGCCTGATTTAAGTCTGCAAGACCTGCTTGAATTGAGTCCAGCGTTGACATCTGAATGTAGTCCCATAAAGCTTGTTGATAGTAAGAAACCGCTAAAATAGTTTGTCCAAGCTGGCCTTCGTAATTAAGGATGGCTGATTTCAGCTTGGTATCGATGGGTAATTTTTCGAGGACATCAGCCTTGGGCTGATCAAAAAAAGCGTCGATTAGGGACAGTAATCCTCCTAAGAAATAAGACGCTGAGGGTACGTTTAAATGGTGTTTGGCTAACCATTCACACATACTGGCTCGGGTTAATGCCATTTGACAAAGGATAGAAGGCTTTTCTTGTAAATCGCTTAACGATAATAAAGTGACAAAATTACGTACTCGATCAAGGCCCAGTTGTAGTATGGCTTGCTTTATGGACTCAATTTCTTTGCGACGACGGTATAAAGGGCTGTTTACCCACTTTAATAGTTTGATAGAGAGTGTAGGATCTTGCTTTATAATTTGTTCAATATCATCGATTTTACAGTTAGGATCTTGTAACTGTGCAATCAGGTTCATTACTGCTAGAGCGCTAGCATTAAGTTCTTTGCCTGATAAAAGTTGGGGTTTACTGAAGAAAAAGCCTTGAAATAGTGAAAAACCTAAGGATTTACAAAAATGAAACACCTCATGATCTTCAATTTTTTCGGCAAGCAGGGTAATGTCATAAGGCTTTAATTGTTGTATTATTTGTTCAATTTCATTTGGGCTTAAATGTAGTACATCAACTTTCACAATATCCACAAGTTTAAGTAGAGGCGATAGACGCTCTGTATCAATCACATCATCCAGTGCAAGTGTGAAACCTTGTTTTTTTAAGTCAGCTATGGATGCCAGCACAGCATCATCTAATGGCACTGTTTCGAGTATTTCTATAACTGTATTATCTGGTGATAAAGAAGGTGGGTTGAGTAGCCAAAAACGCGTAAAATTAATAAATGCTCGACTATTATCAGTAATTTCTTCAAGGGTAAAGGTTGTTAGTAAACGATCAATCAATCGAGACGTTGATTTGTCGCCACTAATATCTGTAGGGCTTAGGTGGGCATCTCGAAATAATAGCTCATAGCCTTGAATTCGATAGCTTGTATCAATGATAGGCTGGCGTGCCATTAATATTTGTGCTGCTTCTTCATTCATACTACTAATCTCTAATACACGAAAAACTATAGCACATGAGGATTTTCAGTCTGGATAATGTGATCAGCAAGGGACAAGAGGTATCAAATTTGACTTTAAGCTTGCTGTTAATAGCTATAACCAAGACGAAGGGTTTTAGCTGAGATTCTCTGGCCTGTTAAAACTGGCCTCTCGAAAAAGAGTGCAGAATGGTATAGCAGTGCTGTTTGGTAATGTTATGGAATAAATCCTAGCTATACTATTTACAGGCACCCATTAAATGAGCATGTTCTTCAGTTTTGCAGTAACCAGGGGGGGTCATATACAGAAAGCACCTCATCAATGATGTAGGGGGGGGAATCAACAGTCCATTAGGGTGTGTGGCAAGGAGCTAAGAATATGACGACATTTCGTGAGTACTATCAAGAGCCACCACCTACGGGTTTGGAGGAAGCGGGAAGTATTCGTTACCCCACAAAAAATGAAATGGAATCACTCTTTGATCAATTTCAGCACTTGCCTAACCATCAAGCCCGGCAGCAGTTTCTGCAGCAAAATTTTCCCTACCACTGGCTACCTGATGATATTCTAGAGTGGTTGGTTGATGAGTGGCGGTATCGTCTTCCACCTGAACATCCTCTATTAGAAGCCTTCATGAATCCTAAGATCGACTGGCAGCAACTGGCTACCTTGGCTCGATCCCATGGTTTTAATCAGTTTTATGATCAACTGATGACGCTCCTTAGTTATCACCCTAAAAAATAGCGTAGTTTTATGTGTCAGTGGTTTTGTTTTCACTTTCCTTTCTGGTCAAAATTTAACGTTGATGCCTGATCTTCACGAATATGCCGATAAAGCATTTCACGTAGCCACTTATGACCTGGATCACACTCGTAGCGCTGATGCCAAGCCAACAGGTAGGTAACCGTATCCAATGCAATGGGTAGGGGGAGCAGTGTGAGTGGATAATTTTGAACAGCATGCCGGGCAAAAATCTGCGGGCAGGTAAACACTAAATCACTTTGTCGGGCGATTTCCAGTGCGGCGTGAAACTCGGGCACCTGAACAACGATCCGCCGTGATTTGTTTTGCTTCGCTAACGTGATATCCAGTGCCCAGCGGTCATGTCCTTCGCAAGAAGCCTGAACATGGGAGAGTGCCAGGTAATCTGATATCTGCCACGATGCTTTGGATAAAATAGGATGGCCTTTGCGAACCAGACATACAAAGTTATCTTCTAATAGATGTTCAAATTTCACTCCATGGGGGAGGGGATCTTGTTGATGTCTGGAGTCAGTGGCATTTTCTCTCGCAGTAATACCAAGATCAACTTGTCCCTGTGCAAGTCCCTGAAGTGAGTGCTCAGACCAGTCTTCGAAAGTTAACAGCATATTTGGGGCTGCTTGCATTAAGGGAGCAAAAAAGCTCGGCAAAAAGAGCTGGTAGGCACTATCTAGTGTGACAATCTTAAAATCTCGTTGAGTTGTTGCGGGATCAAACTTGGGTGGCTGAATAAGTTGCTGAATATCTTGTAGTGCACTGGCAAGCTGGGGTTGCAGATTTTCAGCTCGGGGGGTGGGGCGCAAGCCATGGGCTGAGCGGATAAACAAGGGATCATCAAAGAGATCACGGAGCCGAGCCAGGGTTTTGCTCATAGCAGACTGTGAGACATGAAGGCGTTTAGCGGCTTTGCTGACACTTTGCTCTTCAAGTAACACTTGAAGATTAATTAGTAAGTTCAGGTCATATCGTGATAGTTTATCTAGCTTCATGGCTATGATATTCCATGGTGGAAATATTACCTTGAATATTAGTCATTTGAAATCATATCTTAATCATACTAAAGTGAACGCGCAACCACCTCGTGTGAGTTGATTTTTTTAACCTCTTTCTGCTTAAAATACTGCAACATGAAGTCTAAAGTTGTAAGTCAATTTTTTATAGCGGCCCTCGTGCCGCTTGTTTTATTTGGGCCAATGGGTATTGATATTTATCTGCCCTCAATGGCATCACTCGTTAACTATTTCCATACCAATACCAATCAGGTGCAATACACACTAAGTGTATTTTTGTTTACGGTGGGTATTGGTCAGCTGGTTGTCGGTCCATTGTGTGACCGTTTTGGTCGGCGCCCCATCGTGCTTGTTGGAATTGTCTTGTATTTGCTCTGTAGTCTGGCGGCTGCATGGGCACCAACGATTAACTGGCTGATTACCGCGCGAGCGATACAAGGTTTAGGCAGCTGCTGTGCGTCTGTTGTAGCCTTTGCTGTCGTTCGAGATGTGTTCTCTGCTGCACAAGGCGCTAAAATGTACAGCTACCTCAATGGTTGTGTTAGCGTCGCACCAGCACTTGCACCTATGCTGGGGGGCATTCTTGCCACACAGTGGGGTTGGCAAGCAAGCTTTTATTTTCTTGCGGGCTTTGCGGCTCTGGTAGGGGTGATGGTCTGGTTCTGGTTAGATGAAACTCGGCCCAGTGATACTGCCAAGGTACATTGGCATTGGCGACCTTACTGGGAAATCCTTCAACATCGTCGCTTTCAGTTCTATTGCTACTGCTGTATGGTCGCACTGGGCATGATTTGTAGTTATGTTTCAGTAGCCAGCTTTATCATGATTGAAACATTAAAGCTGACCCAAATTCAGTTTGCTCTTTGTTTTGGGGCGAATGCATTGGTCATTATGGCTTCTAGCTTTTTACTTGCGCCTAAGCTGATGACCTATTTGGGGCGCCACCGTTGTGTTATGTTAGGCTGCTTGTTGATTGTTATAGCAGGTCTGCTCATGCTGCTTGGGTTTATAATCCATGGTACAACGTTACTAGGATTTTTATTACCAGTGATGCTCGCTGGTTGTGGTTTTTCTTTAATACTCGGTTCAGCTGCGAGCTATGCGTTAGCCCCCTTTGGTAAAAGTGCGGGTACTGCTTCTGCGACGTTGGGCTGCTTACAGATGGTGATGGCGTCAGTGGCAAGTATTATCACGGTGCAGATGCCATTCTCACATTTGATGTCACTGTCACTGGTGATGATTACTTTAGCGATAATTCCATTACTATTAAGTAAAAGCTGGCTAGGTCATGCATTTCCAGTAGAAAATCATAGCTGCGCATAAATTATTGTTTGACAGAATGCCTTACCATTAAACCGTACTTTTATTCGTGAGTACGGTTTTTTTTTGCCTTATTGAATGGGCAGAAATCACTCCTTTCAAAAAAACGAAAGCTCATTTATTAATTCAATGGCTCCAGCTATTACTTCGGCAGTGAGAAGGGAATCTGGCTATAATTTAGCCATATGCCAAGCATATAGGATAAGGCTACAGACCAAGCCATTATTTGATTAAAAGAATGCTGGCAACATACATCGACTCATCAGGGTATTCCTGAGGCAGTGAGTTTAATGGTTTTTTTTCAGCAATTAAGCAAGCTTCGTGATTACTTACACTGTATAAAACTGATGCGGTATATTTACCTGTGGCTATGGCTGATTCAATGTTGCACCTTATTACTATTATCTTCCTCATTGGTTTTGGCCGCAGAACCCATTTCGCTTCACCATGTAAAATTAAAGATTAATGGTCCTCACCAGTTTGCTTATGCAGGGTACTATGCTGCCATTGATAAAGGTTATTTTCGTGCTTTTGGCTTGACGGTTTCTATCGAGGCGGGGGATTCAGATCACGATGTTATTAACCTGGTGAGTAATCAGCAAGCAGAGTTTGGTGTTGCAGGCGCTAAACTCATTCAAGCACGGCTAGCCAATAAGCCAGTATTATTATTGGCCAATATATTCAAGCAAACTCCGAAAGTGATTGTTTTACAGGGGGCTGATAAATCACCTCAAGCATTAAAAGGTGGGCAATTGGCCGTTGCAAATCCCTATAACCTCGACTTGGTAACACGCGTTTTTTTGTATCAACAGGGTATACCTCTTGATCAAGTCAAACTGGTTGTTGAGCCAAACCCTTTACAAGCGTGGCTGCAGGGAAGAATTTCAGGATTTACCTCAAGATTAGATCAACTTGCGGATGTGCAAGCGTTGGGTATTCCTCACACAGTACTCCATATGAGTGAATGGGATGTACATTTTTATGAGGGAAACTTGTTTACATCAGAAGCTTATGCTGCCAAACACCCGCAGTTGGTGAGAGATTTCATCGCAGCTTCACTTCGGGGTTGGCAATATGCGTTAAAGCATCCTGAAGAAATGGCACAGCTCATCCAGCGGCACTATTCGCCTGAGCTGAGCACTAAAAAACTGCAACAGCAGGCTGAAGCGCTAAAAGATATTATTTTAGAAAAAGGGGAGCTTGAGGTTGGTAATGCAGACTGGGGAGAATTACGAAAAATGGGGCGTGCCCTTTTGGCGATGGGGGTGTTCGGCTCAGATGTACAGTTAAATGAAATGCTATTTGAGAGTTTGCAGGGCAAACAAGTGCGTCTTGCATCATTGGAATGGCCTCCATTTGTAGGAAAAACGCTGCCAGAGAATGGTCTAACATCAGCTATTGTCGTTGATGCTTTTGCGAAAGTGGGGTATCAAGTTAAAGTTGATTTTTTACCGTGGACTGAAGCCGTACGACGTACGGCAAATGAAGAATATGATGGTTATTTCCCGGAATATTATGATCCTGAATTAGCCAAGCGTTTTATTTACTCCAAGCCTGTTGGCCAAAGTTACGTTGCGCTTGCTCAACGTAAAGCCTACCCCATTCATTGGCGCATTATTGATGATTTAGAAAAATATCGTATTGGAGTTGTTGAAGGATATTTAAACCATCCATTATTGGATAGAAAAATTTCGTTAGGTGAAGTTGAGACGTATAGCAGTTTAGATGATGCAAACAATCTACAGGCGTTGTCAAAAGGGTTTGTTGATGCCAGTGTGATTGATCCTGCAGTGTATTATTATTTAATGCAAACACATCCCGAGTTACGTGGTGATAAAGAACTATTGGAAATTAACAGGCGTTGGTTGGGCTCTCAGCAACTGCACATTACCTTTGCAAATAATGCGCGGGGAAAACAATTAAATAAAACTTTTTCTCAAGCGTTTTCAGCCGCGACAGCGGCTAAGGAACAACTGGCGTACATCACTCAATATCAACATCAATATCCCATTCTAACACAAGCATTACTGAGCTTGGAGGCAAGTACCAGGCAGCGCCAGTTAGAAGAAATAAAGCTGTCACCAGAACAGCGAAACTGGATTAAAAAAAATCCAGTTCTCAGCGTTCCTTTGGTTGATAATCAGCCACCGTTTGTATTTAAAAATCAGTCAGGAAAATTTCAGGGGTTCATCGTAGACTATATTACACTGTTAGCAAGTAAAATTGGCCTACGTGTTAAGTTTTTTCCTCATGATTCTTTAATGTTATTACGTCAGCAGTTTGAGCAGGATAATTACTCGTTGATGATCAGTGATGTTCCTGGTTTATTAGCAACGGATAACGCTTTGTTCAGTCCGATTATACTTGCGGATCAATGGGTGCTGGTAGGGCATAGAGAAAAAAGATCGTTGAGTCAATTAGAGGATTTAGAAAAAAAAGTGGTAGGGGTCGTAAAGGAAACTACAGCATATCATTTACTGGCTGAAAAATATCCGCTAACTGAATGGAAGGTTTTTCAAGATGCTCAGACTTTATTGAATGCGGTGAGTAAGCAAAACGTTGATGCTGCTATTTTACATGAAGCGACGTTTAATTATGTCACTAGAAATTATTGGTTGCCGGATATCAGTATCACGGGTAAGCCGCAAATAAAAGCATTGAAAAATAGCACCTCTTGGCTATTCATTGTCTCTGAAAATGAGCCAACGCTATTTGATATTATCAACGAGGGAATGCAACAAATATCACCTGTTGAAGTGCAACAGCTACAACGAAAGTGGATAAAACTTCCAAGACTTGAACCAAGTTCAAGAATGAAATTGGTTTTAACGGATGAGGAGTTACAATGGCTTCGTAAACATCCATTAATAAGAGTTTCCAATGAAACCGATTGGCCACCTTTTGATTATGCAGAAAATGGTGTACCAAAGGGTTACTCTATTGACTTGATGAATTTACTGGCTAAGCACTTAGGTCTTCGGTTTGAGTATATTACAGGGCCTCCATGGCAGCGCTTTTTGGAGATGATACGTAGCCATGAGCTGGACTTATTGCATACAGCATTTGTTTCTCCGGAGCGTGAACAATATATGCTGTTTTCACAGCCTTACCTTATTTTACCCATGGCTGTTGCTGCAATTGATAAAACGCAAGTACAGCAAGCCATGCAAATAAACCTTATGCAGCAGCGAGTGGCCATTGTTAAAGGCTATAACTACGAGCGTACGTTAAGGGAATATTTTCCTGAGGCTGAACTGGTTTCTGTCAGTGATCCGGTAAAAGGGTTACAAGCGGTATTGTTTAATGATGCAGACATGTATATGGACTCCAAGCCGGTACTGTATTACTTGCTGGAGCGGCATAATATGCATCAGTTGCAAGTTGTGGATACGCCTAGCAGTGTCAATATTGATAATGATGAGTTAACTATTGCCGTCAGAGATGATTGGCCAATATTAAGAAATATAATAAATAAAGTGTTAACGAATATTTCTGATGCAGAAAAAAAGGTGCTCAGTAGTCGTTGGTTACAATCTACCGTGACAGCGCAGCAACAAACAGTACAGCTTACACCCGAAGAGCAGGAGTGGCTAAAAAGTAATCCGGTATTAAAAGTCGCGAATGAGACAGACTGGCCACCCTTTGACTTTTATGATGATGGCAAACCGCAAGGATTATCGGTTGACTATATAAATCTATTAGCCAAAAAAATAGGCTTTACTGTTGAGTTTATTACAGAATCATCTTGGAATAAATTACTAAACCAGGCTTATGAGAACAGCTTGGATATTCTGGTTAATATTGTTAAAACTCCTGAGCGCAGTGAGCATCTGTTATTTAGCAAACCCTATGCAAAGCTACCCAACATATTAATTAGCCGCCAAGAAAATAATTATCAGGCTTTGCAGCAGCTTAAAGGTAAAGTGCTAGCATTTCCCGAGGGGTTTTATGTCGGGGAATTTTTAAAAAAATCTTTTCCTAAAATAAAAATAAGACTAACCCATAGTAGCCGTGAAGCGTTAAAGCTGGTGAGTACTGGTGCGGTGGATGCAACCATAGAAAGTGGTGCTGTAGCAAAGTATTTAATAGAAAAAGAAGGACTAACAAATCTGGTGCTTGCGAATAACGTGCTGGAGCTTGATAAGCGGCATGAAGCTTTACACCTTGCCGTGAATAAAAAAAATAAGATTCTGTTAAGTATACTGAATAAAGGAATAAGCGAGTTAAGCCTTAATGAAGTACAGGAAATTAATGCAAAATGGATCGGTGATTATTCTCATGCTGTAATGGAAGGTCTAAGGTTAGACTTATCAGCTGAAGAGAAGAAGTTTGTCGCTAAAAAACGTCCAGTCAAGTATTGTATTAATAAGCATTGGCAACCCGTTGAGTTTGCTACCCCAGCGGGAGAGCATACAGGGATGACAAAAAACTATTTACAATTAATTACTGAAAGGACGGGTTTACGTTTTTCTCTGGTGACCAGTAAGGATGACATGAATCCATCTTGTGATGTGTTGATAGCCGCGATGGATTTACCTTCATTGCGAGATAAGTATAACTTTACACGGCCACTATTTCGTTTGCCATTAGTTGTTGCGGTTAGGCTGGAAAAATCCTTTATTGATACTAGCTCTTTACAGGGGTTACATATTGGTGTGATTGCGGATAACCTAACAAAGGAAATTTTGCAAAAAAATAATCTGGATATTCATATTACAGAGTACGAAACAGTTGAAAAAGGTCTTAAAGATGTTGTTTCAGGTGATATCGATGGTTTTGTGGATGATCTCGCTGCAATTAGCTATTGGCTGCAAAAACAGCGTGCTCATGAAATTAAAATAGCTGGTAGGCTCGATATTGAAAAGGTAGTGAGTATTGCAGTCAATAAATATTACCCTGAATTACTGAGTATCCTAGATAAAACGATAGAAACGTTTACAAATCAGGATCAAGAGCAGATTTACAATCACTGGATGAAGGTTACCATGGAGGAGTATGTTGACTATGGTTTACTATGGAATGTCCTGCTCATTGTGGGAGGAATTATCATTGTGATTATTTGTTGGAATAGAAAAATTACTACACTCTACCGACAGCTACAGTATAAATCTAATCAAATTGAAAACCTGTTACATAACTCTGGTCAAGGGTTCTTAACCTTCAATGATCAACTCCTTGTAGAGCCTCAATATAGTATCGAGTGTGAAAGAATTTTACATTGTGTTCCTTCGGGTAAGAAAATAACATCATTGCTACCATTGGCTAATGATGTGGAAGTGAGTTTGTATGAACGCGTACTTACTCGACTAAAAGGGACGGCTAATCCTCTTAAAAGAGAGGTACTGCTTTCTCTATTACCATCAAGCTTTTTGATAGCAGGTCGCTTTATTGCTGCAGAGTACCGTTATGTGCAAGAAAAGATCATGATGATCTTGACGGACATTACTGAAGAAAAAAAGCTACAGGAAAATCTCGAAGAAGAACGGCGAAACCTTGAATTTGTAGTATCAATTTTAACCGACGGTCAGGATATATTTTATTTATTAGATGAATTTGAACAGTTTATCGTTAATTTACAGCAGCTATATGCATCCTCAAAAGCGTTAGCATTGAGTGTAAATGTGAGACAGGTGTTGCAGGAGTTTCATACTTATAAAGGAATATTTTACCAGTATGGCTTTAAACGATTACCCGATGCTATTCATGAAATTGAACAAAAAATTATAAACTTGCCAGATAAAAAGGACTATAAAAAAGTATTAGCTCAGGTTGCTGAGAGTGATCTAATGAAGTGTTTGGATCAGGATCTTAATATTGTGCGCCGAATGTTTGGTGAGGCTTTTCTTGTCAATAAGGGGGGCGTTGTTATTGGTAACCAGCAATTAGAAGCGTTGGTGAAAAAGGCAAGGCAAGTGTTAACAGATGGCACAGATACAGCAAAAATAAAGGCGCTTGTGGGTTGTGCACTCAATATGAAAGTTGTTGATTTGCATAGTATGTTAGCGGCTTATGAAAAAACAGTTCAACGCTTGGCAAAACGTTGTGCCAAAGAAGTAAGGTTTGTGTTAGTGGGTGAGTCGATAACGGTTAATCCTGATCGCTTTATTAAGTTAATCCATAGTTTGATTCATTTATTTCGAAATGCAATTGATCATGGCATTGAAGCTCCTAATGTGCGGCTGGAAGCTGGCAAAGATGCTTGTGGTGAAATACTCTGTACATTAGCGGTACAAGAAGATTTGTGTTTTATCACAGTGGCAGATGATGGGGCAGGTATTTCCGTTACATCGTTACGTACTCAGTTACAAGAGCGATATATAGGACGTGTAGTAGAATTTGCAAAAATGGATCAGGCTGAATTATTACCGTTTATTTTTGAACATGGTATCACAACATGTTCAAGTGCTGATGAAATATCTGGTAGAGGTATTGGTTTGGCAGCAGTAAAAGACGTCGTGGATGAGCTAGGTGGTACCATTGAAGTCTCAAGTCAACAAGGAAAAGGGACTCAGTTTAAAATTACTGTTCCTCTTCGACAGGATGATACATAAAGGTATCTTTGTTGCGCTAATGAGTGGGTTATTACCTGCATTTATAAAAAGTAAAAAGATATGAATACATGCTTGAGATGAAGTGAACGGTGTAAACTTCAGGTCGAAGGGTAATTATATGACAAAGCCATTGGATATAGGCCATGTAATGGTGCTCATTGCCAATCGAGCGAAAGAGATACTGGTTGATGAAGCTGCTATCGAAGTACAAAGAACAGAGTTTGTATTGGAGGATGTGCAGCTATTAACGCTGCGTGACTATACTTCAATTTTAAGTATGGGTGGCCCCGTCAACATGATGATTGCATTTAGTTTTGATGTGTCACTACTGCATTACTTGATGGACTGTTTTATGTCTGGTATTGACTTTCCGCCTGAAGAGAAAGAAGTGTATCTGGAAGAAACGGGGAGTGATTTGTTGAATACAATTATTGGTAATTGTACTGCACTTCTTGGTAGCAAAGAGCTTGTTCATTTTTCTCCTCCAGTTGCATTTTCAGGGGGTAAAAGTCTTGTTAAGCATCGTCATGCACGGTTCTATCGGACCTCTTTACACACTCAGTTTGGGGATTTAGTGATTATCTGTGTTGGACCTAAGGATATGTTTGATCAATATTTAAACTATCTGGAGTGAGTATGACAGGGTTGCGGGTGATGGTTGTGGATGACTCGCTCATTACCATCAATAAGCTAACTAAAATGTTGACAGAATTAGGCTATGAGGTAGTCAGCCAGTGTCGAAGTGGGGCGGTGGCCGTAGCAAGTTACCCCAAAGTCAAGCCTGACATAGTGACGATGGATATTACCATGCCTGATATGGATGGTATTGAGGCAACCAAGGCGATTATGGCCAGTTATCCTCAAGCTAACATTATAATGGTAACCTCCCATGGCCAGGAACAGATGGTACTTGAGGCGATTGATGCTGGAGCACAAGGCTATGTGTTGAAACCGGTAAAAGAAGTTCGGCTGCAGGAAGTAATTCAAAAAGTCCTGAAAAACGACAGTGATGATGAAGAGTAATTAAATTGCTGTTGTGCTAAAAAAGGTGTGCATGGTGTTCAGTCAGTAAGGTTTGATAACGGTAATTCGTCCATGCTGGATGATAGTATTTTTGAGGCATTGTTTGATGCAATTCCATTTGGAATTTATGTGGTTGATGCAAATTACCGCGAGGTTGTTTATGTCAATCATGCATTTAAACAAGCTGTTGAGCACAAGCCCGGTTTAAAATGTTGGCAGCAAATTTACCAGCAGGATCAGCCCTGTCTTTTTTGTAAGATTCCTGAACTGGTTGATGGCTCTGGCAAACCCAATGGTAAAGTAGTTGTTTTTGAGTACTTTAATGACACCAATGATTGCTGGTATCAGCTGCAAGAAAGTGCGATGATTTGGCATGATGGAAGAGTGGTAAAATACTCAATCTCTGTCGATATTAGTCAACTCAAAGAGGTGCAAAACTCATTAGCAGAAGCTCATGCTGAATTAGCCTTAAAAAATCGTGAGCTGGAAAGACTCGCTAATTTAGATCGCCTTACTTCATTGAATAATCGTTTGAAGCTCGATGAAATCCACCATCAAGAAGTTCAAAGAGCAGAGCGCTTTAATCACCCTTGCTCAATTATGTTAATAGATCTTGATAATTTTAAAGAAGTAAATGATCAGTATGGTCATCAAATGGGGGATAATGTTTTAGTTAGTATTGCTGGGTTGTTGAAAGCAAACTTACGAAAAGTGGATACCGTGGGTCGCTGGGGTGGGGAAGAGTTTTTAATTATTTGCCCTGAAACGAGTACTCAGCAGTGTGCTTTTCTTGCAGAAAAGCTACGTCGTGCGCTGGAAAACTTCAACCATGGTCCTATGCAATGCACGGGTAGTTTTGGTATTACAGGTTACATTTCGGGTGATCGACCCGAAACAATGATAAAACGTGCAGACAATGCGCTTTATTTAGCAAAACATGCTGGGCGAAATTGTGTGCGTGTCATTGATTCCAATAATTTAATTCCCCTTCGCGAAATCCCTGGCTAGTCACCTATTAGCGGCTATCAATTGTTGACTATGCGACAAGTTACCCCTGAACAGAATAGCAATGTGATTTAATTGGTTTTTCTATCTTTCCCAAACGCTGGGAGTATTTTGGTTAGGAGCATCAATTGAAAATATCGAGTTTTTTTTTCGGGCTAATGATCTTGTTCAGTTCCAGTATATTTGCTTCTTCCACTGATTTATCCTTGTCTTGTTATCAGTCAAATAATACCAATGAGGTCATTGAGTGTTTAGCAAAGGCCATGGTGAAAGCGACTGTCACAGGTGATTTTACCGAAGCGGCTGCTTACATTGATCCTGATACCTTAAGTGCGTTGCAGCAACAGTGGCCATCGTCACGTGAGCAACAAGGTGTTTGTCGGCAGTTAAGCGTTAAACCTTGTCAGTGGCCTACGTCAGGTGAAGCATTACTCGTGTGGTTAGCCAAAAGAACCTTGGAAAAAAAGCCTTGGCAATATCATACTCTCAAGGTTATTAGTACATGGCATAATGATCATCAGGCACAAGTCAGTATAAAGTGGCTACCAGCAACGAATGTAAAAAGCGCGTCAAATGTCGTTAATGTTGAATTAACTTACAAAAAGCAACAGTGGTATCTCTTGTTACCGAGTGCTATGGTCCATACATTGATATCATTAGAATAGATCAACTACTATGGCAAAAGGTTTCCAAAGGGATGTGCTGAGAAAACAGCAGCTGGAAAACTTCACAAGGGAATTAGTGCGTCGTTACAGTGCGCAGTGTGAACTTTGTGGAGCACGAAAAACGAAACTGATGGTATTTGAAGTTCCTCCAGTATCGACTGAAATTGACATTGAGCACTGTATTTTACTGTGTGAAACTTGCTTGCAGCAGATCAGTCATCCCAAACTTCGTAATATAGATCACTGGCGTTGTCTTGCGACTGCGGTATGGAGTGAGCACCTTGCTGCTCAGGTCATGGCCGTCATGTTAACGCGCTATTTTGCTAAGGAATATGACTGGGCGGCCAATTTGGAAGACACATTGTACCTTTCCCCTGAAGCAGATCAGTGGTTATCAGAAATAGAGTCCTTTGTATGAACTAATCAGTGTTGATTGGCAAAGGCTCTACAGGCGTGGTATGTTGCGAAGCTTCCAATGTTACCGATTGACTGGAAGTGGCTGAGCTGTTGATGCTGGTGAGTTTTACCTGTTTAAGGGTTAAATACAGCTGTTGATTAATCTGTTGCCAAGGGGTTTTTAATTGGCAATGAGATGATAGCTCACATTGACAGTGGGCAGTGGCTTTAGCGCATTCGGTTAACGCAATAGGGCCGTCAATCGCTTCAATAATATCCGCAATCGAAATATTATCGCCTGATCTTGCCAGAAGGTAACCGCCTCGAGCACCTCGAACTGAGGTGACAAGCTGATGCTGCACCAGATATCTTAATAACTTTCGCACTGTAGCCCGTGGAATTTGCGTATTATCAGCAATGGCTTCCAGGCTGATAAGGTTAGCCTGCTGTTGTAGATGATGCGCAATAATCAGCGCGTAATCGGCTAAGCGGCTGATACGAAGCATATTTTTACCCTTCTTTGTCCTGAGCATCACTGACAACGCTGTCAGCCCCAATAGTGAGTTACAGTCTGCATCACCCTCCTTGAGTAGGAGTAAAGCTTTACTGATAGACTATTCTATACCAAATTAGTATTGATTTTAAATTGATAGAGGATTACGCTGTAAACATAAAGTTTACTATTTTAGTATGGTATTTGGTTGATAAGGGTAGTTGAGGGAAGAACATGCTTTTGAATAGGCATGAGTTGCTACGTTGACTATTGTTTAAAGACGCACAGTGTTGGTGAGTAATTAATGGCTTGCTAATAAGTGAGTTAAAAGTGATAGAAGGCTTAAGTGATAGAGGAAGGTCACTATGTGTGCCGCAAATACAGATTTGCAACAGCATTTGCAACAACGCTACAGTGCAGGGTTTGTGACTGATATTGAAACAGATACCTTGCCAGCAGGTTTGAATGAGACTGTTATCCGGCAATTGTCGGCTAAAAAACAGGAGCCGGAATATATTTTAAATTGGCGGTTACAAGCGTTCCAGCGCTGGTGCAAAATGAAACCGCCTGCCTGGGCACAAGTGCAACACACGCCAATAGACTTTCAAAGTATTGTTTATTACTCCTCACCAAAATCCCTTGCAGATCGCCCCAAAAGTCTTGATGAAGTTGACCCTGAGTTACTGCAAACGTATGAAAAATTGGGTATTCCATTACATGAACAGGAAATGCTGGCAGGGGTAGCCGTCGACGCTGTATTTGACAGTGTCTCTGTTGCAACAACCTTTAAGGATACTTTGGCCAAGGCGGGTGTTATTTTTTGTCCAATTTCAGAAGCAATCCAACAATACCCTGAATTAATCAAAACCTATCTCGGGCGTGTGGTTCCTCCGGGTGATAATTTTTATGCGGCATTAAATGCCGCGGTATTCAGTGATGGTTCCTTTGTCTATGTACCTGAGGGGGTTCGCTGTCCACTTGAGTTATCGACTTATTTTAGAATTAATGCGGCTAATACTGGTCAGTTTGAGCGAACACTGATCATTGCTGATAAAGGGAGTTACGTCAGTTATCTCGAAGGCTGTACAGCCCCTATGCGAGATGAAAACCAGTTACATGCGGCTGTGGTAGAACTAGTGGCCTTAGATGATGCTGAGATTAAGTATTCCACCGTGCAGAATTGGTACCCTGGTGATGAGCAAGGCCGAGGTGGGATTTATAATTTTGTGACCAAACGGGGGCTTTGTGCCGGGGCTCGTAGCAAAATAAGCTGGACACAAATTGAAACAGGCTCAGCCATTACCTGGAAATACCCGAGTGTAATTTTGCGGGGGGATCATGCCATTGGTGAGTTTTTCTCTGTAGCCGTAACCCGAAATTACCAACAAGCGGATACAGGCACCAAGATGATCCACGTTGGCAAAAATACCCGAAGCACGATTCTGTCGAAAGGTATTTCTGCAGGGAAAAGCCAAAATACCTATCGTGGCCTTGTTAAAGTCAATCCTACGACCACTGGTGCCCGCAATTATACACAATGTGATTCCTTATTAATTGGTGATGGTTGTTCTGCAAATACCTTTCCTTACATTGAGGCTGGTGAATACTCAGGTACGGTAGAACACGAAGCAACAACTTCAAAAATTGCAGATGAACAGCTTTTGTACTTGCAACAAAGAGGGTTAGAGCCTGAGCAGGCAGTGGCGTTAGTGGTTAATGGTTTTTGCAAAGATGTTTTTGAGCAATTGCCAATGGAGTTTGCGGTAGAAGCTAACCGTCTCATGCAAGTGAGCCTGGAAGGTTGTGTGGGTTAAAAGGGGGGGAATAATGCTGGAGATACAATCATTAGCGATCAGCGTGGCCAATAAAACTATTGTTGAAGCCATAGATTTAACGATTAATGCCGGGGAAATCCATGTGTTAATGGGACCCAATGGCGTCGGCAAAAGTACTTTGACCCGAGCACTTCTGGGGGATGCAGACTATACCATTGAGTCAGGCGCGTTGCGGCTGGGAGGACTGGATTTATTGCCACTGTCCATAGAGCAGCGTGCTCACCAGGGTTTGTTTGTTGCTTTTCAGCATCCTGTCACTATCCCGGGGGTGAGTAACTTACAGTTTTACAAGGCCATGGTGAATGCACATCGGCAGGTGCAGAATCTGGAGCCATTGGATGCCATTGAATTATTAGCGCAAGTCAAACAGGCCGCACAGCAATCCGGGTTAAACGAGGACTTCTTATACAGAGGGTTGAATGATGGCTTCTCTGGCGGAGAAAAAAAGCGAAATGAGTTATTACAGATGTTGTTGCTATCACCAAGGATTGCTGTCGTAGACGAAATCGACTCCGGGCTTGATGTCGATGCCTTGAAAATTATTGGTCAAGGTATACGACACTTACAGCAACAAGGCACAGGCTTTTTGCTCATTACCCACTATCCGCACTGGCTGGAATATCTAACACCTGATCAAGTACATATTTTATTGGCAGGACGTATTGTCCAGTCTGGAGGTGTTGAGCTTGCAGACCAAGTGGCTAATCAAGGGTTTCAGGCTTTTGCCGCATAAGTTTTTGGTGTCTGTGAAAAAGGGTATGAATTTAAAGCCTTCTATATATACCAAACATGAAGGCTTTAATGACACAGAGGGCTTCGTGAATGAGTATGATGCGCCAAGCAATTTCTGAGCATTGCCAACAGCAGTGGGATGCAACCATACAGCCTGCAGCTGAAGGTATTTCACCAGTACGACAGCGTGCTTGGCAGCGGTGGCAGCAGCAGGGGTTACCTACTCGCCACCAAGAGTCTTGGAAGTATACTCGTGCTGAGCAGTTTTTTACTGAGTCGCTATTAAATAATGCGCTAAAAAAAACCAGTGTTTTGCCTCAAAAAACCGGTAATCCTGTTATTGCTGACATAAAACAATTGTCGGCTAGTATCAACCTTGATTTGATTGATAAAGTGATTTGCCCCCACGCAAACAGCGTACTGTTGTATTGTATCGACGGTCAGTTTTACAGTGACCAAACCAATACTTCTCTGTTTGGCGGGCTATTAGGTGACGTATCAGATCCCTCATTGTTTATACCGGCCCAAGATTTACTGGATGAAGACAGTGATGGTTTTGCATTACTTAACCTTGCATTATCACCTGAGACACTTCAGTTGAGCATTCCTGCGGATAGCCAACTAACACTCCACATTGCCTATATTGCTGCAAGGGCGGGCTGGTATCAGCCGAGTGTTCGTATACATGTGCAACCTGGCAGTCAGTTGACATTGTTAGAGCATACGATTTCTCCTGCTGATTTATCGGTAAGTGATAGTTTGTGGAATAGCTTGACTCAACTGCATGTTGCCCCTTCAGCAGAAGTTATTTATGTGAACCTTAATCAGTGTGCTTCATCATGTCAGCATGTCCACCAGCTGCTGGTTGATCTGGATACTTCAGCACAGATACAGAGTTGGCTTGCTGCGTTAGGAGGGAATGCTTCACGCTTACAAATTATCCAGCGCTTAGCGGGGCGGGGGAGTTCTGCCACAGTGAATGGGCTACTACTCGGGCAAGGCCAGCAACATCATGATCATCGTGTGGTTTTTCGCCACCTGGCAGAAGAAACCAAAAGCTACTGTTTACATAAAGGTTTATTGGCAGGAAAGTCAAAAGGGGTCTTTAATGGCCGAATATTAATGACACCTGAAGCTCATCAGGCTGAAGGCAACATGTACAGTCGCAATATGCTACTGAGTCAAGGAAGCCGAATGCACACTAAGCCTGAACTGGAAATCTATCATGATGCTGTTCGTTGTGCTCATGGGGCGACGGTCGGTCAGCTTGATAGGCAGGCATTACAGTATTTATGCAGCCGGGGGATTGCATCAGAGAGTGCACGGCAACTGTTGCTGGCAGCTTTCATCCAGACACTCTGGCAGTCACTGCCAAAACCATTATATGAATGGCTTACACAACAGGTTACACCTAGTTTTGCATCAGTGAGTGAACAGATGGAGGCGATATGATGGCTGAGCAGCCTTCTCAACAGCAGCTTCAAAGTAGTCCATCAGCCTTGGTTTCTGGTGGGCGTTGTTTGACGGATGAAGTCCGCCACCAGTTTCCCACACTCCATCAACATGTCCATGGTCAGCCACTGGTTTATCTGGATAACGCCGCAACAACCCAGAAACCTGAAGCTGTTTTACAAGCACTTGATCACTACTATCGTTGTGATAATGCTAATGTGCATCGTGGGGTGCATGCTTTAAGTGAGCGTGCAACCTGGGCTATGGAGTCGGCCAGAGATAGCATTCAGCAATTTATTAATGCCGCCAATCGAGAAGAAGTGATCTTTGTCCGCGGTACAACGGAAGCTATAAATCTCATTGCTCATGGGATTGCAGAGAGTATTTTGCAGCCTGGCGATGAGATTTTGATTTCAGCCATGGAACATCACGCTAACATTGTTCCCTGGCAATTGGTATGTCAACGAACTCAGTCTGTTTTAAAAGTTATTCCTATGCTGCCATCTGGTGAGCTGGATTTAGAAGCATTTCCATTGTTGTTAAGTACGCGGACGCGATTATTAGCTGTTAGTCATGTTAGTAATGCGCTAGGCACAGTTAACCCTGTGGCGAAGATGATTGCTATCGCCCATGATCATGGTATCCCTGTGTTAGTGGATGGTGCTCAAGCAGTGGCTCATACGCCAGTTGATGTACAAGCACTGGATTGTGACTTTTATGTATTTTCTGGACATAAAGTGTATGGCCCAACAGGCATTGGTATTTTGTATGGTAAGCAAGTGTGGTTAGATCGCTTTCCGCCTTATCAAGGTGGTGGTGAAATGATTCGGCGGGTTAGCTTTGATCATACTGAGTTTAATAATCTACCTTATAAATTTGAGGCTGGCACCCCTGCCATTGCAGAAGCGATTGGTTTGGGCGCAGCCCTTCAATGGTTTAGCCATTTTCGCCAACATACACTGTGGGAGCATGAGGCGACATTGCTCTATCAGCTTCATGCTCAGCTGAAGGCGTTGCCGGGTGTGAAGATTATTGGTAATGCAAAAGAAAAGACAGCGGTTTGCTCCTTTACCGTAGCAGGTATTCATCCTCATGACTTGGGAACGTTGCTAGATCACTCTGGAATCGCTGTACGCGCAGGACATCATTGTGCGATGCCTGTGATGGATTTTTTTAATGTGCCTGCAACAGTGCGTGCTTCAGTGGCTATTTATAATACTACTGAGGATATTGCACGATTGATCAATGGCCTAGAGCAAGCACTGGAATTTTGGCAATGAACCCTGAGCTGAAACAGTTATATCAAGAACTTATCATGGATCATGGGCGTCAGCCTCGTAATTTTCGTGTGCTTTCTCCCTGTACTCATAAGCAGCAAGCCGATAATCCTCTGTGTGGTGATCAACTTACCTTATACCTTGATGTGAAAAATGGCGTGGTTCAGGATATTGCATTTCAGGGACATGGCTGTGCTATTTCAATGGCTTCTTCTTCCATGATGACCCAGGAGGTTAAGGGGAAATCGGTTGATAATGCGTTAGCGTTGTTTAAAAAGTTTCACCAGCTCATTATGTCCGGTGAGAGTGCAGAAGACATGGGGCGATTGGCGGTGCTAAGTGGTGTTAAGGCATTTCCAATGCGGGTGAAATGTGCCACCTTGGCTTGGCATGCTCTGGAACATGCATTGTCTGCGAATGATGGACAAGCGGTTACCACCGAGTAATAGGGGTAAAGCATGACAAAAAAGGTTTCTACTGTTTCTTTAATTCCGACACATGTGATTAATGTAGGGGCATCGAATGCTTTCCCTACTGGTCGAGGCTACCCCTTGATTGAGTTGCAACGTGCCTGTAAAGCTATCCATGTACCAGCGGGTGATGCTGTCAGGCTTAAAAAAGGCACGGAGGTTGAGCTGGTACAAAGTATGGGGTTGTCTTTTACCGTAAGGGTGCGTGGTAATCTGTTTCGCATAGCAGGGGACGATGCGGATGCTTTGGGTAAAGCAATACCTCAACTGTCTTTTCCCAAGGCAAATGATGAAAATTTTGAGGAAGGAAAAGTTAATGAGGCTTATATTTGGGAGGTACTGCGGCACTGCTATGATCCAGAAATTCAATTGAATATCGTAGACCTTGGACTTATCTACAGCGTTAATATTATTCAGCGTAAAACGGGTCAACAGGTCGTGCATATTGATATGACATTAACAGCTCCTGCCTGTGGTATGGGCCCGGTATTGGTGGATGAAGTGAAACATCAGGTCGCGTTGGTGCCCCATGTGGATGCAGTTCATGTCAATTTGGTCTTTGATCCCCCCTGGGACCGCAGCAAATTATCAGAAGCAGGGAAGTTACAGCTTGGGCTCATTTAATGGGCTATCTACTGACAGATAAAACCAGTACCAGTGACACCGGCACAAAAACAGGGAGTGCCGACAGGGCCAGGATTTATCACAATTTGACACCATTTGTTGCCATATAAATCGCAACAATAAAGGTTATTGGCTGTGTTATTCACTGGAGGAGCGCTTGTTGTCCGCGTGGTTGGGTAAACTGGCTCATAGTCATCAAAATCTACAGGGTCTTCTGTTCTAGTGTTTACAGTGTTATTGAGTGGTAAGTTGGTATTGCTTGTATC
This sequence comes from Zooshikella ganghwensis, assembly GCF_018263875.1. Lineage (NCBI taxonomy): Bacteria > Pseudomonadati > Pseudomonadota > Gammaproteobacteria > Oceanospirillales > Zooshikellaceae > Zooshikella > Zooshikella ganghwensis. The sequence continues at coordinate 242,596 of NZ_JAEVHG010000005.1, forward strand.
TTTGAATGTGCATTGTTGCAGTACAGTAATGATACTGACCAAAGCCGTTAGAAATGCAGTGATAACGGCGAGTTTTCCCCAGAATGATTTGGGTTCATCAGACATTTACAACGACCTTACAACGTAGTCTTTAAAGCGCGCGATGAAGGAGTCATCGCTTGGTAAACAGTGAGCTGTTAAATTGAGTATATACGCTTTAGGCTGGGATATATTTTTTTTGTTGGATAAAGAGGGGGGGCCGTTGTTCAAAAAAATGACTCGTGAAACAGCGCGCTCCCTGCGCTGTGTTAGTATCCTTTACTTCTCAGCTAGTTGACTCAGGGCGTCTCCAGTTAGGCGATAAACAGTCCACTCATCCTGGGGGGTAGCACCTATAGACTCATAAAAGTTAATGGCAGGTTGATTCCAGTTCAAGACCGACCACTCCAGTCGACCATAGTTTCTGGCTTTGGCTATTTGCGCTAGTTGGTGTAATAAGGCTTTGCCAATACCATGTCCGCGTAATGACTCGTTGACATAAAGGTCTTCTAAATACATGCCAGGCTGTGCCAAAAATGTTGAATAGCTGGAAAAATATAAGGCAAAACCAGCGGGCTCATCATCTAAAAATGCAATTATTACCTCTGCGGCAGGCTGTTCACCAAATAGAGTAGCCCTGAGCTTGTCTTCTGTCGCCACCACGGTATGAATTAGTTTTTCATATTTAGCGAGGTTTTTAATAAAGGTAAGAATAGTAGGAATGTCATCACTGGTGGCAGGGCGAATGTTTAGCGATTGGTTATTATGGCTCATTTACTGCTCCGTGCTAGCTTAAGGTCATCGTTAAAAATACGTTAATTTCTAATATAAAATAATGAGTAAATATTATTTTAACGGAATAAATGTTCGCAAGAGCATAGTAGCGGACTTAATAAGCGATGTGAAACCCCTGCTTCAACGAGTTGTGAAGTACGGGTTGAAGCAGGGGGCTGGACTAGTGTCTAGTTAAGGAAGGTAACCGTTGAATAATATCATTGGCTATTAAATGGTGTACGGCATCTGTTGGATGTAAACCATCCCAAAATATATATTGTTGTGGATTATTTACAATTGTATTTTGAGTAAAATCCCATGCTGAGTCAGTGTAGTTGGTGAGCGTTATATTAAGTGCTTGGTGGTTATATTGACCCTGTTTATCAATAGTATCCATTATTTTTTTAAAGGCTGTGTGACTATCGTAGTAGTAAATGTTGACAGCTTGCCAGCGCTTATCTTGCTGTCGTTCACTGATACCCGAGGCTAAAACGGTATTGAACCTATTAATGTACTTTTCTGCTTTAGCACGGTGTTCCGCTAGCAAAGGAGCATATTCTAATGCAGGAATATTACTGACTAGAATATGTCTTGCACCTAAACGATGTAACTTATCAATATGCGTCAGCAGAAGTTCTGCTGCTTGTTTACCATTATGATTTAAGTCGCCAAATAAGGTGAACCATAAATTATTGGTACCGCCTTGGATACTGATTAACTCATTCCTTTCAAAATAACTATTTTTTTTCGCCCAGTCGTCTATTTGTTGACCAATATTTGGCATCACCACCGCGCCATCAAGCAGCTCGACATCAGTAGTGACGTCTATATCTTTAAAGTATCCTGGTCCTACTTGAGCGCCACCAATAGCCCAGTTTTGTCCTTCATGGGCGTTAATAGTAAAAGGCAGGTGCAGATCATTATCGAATATTAATGTACCTTTTACGGGTTGACGAGCAGATGATAAGCCGCCTTCAAAGAAATGACTCCACAAGTAGTCAGTCCATACATAATGGTTGGAAAAACGTCCATTAAAGTAGGGTGCTTCAGCACGAATCCCTATCCGTAGATTTGAGGCTTTGGCCAGGGCTGCTGTGACTTGGTGTTTATTACCCGTATCTGAAAGGCTGTCACCAAAAAAAGTAATTTTTGAAAATGGTGAGCTGGCCACTGCGAGTATAGGAATAATACTTAAAAACAAGAATACTGCTCGAATTAACTTCATAATGATATCCTAATCATTTGAAAAGCATACTGACTATATTTTTAGAAGTACGTTTAAACGTATCATGGCTGGGTATAAATAGTAATAAATATAGTGTACGGGACATGCCGTGTAAAAAAACTGTTTTAAGTCAATAGCGAGTGATGTCAAAAAAGTGAATTTTTATGGGGTCACCGTAGTATTTTTAGCTTAACGTTAGATTATTGAACAGAGCCATCGTACAAATAACTTGTGACGTTAAGACATGTTCAAATTACTGTGGTCCAAGGTGTGTCGAGCGCAGTATGAACGGATCACTAGGTTGTGGTTTCTTGTGGTAAACAGTTTGATGGACATTACCCTGTCTTAGTCTTGTTAGATATGGAAAAGCGACATTTCATATTAATGAGTGATGTCGCTTCTCTACAAAGGGCTAAATTATCTCTGACATGTGGTCAGCTTTTAAGGCCGTAGGCTAGCTTATTCTAAATGAAACCGACTGACTATGGCATCATAGGATATATTTTAGATATTGTGTAGCCAATCTCTTCGTCAGCAATTTGAGGGTGGCGGTCAATATACACTGATTTTGGGTGGCTCCAGCGTTTGTCAAATTTGGCATTAATAATGTGGGCATTGCCATTGGCTTGCATTAGCTCAGCAAATAAATTATCAATGGTTTTAAACATACCCCGTCTATCTTCTGGTACAACTGCACCAGTACTGGTGTTAACAACATTTTTTACTTCATTGTTAAGTACATCAACTCTGAAAGGAATTCCGGCATCTATACAAAAACAAGAGTAGGTATAAATATAGGAGTAGTTAGTGATATCTTTTTTATACCAATCAGCATAAGCACCATAAACTTGAGGTTTAAAGTCTTTGGTGAAGTTATCCATAGGGTCTGCAGAAACAGCACTTGCGGTAACAGACAGTAATGCGATGGGTAAAATGTGGCGTAATTTCATGTTGAACTTCCTGTCCTAAACAAGAGGATTTTAGGAAATAATTTACTTCTAACTATCATTTGCATAAGCTTTTTTAGCGATACGTTGGTTGTGCACAATCTAATTTTAACATCGTGCAGCATCCGTGATATTTAGAAATAAATCTGTTGTTATTAAGTATGTTAAACGTACGGTACCTGTACATCTTGAGCTTAGTATAATCAAAGCGGTAACTGTTCTCCGCTAGTATCGCTTTACTCATTTAATATCAAGTCTAAGCCTAAGATAATTGCTCGAGTAACTTCGTCACCAGAGTGATGACTGGGGCCAATAATACATATTTTGTCGTCTAAATCAACCGTTGGTTGTGATGAATAGAAACCAATAAACGTTAGCTTTTCGCAACACAATGGTTTTAGTCATTACATGAATATGAGTGAAAAGTAGGCGTTGATTAAAACGTGGCTAAAAATCTTTAGCTATAATCATAAAGGTTATAATGAGTTGATTTTTCTTTAAGATAAGGGTTGTAGTGAATATTTTTTATATGAGCGTTTGAATGGTTTATTATGTTGACAGCTGCCTGGCTTTTTTTAACAGTGAGTTTGAGTGCTGACTCAGCTCCACCACTAAAGGTGGTAGGAACGCCAGAGATCCCTTATCGCTATCACGATGAGGCAGGAGAGCTGAAAGGCATTGATATAGAAATCATTCAACGTATCATGCAAACCCTGGACTTTAATTATACGATTCGCTTAGTGCCAGTAGGCTCTCGTATCATTAAAATGGCACAGTCTGGTGATGTGGATATTGTGCTGAGTTTTTCAAAAAAAACAGACCGTTTGGCTTATTTAGTATACCCCAAGCAATACTATAGCCAGTTTACCTGGAATTTTTTTATTCGCCGTAATGACGCAGAACGTATTACTTATCAAACGCTTAAAGATTTGGAGTCCCTGCGAGTGGGGGCGACCCAGGACTGGTCGTATACTGAGGATTTTTGGGAGGCTCACTTGGACTTGCATGTTGAAACCAATAATCTCCTGCATCTTGAAAAGCTGATGCACGGTCGTATAGACGTTGTGCCAATGAATACCTTACCAACATTGATGGAGCTGCACCAACGTGGTTTGAGTCAATTTATAAGCTATCTACCCAAACCATTGAGTTCAAAGGCTTATTATAACCCTACCAGTAAACACTCAGCACACCCATTACTGCCCAAGTGGCGCGTTAATTATGATCGTCTACTTTATTTGTGGCTGAAAAATGGTCAAGTAAAAGCAATTTATAGCCATTATTTTCCAAAAGATATAATCACGAATGATTTAATACCTGCTCCACAGGAAATGGAGCAGGTGCCTACTGATAATTGAAAATGAACTAATCTCGAGCTGGCCAGGGAGATTTAGGTGCATCAAACTGTGGCTTGCCTAAGACGGGACTGCTTAGCAGATAAAAACCATGGTTGGTAAATAGCCAAAATAAATTACGATCATATTCAACATACACACTATGTGAAAGATTGCCCATGGCTGACGGGTGGACTCGTTCAGGTGCATAGGGAGGGACGAAATACGCACTGATAAAAGGTTTTTTAGGATTAGACACATCATATACTTGTAACCCCGCATTATAAAAATTATAGGGAAGAATGCCCTTTCGACTGATGCCAGGTTGAGTATATGAACCTGTCCGTTTTGGACCAAAGCTGCCTCTACGTTGGCAAAAATCAGTAAACAAGGCTGTTTTAGGGGGATGAGGACGAGGTAGTGTACCTGTTATTTGGGGCTGGTAAGGTTCGCTAACATCAATCTGATAAATATGTTTATAAGGTTCCCAGCAATCTTCATTCAGAGGATAACCACTGTAATAAACGTGTCCTGTGTGATTAATTTGGCTGATATCGATAAAGTCGCCTTCTGTGCCTGCGACACTTGGAGGAAATGCTAAGTGAGCGACGGTTTTCATATGTTTTGGGCTGGTGATATCAACAATATAAAAACCAAGACCGCCCATTGCTGCGTAGCCATATTGTTGATGTTGATCTGATGAGGAAGGAATAAATAACGACATACGGGCCCCCATCCAGGAGGTTCGATTTCCTGCGCGAGGATTTTGTTGGTAAATATGCTCATGCCACTGATTATTAACTTGCTGGCCAGGAACGGTGAGTTGATCAAGAAATACTGGACTTTCAGGATTACTCATGTCCCAAGACTGGTAGCCTGCGCTGTACAAATCATTGGGGTATTCCGTGAGTGCATAATCAGCACTAGGCGCTGAAGCAACAAACATATAACGCTTTCCGTAAAAACTTGGAATATCTCTAACCCCGGAGCCTTGTTGCTTGCCAATGGGGGCTTCAGGATGGGTAATATCTGTTGTACGTGTCGCCAATAACTCCCATTCGTGGGGTAGTGGGCCATGCATGGCATAGACCTTGAAACCTTTTAAATGTGGGGCAGAGCGGATGGCTTCTACTTTGTCAGGTTCTTGGTATTTATCATGGAGTAAACCAAATCGCTGCACTTCATAAGCTTGGACCATGAGATAGCGTTGTCGCACTGAGTCCCATTGAATAGTACTAGCACCTATCATTTGTCCTGGTGGAAAAGGATTAATTTCAGGGCTTGGTCCTTCTTTTCCCCAGGTGCTGCCTTTGGTGAGCAGTAACTTGGCCTGTTTAGGATGAGTGATATCAAAGATCTTTAAATCACGACGTACGTACTGATATAAATAACGGCGGCCATTGAAGTCAACAATATTTTGCCAGGTATGGAATGGCTCAACAGTAATGGGGTAATAGGCTTCAACTGTCATATTATGGATATAAGCATTGACATCCCAGTACTTAAGTTGTCCAGGAAAAGGTTGCGGTCTTGTTTGTTCAGGTGTTTGGCTTGGGTGTTTAAACTCACCTGTCTTACTATCTAACCCGTAACTTGAAGGGGTAGGAGGGAGAGGTTTGCTTTCAGTTGTTATATTGACCAATCTCTTTAAGTAATAGTCTGATATGTTGTGTGATGGCTCATCTGAGGTTGCATGTTGCACAACACAAAGTGAGAAACTAATGATTGAAATAGTAAGATAGCTTTTCATGTTAATGTTCCACTCTTCCATATTCAGAACATATTTATTAGGCATAAAAAATATGAGTCTATCGCAACGTATTACATAAAGTTATTTATGGGTGCCCTTATGTAAAATTAAACGAGTTATGCAGTGTACCGAATGATGTGTACTATTGCTCGATTAAGTAAGCTAACTAAGGTATTTATTATTTTATTTCAATAATAACTTTCCTCTCACTTTGATTACACCTATGGGCACAATTATTCTAATTTCAGCTTTTAGAAAAAAAGGAAGATGAAGGAGTATTTTGTTTTATTTTTAAGGAGATGAGTTTTCCAAAATAGGTTGCCGATTATCCATGAAAAATTACCGTTTATTTATTGGTGTGATTTCGATAAATCATACATTTGTTTAATATTGGTTAAAAAATTACCAGCACTATGTGCAGTAAATACAATATTGTGTAATTTATAGTGAAAAATAATTAAAAGTGGTTGTTATTTAGTGTTAATGTCAGTATTGTGCCGGCTGGTACGATTGTACCGGGCAGATTTGTTGCTTACCGGGGAAGCTATTATGTAATCGGAAACGGCTATATAAAGTGGTAAGTGGTGAATCTGCCCAGCTTATTTTTCTTTGACTGTTGTGAGTGTTGAAAGAAAAATACAGTCCATGTCTTCAGTATTTTGCGGATTGCGCTCCTTTTTTAGTTTAACTTTACAATTAATGATTATTGTACCGTTAATCTCAATTGTTTAACTATTCGCCCTCTTACAGTGTTAGAACGACTAGATAGCTGTTTTATTAATAAATAGCGCAGTACGCAGTTTTACTTTTCCAAACTGACACATACGGTCAAAACTTTCTCTCCGAATCGGTAAATGTTGATTGTCCAGTGCCGTTTTATGGCACTTTTCATCGGTATAAGGGTCATGGATATACACGAAGTATTGATCAATATCGGTGACGACCACCCAATGGGGGGTTTTGCAACGGTCTAATTGATAGGTACTGATGAGTACTATCGCAACTTGATTTTGTTTAAGTGCATTTTCAATATTATGGATTGTCAGTGTTTCATGACGTGTACGAATGGATGTGTTGGCTATTTGTGCTAAGAAGTCGTTATGGACTAAGGTGAGCACTGACTTTTTATGGGCACTGCGGACTGAGTCAAGAAATAAAGGCTGTTGATGGCTAATCATCATTTCAACGTCGAAACCCCGCTGCCAGGCTGCAAGTGCTAAACCATGAGGACTACAACCACCATGACCGGATGTCATAAAAATCGTGGTTGCCTCGCGCCATAGTTGCAACTCTAAATGCTGAGTGACCGAAAACTCAGGTTCTAATGCTTGCATGGCCATCATTAAGGCCGCTGGCCCACAGGTAAAATCTGTGGTTTGGGAGTAATAGGGAATTTTACGAAACTGGCGGGACTCTTGATGGATCAGGATTCGCTTTTGCAGTCTAAGGGCATCTTCGTTGTCTTCATAATATTCTTTATAGATACCAAAAGATTTGTATCCCATGCGCTGATATATGCGAATGGCTGCCTGGTTGTCCAAGCGAACTTCCAAGCGCATAAACGAACAGTGTCTTTCTGTGGCTTGTAACTCACTATAATGGATTAACTTTTGGGCAATACCCTGGCCTTGGGCTTGGGGGTGAACTGCGATGGAATATAATCTGGCTAGAGAAGTACCTCGGTGATAAAGGATTAAAACATAACCAAGTATAGTGTCTGCTTGAGAGTTTTGAGCTACGGCTAATGAGACGGTGGAAGAATGTAAAAAGTGTTTAAAGCTTCGTTTGCTTAATCTATCGCTGGTAAAGCATATTTGTTCAATAGCCAAAAGTGCACTTAAATCATCAGGGCGGGCTGGGCGAATTTGAATGTCCGTTGACATGTTGATGCAGGGACGTTGATGATCGGGAGAAGACATTAGTTGACTCAACAAATGGGTTAGTGTTAACTGCGCTACACCCTTCGTGAATAACTGTTATGTTATTCAAACTGTATTGACACTACTTATATCCACAAGGGATAGGGATGTTGTGAGTGCTGAATGCTCTGTTTTCACCTGCAGTCACAACGGTCTTTTAATACTATAAACGTTTGGTGTGTTACCTGCTACTGTTAGTCTACTAATGGCCTGCTATGGTTTGAAAATAATTTTTGCTAAAAAGCTTTACAGAGCAAATAATGAGGTTTTAGTAAAAAAACAAGGCCTGTGTCTTGTGAAGAGAAGGGTGCCAGTCATTTATATGTAAAAAGGCTGTCGAGGGCGTATTAAGCTGTCAGGTGTATAGTGCTCAAAATAATAACTAATTTTATTGGCTGAATAATCTAAGGCTCGTGAGATTATGTCTCTTTTGTATATCGTTGTTGAATCAATCAAAGACTGGAAGGCTTTTTATCCCAGTGAGGATGTGATTACGTTTGAAGACTATGTATCGCTGTCTATGTCAAAAAAGAAGGCGCGTGTTCGTGTGCTCAATTTGTGTCGGGGTTATAAATATTTAAGTAAAGGTTATTATTGTTCATTACTTGCTGAAGCTCGGGGCCATCATGTCATACCTTCAGTGAAGACACTGAATGATTTACGCAAGCGAAAAATCTATGCTATTGATCTAGAGCTAATGGAGCCTGATGCGCATATTGCCTTGAAACATTTAAAGAAAGAGACACGAGAGCATATAGATTTTAAATGCTATTTTGGTACAACGCCTCAGGAGTCAGTACAGCCTATTGCAAGATTACTGTTTGAGCGCTTTCAGTGTCCGGTTATGCAGCTTTCTCTGGCAAAGGATAAAGCAGGTCATTGGCTGGTAACGTCATTAAAAGCAATTTCACCAACAAGTTTAACGGATGAGGAAGAGACACTGTTTGCTGAAGCGCTCGATGAATATAGCCGTAAAATATGGCGAAAGCCCAAGCTGGCCAAGCGGTATCGTTATGACATGGCGATACTGCATAATCCTGAAGAAGCATTTCCACCCAGCGATAAGATGGCGCTAAAGCAGTTCATTAAAGCAGGAAAACGGCTTGGTGTTTCTGTAGACTTAATTCAGCCTAAAGATTTTTTGAGGCTCTCAGAGTACGACATGTTATTTATTCGTGAAACGACGGCTATTGACCACCATACTTTTTTGTTTGCCAAAAAAGCGGAAGCTGAAGGGGTGGTAGTAATCGATGATCCTCTATCTATTATGCGTTGTACGAATAAGGTGTTTTTAGCTGATTTGTTTAGAACACATCATGTGCCAAGTCCAAAAACTATCCTGCTTATGCGTAACCATAAAGCACAAATAGATCAGTTGGAAGCAACACTTGGTTTTCCTTTAGTATTAAAAATACCCGACGGCTCCTTTTCCAGAGGTGTTGTAAAGGTGACTGGCTCGTCAGAGCTGCAGGAGCACTTGAAAGAACTGTTTAAACAGTCAGCCTTGTTATTGGCTCAGGAATATATGTATACGCCATTTGACTGGAGGATAGGCGTGTTACAAGGTAAACCAATTTATGCCTGTAAGTATTTTATGGCCAGGGATCACTGGCAGATATACCAGCATAATACGTCACAAGTAGAGAGCGGTGACTTCGAGACTATTCCTACGTATGAAGTGCCAAAACAGGTGATTAAAGCGGCTGTAAAAGCGGCTAACTTAATAGGTGATGGGTTATATGGGGTAGATATTAAAGCATTTGATGATCGTGTAGCGGTTATCGAAGTAAATGATAATCCGAGTATTGATTATGGCGTTGAGGATGGCTTTTTAGGGGCTCAGCTTTATGAGCTTATTATTGAGGACTTCATCAGGCGTGTTGAAAATGGAAAAAGAAATGTCACTGCTTTGTAATATTGTTTGGGTTCCAAATGGACTCCTAGGGGGAGGCAATTAAAAAAGGGTATCATATATGTCATATGTCTATGACTGAGAAATCAGCCATAACCAAAAAACTTAATTTGACCATATGAGATCCCCCCCCATGGATTCATATATGTCCATAACTTAAAACACAACGTTTGAAAGCGCTATAAACACAATCGCTTCTGAAATATGCATAAATAATTAGGCAGCGGAATGTTATCTCGGATATAGCGCTCTTTATAGACTGACTTAAAACCTACTTTTGAAAAAAGCTCAGCTATCTCATGTTCTCCAAACTCTTTACCGAGTCTGCCGTCTTTATGGACATGTAAATCGCCCTTTTTCTGGAACTCATCTTCTGTCGCAAAAATACTGATGGCAAAAAGCCCGCCATTATTTAAACATTCATGAACCTTGTGTAGATAGGGTAAGTAAAGAGAGGGGTGCTGATGGTGAAAACAGCCGTTATCAAGAATGGCATCGAACTTTCCGAGTTTTAGTTTATCATCGAGGAAGTTACCAACCTGAAAGCTCAAATTAAGCGACTGATCCGTTGGCTGTTCAAAGCTATCAATAAGGTCAATACCTAATACCTGGTGTCCTTTTTCTGCGATTACTCTTGACTCAAATCCTTTGCCACAGCCTATGTCCAATACTGATGAAGCCGGGCTGAGCATATCAAGTAGTTTCACAGTGGTTTTTCGGCTCGCCTCAGCACCTGACCAACCATCACGACCTTCTTTATAATGCTGCTCAAAGCTGGCGTGCAGCGTTTTTTCATACTCTGAAAAAGCAGGGACACTTTGTGCAATTTTACTCTTCTTCATAAGTGGCGTTACCTTAATATATTCGAATTTTCGCTGACGGCTGGTTTCTTTAGGCTATAAAACACGATAGCAGCTATAACAATCGCTGACATTAATATATAAAAGTATGTTAGGTTGGTGAGCGTAGTTTCAAACCCCTTCGTTTCTATCATGATGCCTATAACGGGAGCAAACAGCATAACGGCAAAGCGTTTAACTAAGCTCAGAACAGAGTTTAATGACGCAATCATTTTGCCCTTGTATGAACGATTAATAGAGTCAACAATATAGACTTCCAACAAGTATTTAACGACTTCCAATACCAGTACACCAACAATAAAAACTAATACGAAACCCTGTTTAAATAGAGCTAATGCTGATAATACCAGTGCTGCAATCAGTATTAAGGTTTGGCGAATAGAAAGCGATAATACTTTTTTAGAGATCAGTTTTGTCACAGCAAGACCAAGTAAGCCCAAACCACCTACAATCAGCCCTATATGTTGGACTTCAAACCCTTTATCCATCAAAAATATTTGAACGATATTGGTTGACTGTCGAACAATAATGCAAAAAATGGCAGAAAAAATAAACAGTGAAATTATATGCCCTTTATGGAGAGAAAAAGTAAGTGACATTTTAATTTTAGTAAATATCGAGTCTTCTTTGTCTTTATTGTCTTTATTGTCTTTTTGTTCGATTGTAAATCGTGAGTCGCGTGATATAAAAGCAAAAATTAACGCAGGTGTGCATGCTACTATGCCATTAATAAGTGCTGCAAGGTCAATAGAATATTTTGATATCCAGGCGCCAAGGAAAATAGCAATATAAAAACTGAAATTTCCCCACTGATAAATATCAGAGACAAAAACGGTCTTTTTCTCTTGCTTCAATGAAGAGCGGTAAATGACTGACATATTCGTGCCAGAATAAAAACTATTGGCCAGTCCAATAAATATCCAGGCTATGATCATGGGCCAAAAACCTTCCATTGCCCAAACCATCATCCCGCCAATACCCTTGAACATTCCCGCTACGATTAGCGCTGTCTTATTGCCAAATTTGTCAGTAAACAGTCCGCTAGGCACTTCCGTAACGACTACTGAAAGTGATAAAACACTTTGAATAATAAAAACTTCACTAACTGAAAGTCCTTTATAAATAAGGAAGGGGAACGTTATTCCATTGAGTAGCAGAAATCCCCAGGGTATGGAAGCCAGCCTAATGAGTTTTACATCTCTTGGGCTATACACCATGTTAGACACCTATATGATTGAATTTATGCTGAAAATTGTATTTTAATAAGTTGCATCAACTTGCTGACTTTACTATCCAAGCCAGATAGGTCATCTGCAGAAGTGATCAAAAAACCAAATCTGTCAGCATTGCTCTTAAGCGCTGATACATGAAAAGGTGCTGATTCAGATATAAACACCTCGGCATCCAAATTCTCGGGAACATCGATATGAGTTACATTTCCTTCTTTTTCTGAGTAAATAGCTCTGGCTATGGCATAACCAGTGGGTACTGGTCGGTTTTTACAGCAGCCATTAATAAATAATTCGAGTATCAGCCTATCCAAAGATACACCCAGTGCTCTTGAAATATTACTCGGTGCAGGCCCATTGGGAAACCTTGGGTTGACTTCTACTAAATACACGTCCTCATTTTTAACCAGATATTCAATGTGAAATGCACCGAATGTCATGCCAATCGCACCGATAACTTTCTTGCTTGCTGTATATAATGCTTTTGCGTACTCCGGATAAGGAAATATCCCGCCAAGCTCAACACAATTTCCTTCGCCACCTAGTATACGGCTACTACAGCCTAAAAAGTGAACACCAAGAGGATCAATAAACCCTTCAACACTGAATAACTCAGCATTTTCTATTAGTTTCTCTACAATATATGGAAAATCGAAGGTAAACGACGGCTGACTAAAAAATTCATCAACTTCTTGCTGTGAGTAAAATGTTTGAACACCCAGTGAACTATGCCCAAATAGTGGCTTAAAAATAAGTGGGAAACCTATTGCGTGTTTTAGGTTGACTGTGTTTAAGTCGTTCAAATCAGAAAGTTTAATGAATAGTGGTTGTTTAACTGACGTTTGGCTTACTAGCTTTCGGGTAGTATATTTGTCACGACAATTAGCGACTACATCTGCTGATGTATGAGGAAGAGATAAGTACTGGGCAACTTTTGCACCAATTTCAAGGTATTGATCAGAAAGCGTAATCACGGCTATAGGCTGAGTGGCTAGCGCGGATAAAATAGCTTCAGCTGTGAGTTCATCGACTTGAATCAGTGTACACTCAATAGCCTGTTCAGCTAAGTGCTTTCTCCAGATGTTACTTTGCGCAGTGGCTACTATTGGGTGGTACCCACATGAAATGGCTTCTTTTAATACGCCAGTGGGATTCATTCCTCGGGTTTCGATAAAAAGAATATTTTCCATAATGTGCTCAGTCTCAGGTTGCGGCTAAACTATACCCACAGCGAATGATTTCTAGGTTTTGTTATCTTCACTCCTCACCCCAATCACCTATTTATATAGGCCCATGGGGCTTCGTCACTTGATGGCCGCATCTAAAAACCATTCGTATTGGGTATATCACTTAACTAGGGTGTAAATGTTCACTTAAGTTAAATAAATGAATAATATTGCTTAATAGTTCACTGTTAGTGTTGGTGATAATGACGAAACCATACCGTGTGGATGAACTAACTGTTTCGGGTAATAAGTCCCCAACGTTATAATCAAATTTCAAGAGCAATAGTTTCTCTCCACACTCATTTTTAATTGTATCCAAAAATGTATCTTGAGAAAGCGTTCCGCCTTCTCCATAAAAATACACAATTGATGTTGGTTGCCAAAATTGATTATTAGGTGGAGCTTGGGAGGATTCTCTCAATAATGTTTGCAAATTTTCGCGAATAATATCATAACCACAAGATTCTTTTATTAAAATAGGAATCTTATCTCCTGCAACGCGGGTGTGAGACTCAATTAAGACAACTCTACTATCATTTAATTTAAACTCAGTATGAGAAGCACCATAATCATACTTTGCTTGAGTTAACATGGCACTAATTGCTGAACAAACCTCAGTTAGCATACCAGCCGGTAAAGATGCAGGAAACGTATGGCTTATTTCAAAAAAATAGGGTGATTCTGAGGTGGTTTTACTTGTTATGCCAACAAGGTGATGCTTTCCATCAATTGAAATAAACTCTGCACTGTACTCTTTTCCTGCAATATACTCTTCGGCGATAAATAATGATCCATTTGTTATGTCAAGGTTATCTGGTATGTTAAGGTTATCGTTTTCAGTCAGTTTTCGTATTCGACGGCTCCCCATACCATCATAAGGCTTTACAATAATAGGGCCCTTAATGTTATTCAAAAACTGGCTTACTTGTGCTTGTGAATCAACTTTAGCCCAACGAACAGTATAATCTCCTAGGTTTTCTAGCAGCTTTCTAAATTCGAACTTATTTCTAAATAATTTAACGGCTTGTTGATTTAAACCATTTACACCTAACGTTTCGGATATAAATGATGTAGTCTCTTGCAATAGTTCTTTGTGAGAGTAAATAAGGTCATAGTGATATTTTTTGTGATGGGATGAAACTGTTGTTAATAATGCCTCTCGGTTTTCGCTGGGCATTTTAACAGCCAGGCTGCAACGATTTAAATATGGTTCGGAGTATGAATCGTTGTCAAAATAATAAAGGTATAATTCATAGCCAAGATCTGTTACCAAATCAACCAATGCATCCCAACCACCAATTAATGCAACCTTTTTCATTAGATTACTCGCAGTAAAATGTATTTATTACACTGTTTATTCTTGACCTTAACAGAGGTTCATTGGGCGCGGCTATTACAAAATCAGCGATAGAATCACCTGTCATATAGGGCGCTGACAGTGGGTCACCCACCTTCTTTTTTATGATGGCATACTTAATCCAGTCCTCGCTAAACTCACTGATATCTGAAATTTTATTGATAGTCATTGGACGAGGATGAAACTTTAACCATCCGCCATAGTGCAATTCACTATGATGAGATAGGGTAATTTCATTACCCAGCTGTGATTGTGCTAAGGCGTTATTTAGGTCAACACCCATCAACTGATAAATGGCTTCACTGATGACACCACCACCCACTCGCTTTGCTACTTCACCAAAGATGACATCTCCAGATGGTGTTAAAAAGAACTCTGTGTGGGTTACCCCATTTTTAATATCAAAGGCAACAACAACTTGTTGGTTTTCAGAATAAATTGCCTGGGCCGTTTGAGGATCTGATACCAACATCGCGGCACGTGGTTTAGAGTCAGTGAACTGTACAGGAGGTGTTAGATATTCGAAAGCAACCTCAAAAATAACATTTCCATTGGCGATCACTGAATCTACATGAAATACACTACCTTCAATATAGGTTTCAATTACATAATGGTCTAAGTCTTCCCCTTGAGATTGGATGTCAGCCATTACCTGATGCAACATACTCTTATTGTCGACTATCCAAATGCCTCTAGAACCCATACCACTTCTTGGCTTAATGATAAGCTTTAAATGTTTTTCTACGACAGGAAGACAGTTTTGGTATTCACTTGCAAGCCATTGGTTAGGTACCTTAAGAGAAAACTCTTTTGCAATACGATGCATAGCATGTTTATCACGAAAACCAATAACGTCATTATATCGGTCTCCCTCGCATCCTATCAGCTGTCTAATTTGAGCAGCTGGTAATAACAACCGTTCAGAAAATGCAATCACTCTAGCAAAAGGAGTTGTTTGATGAAGTTGCATAGCAAAATCAATAAGACCAGATTCATCGTTATCAGTGTCCCAAATATAAATATCGTCATAAAATTGTGTATTAAACGAGTATGCTTTTGTGGCATTGGTTATGACAACCACACGATACAATGATCGATCAAAGGCAGAGCAACCCTCTTTTCGCAGATAATGCGTCATTCCACTGCGATCAATAATCAATAGGTTTTTTCTCATGATTAGTACACTTAGCTATAGATAAATAGACAACCTACCTGTATTTCACCCCTAAGTTTTATCCTGTTTCACCATGAGTTGAGCTTGAACCAATAACCTTTGGCCATTCACTGCTATTTGTTCCTGAAGGAAATATTGTAACCACACATTCATGTTCTTTTAATCCACGAGCTAATAGGGTGGCAGCAAGCCAATTAGCGCCAGACGATGAGCCTACTTTTAAGCCCGTTAATGCATAAATCTGCTTTACTGCATCTATGGATTGCTTAAAGCTATAGTGAAAATGGCCCTTAACCATATGCTCGTTTTCACGAACAAACCGTTGTTTAATACCATAGCCAATACCTCCAGAGCCAAGGTATTTTGGCAGACCATTAGGCTCACTATAACTTCCATAGGGTAGCTCAGATGGCGTTACTCCGTAGATTTCACAGGAAGACCAGCGTTCTTTAAGCCCTAATCCAACGCCCATGAGTGTGCCGGCTGTTCCTATTGACGCGCACCATGCTTTGAGGTTTTTTATTCCTTTAGCCTCTAATTGCTGTATTATTTCTACTGAGGTTTGTTTTTTATGAAACGCTTGATTAGCCAGATTTTCATGTTGATAAAGAAAAGTATATTTAGGATCTGCGGATAGCGCCTTTGCTGTTTCCATGACTTGGTAAAAACCAGCTTTAGCCGGAACCTTAATAATGTTTGCGCCGCAATTTACCATTTGCTGAGTAAGTGAGTCTGCGGTTTTATCAAGAAGCACTAATGTTAATTTGATACCAAGCTGCTGGCATAGCATGGCAAGACAAACACCTAATGTGCCGCCAGTGTATTCTAGTATATGTGTATTTCTCAGCTCAGCCTCAGTTTTTTCAGCAACGACCTTTGCCATCATGGCATATACTGCTCGTGCTTTAATCGTTTCTCCATAATTCTGGTTTTCAAGTTTTGCGAATACCTGTCCCCCTTCAGCAAAACGTGAGGGAACCTGGATCAGATCAGTACCCACAATTAATGATCGAAAACGTTCTAAAATATTAAGTGCTTGACCCTTAAAGCAATCTTTTGTACTGGCTATTGATTTAATATTGACCGTATCCATGTTTTAGCTCTTACATTGGTGTCGACTTAGGATTTCATCGACGATAGCCCTACATCGTGATTGAATGACTGGATCTATTAGTTTTATAACATTTTCATTTTCTGTAAAATCCGGGGCGCCCGATGCAATAGCATCAACCAAACAGTTTGAGCCTAATGCTCTTACTACTGAGCGAATAGCCTCGCATGTCTGGGCACTGACTCTGATACCACCACCAACACTGATGGCCACGACCGTTTTTCCTGAAAAAATGCCTTTTTGTAGATAGTCTAGCGCGTTTTTTAGTACACCACTGATCGTACCATGATATGTTGGGCTTGCTAGAACAATCACATTAGCAGAAATAACTGCCTCAAAAAAACTACGCACATTTTCATTTGGATGTGTGCGAGTGTCACAACCATAAAGCTCAGGAATCATAAAAGGCAAAGGAGTTTCTTTAAAAGACCACTCCCGAAGCTGATGTGTTTGATCAAAAAGAGAAGATAAATACGTGATCAGTGCTTGAGTGTATGATTTTTTACTCAAACTGCCATTGATAAATAAAACTTCCATTTTTCACTTCTCAAACTGTTATATTGTGATTTGTATATTCTTTATTTGATACCCAAGCCTCTTTAAAAAAATCTTTGAGTGGGGATGTCTGTGTCACTTTACGTTATAAATACTGTGTAAATAGTACTAACAGAGAGGTCAAAGGATAAATAAAAACGCTGTTATCTGAAAAAAGTCTTATATAACAGGTATTATCACATCACATGCCTTATTAATGAGTTAGCCAATCCTTTAGTGTTTTATATGTTGGCTATTATCTGTATAATTTCTTTTATACTACATAGATGCTACTGGCTTATATACTGGTTTATAGTAATCTACTGATGTATATCAAAGAAAACCGGTAACCGTTCATTCTTATTTTTAGTTTACTCCAAAGTACTGTTTAAAAGTAACACAACTGTATCACTTCTGCAATCGGGGAGAACAGCAAGTAATTCATATAATATACAACAAACGTCTTACTAATTTCTTTGCTTTTAGTACGTTGATTTTATTTAATGGGTGGTTGTTGTCGCTGGTCTTAACAGAGCTGGCTATTCCAGCTAAAAAACCTTCGTTTTGAATATATGATATTTTGATGTATGGTCTGTAAGACAAAGGAAGGATAGATAACGTCCGTTGTTCTGTTTACCATAAGGAAATGGTAACCAAGCCTAAAAGGGTGGATTGACTGCGTGTTTGACGGGTGTTATACAGTCTTTAGACAATGATGTTTGAAACGCAAGTTATATGAGATCATCCTGATTTTTAGATGCATAATTTTTCAATGATAACTTCGTGGCATTCAATGAAAGTTTTGTGGCATTCACTAGTTGGATTGAACACGGAAAAAGAAATATCACTATTGTGTAGTATTTTTTTATTGAAAGTAACGTAAAAGACCTATAATACCTATAATGGTATCATTTTAACTGTGAGGGTGCTGTATACTGCTGACTGATGCTGCCATAAAGAGATGTTGCTATGTTGCTATAAAGAAAAGAGGCGTCATCAACTTACAGTAGGACGAGCGACTAACGTAATGAAAGCGTCTGTTAATCAATTTAATATGTAATAGTGCTTGTCACAATAACACTTTATACCCATAGCGAAGACAACAAATCCAAAAATTGATTCGTGAAGGGTATATTGCACCCTATACAGGGTTTAACGGCTAGTTACTCATCTTGAAGCAAGTGAGGTAAGTCTGTGGTCATGGAAGATTTGCTCTGTGTAACTTATAAGGGGGCTTTTTATATTGCACCTGTTGTCTATGAAAAGTTCATTGCAACTTTACCTTCAAATCAAGATCAACCTAAAAGTGAAGTATCATCCAATGGTACGCCGGCTTTAACTGTACAGCCAGATATGGTACCTATAGGGGTTTACGTGGAAGGTAAAATTATACCCTGGGATTGTCTGGATAGCATTCACTATGAAGCATCTGTATTAGTTAGAAAAGGAGATGCTATATTCCAAGCAGTGTCTTAAATCAGAGTAACCGTATATACTATTCACTTTACATAAGCCATTTTCAATAGCACATTTGTCCAGCACTTTAGTAAGGCTTTTGAACTTGCTTTGAATCTTCCCTTGAAGACTTAGCCGCCTAGCTTTGTCAAAAATAGTTCAATGTGGGCTAACACGGTAACTGTATTAAAAAATAGTGTGTATCCCTGCACCTGTTTCTCAAACCCATTCAAATTTAACAAAAACCTATCTTTCTCAAGCTACCAGGGAAGGATTTATGGCGTGTTCGACGATCATTATGCAGACTTTGGGCAAGGGTGATTTAAAAGAAAATTATATGAGATTACCCTAGGGCCTGTTAACACTATTTGAATCACCACTGCCGTAGACTATTTTTTCGCCTAGCAAGGCACAAGGAATGCTGTGTAGTCATTCTACATAAATGACTTGTAACACTGCTAGGTGGAAAAATAATCACGGCCCGAAGGGTTATGACGGTAAAAGCACTACTCGTTGTTGCTCATTGTTCATTTAGAACAACTAAACTTCACTCTCGCGCCTAGATTAGTGCTTTTACCGTCATAACAGTGATATTCAAATAGTGTTAACAGGCCCTAGCCTAACTAACTATTATTAAAGGATATGACACTTTATTAAGGGTACCTTAATGAAGACTGATCAGTCCTCTTTTTTTGGATTTATTCCACTATTAGCGAGTCATAGAGTTGCTGCGCATTTGTTAATGGGAATTGCGATCATTGTCGGTCTTTGGGCATTGCGGCATACCAATACACAGTTTTTTCCGAATTTTGAAGTTGATGTTGTCACGGTTTCTTCTGTGTGGAGTGGAGCTGCGGCTGAGGATATTCAACGTAGTATGACAATGCCGATTGAACAAGCTTTAAAAGGTGTAAATGGCATCGATAAAGTTTATGCCACATCAACCTATGGGGTGAGTTTAATACGCATTGAAGTTCAGCCGGAGACTGAATTATCAGATGTTTTAGATAATGTAAAACAAGTGGTTGATAATTTGCGGGACTGGCCTGAGGCAGCAGAGCAACCAGAAATACGCTCATTAGTACGTTATGAACCTATCGCAAAAGTGATGCTACGTGGTCATGTTAGTTTAGATGAGTTACGTAAACTGGCTTACCGCTTTGAACGACAGTTATTAGGTTTAGGTATTCGCAAGATCGATTTTAGAGGTTTACCTGAGCAAGAAATAGCAATCAAAGTTGCACCAGAAAAACTATATGAGTTAGGTATTACCTTGCAGTCACTTTATAGCTTGATCAGTCAGCGTAGTGTGGATTTACCTGCGGGCACTGCAGCAAGAAAGGAAGGAGCCAAACCTGTACGGAGTTTAAGTCAAGCACGTGACCCAGCTGCTCTGGCGGCATTACCCTTAGTGATTGATCCTGAAGGTCGCTTGATAAGGTTAGGGGATGTTGCTGATGTGGTACGACAACCAAAAGATGATCAGATTTTATTGAGTAGTGAAGGCATGCCTGCCGTTGAAATGACACTGCTTAGAACAGAAAATGATGACACCCTTCAAGCCGCAAAAACTTTACATCAGTGGCTTTCAGCATCTGCTAATGAGTTACCCGAGGGAATTACCCGACATGTGTTTAATGAACGTTGGCAGTATTTGCAGGAGCGTATTGCCTTATTACTGAAAAATGGAGTGGGTGGATTATGCTTAGTCATTATCATGCTATTTCTATTTCTAAATGCCAGGGTTGCATGGTGGGTGACATTAGGTATTCCTGTTTCTTTTTTATCTGCATTGGCCATTTTTTATTTAATTGGTGGCACCATCAACTTGGTCAGCTTATTTGGTTTGATTATGACCTTGGGGATCATTGTTGATGATGCGATTGTTGTTGGGGAGAATACACTGCAGCGGATCCAGGGAGGGGATACGCCACTGCATGCAGCAGTAAGTGGTGCGCATTTAATGTTAGCGCCAGTGGTTGCATCATCATTAACGACAATAGCGGCATTTCTTCCGTTGCTGATTCTAGAAGGTGATATCGGCAATATTTTACGAGATATTCCGATCATCGTCATTTGTGTCATTGTGGCATCACTATTGGAGTGTTTTTTTATATTGCCTGGCCACTTACATCATAGTTTGAATGGGTTATCGTCTCGCCGCTATAAACTACGAGAGACAATTGATAATCACTTCAGCCAGTTTCGCAATGGTTTTTTTCGTTGTTTGATCCAACGTGCCGTTCATTACCGAGGACTGACAATTACCGCAGCCTGCTGTTTGTTAGTGATTAGTATTGGCCTAGTGATTACCCAACATATTAAGTTTACTTTTTTTCCAACGATTGATGGCAATAGCTTGCGTGCCAATGTGCAGTTTACAGCAGGAACGTCTCAACAAGAGGTGACTCAATTTTTAAATACGCTGGTTCAACAGTTGCGTTACACCGAACAGCAACTGGGTCAGTCTTTTATTGATCAGGTATTGGTCATTCATCGCGCGGCTTCATTTGGTTTTCGCGGGCAAGAAGTTGAGGGGGATGAATTAGGTTCTGTAGAAGTGGAAATCAGTGCTGCCGATAAGAGATCATTTAGTGATGCTGAGATAATTCGACAGTGGCGACAACATATTGTGCTACCTGCGGGGGTTGAAAAATTTACATTAACACAGCGTCGTGCAGGTCCTCCAGGGAAAGCCATTGAGATTAAACTGACAGGCTCATCCTTAACGGATTTGAAAACAGGCTCTCAACAAGTACAAGATAAGTTAAGACAGTTTCAGGGGGTCACTAATGTCGAAGATGACTTACCCTTTGGCAAAGAACAGCTTATTTACTCAATGACACCTGCAGGGTATGCACTGGGCTTGACGCTTAATGAGGTAGGGCTTTATTTAAGAACAGCCTTGGAAGGGCGACGAATTCAAGTATTTCACGATGCCAATGAAGAGCTTGAAGTGCGCTTGCGTTTATCGGATGCTCAGCAAGATTATTTATCTGCTTTACAGCAGTTGCCTGTGGTGTTACCTGATCAGTCAACAGAAGTTTTAAGCAATATTGTCAATTTTGAGATCAGGCGGGGAGTAGACAGTTTAAATCGTGTTGATGGTGAGTTAGCGATTATTGTCAGTGCGGATGTCGATGAAAATAGGGCGAATACAAATGAAATTTTGAGTCAACTACAGCAAACGTTTTTTCCACAGTTAGCAGCAACCCATGGTATTCGCCTAAGTTACGAAGGGCGTACAGCGGAGCAAGGGAAAACCCTCGAAGATATGGTACTCGGTGGTTTAATTGCACTGCTACTGATTTATATTATTTTAGCGTGGGTTTTTTCTTCCTATAGTTGGCCGTTTGCAGTAATGATGGCTATCCCTTTTGGCTTAACAGGGGCTATTTTTGGCCACTTTATCATGGATATGAATTTGACGATTTTGTCATTATTTGGCCTGTTTGGATTAACGGGCATTGTGGTTAATGACTCAATTGTGTTACTCAGTGTTTATCGTCAATTACGCCTGCAAGGCATGGGGGTGAATGAGGCGATTGTAGAAGCGGCTTGTCGACGTTTGCGAGCGGTGCTATTAACCTCACTCACAACGATTGCGGGGCTTACTCCTATTCTCTTTGAAACATCATTACAAGCGCAATTCTTGATTCCAATGGCAACATCTATTGTATTTGGCCTGACCTTTGGCACTGTGATCATTTTACTGGTTGTTCCAGCATTTTTGGTACACGTTGAATGGTTATCAAAGACAACTAAACACCACTGGCGTGGTCTGATTAATGGATATTAATCGCGATTTAACCTTTTCATGCCTATAGTGCTTCAGCGGTATCCAAAACGAAGGGTATTTAAGCTGTGAATTGTACTTAGGTGGGATGTTAACAGGGGTGGTGAATGCAACTTTCTAATTTTTTGTTACCTGAATGGTTACCAGAAAAAGCAGTGTTAAATAAGGGCCTCACAGTCGTTCATAAGCTTAAACCGCTGGTATGTATTTCCAGTGTTTTAGTTATGAGTCCAGTGAGTGTTGCTGATACCTTGTCGCTCAATGCGGCAGAAGATGCAGAACATACTGCGCTGACACTTTACCCGAATGCTGCTCTGGTTGAGCAGGGTTTTAATAAGCCGATCAAGCCTGGCGTGCAAACCATTGTCTTACAAAATATTAGTGACCAAGTGTTGCTGGATAGTTTGACTATTCAAGGTCAAGGCTATGTCAAGTCAGTACAACTTACACGACAGCCGTTAACTTATGATCAGCTGATGAAAAGTGTTATAGGCAAGTCAGTCTCTGTGTATCAGTCAGGCAATTATTTAAGCAGTAGTCGACAGGGTACGCTGTTGGCCTATGAAAATAAGCTGGGCATTGTCTCTGTTGCTGATGGAGAACACCTGCTGGTGGATTTGCGTGATCAGAATGGTTTACGAATAGCCTTACCGAAAGCAACTTTACCCAAAGCAAACTTTACACCACAGTTAATGGCGCAGTGGCAGGGTAAGGAAAATACTGAGCAGGCCAAAGTACGTTATTTGACGACAGGTTTATCCTATTCTAACCATTATGCTATTGCGATTGAACCTGAACAGAAAAAGCTCAATATTACAGTAAATACGATTTTGGCCAATAAAACACGTACCCAATTCAATCAGGCTGAAGTGACTTTGGCAGCAGGGGATCTCGGTATGCCAGCATATTCGCCAAAATTTAAAGAGCGTGCTC
Source organism: Zooshikella ganghwensis (assembly GCF_018263875.1). Lineage (NCBI taxonomy): Bacteria > Pseudomonadati > Pseudomonadota > Gammaproteobacteria > Oceanospirillales > Zooshikellaceae > Zooshikella > Zooshikella ganghwensis. The sequence continues at coordinate 266,150 of NZ_JAEVHG010000005.1, forward strand.
GTATGGAAATGGCAATGGCGCCTGATGCTGTAGGTGCGGCACCACCTGAAGCCTTAGGTGAGTTGAACTTTTACCACTTTAAAGAGGCTTTTGCTATTCCGGCCCATTCAGAGCAACAATTGACATTACTTTCTGAGCAGGGTATTGCGTATCAGCGTCATTACGAACACGCCTTTTATTCGTCGCCCTTTAGCCGACAGATGAGCAGTGAACATGAACGACCAGTAACATTGTATGAATTTACAACAGAAAGCGATTTACCCTCAGGCGAAGTGCGTGTTTTTCAGCAAGATAGTCGCGGACGCTCGCAATGGATTGGTCAATCATCCTTAGCGGATACTGGCGCTGGGCAAAAGGTTAAACTGCGGCTAGGAGAGTCGTTTGATATTGATATTATGCGTAAAAAGCAAGATGTAAAACAAATTGATAAAAACACATTACAAATTGACTGGCAGGTTGAAATTCAAAATAGTAAGACAGAAGAAGTATCTTTAGTATTAGCTGATCAGGATGCTTCTTTATTGTCGCTCTCTCTGTTAGAAGGGGCTGAAATCATTGGTCATAACCGTATGCAAGTGAAGCTTCCTGCCAAGCAGAAAACTACGGTGACCTATCGTTCTACTCATCGACGTTGAGGTGAATATGCCATCCTATCAGTCCGTTGTTGTATTAACTGGGTCGGGTATTTCCGCTGAATCGGGTATTCGCACATTTCGGGCAAGTGACGGGTTATGGGAAGAGCATCGTATTGAGGATGTAGCGACACCTGATGGGTTCAGGAGGAACCCAACGTTAGTGCATGACTTTTATAATGCTCGTCGCCAAAAGCTATTATCACCAGAAATAACATATAACGCTGCTCATAAAGCATTGGCTGCTTTTGAGCAACGTTTTTCAGGGCAGTATTTATTGGTCACTCAGAATATTGATGATCTTCATGAACGGGCGGGTAGTCAACAAGTTGTGCATATGCATGGTGAGTTATTGAAATCTCGTTGTGAAGGCTGCGGAGAGATTTTTTCTTATTTGGAAGATTTGCAGATGACGACGCCTTGTCCCTGTTGTCAATTATCTGGTCATTTGCGTCCACATATTGTCTGGTTTAACGAAATTCCCCTGGCATTAGATGCTATTTATTCGGCACTGACTTCTTGTGATCTCTTTGTAGCGATTGGTACATCTGGCAATGTGTATCCCGCTGCAGGTTTTTTTCAAGAAGCTTCTCACCATGGTGCACATACCGTTGAGCTGAATTTAGAGCCATCAGTATCTGGCTCTTTATTTAAAGAGCAGCATTATGGTCCTGCAAGTGAGGTTGTACCAAGGTTTTTTGCAGAAATTGCCTGAATCTGTACCGTTTACGTCTACACTAACAAATGACTTAATCTTATTGTAAGTCGCTGTTTCGCTTTTACTTAAGGCTTGTGACTTACAGTAATTTTCTTTAGTGAAAGTTCGCATTATTTGTATGCCATAGGTAGCCTATGACACCTTTTGAGCAGCGTGTGCTGGAGCGAGTACGTTTTCTGTATGGTGATGATGAAGCGGAAGTTATTGTTGAACGCATTTGTGACTTGGTAAGACGCTATGCGAGTTTAACAAAAGAAAAACCAGATTGCCTTTGGACTGAACAAGATGCATTTTTAATCACTTATGGGGATAGTATCCTGCATGAGGGTGAGCGCCCATTAGTGATGCTTCAGAAGTTTTTAAGTGAATATTGCTGTGATTTGTTTACGACAATTCATATCCTACCTTTTTTTCCCTTTAGTTCGGATGATGGCTTTTCAGTCATAGACTACCGAGAAGTGAATCCTGAGTTTGGTACTTGGGATGATGTACGTGCTATTAACAATGACTTTGATTTAATGATTGATTTGGTCATTAACCACGCCTCCAGGGAAAGTGTGTGGTTTATGGATTTTGTGAATGATCAGCCACCTGGGCGGGATTTTTTTATTGAGCAGGATAAAGGCACTGATGTGTCTATGGTGGTTAGACCAAGAAATACCCCTTTGCTGGTACCCGTGCATACACGTCGAGGTGTTAGGCATGTTTGGGCAACGTTTAGTGAAGACCAAATTGATTTAAATTTTAATAACCCCTCCATGCTATTGGAATTTATTGATATTTTCCTCAGTTATGTAGCTGTTGGTGCACGCTTTCTTCGACTTGATGCCATTGCTTATTTATGGAAGTCACTCGGCACATCCTGTATACACTTGCCGCAAACTCATGAAGTGGTGAAATTGATGCGGGATGTTTTAGAGCGCGTTGCTCCAGAAGTAGTGTTAATTACAGAAACCAACGTTCCGGTTGAAGAAAACATCAGTTATTTTGGTATGGGCGATGAAGCTCACATGGTTTACCAGTTTGGTTTACCACCTATGGTATTACACGCACTTTACCGTGGTAATGCTGCTTATCTCACCAGCTGGGCACAGCAAATTCCACCTTTACCCCCAGGTTGTACTTATTTAAATTTTACTGCGTCACATGATGGTATTGGCGTGAGGCCTGTAGAGAATTTACTACCGGCAAATGAAGTTGAGGAAATGATTGACACAGTGCGTCGGTATGGAGGGTTTGTCACCATGAAAACCAATACCGATGGAACGGAATCGCCTTATGAAATGAATGTTTCTTTATTTGACGCATTAATGGGCAGTCGACGTGGTCCTGATGAGTGGCAAATTACCCGCTTTATTTGCTCGCAGATAATTATGTTGTCGATGCGGGGAATTCCTGCAGTTTATATTCATAGTTTAACGGCGACGCCAAATGATTTAGCTAATGTCGAACGGACAGGGCGTATGCGATCTATTAATCGCACACGCTGGCAACTCAAGGATTTAGAAACCCGGTTAGCTAACAGTAATACACCCAATGCAGAAGTGTTTGATACATTAAGTCGGTTATTGCAAATTCGAAAGCAGCAACCAGCGTTTCACCCTGATGCGGGTCAAACGGTTAAATCACTTAATAAAGCATTATTTATTATTAAACGTGTTAGTTTGGATCGTGAACAGATCATTTATGCATTGTGTAATGTATCTGCAGTAAATGTTGAGTTAGCCGTGAATGATTTATTAGACGAGGGAGAACAGGTTGTCGCTGATCTAATGGGCGATAGGAGCTTAAATGAGGCTCAGGATACGCTTAAGATGTTACCTTATCAGTGCGTTTGGCTGCATGTGAGTCATCCTCATGGGAGCGTTGATGATGCGGTATGATAAATAAGCAATTCTACCCCTTGTGTCTTATTGAGTAACAGCCGTTTCTCGTTAACACTGAATAGCTTGATATTCTATGCTACTCCTTGGGCAAGGAGGGCAAGGTCGGCTACGAGAGTAGCATAGAATATGTAGTCATTTTAATGCATGCGTTTATTTTATTGCTTAGGCATTATCAGTCTCAACAGCATCATAAAAACGCTCAAGGAAATCAGGTATTGCACTGGTCACTCGGTTCCAGCTTGGAATAAACGGGCGCCGCATAGGGTGATTGAGAAATGCTTCACCTGCCGCCATTATATTTTGAGCAAATAACTCTACAGCTTGCTCCTCTTCATGGCGATCAATCGATAGGCCGTTAATAAGCGCATCATTATAATAAGACTCGATAAAATCCAAAGCAATACGATAGTATGTTGCTTTAACCGTGCGGAATGTTTCCAACGAAAAAATATTACCGCGTGTGGCTAGCTTTCTGAAAATCGCTTTAGAGATATCGATACTCATTTTGGCTAAGCCTTTACTAGGGTCATCTACGGATAAAGGTTGATGTTTGTGGTCATAGTTATCAGCGATATCAACCTGGCAAATCCGGTTATTGGCGAAATTACGTTTTATTTCTAGTAAGACACCAATTTCCAATCCCCAGTCACTGGGTATTCTTAAGTCATTTAAGGCGTCGACACGCAATGCAAACTCGCCTGCTAAAGGGTAACGGAAGCTATCCAGATACTCTAAATAGTCAAGTTGACCAAGGGTTTGTTTGAGTGCCCGGAGTAGGGGAGTGACTAATAAACGGCTGACTCTACCATTGATATGGCCATCAGCGACTCTAGGGTAGTAGCCTTTGCAGAATTCATAGTTAAACTTCGGGTTAGCCACGGGATATAAAAGCCGTGCTAACATATCTCTTGAGTACGTTTTAATATCACAATCGTGTAGGGCAATGGCTTCGGCTTTACCTGAAGCCAATACATAACCATAGCAATACCACACATTGCGACCTTTTCCTCGTTCTACGGCAGCAAGACCTTTTTCTCTTAGCAGGGTATCCAATGCCTTGAGACGGGGTCCATCATGCCATAAAACACGGTGGGGAATATTTAGCCGTGAAAAATATTCTTTGGCGTGATTAAACTGCTCTTTATCAGCCATATCCAGACCTATAATCACTTCGCTCAGGTAGGGCACTTCACACAGTTCATCAACAATTTTTGCGAGGGCTGGCTCTGCCAGTTCTGAATACAAGCTGGGTAAAACCAGCGACATGGGACGGTGACGTGCAAAAGCAACCAGTTCTTTTTCCAGCTCGCGGACAGAGCGAGATGAGAGGTTATGTAAAGTAGTCACAATGCCATTTTGATAAAAATCAGACATCACTTATCTCCTTTTTAATCAAGCGCAAACTCGTTAAATAGTTGTTCCATTGCTTGTTGCCAGCCCTCAGGACCAGGTTTAGTGGTATAAATAACCCGAGGGTGATTGGTGAGTGAGAGAGGAGGCTTTTCAGTCGATGGTTTGATAACCACGGCAATATCCGCATTTTCTAACATGGGGTAATCATTCGGGCTATCACCAAGCGCAACCGTCAGCCAGTCATTGTGTGGATAAGCACGTTGAAAATCACGAAGTAGTTGCAACATCGCTTTGCCTTTATCACAAGGGGAGCTGATATGATAAAAACGTCCGCCTTGAGTAACGTGCAAGTGATCATTTTCAAGAAGCTGTATAAATGTCGTAAGATTTTCGGGGGTATCTTCCCAGAGAAAGGGTTCTGTACCATTGCGTTGCTTGGCTAGACAAGCCTGATCGATCGTAAGTCCGGTGATTTTTGCAATTTCCTCAGGATTCAACTGGTTAAAGTTTTGATATTTATAGTGTTGAATTTGATTGATTTTGGTTAATATATTTTGAATGTCTTGATAGCTCAACCCAAAAGATAATACTTTCCAGTCATTATTGGTATTGTCATGTTGTTCCGTTGAAAAATAGCCTGCCGGGTAACAGACGCCACTGCCATTTTCGATGATGAATGGATGATGTATATTCAGTTTTTTACGGATTTCATGCGTTTCTGCGACCGTTTTACTGGTATTGAGAATCAGCGGGATTTGGTGTCGTGCAATGGTGTTTAATGCATGCTGGGCAGCTGTAAAATCATAGTGTTTATGATCAAGTAACGTTGCATCCAGGTCTGTAAAGATAATCAGTTTTTTCAACATCGCCTCCTGATGCCAACAGCGAAAAACGAGTTGGGCATGAACTTATTATAAACATATATTTTGTAATATTTGTGAAAGTTATTCATCGACTGCTGAAGTTATGCATTTTAGTTTTATTTTGATTGATTTTTGTTCATCGAGATGGGCTTTTAAAAGTGAAAAACAGCCGAAGTAGTCTGTTATTATGTAATAGGTGAAAATACCCTTTGCTATTAGCAGAATAGGATATATTGGTATTTAAAAATAATTCAAGTGGGTTGAAACTATTTATATAAAAAATATAAGCTTATAAACGACTTATGTCTTATAAGTATTAATACGGTTGTTTTGTTTGTCTGTGTATCTATAATGGCCCTGCTGTTAATAAGTAAGGATAAGCAGTGAAAAGGATACTTTGTGCAGTACTGTGTTCATTTGCCATATTGTCTAGCAGTTTTTCGGCAGAAGCTATTAGCGAAGATTAGGTGTGTTTACTATTTATAATAGTGCACTTTTTCTTGGCAATCTGTGTCGGAGTTTGACGCATCGTTTTACTATTATAGCCAAAACGAAGATTTTTTAGCGAGGCTAGCCTAGTTGATTAAGGAGAGCAAGCATAAAAATGATTCGTGAAGGGTGTTTTTTTGAAAAATGTCATCATTTTTTGCAGATTTTTCCTTGCTTCCCTACAGTGTCATCTTTTTTTTGAAAATAAGATGGATTAATAATATTTATTTGTTTGATTGAAAGCACTTTTTTAAAGTGCGCTTAATATTAATAAGAAATGGAAGGAGCTAATCAATGAAAATTAAATCACTTATGGCCGCATGTGTGATTTTATCAACTCAAGCATTTGCCCAAGATGTTACGGTGACGAATGGCTATGGACCTGCTACTTTATACGGTGGATTTTCGATTAAAGGGGATGAGTTAGTTACTACGGCTGTATATGCATGTAATGCAGGATTATTTAAAGTATATGCTGATACTACAAATACACCCATGAAGCTAACTGTTGTGAAAACAGGAGATGGCATTGATTGTATGATGGTTCCTTTTCCACAGCAGTTAAAGTTAAAACTACCAAAAATCATTGATAAAGAAACAGGTAATCTTGTTGTAGCAGATAAATTTGTTTTAACTAATACGTTTAAAAAATCATTTTGATCCTTTGAGAAGCGTATAAAATAAGGTTAAACTAAAAGGAATTTATTTGTGAAAGTAAAGACATTATTAGCTGTTGGTGCATTGCTGTCATCTAGCGTTATGGCCTCAGAAAGTATGCAGAGTAGTTTGAGGTCTACTGAATTATATGGCGGTTATTTTGTAAAAGGTGAACAGCTTGTGACAGAGGCTGTTTTTGGCTGTAATGCAGGCCTTTTTAAGGCATATGTAAATACAGAAACGACGCCAGCCACTTTAATGGTAGTGAAAAGTGATGGTCCAGATTGTCTCATAGTGCCTTATCGCCAGCAGCTTAAAGTAAAATTACCAAAGGTATTAGATAAAAAGACAGGAAAGCTTGTCACTATTGGTGAGTTTAAACTTCAAAATGTGTTTAATAAGTAGTATGTCAATATACTTATAAAAAATGTATATCATTAAGGAAAAAGGTATACCTTGATTAAAACTTACAGTGGATTGTTTTATATCCTTTATTGTGTATGTACGAACAGTCCACTGTAGGTGTTGATGACCACATCTATACCCTTCACGAATGATTTCTAGGTTTTGTTATCTTCACTCCTCACCCCAATCACCTAATATAGGCTTATGGGACTTCGTCACTCGATGGTCGCACCTAAAAGCCCTTCGTATTGGGTATACATCTCAATATCCGCGCAAACCTGTTTATATCCATCTTCCAATCGCGTTGAAATAAACATTAATGATAACGATGTACTGCTTAGCAAGATAAACGCAGGGTAATGTTCGTTAAACTGTTAGCAATAACTAAACCTTTAGGAAGGTATTTTAGTGTGTTTAATATCTCATTAATTATTTTAACTGCCTTGTTATTTATAAATTGATATTCCATAAACTTATAAAATGATGATGTTATGCTTATGACTTTGTCACGCAAATATATGTTTAACTTCAGTTTTTAGATGTGCTTTGATGCTTTCTATATAAGTCGACTGGTTTGCTTAATAGATTGGTTCTTGTTTTTAAAGCGAAATGGTTTGTTTGATTTTTTTGAATGATGTTAGAGAAATAGATATTCACTGTGCAGTCTGCTGAATTATTTGTTTAAATTGTAATAAATAAATGTTGTTTAAATGGATTAGATTGAATCCGTTTTAATGTCATGAAGCAGAGAAATATAATGGTTGTTTTATTTCACGTTTTTTATATGAAATATAATGCGTTAAATATGTTCAGCCATAAACAAAACAGTAAAGTGTCCTGCTTTTTTATTTAAAAAATCAAACCTTATTACGAAACATTTTTATAAATACAAGCATGAGTTTATCAGGGTATTTGAAGTGGTTCGTAAGGGGCAATACTAAGCGTCAATGGAATAGCTGACAAGCTGTAGTTTAGCTGTTGTATAGGTATATTTTATGAGAAAAACACTTCTGGGTCTTTTAATTACACCATGTTTAGTCGCCCCAACAGTGAGTGCAGACGATGCATTCTCATTGCCTAAACGAGAAGGATTTTATGTTGGTGGAGGGTATGGCCTAGCGAAATATCAAGATGGCTGTGATGGAGTTGACTCTAGTTTTGCGTCGTCTATAACGGATTGTGATCGAAAAGATCAAGGTTACAAAGCATTTGCAGGCTATCGTTTTAATGATTTTTTTGCACTGCAAGGTGGCTACTATGATTTAGGTGAAGCCACTGCTGATGCTGAAAATGGCTATAAGGGTAGCTGGGAAACAGCTCATGGTTCACGGGAAATTAAAGGTTATGCCGTACAGTTAGTGACACTATACCCGGCAGATGAATACCTGGATATCAAAGCAATGATAGGTGCTTTTCATTGGCAATCTGAAACTTCAGCAACAGGCTATTCTGCAAGTCAGGCTATATTCTCTTATGACAATGATGAGCGTGGTACAGACTTAATGTATGGTGTAGGGGTTAATATTCATTTAACCAATCAGCTGTCACTTGGCATTGACTATGAGCGCTTTAACAACGTAGGTGATGATCGCTACGTTGATGACGATGATATCGATTTTATTAGTGGTTCAGTTCAGTATACGTTTTAATATATTCAGTAACCACAAAAAAAGGCACCTAATGGTGCCTTTTTTTGTGGGGTGAAATTATTGTGGTTGAGGATAAAGTGAGGGAAGAATATTACCCTCTTGTTGAGGGGGATTTGACCTAAGCTGCTTTATTTGCAGGAGCAGTTGGTCATAAAGCTGACTGGGATCTTCTGCTGAATGACTTTTGCCATAGCGTGATTGCTGTAGACGATTAAATAATTGCTTCAATTTTTCATCATGCCAAAGGTGTAAGCAGTTCACCAGAGTTGCTGCCTGTGGGGCTTTTAAATGCAGTTGGCTCCAGGCTATAAAATTCTGACAAAGTGTTGGGTAGTCCTGTTGTTGGCAGGCGTTTTTTAGTGCTTTGAATGCAGATGATTCTGTGTCGTTTTTGTGGTTAACGGTTAAGGCGCTGTCAATATTACGAACTGCAACCTTGGCTTTAAACCACCAAAGGATAAGTGTACAGATCCATAACAAAGCAAATAACAGACTTAACCACATCCAGCCTGTTGCTTGGGGTTGATCAATAGTGTCAGGAGACGAATGATCATTGGGTAATTGGCTTTGGGCTGTGTTACTGTCATTTATTTGAGTAGACGTTGAGGTTGCAGGGTTTGTACTTGCTGGTTGTTCGGTGGTGGTTTGACTACCTGGGGCCGCAATCACCTTAAGCGTTCTTGCGGGTAGCTTAGCTGTTCTCGTGCGCTGTTGTGCGGTATCAAACCAGGTGTATTTAACAGCAGGCAAGTTGTATGTGCCTGGCTTAGTAGGTACTAGGGCAACAGACTCTTGTCGACGCCCAACAATGCCATTAGCTGTTGCCTGGTTTTCAGTTTTGGTTTGATCAGGATAGGTCTTTAGTCCAGGCATATTTAAAGAGGGGAGGGGTGGAAGTTGTGCAGCACTCATTCCATCAGCCGTAATGGTGATTGTTCGAGTAATGGAGTCACCTACCTGTAGTTGCTCACGTTCACCACTCCATTTTTCTTTTAGGGTTATATCGGATGCAGGTAGCCAGGGTTGATGCTTAGGGTAATCACTTGGTGCAGCGAGCACCATTAAGTTGATAGGTGCCGTATTGACCTGGACAGGTTTACCTAGCGTGCTGTTAAAAAAGCGGTCAAAAGGCTGCTGGCGAAAAACTTTTGTGGCAGTAAAGGTTTGCTGAGGAATGGTGATTTCACCACTTTTTTGCGGAAAGATCGCATATTGTAGCTCAATCACACTGAAGCGTTTGCCATTGATAATGCGGTCAAAAGAGCGAGGTTTTCCAACCGGTTTGACAATAGCATCTGCAATCTCTAATTCTGAAATTTCACGATCACTGTATAGTGGGACTGAATGAAATATCTGTACCGTTAATAAAGCCTGCCCTTGAACAAAAACTTCTTCTTTATCCAGTCTGGACTCCATGAAAACATCAACATTGCCATTGTTGACATTTGCGTTACCTTTTTTGACATCAAGAGTGATAGGTTGGCTACGTTCTCCATCTAACGTGATAGGGGGAATAATCACATAACCCCTGCGCTTAGGTTTAATGGTAACAATCCAGTCTGTCCAGGCCTGGCTTTTACCGTTAACTGACTGAAACTGGCTACGTTGCTGGGTTGATAAGATACTGAAATGTTCTTTAAGAGGCGTTAAATCTGGTTCGTTAAAAAACTGTTGCTTATCACTTCGCAACGTTAACTCTACCGTGTCATTTTCACTGATTGTGGTGCGATCAACGGATGCCGTCAGTGTCGCATAAGCAGGTAGAGTCACTCCTCCGACACAGCAAAGCAAAAAGCATAAGCGAAGGTATAACCAAAACACGAAAGGGAAGTCATGTTTTACCATAGCGTGTCATCTTCCTGTTGCTGTTGATTGCGCATGCGCTGTTGGTACAAAAATTTACGGCGTAATAAGCCACTAGGATCATCTGGAATTTGGCGAAGCCAGCCTTCTACTGCTTGCTGATTTTCAGTTTGCCCGTCATCAGCTTCAGCATGTTGAGGGGCAATAGCCTGGCTTTTTTCACCCTTGGCATTATCAGGCTGTGGCGAGCTGGGCTGTGGTTTTTCATTACCTTTGGCTAGCTCATTTTCTTGCTTTTGGGTTTCAGGCTCAGTGTGTTGGTTATCTTTAGCGGCTTTGGATTGTTCACCTTTTTTTGGGTTTTTTTCTTGTGAGTTGTCTTGGTGATTCGATTGGTTCTGTTGTGTTTGTTGGTTACTAGGCTGTGAGCTGGTATTGGACTCACTTGCTTCAGACTGGTTATCCATTTGGGGTGATGGTTGCCCAGCGTTTTTTTGGTCTTGGGATTGACCCTGCTGTTGGGATGATGAATTCTCTTGTTGCTGTTGCTGTTGCTGTTGCTGTTGCTGTTGCTGTTGCTGTTGCTGTTGCTGTTGCTGTTGCTGTTGCTGTTGCTGTTGCTGTTGCTGTTGCTGTTGCTGTTGCTGTTGCTGTTGCTGTTGCTGTTGCTGTTGCTGTTGCTGTTGCTGTTTTTGCAGTAATTTTTCCAACAAAGCTTTATTGTGTTGAGCATCATTATGTTTTGGCTCAAGCTTTAAGGCTTTTTCATATGCATCAATAGCCTCCTTAAGCTGGCCTTGTTTAGCCAGGCTATTGCCCTGATTGAAAAAGCCTGTAGCGGTATTAAGCTGGCCAAATAGTTCGGCAGCTGTTTTATAGTCCTTGCTTTTATAGGCTGCTGTGGCTTTCCAGGCAGGATCTTCGAACAGTGCTTGTGCTTGTTTAGGGTTATTCTGTTGTAGTGCTTTGGCGCCTTGCTGATCAGGGGTTTGCCACAAGTCTTGCCAAGCAGCGGCCTGTGTAGAAGGAGATTGCAGTGGTAGATAAAAACATAATAATAATGAGACTAGCCATCCACGACGAAATGCAAGCAACGCAATAGGCAGAAGCATAAGGGTTAACCAGACTCCTTGGTCTTGCCATTGGTCGAAGCCTTGCTGAGTAATCTGACGCTGCTGTGTGCGATTATTATTAGGCAATACATTGTGTAAATCATTGTCAGTCAGCGTCAAGTTACTATAAGTGCCACGATTTTGATTGGCTAAACGTGCGAGTCTTTTGCTGTTTCGCTTGGCAATAATAATGGCACCATTATCATCTTTTAATAAACCCTGGTTGCCAAGCTTGATGGGGGCACCTTGATCAGTACCTACACCAATAACACTCAGTGATACAGGCTCATCAGCTAGCAGCTGACTGATATCTTTTAAGGCTTGCTTAGTAATACCATCAGTCATTAATAACAGGTGCCCTTGGCCTTTGCTTCCTTGTTGTAACAAGCTCAGTCCTTGTTTGATGCCAGCAACTACATTATTGCCGACACTTGGCATGATTTCGGGCTGAAGCGCTTTAGTGAGATTGGCGACAGTTTTAGTATCTTCTGTGAGTGGACTGACGACAAAGGCATCTCCTGAATAGGCGACAAGTCCAGTGAGCCCTTCTGTTCGAAGCTTGAAAAGGTCTTGGAGTTTTCGTTTGGTGGCTACCAATCGACTGGGCTTAACATCTTCGGCATACATCGAAAGCGTTTGGTCAACCACAATAACCAGTGGTGTTTCACTTCGGTGAACAGGGACACTGATTTGCTTCCAGCTTGGGCCGGCCAGTGCAATGGTGGCAAGAAACCAGCCAAAAAATAAAGCAATAAGTGGCCAGCGATGTTGGAAGTGTTGTGATTGTTGACCTACTAAGTAGGGTAGCAATTCTGGGGCAATGACTTGCTGCCAGGTACCACGTTGCTGTTTGACATACCATAATGCAATGGCCAGTGGAATCAGTGCAATGAGCAGTAATAGCCAGCCTGGACGTAAAAAGTGAAAGTGGGTCAATATATCCATTTAAGACTTCCTCATTGACCACCGCTGACTGGATTGGGCAAGGATAAATCCTGCCCAAAGCAAACTAATTAACAAGGCAAAGCCCAATGGCCAGTAGTGCAGTACTTTAATTGGGCGGAATAATTGCGCCTCTTGTTCAACGGGTTCGAGTTTATCCAGTTGTTGATAGATGTCTTCAAGCTGTTCTGTGTTTTTAGCGCGAAAGTAGCGACCGCCTGTTTTTTCAGCAATGGTTTTTAGTGTTTTTTCATCTAAGTCACTTGAAGGGTTTACTTTTCTTCGGCCCAGAGGAGAACCTAAAATGCCTGGCTGAATCATTTCCTCAGCGCCTACACCAATGGTATAGATTTTAATATTTTCTTTAGCGGCTAGCTTAGCAGCCTGCAAAGGTTTGACCTGGCCTGCACTATTATTACCATCAGTCAGTAAAATCAGTATCCGACTTTCAGCAGGGCGTTTTCTTAACTGTTTAATGGACAAGCCAATGGCATCACCAATGGCGGTATAGCTGCCGGCCATACCGATAAAAGACTCTTCCAGTAGAATACGTAATGTGTCTTGATCAAAGGTTAGCGGGGCTTGTAAATAAGCTTGGGAACCAAACAGGATAAGTCCTAAGCGGTCCCCTTTACGGCGGGTTAAAAAGTCATCCAGTACGGACTGAACAACTGTCAGTCGGTCAACATGTTGGCCATTGAGGGTGAGGTCTCTTATTTCCATACTTCGAGATAAATCGATAGCAAGCATAAGGTCTCGTGCATTGCTTGATATGGGGACAGGCTCTCCAACCCAACGAGGCTGACTTGCCGCCAAAAGTAAAGCTATCCAAATCAGTATGAGAAAAAACAACGACCAGCGTCGTCTTACTGTTGTTGATGAAGATGAGCTATCTGTTAGCTGGGTAATCGTTCGGTAAAAAGGTACATGTAATGCTGATTCCTCCCGGGGAGCTGGTCGGAATAGCTGATAACAAAGCCAAGGCAATGGCAATAAAATTAATATCCAGGGCCAGTGTAATTCAACCATGATGCTTTTTTGGTCCAGTTAATTAACAGCGCATGCAAGTGTTCAGTATTGCAGAGTGGGTTAGGTTGATAGCTTGTCACTCCAAGGGCTTGACCAACACCTTCTGTAAAGGCTTTGGAGTGACTTGCCTGATCAAGGATTTGTAGCCACTGCTGGCCACTGAGTGAGGCTATATTCGCACGTGACTGTGTTTGTAGCAGGGTTTGTTTTAAATACTGGTTAGCCTGGTGCAAATAGGTGCTTGTGGCTTGATGCTGTTGATAGTGCTGCCAAATTTGATCAAGCTCAGCCAAGAGGCGCCGCTTATGTTGGAAACGCTGCCAATACCGAAACAGATGCCAACCACAAAAAATAATAACAGCAATCGCCATTACCGCTAATATCCACCAGCCTGGTGACAGAGGCCACCAACTGATGGGCGGAGGCTCATGAATAGGCTTTAACTCGGACAGGGCTTGTGTTAGCTGAGGATTGAGGGCATTCATACAACACGTTTACTCCAGGGTGAATGAAATACCTGTTTTAGTTGATCAATGGCTGGCTGTTGAGTTGTCAGGGGGTGAAATGCCATCCGGTAGCGACGGCAAAATGAAATTAAGGTTTGCTGATGCTGTTGAGCTTGTTCAGCAAAGCGTTGACGCAATTGCCTTTGCTGAGTATTGATTGAGCAACGTCGTTGACCATCAGTAAAGGTATAGTAACCTGGTGGTGGTAATTGACTCTCCAGAGGGTCCTGAATATGAAACATGAGCACATCATTATGACTGGCAAGCCGCGATAAATACTGACGTGCACGTTCAGAAAAGCGTAAAAAATCACTAAAGATAGCGACAGTTGAACCCGGTTTTATCAGTCGGCAAGCATGACCCAGCACGTCAGCAAAGTAGGTGGTAGAGGGGGGCGTAGGCTGTGTCGTCATACTAAGCGCATGATTATACGCATGTATATTATGTAACAACTGCAGTACAATTTTCTTTTGACGCCGGGGTTTGATTTCTTGATGGTTTTTCTCAGAAAAAACGATACCACCCACCCGATCGCTATTGGCCAAGGCTGCCCATGCCAGCGCTGAGCCAGCTTCTGCAGCAATCACTGACTTAAAGTCACCTTGACTACCAAAAAACAGTGACTGGCTCTGATCTACCAGAATAAATACTGGGCGTTCTCGTTCTTCCTGAAATACTTTGGTATGTGGCTCTTGGCTGCGGGCAGTCACTCGCCAGTCGATTGTGCGTACATCGTCACCAGGCTGATAGACTCGTACTTCGGCAAATTCAATACCCCGTCCTTTACGACTGGAGCGGTATTGTCCACTCAATGCACTTTTGGCAATGCGTGGTCGAAACAGGCTTAGCTCCTTAGAATGAAGGCGCAGCTGAATTAAGTCATCTAGTGATGAATAGGCTCGATAAGTCATATTAATTAGGCTATTGGCACCACAGAAATTAATGTGTCTATGACTTGTTGCGGACGAATACCTTCAGCTTCTGCTTCAAACGAAAGTAAAAGGCGATGGCGTAATACATCATGGACAACGGCTTGCACGTCATCAGGGCTGACAAAATCTTTGCCCTGTAGCCAAGCGTAAGTCCGGGCACACCTATCAAGGGCTATGGTGCCGCGAGGGCTGGCGCCATACTCAATCCAACCGGCTAGCTGCTGGTCATATTGGCCTGGATGGCGGCTGGCTTGTATAAGCTGCACAATATACTCGATAACGCTGTCAGCCATATGTAAATCAAGTATTTCCTGGCGTACAGCAAAAATAGTTGCTTGAGATACAGGCTCAGAGGGTGGCGCTGGGGTATGGCTTTTGGCTTCCCCGCGCACTAGTTGCAAGATTTGTCGCTCAGCGGCTGCATCAGGGTAATCAATAAGAACATGCAATAAAAAGCGATCAAGTTGCGCTTCGGGTAATGGGTATGTCCCTTCCTGCTCAATAGGGTTTTGAGTTGCCATCACCAAAAACAGTTCAGGCAGTGAATAGGTCTGTTTACCAACACTCACTTGCCGTTCAGCCATAGCTTCTAACAAGGCAGACTGAACTTTTGCGGGGGCTCGGTTGATTTCATCCGCGAGGACAAGATTATGGAATATAGGGCCTTGTTGAAACTGGAAGGTACCATTTTCAGGGCGGTAGATATCCGTACCCGTCACATCGGCTGGGAGTAGATCAGGTGTAAACTGAATACGGTGAAAATTCGCCTCAAGCCCATGGGCTAGCATTTTGATGGCTTTGGTTTTGGCTAAGCCTGGAGCACCTTCTACGAGTAAATGGCCATCCGCCAGTAAGGCAATAAGCAGGCGTTCAATGAGATGTTGTTGCCCAATAATGACCGTAGCCAGATAATCACGTAATGCATTTATGGCAGCTCGATGACTCATACACCTTTCTCTTTGTAAAACTCATACGACACATCATGCCAACACAGAGTGTCCGGTAATGAATTATGTTTTAGTGTTTAGTCCTGCTAGCTATGGGGGTTATGCTATGGTTTTTCAATAGGACTAAACATTGGTTTTTTTCCCTTTACACATTTATACAGCGGGCTGTATTCGGAAAATACGACTTAAGAGGCTTTTGAAAGTTCCCCTATAATTTTGAGACTAATTAGAAAAAGCTGCTGGCTTGGGTGACTGCGCCAACAATACCTTTTGAAGCATACTACGTTATCCCTTGCACACCAGTTATTAATTTTTTAGCTACCTTGTGTAGTGTTTAGCTTCTCTTGGAGTGAGTGGTATGGGCTATATAGCGGCGGATAACAAAGCGGACTTCCTGGCCAAACTAGTCAATGAGCTAGAGTCTCATGTGCCTAAAGAGCAGTATGAGCCACTTGGGGCTTTTACTCAGCAGTTTTTTTCTGTCACGGCCTTTGAAGACCTCGCTCGGCTTAGTAAAAGTGATGTTATAGGAAGTACATTATCACTATGGCGTTATATCCGGTATCATGATCCCGCTCAACCAAAGATAACGGTTATAAACCCTGAGTATGAGCATCATGGCTGGCACTCCACGCATACAATTATTCAAATATTGCATCAGGATTTGCCTTTTATTGTTGACTCGGTGCGGATGACATTAAATCAGCGAGGGTCAACGATACACTATCTACAAAACAGTGTTTTCAATCATCTGCGTGATGCCTCGCACCACTTAGTGCTGTCTGGAAAAAACACAACGGATACGGTTAAACATAAAGAGGCGCTACTTTACCTTGAGATTGATCGGCTGGATAGTCAGTACGAACTAGAAGCATTACAGCAAGAAATAACGGCAGTTTTATCGGATGTTCGTCTGGTGGTGATGGATCATAAAGCTATTACGAAGCGGGTAGTGGCCTTGGCTGAACAAATTACTCAATGGCCTGTGGGGGAACACGATGAGATTGAAGAGATCAAAGCATTTCTACAGTGGTTAATTAAAGATAATTTCACGTTTTTAGGTTACGAAGAATTAAAGGTTGAGCAAAAAGGACAGCGAAAAACCATTAAACCAGTAAAAGGGATGACTTATGGTCTACTCAAATCTGGAAGGTTATCCTCGCAAGTGGACTGTGATTTTTACGATAATGAATCAATCGTTAGTTTTGCAAAAGCTGGAGAGCGGTCAACGGTTCACCGGCCTGCGTACCCCGATTATATTTCGATTAAGCAGTTAAATGAGCATGGCGACGTTGTTGGTGAGGCTAGAATTCTTGGCCTTTATACTTCACCTGTTTATCACCAAAGTCCACACCATATCCCTTTATTACGTAAAAAAGTAAAGCAGGTTATTGCTAGGTCTCGTATTCATCCTAAATCACATCATGGTAAAGAGCTTAATCAAGTACTTCAGGTGTTGCCGAGAGAAGAGCTGTTTCAAATGTCATTTGATGAGCTATACCACACGGCATTAGGCATTTTACAAATTCAGGAACGGCGGCAAATCCGGCTGTTTATTCGACAGGATAAGAATAAACTGTTTTATTCATGCTTAGTGTATATTCCTCGGGATGTGTACACCACACGGTTGCGGATAAAAATGCAACAAATTCTGGAAGATCGATTAAATGTACAGGATGCAGAGTTTACCACTTATTTCTCTGAGTCGGTCTTAGCACGTGTACACTTTATTTTACGCGTCAACCCTGATCACGAGCATGATTATAACTTGCAAACTTTGACAAATGAAATAATACAAGTTGCGTATTCATGGGAGGATGAATTTCGAGACACACTGCTTGAAGCAAAAGGTGAGGTGTTAGGCAATCACCTTATTGCGCAGTATGCTGATGGATTTCCTGCTGGCTATTGTGATGTTTTTTCACCCCGTACGGCGGTTGTTGATATTGGGCACCTTGAGTCTTTAAGTATTGATGAGCCTCTTGAAATCAGCTTTTATCAGTCTATTGATGATGTTGAAACCACACTGCACTTTAAGGTTTATCACTATTTTCAACCTTTACCGCTGTCTGATTTAATACCGATTATTGAGAATTTAGGTTTAAGGGTGGTGAGTGAACACCCTTATAAAATTCGTAAAAAATCAGGGGAAATTTTCTGGACCCATGATTTTACTCTGGAGTATGCGCTTGAGCAGCCAGGTAACAGCCAACAAACCATCAATTTTCAGCAGGTTAATCGTATTTTTCAGGAAGCTTTTCGTGAAATATGGTTTGGTCGAGCAGAGAATGATGGTTTTAATCGGTTGATACTTGGGGCACAGTTAAACTGGCGTCAAGTGGCGATGTTGCGTGGCTATGCACGCTACTTAAAACAGATTCGATTCAGCTTGAGCCAACCTTATATTGAGTCGACATTAATTCAAAACATTGTCATCACTAAGCTGTTGGTTGAACTGTTTAATATTCGTTTTAATCCAGAATTCGAGGGAACAATTGCACACCGACAACAACAGCAGCAGTCGATTGAATACCAAATTGATGCGGCATTGGATGAGGTTAATGTATTAAACCAGGACCGCACATTACGTCGCTATGTTGATGTTATCAGTGCAACATTACGGACTAATTTTTTTCAGTCGGTGGATTCAAATTCGTCGAATACCAGTAAACAGCCTAAGGCGTATATTTCATTTAAATTTGATCCAACGCGTATTCCTGAAATGCCTCTGCCTCATCCTAAATACGAAATATTTGTGTACTCTCCTCGGGTAGAAGGTGTTCATCTGAGGGGCGGAAAAGTTGCCCGAGGTGGGTTACGTTGGTCAGATCGGCTAGAAGATTACCGTACTGAAGTGTTAGGACTAGTAAAGGCGCAACAGGTAAAAAATGCCGTTATTGTGCCCGTGGGTGCAAAAGGCGGCTTTGTGCCTAAACGGTTACCCACTGGCGATCGAGAGGCGATTATGAGCGAAGGAATTGCCTGCTACCAGCTCTTTATTCGTGGGTTATTGGATTTAACTGATAATTTGCTTGCAAATGAACTCACTAAACCACCACAGGTGGTGTGTTATGATGATGAAGACTCTTATTTGGTTGTCGCTGCGGATAAAGGCACCGCGACTTTTTCTGATATTGCCAATGAAATTGCTCAAGAGTATCAATTTTGGCTAGGCGATGCTTTTGCTTCAGGTGGCAGTGTAGGTTATGACCACAAAAAAATGGGAATTACCGCGCGTGGAGCGTGGGTGTCAGTTCAGCGTCATTTCCGAGAGCAAGGTATCGATGTCCAGCAAGAGACTGTTTCTGTTCTTGGTATTGGTGATATGGCTGGTGATGTATTTGGCAATGGTATGTTGTTATCAAAACAAATTGCGGTGGTGGCTGCATTTAACCACCAGCATATTTTTGTTGACCCAAATCCAGATGTAGCCGCGTCATTTGTTGAGCGTCAACGGTTATTTAAGTTACCTCGCTCAAGCTGGATGGATTATGATCAGGAGCTGATTTCTAGTGGGGGTGGTATTTTTTCCAGAGATGCAAAATCGATCCTTATTTCTCCTGAGATGAAGCAACGATTTGGTATACACGCACCTAGATTAACACCAAATGAGTTAATTCACGCCTTGTTAAAGTCGCCTGTTGATTTGATTTGGAATGGGGGTATCGGTACATATATTAAAGCCCAACGGGAGACGCATAATCAGGTAGGGGATAGAGCCAATGATTCGCTACGTATTAATGGTATAGATCTGCGTTGCCGTGTAGTGGGGGAAGGTGGAAACTTGGGGGTGACGCAACTTGGTCGAGTGGAGTTTGCACTTAATAAGGGAGCCATTAATACAGACTTTATAGATAATGCGGGTGGCGTGGATTGCTCAGACCATGAGGTCAATATCAAAATTTTGCTAAACAGTATTGTTGCTAACGGGGATATGACCATTAAACAGCGAAATCAGTTGCTGGAAACCATGACTGATGCTGTGGCTGAGTTGGTGTTGCTAAATAATTATCGACAAGTGCAGGCTATCTCTCTTGAGGCATGGCAAGCGCAACAGAAAATAGATGAGTATCAGCGTTTTATTCATCACTTGGAGGCGCAAGGAAAACTCAATCGTCGTATTGAGTACTTACCGGATGATGATACGCTTGCAGAGCGAATAGCACAGCACCAAGGTTTAACCCGCCCGGAATTATCAGTATTGATTTCTTATAGTAAGTCTGATTTGAAAAATGCACTGGTAAGTTCTAAGGTGCCTGATGATCCCTATTTAGCACAAGAAGCGCTTACTGCTTTTCCGGCTGTGCTTGCTGAGCGCTTTGGCGAGGAAATTCCCAAACACCGGCTTCATCGCGAAATTGTCGCAACGCAATTAGCGAATCATTTAATTAACATGATGGGTATTACCTTTGTTCACCGTATGCAGTTGTCAACCGGAGGCGATGCGGCTGAAATTGCTCAAGCGTTTGTGATTGCCCGAGATGTTTTTGCTGTCAGTGATTATTGGCAACAAATTGAGGCTTTAGATAATCATGTGGCCGCAGCACTTCAGTTGCAAATGATGCAGAATTTAATACGTCTGTTACGGCGTGCATCGCGTTGGTTTATTCGTAATCATCGAGCAGACCTGTCACCCAGTATCTGTGTTGCTCACTATGGGCCTCGTATGCGCGAGTTTATTGAAGTGTTTCCAACATTGCTTAATGAAGAAACATGTCAACGCTGGCAAACTGAAACAGACGAGCTGATAAATCAGGGTGTTCCTGATGTGCTAGCGGGGGTTGTTGTTGGTTTTCGTCATGTGGTGAGTGGTTTAGCGATTATTCAGGCGGCAGATCAAACTGGATGTCCCTTACCATTAGTCGCACGTGTTTATTTTGCTATGGCTGAACGTTTACACTTAAACTGGTTTACACAAGAACTTGGTAAATTACCTGCGGATAATCACTGGCAATCGTTAGCCCGGGAAAGTATCCGCGATGAGCTGTACTCTTTACAGCGGGCATTGACAGTGAGTGCGCTGTTAACAGATACCTCGGTTAAAGAGGCTGATATTGAGGCTGTTGATATTCCTGTGTTAATACAACGTTGGGTAGATGTTAATGAAGTTTTAGTCAAACGTTGGGACTCTATGCTGGATGATTTACATAGTCAGGGTGCTTCTGAGCTTGCGATGTTTACGGTGGCAAATAGAGAGCTGACTGATATTGCACGATGTGGCTTGGTAGAAAGTTAGTAAGATACTAACGTATACTGGGTCACTAAAAAGGCAGCATTAGCTGCCTTTTTACATAAAAAAACAAATGTATTTTTTAGTGTGGATTGATATAGAGGTATTATATGCCCAATGCGAATGGTTTTTAGGTGCGGCCATCGAGTGACGAAACCCCATGAGCCTATATTAATAGGTGATTGGGGTGAGGAGTGAAGATAACAAAACCTAGAAACCATTCGTGAAGGGTAAACCTTAAAGTTTAATATTGTGAGTATGTCATATGTCATGTTACTTTTACAGAAAGTTTTTACAGAATATCCCTAAAGCAGGGCAGGATATATCCTGAAAAAAAGTATGTGATTTTTAGTGGCTGTTAGTGCGTCAATATTCTTTTTTGTGGTTGTATACCCTTTGCGGAGCAACTTCAGTGAAGGAGCTGGTGTAATTATAAATGCTTGCATTATCAACGAATAATAATTTTAAAATAATATTGAGAGTACCTCTATAAAGGCACTTATTACTTAACAATTATAAAAACTATACCCAAAAGAAGGGTTTTTATGTGCGCTATTCATAGTGCACATAAAAATGATTCGTGAAGGGTATACTTTAACAATATGGTGAACATTATGCGTCTGACTATCAATTCAAAGAAAGTTATATTTGGTTTAGCGATGGGATTGCTTTCATTGACAGCAACGGCTAGCACAGAAAGTTTAATTTCAAAAGCACCTGAGGGTGCAAAAGTGTATTTTATTAGTCCTCAGGATGGCGAAACCGTATCAAAAACAGTGACGGTCAAGTTTGGGTTACAAGGTATGGGCGTTGCACCTGCAGGTATAAAAAAAGAGGGTACAGGACATCACCACCTGTTGATTGATGTTGATACATTGCCTGATATAAAGCTGCCATTACCTGCGAATGATCATATTAAACACTTTGGCGGTGGGCAAACAGAAACAACGATAACGTTAAAACCAGGAAAACACACATTACAATTACTAATGGGAAATTATTTACACATTCCTCATGATAAACCCATTATTTCAGAGAAAATAACGATTACTGTTAAAGAATAAAACGGTTTTAACTTGAAACAGTCTTCTGGCGATTACCATTGTGTAATGGCTAGAAGATGATTAATAAGCGTTCATTTATGTCTCTAGAGAACCATTGTGATATTCTTTATTTATAGGCGCTTAATGGTAGTGAACGCAGTGGTTGCATGCGCAGTATAGTTTTGTGACAGCTTCCAATGAGGGAGGGGGATAATCCAGATAGCACTTGAATGAGTATGCTATACTCATCGCACAATTTTATTTATTGTGGGTAGTGTTGTGTTATGCATGCACTTTACTCTCTTGTATTGTTGAATAAGTGTTACCCTGGCGTTGATGAAGCTGCTGCAAAAGTCAAATTGGCGGGTATGCTTAAATTGGATAAGCAGACGCTTGAGCGATTGCTAGCAAAACAAGAAGTTGTTATTAAGCGTAAATTGGATAAGGAAGCGGCCCAAAAATATAGTGATAGCCTTAGTCAAACAGGCTTTATGGTATCCATTAAAGAAGAAGCCCCACCTATTGAGTCATCATTAAGTCTTGTTGCGAAAGAAACTACAGACAAGTCGTCAGAGCCTACCCGTCAGCCAGATGAAGCCCAACCTGAGACCAGTAATGTTTACCGCTCACCACAGGTTGATGTTGATATTAGTCGTCGAGTTTTTTGTCGCCACTGTGGTGCTCAAATTAGTGCAGAAGCAACTTTTTGTTCTGCTTGTGGCGTAGGGCAAGTTATTGGTAGTCCGAAAAATAAATATATTGCTGGTTTTCTGGCTATTTTTTTGGGGTTTTTAGGTGTTCACCGTTTTTATTTAGGTCAATGGTGGGGAGTATTTTACATCTTACTGTTCTTAACGGGCCTTTCTCTCATTATTTCAATTATTGAGGGTATTGTATTTTTATGCACGCCCAAAGTGAGCTGGTTACGTCGTTATGGAAATGTGCCCCCAACTACCCCTATCGTTGCAATAATAGTGGGTATAATTGCCTTTATTATGCTCGCTGGGATACTAGCTTCTATTGCGATTCCATCATATCAAGACTATGTAATACGTGCCAAAATTGGTGAAGGGCTTAGTTTTTCTGAGCAAGCGAAAGAACAACTCTCTCTGTTTATTCAAGCGAATAATATCTTTCCAGAAAGTAATGCCCAAGCAGGCTTGCCTGAGACCATGAGTAATGAAATTGTATCATCTGTTCGTGTATCAAAAGGTGGGCTATTAACAATTCAATTTCATAAGGAAATTACGCATCAGCCTGGGCAGACAATTACCTTTCGCCCTACACTTGTGAATGGGCGAGTTGAATGGGATTGTTCCGGAGGGAGTTTACTAGCGAAATATCGCCCAATAGCATGTCGTTCATCCAGTGAGTCAGTGGGTGGTGTGAAACAAGTTGATTCAGCAGATGGGCGTTTATCTGTAAAGGTTCCTTCACGCTGGAATATGATAGAGCAGCTCCATGAAGAGGCTGTTTTACAGGTGGCTCACTTAAGAGATGAAAATTACTTGGTGATTTTGGCAGAATCCAAAGCAGATTTTGCTGAGAATGTTGATATTGGAAAGTATGGCAAACAAGTTTCGGAAATTATTCTAACGAACTTAGAGCAATCAGAGCTAATTTCCGGCCCAACAAGCTTGGAGATAAATGGGCAACCTGCTTTTAGCTACGAAATTATCGGGCAGGCTCAAAGGGTTAATATCTATTACTATTTCGTTGTTGCGCAAAGTGATGAGGAATATTTTCAACTTGTCAGCTGGACGCTGAAATCACGAATGAATACTAACAAGTCTACCTTACAGCAGATTACTCAAAGTTTTAAGACGCATTAGTGCGCTGGGCAATTGCAAAACAAGGATTAAAAAGTGATATGGGGAATTGTCGGGGAGCACAGCTATCGAAACAATAGATTTGGCGGTGAGGGAGGGATTCGAACCCTCGATACGCTGTTAACGTATACACACTTTCCAGGCGTGCTCCTTCAGCCACTCGGACACCTCACCAGAAGCGTTGCCCAATGACACCGGGCAACGGCGCGCTAATGTATAACAAATACTGATAAAAGGCAAACGCAATTGAGTTATAGTTTAAGTTGATTGTGCAGTATAGATCTATTGATTATTACTATTTTTGTTCATAAAAGGGCAAGCTAGCGTTTCTTCAGACTCCATGTACTGGTAGAGCTTAGTACGCCGTTTGAATATACTTTGTACTCAATGCGCAAAGCTTTATATGAGTGTTTGATGGTTGTTATAATTTCTCTTCTTGCAATACCGCCACTTTTATTAACAGTACCTTTTACATCAGTTGTAGTCGAAGGGCCTTTTGAGTTGATCTTGATTTGGCTATATTGAACAAAGGAAATCTCGTTTTGACTGATGGTCTTAACCTTTACGTCTCCTGCAATGCGGTTTTTGTTTAAACGTAAAAAGCCGTTACTGGAGAAAAGGCGGAATATTTCTGTACGTTGTTTACGCTGTTCGATAGCGTCCATATCAGCGGTAATTACAATATCTTGCTGGCTGAATACATCAATTTCAGCTTTTATGGTAAAGTTATCCGCCTTTTGACGTGGACTCTTCTCTGTTCCCAAGCAAAAGAACCCTGTCGCAGTACCACGCCAGTTGCCACGTAAATTTTTAAACATATTACGTATGCTGCTTGCCTGTGTGTTTGTTAGTTTAACGGGCTTTATCTCTTCAAAGGTTTGACCTGACTTCTTTTTTAGGGGGGATGGTGAAAAGCACTCACTGGCCTGTGTGGGAGCGATACTGAGACAGAGATAAAGAGCGATTAGGATTGTTGGGGCAACACGCATAGTAATAATTTACTCTTCTTAGTGTAGGTCAAAGATAGTTCAATATGCTTTATACTGGGCATTATGCATTGTATTTGTAGCTTTTTCTAGGATGTTATTAGTGTTAGTTCCTAAACTCCCTTATTCCTGAGTGGCTACTTTTTTCTTGTAATATTAAATCCTTTACATTAAAAGAGAGAGGAAATTGAGCCAGTTAATATGCTAGTACATTATGCTTTCAACAACCCCTAAAAATGATTCGTGAAGGGTATAGTAGCTAAATTCATCGAGTAAAGAATAAAAGATAGCGAGCAAGTCGTTCTTAATAATGCTACTGAGTATGGCTGAAAAATAAAAAATAAGCAGCTAGATCAATGCTTTTTTAGTGGTATTTTTGTAAAAGGCTATTTTGCTAAAGAGCTGTTAGACAACGATTGAATAACTCTTGTCGAACACGCCATGAATCCCTCCTTGGAGGTTTGGTTGCCGCTTCCATGCGGCAAACAGTTCAACAAGAGCTATCCAACCGTTGTTTGCCATCGGTGTACATTGACATACAATTGATATTCAATGAGCATTAAACGGCAAATCTTTTGATCAATTGTTGAGGATGAAAGGTTAGTAAGCTTGACACAACTTTTGCGGGTTAGGTAAAAAAGGCTATCAAATGGGTCGCTACCAAGTTCGCAACATCATGCATCGGTTACACCTAAAAGTTACACAACGTGAGGCTTACAAGGTCACAACGAAGCGTAAGCATGCGCTGATAACTGGTTAAACCAGAACTTTAACCTCACTGCAGCCAACCAGGTTTGGGCTGGCGATGTGACTTACTTAAAGACAGGTGAAGGTTGGGTGTATTTGGCCGTGGTGATGGATTTATACTCTCGTCGAATTGTTGGCTGGCATATCGATAAACGGATGACAACCGATTTGGTGTGCAAAGCATTAATGAAAGCCTATAACTTGCGCCAACCGCCTAAAGGTCTTGTATTTCACAGTGATCGCGGTTCACAGTATACCAGCAAACGATATCGTAAGCTGTTATCGAGCTATAGTATCCGAGCCAGTATGGGCGATGTGGGCGCTTGTTGGGATAATGCTGTTGTAGAACGCTTCTTTGGTAGCTTGAAACACGATTGGCTTTTTAAGGTGAGTCAGCCAACGAGGGAATTTATGAAACAAGATGTGGCGGCTTATATGAAGTATTACAACATAGAGCGACTGCATTCTGCCAATGGTGATTTGTCACCCATAGAGTTTGAAAATTCTCAACTAAATGTGTCCAATTTGGGTTGACCAGTACAATCATCGCTATAAGACGGACTAATTATAATTTTAGGTAATAGTATGAAAAATATAAAATTGTACGCCAAGTTTTTTTTAACAGTTATTGGGTTTTCTGCAACTTGTGTGTCAAATGCTGATTTACTCCATTGTGGAGTTCACTCTATACGTTCGATATATATTCAGGGAAATAGAGATGATAATCATCAGCATGCAAATAAGGTTTTTGCCCATATAGATGGCCAAGATTGTAATGGAACCAATCAATTGTATATAGATAATACTGATCCTAACTCATCCGCTATTTTATCAGGATTGATGACAGCTTATACAGCAGGAATGCGTATTGGTGTTTATGTTAACACTAGCAAAACTATTCCTGGTGGAGTACAGATTGCGATACTTCAATTAGTTAAGTAAAAGTCATTACTCTTTCAATGCGGCTAGTTTTATACCTTTAAAATAGGTTGATAACGTTCTGGCCGTTTAAAATACAACTAAGTTATGCTTCTATAAAACATGTTTTGCGCTCTCATGGGATAATTTTTTATAAAACATGCTCTCTTTTGTGTTGCAATAGCCGTGCTGTCTCAATCAATTGAAGGAACTTTTAACTTGAATATCAAAAGGTTATTTTGCTTAATGGTTATTTGGTTAGCCATGAGCTTTGATCACATTAATGCACAGGAATTCAATGAGGCCATTCTGGGAGACTACCAAAAAATAAATACTGGTGCGGTCAGAACTAATATTAATGATAACGTCAATGAATCAATTGATCCATTTACAGGGATATTACAGCGGCATTATGTCGACTTAGAAATGCCTGGCAATGGTGGGTTAGATATCAAAGTGCATCGAGTATATACGAAAAAACAAAGTGAAGACTTAATTGAAGATAATATGCTTGGTAGGACTTCAGTGGGGTTAGGCTGGGATATTCACTTTGGTCGGATATTGACAAATGCATTTTTAAACCACTCAAACTCACCATCTAGTTGTAGGAAAAATTATGTTCACTTTGGGTATAATCCAGTTCTTCAAACACCTGAAGGAGGTCGATCTGTCTTATTAAATTCGAACTCAAGTGAATATGCATATAAAACAAAAGGTCAATGGATTGCGAAATGTCTTCCTTCAAATCATAGTAGAAAGGATGGAGGTTTAATAGTTTATTCACCTGATGGTTTGGAGTACTTATTTGATATATATGGTCGTTTGCCTGGTGGTAAGAACGTTTATTATGTATCAAAGATATCAGATACTAAAGGAAATTTTCTGACTTTAAATTATAAGAAAAAAAGCCAAAATAACTATATATACCTGAATTCTATTAAGTCAAATGATGGTCGAAGCTTGACGTTTAGCTATGATGAACTGTTAACACTAAAGCAAGTTTCAACCAATGATGGTCGAACTGTTCAATACAATCATGAGGAAGTACCAAGCTTTATAAATGGCCGTCCAGAAAAGTTCATCCCAAAAGAAAAAAAGCCATTTTTCTTAACATCTGTAAAGCGACCTGATGGTAAACTATGGCAATATCAATATGATACAAACCGAGGCCCCAATGGCGACTTACGAAATGGCAACTACCGTTCATTGACTAAGGTGATCAGTCCACTAGGGCTTGAAACTACCTATAAATATAATATCCAAAGAATGAGTTTCTGGGATACTCCAAGTTCTCATGTTGTTTCAGGAAAAACATTAAAGGTTCCTGGTATTGGATCTCAAACCTGGTCTTACACTTATCAACAAGACTTCGATCAGCCAGATGAAACCTGGGTGAAAGGACCTGACTATTGTGAGCACTATACCCATGTAGGGCAAAAAATGATTAGTAGAGGGCCGTTAGGAGTTAACCGAGGTTTATGGAAGGTAGGTAATCTACAGAAGAAGGTGCTATACACTAAAAATGGTAATAATTGTGCTCAGACACCTTTAAGAGAAGAAGAATACATCTGGGATAAGCTACTGATTTCTGAGCAAAATGAGGTAAGAGGCAACTCATTAAGGGATATAGTCGACACGGAGACCTATGCCCCCATATTAGCCAAAAAAGTCATTCGTCAAGATGGCCAAGAATACACTACAAACTATAGCGACTATGATCAGTATGGTAATGCGCAGACTGTAGTTGAAAAAGGTCAGGGTACACGAACCTATAAATATACCTACCATAAGCCAGCAAATCATTGGATGGTTCATTTAGTTTCATCTGAAAACATCAATAATCTTAGTAAAACAAATTACACCTATAATGCGCAGGGACTACCCACGCAAATAAATAAAAATGGTGTGGTTACCAAGTACACTTATAATAATGGCAATATTGCCAGCATCACTGATGCTAATGGCAAGGTGAGCTACTTACAAGACTATTATAGAGGTGTACCACGCAAAGAGATTCGTCCAGGTGGCACATCAATTGCCAGAACAGTTAATGCAACAGGAACTGTTGCTAGCGAAACTAATGAGCGAGGATATACAGCATACTTTAATTATGATCCTATGAACCGGCTGGTAAAAGTAACTCCACCCAAAGGTCAGCCTGGTCAGGTAACCATAGGCTATCATTACGAAGGGAATGGGCTAACCAAAACAGTTCGCCGAGGTGATTTAACGCAAAGTATTCATTTTAATGCGCTTGGCTTGCCTTATAAGACCCTACAGGCTGGTGGTGGTAAAACCATTTCACAGGTAACTAAATATGATATTTTAGGGAGAAAAACAGCTATTAGTTATCCTGCTTATGGACATAATCCTGCTAAATATATCAGCTTGGGCTATGATCCACTAGGTCGCATTACTCGTAAGCAGTTCCCCGATAGTTCTGTTGAAACCTATACCTATCAAGGTAATACCCTGCAAGTAAAAGATGCGAAAGGGCGGGTGGCTAAAACGACCTATGTGGGGTATGGTGATCCTGAACAAAAAGAAATTTCCAGAATTGATGCACCTGAGGGGATGTCGACGGTTATTAGTCGTAACCCACTGGGTATGGTCACTGCCGTTTCTCAAGGAGGGATAACCCGAGAATTTAAGTACAATGCTAAGTTGATGCTTGATCAGGAAATTAATCCTGAGCTTGGTGTGACACAGTATTACTATGATAATGTGGGCAATGTTACCAGTAAACGGGTAGGTACTGGCGGTACATACCGTTATCAGTACGATAATCTTTATCGATTAACAGGCTTATATTACCCTGCGAACAGTTCAGGTACGCCTGATGTTCACTATCAATATGATGCGCTGGGAAATATTACACAGGTAAACAATGAGCAAGTTACATGGCAGTATACCTATGATGCTCACAACAACTTGATTAAAGAAATAGCGACACTTAAAGCCAAATCTGCTTCAGCCAATTACACCATTCAGTATGCTTATAATGCCAATGATGTGTTAACCCAAGTAACCTATCCTAGTGGGCATGTTATAGGCTTGGCTCCCAATGCATTAGGACAGGCTACTACTGTGGGGCATTATGCCAGTCAAATTGCTTACCACTCTAATGGTCAGTTAGCCAGCTTACGCTATGGTAACGGTCAGATACTGACGGTTTCACAAGAAGCCAATCGACAGCGGTTAAATCGCATTCAGGTGAATGGCGCTAATAATGTGGTTGATTTAGCTTACCAATATGATGTTGTAGGCAATGTGGTAAAAATAGCTGATGGGATTTATGGCTTCAATAATCGGACGTTGGGATATGATGGGCTAAACCGTCTTGTAAATGCCCAAGGGAAATGGGGTTCTGCTCAGTACAGTTACAATTCTCGTAATGATATTACCCGCAAAGTGTTGGGTAATAAAAGCTACAATTATGGCTATGATGGACAGGGTCGCTTACAGCAAGTAACAGGAAGTCAATCCTACCAGTTTTCTTATAATGGTGTTGGCAGTGTAACCAGTAATGGCTCATTAACATTTGGCTATGATGGTAGTGGGCTTAATGTAGCTCGGGCTTGTTATACAGCTAATAATAACTGTCAAACAGATCCTGACTTTTTCTTTCGCTATGATGGGCATAACCGCCGGGTGGCTACACTTAATAAAAGTGGAAATACCTACTACACGTTGTACAACAAGTCGGGCCAGTTGCTTTATGAAGAAGATGCTGTGTCAGGTGATGTGACAGAATATTTTTATCTAGCGGGACAGCAAATTGCTAAACGTCAAACCTGTAGTGATACTGACACTGACCAAGACAAGCTGCCTGACTGCATTGAAAAACACTGGGGCTATGATGCTAATAATTCAGCTGATGGTCTAGCTGATAATGACGGTGACGGTATTTCAAATGGTGAGGAGTATCACCTAAAAACAAATCCTGAACTAGCTGATTCTGATGGTGATGGTATTAGTGATAGTGATGAAATCAAGTATGGATTTGATCCTCTGGTGAAAGATGCGGATAAAGATCTCGACCAAGATGGCTTAACAAATCTTCAAGAGCTTGAACTTGGAACCGATCCTACTGATGCTGATACCGATAATGATGGTCTCCCTGATGGTAGTGATCCTCAGCCAACCTTTAATGTGGCTGTGTTGATTCCTATCCTCCATAACTTGTTGTATTAGTGCAGGGAGTATTTGTAATGATGAAAGCATTTTTTCAATCCTTATCCATGTTTAATTTTGCATTAAAGCAAAAACAGTTAACTTATGGGCTAATTGTTTGGTTACTTACGGTGATGGTTTTGCAGCCTGTTCCGGCTGCAGAAATTATCACTTATTATCATAATGATTTAACGGGAACCCCCGTTGCTGCCAGTGATGAAAGTGGTAACTTATTATGGCGTGAAGAATATACGCCTTACGGTGAGCAATTAACCCAAGACAAAAAGTCTGACTCTAACCGTCGTGGTTTCACTGGCCATGTTCAAGACCGAGATTTAGGTCTTGTTTATATGCAAGCACGTTATTATGACCCCGTACTTGGTCGTTTTCTGGCGTATGACCCTGCAGGTGTAAATCCTGAGTTGCCTTTTACCTTTAATAGGTATGCCTATGGGAATAATAATCCTCATCGGTTTACCGATCCTGATGGAAAACAAGTTATAGGATATGAGTTTGGAGGAAGCTTTTCTCTTAACATTCCCCAGAAAAGTAGGAAGTCTATTGAGAAAGCAACTTATACATCAGTTTTATTTGATACTAAAACATGGGAAGTAGGTATTGCTATTAATGAAGATGCAGGAGTTGCAGTAGAGACTGGTAAAGGTAAATTCGATATTGCTGCATCATTTGAGTTAATCGCTACTGATAATGATGCTCCGATTGATATCTTTAGTGGAAAAAGTGATATTCTGGAAGGGTCTTTAATCCCAACTAAACGTGGTCTTGGAGGAACGGGAGCGATTGAAAAGCCAATTAATAGTGATGGAACATATTCAAAGCATACTATATATTCGATAGGTGCAATAGTCTCCGCTAAAGGTGGTGACATAGGAGTTAACCATGGAGAAGCGGTGTTATATAAGTTTGGACATATGAAAAAAGTTAAGGCTTTTTTACAAAAGGCCAAAAATAATTTCAAAAAGGTTTTTGAATAAGCCTGGAGGAGGTATGTTATTCGAAGTTGTTAGTAAGATATATAGTCGTAATATAATTAAGAAATTCGGTTTGGTTTGCTCGTATAAATATGATATTTTTGATAGGGATATTTACTTGTTATGCGAGAAAAACTCTGAGGTTTGTTTGATAGGATATATGTTTATTAAACTGCTATTTTTTCCTTGTAGTATCAAATTTTTTTCATTGAAAGGAAGAAAGGAAATTGAGTCAGTTAATGAATTGGTAAATTATGCTTTGTCTAGCAAAACTCAAATAGCAAAGACTATTCTTGTCAAAGAGTACAAGGAGGGTGCAGTAAAAATTAGGGAGTTAGTTGAGTTTAAAGGTGCTGAAAACTCTAAATCCGTTATTTATAGAGTTGAAACACTAATGCTGGGTGTCCCTTTGGGAGGAGCACTGGAATTCTGCTTCATTGGTAATAGTGCTTTGGTTAAATTAAGAGAGGCTACAGAGTTATCACTAATAAATATATAGCAGCTAAACTTATTGGGTAAAAAAAAGGGTAAGTTGTTTTGTTGCTTACCAGAAAGGTAAAAAGGCTGGCTGATTGTTACTGAACCATCTGCCGCAGGGAAGCGGCAGTTGAGCCTCCATGGAGGGATTTACGGCGTGTTCAGTGGCAATTAGGTTGCCTTTTGTAAAGGTGAAGATTTGTCACCAATCATATTTAAATGATCTGTTCATGAGCAGGGATAAATTATAGAAGCTTTTTAGTGGCTAAAGTGTAAATTTGCACTTTATTAATCAGGTAGTAAATGGGAAATATATGAGACTCTTTTTCAGAATAACTGCATTGGTTTTATCATTAGTTACACTCAGTCTACATGCGTCAGATAACACGCGAGCAAAGGTGGTTTATGCGGGTATAACGGGTGCTGGAACAGTATTTGTTAATGTTTCATCTGTTATCAATGAGCCTGGCTGCGAAAAGAAGTCTCTTTGGATACCTTCAGAATCAACAGTGAAAGCTCATGTTTTAAGCACTGCACTTGCGGCTTTTGCGGCAAAGCAAGATGTATATGTGCAGACAAAAGACTGTTATAAAGGTTACCCGACGCTAGATAACTCAGATAATTCGTGGTTTCATATTTATCCTGCTGAGTAATGATTAAATTGATGCCTTTGTTTTTTTGAGTATATTTTTTACCCTAAATAGTCAAGGGCATCAATTAGTTTTTAGATCTATTTTCTACTTATTAAAAATAGCTCGCCCTGAATTAAGGATATGTTTTGGGTCCATCCATTGCTTTAGCATTTTCATGGGGCGCCAGTAGTGGCCAAAATGCAGACTCCAGTCTTTTTGTTTCATAGGAATAGCCCCCACAGGATAGTAGTAACCTCCTATTTGTCGTGCACCTTCATAAATATCACGATTCAACACCATTAATTCTCTCGCGCGCTCTTTAGTCGGAGGGGTGGCATTACGCATTAGTGAAAAATAAAAGAAGTGCTTTTCGTTTGGTTTTCTTAACAGTGGGGTAGACATATTACATTGATTAAACCCTGACAGTAGGATAGGACCTCCTCCTAAGTCTTCAGGTTTTAGGGATTGTAATGTTTTATTTATGAAGCTTTCTGCTTTTGACGCTGGTATTAATAAAGGACACCAGGGGTGTGGATAATCCCAAAGGCCAGTACTACGGAGGTATTCTACAATAGGTGCTAAACGATTCAGGAAAGTAAAATATGGCATATCCTGTACAGTTAAGGCTTCTGGGTTATAGTTAAGTCCTTCCAATAGGGCAGTATTTTCTGGGGGCTGGTCTGAGTTATAGTACTTGGTTGCTTGTAGAATAAATAGCCAACCACCTGTTTCACTGGCTTGCACGCCACCTTGTACACCATCAAAGAGATTGCTTTCAATAAGCAATAAGTTATCTTTACTAAAGCTTGCAAAATCGGTATATACCAGTTGAAAGTATCTTGCCATTGAAAAAGCAGGCTGAAGCTTAAAACGAGCACTTACTATTACTCCAAACTGGCCCAAACCTGCACGAAGTGCATTAAATAACCAACCATTACTTTTCGCTGAACATTGTAAAAGTTGTCCTTGAGCCGTTACGATTTCTATTGACTCGACGATATCCGTCATGGCTCCATGCTTAAAGGACTGAGCACCAAAGCCTCCCACAGAAATTGCACCGCCTACAGTGATTTCTAAAAAGTCCACGACAATTGGTAATGTTTTTTGGTGCTCCAGTAATGTTGGCATAACATCTAACCAACGGGCACCAGCCTCAACGTGAAGTGTTGTATCGGTGATTGATTGTATTGTGCTGAGTGATGAAGTATCGATCACAACACCCGCTTCAGCTAGTGTCTCACCATCTGTTGAAAAGCCTTGTCCTTTGGCGCTGACAAGGATTGAGTGTTGATTAGCAAACTTCATTAATTTAATGATGTCATGTTTTGATGCAGGGAAAAGTACGGCTTTGGGCACTTTATACTCAATATGACCAAAGTCTTCTGCAGCTTGAGTAAGGGTGTCAGTATCGGTGAGCAGTTGTCCCTCAAAATCAGGGAAATCAGTAGCTAATATGCCATCGGCATATTCATCTGGATAGGTTGCTGTTGTAGCCCAAGTGCGGGTCACGGTATTAAATCCAAGTACGACACTTGCGGTAAGAACGCCTTTGACTAGGTTTCTGCGAGACAATCCTTGTTTCATTTACTGATTACTCCATGTTGAATAGTTTGGGATGAATATTTCTTGCTCAGGGTATAAATACTCTCATTAGGTACAAAAGTGATTGGGTTAGAGTATTAACAATTTAATTATTATTTTGCTAATTGAGGGTGATACAAACTTATACCCAAAGTGAAGGGTATCATCATAAAAAAATTAAAAGAAAGAAGGCAATTAATAACGCTGACAGTATGGTCTTTTCCTGACGATCACTGTAAGTTTGTTTTTTAAGCGAAAAACTGAATGAGGATAGACGTGTGGGTAAGCAGCAACCCCCTGTTATTTTAACGATTGCAGGCTCTGATAGTGGTGCTGGTGCGGGGATTCAGGCAGATTTAAAAGCAATTAGTGCTACGGGGGGCTATGCCTGTACGGTTTTAACAGCGGTTACGGCACAAAATACCTGTGGAGTATTAGATGTATTTCCTATGTCATCAGCACATGTTGCGAAACAGCTTGATGCCGTATTTACAGATTTTTCAGTGAAAGCAGTTAAAACAGGGATGTTAGTTAATGCGGAAATTATTAAAACAGTCGCGGCTAAATTGAGTGATTATAAACCACAATGGTTAGTGGTTGACCCGGTTCTGGCTTCTACAAGTGGTAAAACACTCCTTGAAAAAGAAGCCATTAACGCACTCAAGGATATCCTTTTTCCATTAGCAAATGTTGTTACCCCTAATCTGATAGAAGCAAACCTCTTGGTAGGGGAAAAGGAAGATGGCTATACAGATGATAAAATATCTGAGCTGATTATTCGGTTACGAGACTTAAACACCAAAGCGGTGTTATTAAAAGGAGGGCACTCATCTAATCAAAAAAAGTGCACTGATGTTCTAATTTTGCCGGATAAGCTTAAAAACTTTTCTGCCGCAAGAGTTGTTACGCCCAATTCTCATGGTACAGGTTGTACACTATCTGCTGCATTAGCTTGTTATTTAGGCCAAGGGTTAGCACTGGAGATAGCGGTTGAAAAAAGCAAGTGTTATTTGACGGAAGCGCTAAAAAACAGTGCATCCTGGCAGCTTGGTAAAGGGTGTGGTCCTTTAGGGCATTTTTTTGATATATACCCAAAACGAAGTGTTTTTATACCCCAAGGGCACAAGGGTGCGGCCGTCAAGCGATGAAGCCCCTGGGCAAGTATACTGCTGTGAAACTTGCGGTAGCCACTTTAATTGATATAACAGCGCTGCTGGGCGGTTATATTAATAAGTGACTGGGGTGACAGTTAAATGCTCCTCGGCAATTGCTCCTGCATTGCTCTACTACATGACATCCATATCATTATGCATAAACTGCATTCCCACCATCCTTGGCGGTCAAGAGCGCTGACAACAAACCCTACTAATGTGTTGGGAACACATTAGAACAGCTTCGCTGGCCCGTTAGGGTGAGCGCTATGGATAGCGCACATAAAAATGATTTGTGAAGGATATATCTAACACGCCAGCGATCTTTATCAGAAACTTTTAAAAAAGATAAAGAGATTAAGTTAAATTAGTAACCTCGATTTTTCAGCGTATTTCAGTTAAGCTAAGCGCCGTTTCCCTTTCAAGTTGTCGGTGAGTAGTATGCAGTTTGCCGTTGATAAGGCGTATTGTATTAGCCTTAAGGAACGTACAGACAGGCAGGAAATAGCAAAAAAAAATTTGAGTGTGCTAGGCAATCCTGTTGAATTCTGGTTAGTTGAAAAAGATAAAGATAACCCTGAACGAGGGTGCTATAACTCGCACAGAGATATTGCTCGGCATGCACTTGAGCAAGGTTATCAGCGGGTTTTGATATTTGAAGATGATATTCTTTTTCATAAACAAGCCTCACCGAGTCAGCTTAAACGTATTAATAACTTCCTATGCTCAAACCAAGGTGACGTTTTTTATTTAGGCGGGTTTTTAGGTCGTCTTTGGTTGACTTATCGTCCTAATATTGCAAGGTGTAAGCTGTTTTGCACACATTCTTATATTTTGCAAAGAAGTGGTTTGGAGAAACTGGCAGCTGCTGATTATCATCACGAGCCTATTGATATTATTTATAAGCGTGAGTTTGACTCTTATACAGCATTTCCTATGCTTACCTCGCAGTTACCCTATTCGGTTGTAGCAAGTGATATTGCCAGTCATCGGTTGGAAAAAGATAATGCTGAATTCACGGATGAGCATTGGCATTGGAATCGACGCTATCAATACTGGTCAGCATTAAAAAACATCAAGTACACACTATTGAACCGTCCGAGTTACTGGAAGCGTAAGCGGCAAAGCAAAGAGAACAAGCCTGCCGTTGCAGTTACAGACTGACATCACAGGATGTGAGCTTCATACAACACTTGAATGACAACGTTTTTTGCTTTTATCTGGCAGCTTTAATTATTTATAGCTAAGGTTACTAACATAACTATTGGAAATAGTGTTGTCAGTACCTGTAGCTAAGGGTGCTAAACCATGGAAGGTTCGTTAAGGTGAAAGGAAATGCCTGATTCACTCCAAAGTATGACTCAATGGGCTACTCAAACCCATACTTCTTCACCTGGAGGCGCGAGTAATGCTCAGCTCCAGCAGCGAGCGCGTACCATCTACGACACTCATTCTCCAGGTTCAAATCAACTTAGCCAACCGCAGCAGATGAATCATTTGCTTTCACTGCAACAGTTACATGCTAATCCTAGTATTCCTGTGCAAGTATACCCCCAGGGTAATCGGGGTGAATCACCAGCTCAATATATGTTAAGACGTGGGTTTCGTAGGGCTGCACATAAATTTTCTTACCGAATTATGCCTCTGACTGGGCCAATTCATAGTCGTGCACGGATTACCCTAAATATTGATCCGCAACGGTCGCAACAAGTCTCTCAAGCGATGGCTCAAGAATTGACAGCAAACACAAGTGTACGTCAAACGAAAATGATGGGACCTGATCGGCTTGGGCAGCGTACCGATGATGCGATTATGTACATGCGCCGTCATAGTTTTGATACTGCAAAAACGACAGCGCAGAGCCTGGCACAAAGAGTTAATGATCCAACGGCTTTTGTACAGCATACACCTTATGGTATGGAACCTATTCCGGGTATGCCAGGCATGTCTTACTCTGAAGCACACCCATCATTAAGTAGTAGTCACGGTACAGCGCGTAAGCAAATTATTGCTAAGGCAGTTGAATCTTTTCGGGCTCTGGGGGGGCATAGAGGTACGGATCAAGAAAATATGGCAGGCCATGTTGCTTATCATGCCTATCGAATGGGTTTTAACCCTAATGCACCTGCATTTGTTGTCAAGCGTTCTCACAAACGGCTATTGCAGAGTATTCGTGACTACCCAACGCAGAAGCGTAATGCGAATATTGCAAAAATTACAGGTACCTCAACACTCAGAGCCAATGCCTTTGCGCAGCGAGTATTAAGAGCTCATGGCATGCGTTAAGAAATAAAGCTGCTTTATTTCTTATGTATTCATCGCTATAGGCTCGTTGACCCAGCGTGTTTCACCATCAAGCATTTCCAGGATAATAGGCTGGGTGTTACATAAATCAGCAATTACTTCTGCCAGTGAGTATGAATGCGTTGTTATAAAGAGCTGTGAGTATTTTGCTGCGTGGCCAATCAACAGGGTTAGGGCAGGTAACAGGTCAGGGTGAAGACTGGTTTCAGGTTCATTTAAGGCCAGCAGACTCGGAGGACGAGGACTGAGCAGTGCTGCCGTCAGACATAAGAAACGTAAAGTACCATCTGATAGCTCACGGGCTTCAAACGGGCGGCGTATGCCGTCTTTTTGCAAGTAAATAGCAAATCGACCGTGGTTAGGTAGAATCAAAAGTCTTGAGTCTGGAAAGGCTGTCTCGATAATTTCATGTAAGGTTGACTCATCTCCGGTTTCGATAATCGTCTGCAAAGCCGCAGCTAAGTCATTGCCATTATGACTGAGTACGGGTGTCAGGGTACCGACTTGAGGTTGACGAACCGCAGCAGGTGGGCCGGTATCAAAATAGTGATAAAAGCGCCATTGTAGTAACAGCTCTCGGAGAGTGAATAACTCAGGATACAAGTGAGGCTCCTGCAACTGAGATAATACTGACTCACTAGGTAAAAGTGTTACTGGGTATTCGTAGCGTTTTCTATCCGCATGAGTTAGCCATACCGAGGTTGCTTTTCTGGTTAGCAACGTGTTGTTTTGACGACGTTTTGCTTTCAGCCAGACGTATTCTTCTCTAAATACTGGGTCAAATTCAAAGCAAGTATTAGCAGGAGTTTTGGGCGTTAGCCCTGCATGTAACTCGTAGCTCAACTCTTCAAAAGAAACGGCAAGCTTGATCCGGCGAGGTGTTCTTTTGGTATCACTGTGTCGTTTTTCACCAGCCCAAAGTGCTAATGGCATACCGCCTTCATAAATGATGGATGAAGCAAACTCACCTTTTGCAGCTTTTGATAATAAGAGCAGGGCACGGTATAAGTTTGTCTTACCACATCCATTAGGACCTACCAATACATTCACAGGATGAAGTGGCAGTGACAGCTCACGTATAGAACGGTAGCCTTCGATATGAATCTGTTTGATCATCAGCTTAATGTTAATGACTGCATCAAAATAGAGAAGATGCTTTTTAGCTTAGCATCGAATAAGTAACTGAGCTTGACTTGGGTGTAACTCCTAGGTTTTAAAATTGCTCTGAAAGTAGAGCGGAGTTTTAGTATGCAAGCAAGTCACTTAGCAAAGCGGGTAGGTGTTACCGCAGAGACAGTCAGGTTTTATACGCGACAAGGCTTATTATCACCCCAGCGTAATCCGGCCAATGGTTATCATGATTACAGTAGGCGTGATGAACAGCAGTTAAATTTTATTTTGAAAGCAAGAACACTGGGTTTTAGCCTAAAAGAAATCATGCAAATTTTACAGCATGCAAAACAAGGTGACTCACCTTGCCCTATGGTGAGGGACTTATTAGCTCAACATATCCCTCAGGTTAAACAGCAAATTACAGAGTTAAGTACATTACTTACTCGAATGGAAACAGCGCTGAGCCAGTGGGCTGTTATGCCTGATGGTGTCCCCAATGGTGACTCAGTGTGTCAGCTGATTGATAACTGGCAACAAAATGAATGAACAGACTGCTTTTAGTAACTCGTTAGTAGTTATAAGCGGTGAGTTTGTATAATTCAGTTTCTTATAAATAGCCTAGGGGTTGTTCAACTATAGTAATTATTATGCGTAATGAGAGTGAGCTTGTTAAATATCAAGCGTGCTTCATTATGCTTACAATAAAAGCATTATTTTAAGTAGTACCCATTAATGCTAATTAAAATGGCATAGGAAGGCAATTATGTGGGGCAATTTATTATCGTTATTGCTGGGAAAGAGAAATAGGACAAAACGAGTCTCCCCTATATGTCGTATAAAATTTATTGCCTTTTTGCTAATGACTCTACTGATTATGGGTTGTAATACTAATGAGTCATTAATGGGTGAGGAGAGAGCTGAGCAAACTAGGGTGCCAATTGCAATTGGGGTTATGGCTGGTGAGCAATATAGTAACTTCTGTAATTTTATGCTGGAAAATGATGCCTATCTTTTTAACCCTAGGCAGCCACACACATGGAAATTTATTTTTACTCGTTTTGCCAGTGGTGCTGAGGCAAAAATGATCATTAATGGTCGACTAAGGACGTTGCAACTAGCAGAGATTCGTGATCAGTTTGAGAAGTTTACGGTGCGGGACGAACCCACAATCAGTGTTGAATTGATAAAATCTAAAACGAATAACACCATCAATCATATGGAATATCATGGTCAGTTAACAATACGTCAGTTTACAGAGCAGCTTTCATTTGATGTGGTTGGTTCATGTCATGTTTAGTGCGATCTACAAATAACATAAATATACCCTTCACGAATGATTTCTAGGCTTTGTTATCTTCACTCATCAGCCCAATTACCTATTAATATAGGCTCATGGGGCTTCGTCACTCGATGGCCGCACCTAAAAACCATTCGTATTGGGTATATTTGCAGCAGAGGGCTGACTATCCCTCCTGCCGCAAACAATTGATTTGCAAAGTGTATACTTGAACTATAAAGGACGTCTAATTAAGTCTTCGTTGAATTGTTTTTGGTTATCACTGTCTTGCCCAGAATGACGTAACATGACCGAAGGCACTTTAGGTTCAACACCAGTCCATTGCTTTAGCATTGCAAAGGCTTTTTTCTGATCTTCTTCACTTACCGTTAAAATATCCGTGCCATGATTTCCATCCTTAACCCAAAAAGTATGAGTACTGCGCCTGCCTGAGTTAGGTAAAAAGAAGGCACCTGCAGTCCAAGGATCAATGTCACCGTAAAATAACATCAGATTGCTGCTTTTTAATACAACGAAATTAGCGATATCCCACATTGCTCGGTAGTCAAAAGCTTGAGAAGGCCACTTCGTAACATAAGGACGATAGTCGTTAGGGTCATACTGCAGCAGGTCTGTTATATGCCCTAGCATAAGGCGAGGATAGCCGAGCTGGGTAATGGCCTGATAAAAGTATGGCTCATAAGTTTTTCGGCCAATGTCACTCAAGAAATAGAGAGGTCCCCAATCTACCATAAACTGAAAAAGATCTGCGTCTGAGGCATCGTTTGTGGGAATATCTTTACAGTTAGCAATATCACCATATTGCCAGAACTGAAAATACAGTTCGCCTACGGTCATATCCAGCACTTGATCTAAACCACCTTCAAGACTGAAATTCATACCTTGCTCATTACTATAACGCTGAATATAGGCTTTCATGATATCCCGTCGTTTTAGTAATTCTCGCTGATACTGCTTTAAAGCGGCGCGACAGCCAGCAGGCCCAACCTGTTGTTGGAATGTGACATAACGCGGATCAAGACGGCCAAAGCTTTGAGGAGCCACATTCGCCACCGTACCATCAACATCATCAGGGTAAAAACGACGATGATAAATTGCGGTCATTCCTCCTTTACTGCTGCCACGAGAAATCCATTTTCCAGTATAAAAGGGGCGTATTGCTGTGACAATTCGGTGGTGGTCTGCTGCTGCTTGTTTAATGGTTAGATATTGCCAGTCTTTGGGTTCCGGGGTGGATTCAGCAAAAAAGCGATGCTCTATTTTTAGTTGGTTGGCATTGAGTACTTGGGTTAAGTTATATCGGTATGTGCTCACTGCAATGGTATAACCATTGGTGGCTAAGACCATAGGGGCATTTTGGTCTTTATGGAGTAACACCATGCGTTGTTTAAACGAACCTAACCAAGGACGCTCATGGTCAATGGGCTGACTATATCGTATTAAAATATATCGATAGCCTGAGGGGGGATTATTAAGCTCTTCCGCTTCCATGCCGGGAATAGCTTGCAAATAGCTTAATATATCTTGAGATGCGTGAGCCAAGTGAGGTTGAGCTGAACTCCAGCTAGCCCAAAACAAGGTCAAACATAGTAAAAGACTGCGTATTATTATTCTATTTATTCGCATAAAGTGAGTTATCCTAATCCATGGTGAAAAATATACCCTTCAGTACAGGTATAGATCTTGGTGTTAAATTAATTGCCGAGTTACGTGAACAGCAGCAAGAATTGATAGATTCCCAAAAATAGTTTTTTAATGCAAGGACAACACCTGTTGTCCTTGTATCTTAAGCTTAGGATTCGTTTTAATCCGAGTTTATTGTACCCAATAGCGTGCTTGCCAACCTTTTCCACTGACAATGTCATCGCTGGTAAAATGGACTAATAAATTGCCAGTCTGGCTGGTAATTGTTGTTGGGAGAGAAGATCCATGGAACCGGCCAAGCATGGGGGCTGCAGTTGTAGTACCATCATAAATGGTGACAAAGTCATGATTTCTTTCAGTATTAAATGACTGAAATTGCAGCTTTAACTGGCCTGCTACATTTGGTTGAAGAATAAATCTACAATCGCTGTTTACGGGATAATTCCACTGCTGACTGCCATCACTGATCTCTCCCTGGTTAGCGGTAAGGTACTGCGTACTTTCGCAAAAAGGAATATGGTTTAAAGATGGACGAGGTGCGGCTCTTACAAAAGCCATACGTTGATTAAAATTATAATTTCCTCGCGGTGCTGGCGAGGTTAACTGAAAGTAACCATTCATGTTTCCACCCCAACCCCAGTTCATATGAAAGTAGTCATGACCATCATAACCATCGACAATCCAGGCATGACCGGCGTTACCACTGAGTCCCGTTAAAATGACGACACGTCTTGCCTGTAACTCATGGATAATAAGGTCGCGCCAGGCGGGAAGGTTGTCAAACTGGCTGACGTACTCAAAGCCATTTGTAATATAGTTAAAGTGTTTTTCTAGTGCATTTGGGATAAAACGCATGGGGGCTAAAGATAGGTTTGGGCCATAAAGTGTTTTTACAGCCGTACCACTGTGGAACATCAGTGTGGCAACATCATTATTCGCGGCTAACAGCTGGTCTGGCATATTATCCCACTGATAATAGGTTGTACGGTAATCGGTTGAGATAGTGCCTTGATCAGAGTAGGTGTAGCTATTATGACTGTAACCGTGTTCAGGGTATTGATGGTATTTTAGAAACTGAGCAACTGCAGTCGCTACACAGCCTGTCAGCGACTCGTTGGGTATTAAATCATTATAGAAACCATTTTGTGACCACTTTGTTGTTGTTAAGGGTGCAACGGATGTATTTGTTGTAGATCGCTTGCTTCTTGCATTACGTGAGGTCGCAGGCTTGGTATTAGGTGCTGTATAGTCAGTCAGCCAGTTCATGAGTGGTGAGTGGTTCTGTAAAAATGTCATCTCACCGTGAGTATTATTATAAGCCAAAATTGGATTGCGTTGTTGTTGTGCCGCGACAATCACAAAGCCTCGGTGATTTATTTGAAAAATATAAGCTTTTGCTTTGTTATTGTTATCGTATTTAATTTGAGCATGAGTTACATCAACAGTATTTGTAGCATACTTGCTTTCAAAAAACTGGGTAGCAAGGGTTTGGGCGGAAGACTGGCTAATGTCTGCAGAAAAAGCGGTTGATGTAAAAGATAATAAAATACAGGCTGTAAACTTAGAAACTGCATGAGTGGTCATTGCCTTTTTAGCAATGTTATTGGATATGCATTTAAACATAACACCTTTCCTTGGAAGATACACTTTTAGTGAAGGGTATCTTTAATCAGTTGTTTAGTTAAATAAGTTGTTTGGTTAAATAAAGAGTACTTTAAAAAAATCACTACTTTAAGAGATGTCCTAAAATAAGTACGGATGTGCTTTTTTGTGGTAAAATATAAGCGATGTA
Organism: Zooshikella ganghwensis; assembly: GCF_018263875.1. Lineage (NCBI taxonomy): Bacteria > Pseudomonadati > Pseudomonadota > Gammaproteobacteria > Oceanospirillales > Zooshikellaceae > Zooshikella > Zooshikella ganghwensis. Next base: position 309,982 of record NZ_JAEVHG010000005.1, read on the forward strand.
AATGTATCAAACTACACGAATAAATTCAGCAAAAAGGATACACTTGGTTTTTTTACTGAATTTATTCAATAGCGAACTACTTTATGGGGCAAAAGTACTAAGAGTAAGCGTTTATACGACTTTAATTTTTACTCATCATCAAATAATTCTAAGCGCCAATAGTTTAAAGTGCCGGTATAGCGTGAGAATACATCTTTCACATTGAGCTGCCAGATACCCCCTTGTTGCAAGTTATCTAGTTTTATTTCATAGCGTGCGTTGAGGTCTCGTTGGCCTTCTTGAGACATATAAGGTTTCAGTAAAAAGCGGTGTCCGTTTGGTGGTGTTACGCTGATTGCAATATCACCAATATCTGGATGAGTAATATCTACGGTTATTCTAGCGCGAATCACGGTATTACCTAAGCCTACTTTTATATCACTATTAACCCCCTCAAAATCTCGGTCAGGTATCGCAACAGAAGTATTATTGAGGTAGTCTATAACGCGCATTTCATAACTACCTTGGAGAGAGACCTGCTGGAAAGCCGCCTGTCCATAAAGCATTAGGTAGTAAGTACCAGTCTTAGGTTGATCAATTTGACAAAGTTCTTCATTGGTATTTTTAAGAGGACGGCAATCCCAAATAAAACGAGTTGGTTTGTCTTTATGGCGCATATAAAGATCGACGTTGCCAGTCCCGCCCCAAATTTTAAATATCAAATTATGCATGCCAAAGGGAACAGGCATTTGAAAAAATAAGGCTTGTTTTTTATCTGCTGATAGTCCTGATAGCGTTTTTTTATGTTCTATTTTAATGATGGAGTCATTAGGGGATTGGCAGCTAGCATTAACCCCCACTTGTGCAAATGCTGACTCAACATCATCAGCATTGAGTTGCAAGTCTTTTGCGGCTTGAACAACACCACAACCACCTTCATTGAATTTTGTTTCAGGGCGCCAGTAAAGCTGGTTTGCCAGCATAAAGGGGGTGAAGGCTTGGCGAACATCCCAGCCCGGAGTGGAGGCAAGTAAGTAAAATGCTTTATTAAAAACACCGGATGTATAGTGTACATCCAAACCCCAAGTATAATCATCAGCATGGTCGATAGAACGGCCATCACGTGTAGGGTCTGCAAAATAGCGTAAAGCACCTGAGGTCTTCGTTATAGTACCACCTACCATCCAGTCATTTTTTTTATTGAAGTAATACTCAGCGACTTCCCCTGCAATGTCTGAGTATGACTCGTTAATGCCACCTGGCTGTTTGCGATAAATTAAATTTGAGTGTTGCTCGGTAAAGCCATGTGCAACTTCATGGGAAACAACATCAAGGCTAACTAAAGGGTAAAAGGATTTATAACCATCTCCAAATGTTACATTACGTCCATCCCAGAAAGCATTTTCATAATGCTGACGGTAGTGAACCTGAATAGTTAAACGCATGGCTAAAGGAACAATTTTAAACCACTCTTCATACATGTTGAGAATGGTTGTGCCAAAAAAATGAGCATCGTTTAGTGGAGAAAAAGCACCATTAATGGCTTTATAGGTGTTATTAGCGCAGGGGAATTGATGCACCTTGCCACGTGCAGTATGGTGGTTGAGGTCAACGGTATCAATATAGGGACCTGTCATACGACAGTCGTCGCTTACAGTTAAGAAACCATAGTCTGACCCGTAGTGATAAATACCTGTTTTTTCATTACCTCCCGGTCCTGTTGCTTGGCGGGTAGTTAATCCTTGCCAATGGTCCAGAATGTCTTTACTGTGCGCACTAATAATGTAGAACGGTCGTTTTGGTTTGATTGTATGAGCCACAGGGGTATGAGCCATAAATGATACAATATAAACAAGTTGAGCTTGACCTTGTTTATCAAGATAAATGTAAAGCGTTGCTTTTTTATTAGTGATAAGTGTTGGGTTTCTTTCATTTCTTGCAGTATGTGAAGAGCTTTGATGAAGGAAGATATTTTCTGCCGCTAAGGCAATGTTGAGTGCTTCTGAGGATGAAAGTGAGGGTTGTACTGATTCTATATCTGATTGAATATCTCTCAGCAAAAAACCTGAAAAATTCAGTAACTGATTACGGTGGTTATAACTGGCAACAAGGTTTGAGTTCCATACAGGGATGCCTTGATAGTGTTGTTGATAGCGATGCTTTATAAGTTGTTCATTCACTTCAACTTTGGTAATCAGTTGTAAACTTTCTGATGACGTTAAATGAGTTAATGTCGCAAGTGATTGAGAGTCTGATGAATGGGTTATTGAAATAGATTCCATTGTGGCGCAGAATGTATTAAAACTGTACGGTAGTGCATAAATTAAGAGTATACTTAAGATTATTCGTTTAATTGTGCTGAAAGCACAGAAATGGAAGTGCGCATCATTAAGTAACATGTCGTATGTCTCCATGACAGATAGCGTCCTAGTGCTAATGACTGTAGACTTGTATTGGTAAGTTGCCAAATAACAAGCGTGGCTTATGATTCGCAGTCTAGTTAATGACCAGCAAAAAACGGATTGTTTTTAGTGTTGACCATGTATTGAGCTTAGGTATTAATTTGGATTACTTAAATAGAGCGATAAAGTAAATAATGAATAAAACGATTGGGAACAAAGTTGTTTCACATTGTCCAGTCTGTACTGCAGAAAGTTTGCAGGTTTATCATCAGGATAAATATCGAATTTATTTACAGTGTGTTACTTGTAGTTTTATTTTTGTGCCATCGGATTATCATTTAACGGCAGATGAAGAAAAACAGATTTATGACCAGCACAAAAATGCTATTTATGATCAAGGTTATCGACGTTTTTTATCGCGCGTAGTGGAACCATTAGTGCCTAAGTTAGCGGCTAATGGTCAAGGCCTTGACTTTGGTTGTGGACCAGGACCTGCGTTGGCAGCCATGTTCGAGGAGAGAGGCTTTGGAGTGAATAAATATGATTTATTTTACTACCCAGATAAATCAGTACTTAATCAAACTTATGATTTTATTACGGCTACTGAAGTCATTGAACATTTAGCTGATCCATTACACTACATTAAATTATGGTTGGGGATGTTAAAGCCTGGAGGTTGGTTAGGGTTAATGACCAAATTAGTGACTAATCAACAGGCTTTTACCCGTTGGCATTATATTCGGGATTTAACACATATCTCGTTTTTTAGCCCCCCAGTGTTTGAATATCTGAGCACTTGTTTGCCCATTTCATTTGAAATTATCGGGAGCGATGTGATTCTTGTTCAAAAAAAACGCACTATGGACATAAAGCCAAAATAGCCTGAAAAGCACCTATAGCTAAAGTCTACATAATAACCTTCGAATACGCCGTGAATCCTTCCTTAGAGGCTTGCTTGCCGCTTCCTTGCGGCACTGTGCTTGATGGAGATTACTCATTCTTTGTGTCATCTATTATAAAAACGGCAAGTACTTTGGGACCATGAGCACCATAGGCTAATGTTTGTTGAATGTCAGCGGTTTTAGATGGGCCTGATATAAATACGATATTTGATGGCATCTCTGAGGGCCAACATGTGTGGTTAAGCAGGGCATCAAAACTCTGAACAATTTGTTGGGTATAAAGTACGACAATATGAATAGGGGGAACCAGTGATAGGGTGCGTGGTTCAATGGGGGAGGGTTGAAGAACAAGTGTTCCCGTATCAGCAATTGCAGCTAGGCAGTTAGTGATGGCTGCATTGCCTTCATAAAATAAATGATTTTTCCACTGTTCTATTGGTTGTGCATAAGGCTTCATTGTGCGTGGAAATTGTGCAGTTGAGGGGGAGGTTGTGGTTAAAATGTGGTTAATATTTTCAGGAATGGGATCTCCCGTGAGTAAGCAATTAACTTTTTGTTGGTTAAGAAACGTTAAAAGCTGTTGTTGGCAGTCGTAAGCTTCCCCTAAAACAACATGAGCATGTGCTTTCTCTAATTGTTCTATCAATAATTTAACCTTATGCCCTGGGTTGGTGATTACCGAGGAATTTGATTTATCAATTGTTTTGTTATTTTTATCTTTATTATCTGTAATCGAATAAAGAGGTTGTTTGATTTTAGCCTGATGTAAACGATTAAGTATTTTGGTGCGTGCATCCATGACTTTATTTTCTAATGACATATTTTTTAATTAGCAAGTTATTTATTTTTTAGGCGCTGGTGTAATGTGCTTGAAGCGGGTCTTGGTGGTGTTCGATAGAGGGTCCAGCCACCTAACTGTCGAGGTAATAAAATACGCCACTTGGTAACTAAGTAGGTCATAAAATAATAGAGCTTAGGGTGACAGTTAATCCAACTCCACGTTTTCCAGATAAGGTGTTGTCCACGTGAATACTTTAGGCCTGTAATAGGCGTTGATTGTTGTGGAGTAGCCGTATGATTACAATGGTTCGTTTGATACTGTTGTGTGGCTTCTTGTCGCCATCGAAGTAGTAATTGTGGGATGGGAATGTTAACAGGGCAAACTTCACCACAAGCGCCGCATAAACTGGAAGCAAAAGGTAAATCAGCTGCATTATCTTGTGTTTCAAGCTGAGGTGCTAATATTTTACCGATTGGGCCAGGGTAAGTTGTGCCATAACTATGTCCTCCTACGCGGGTATAAACGGGACAATGGTTCATACAGGCACCGCAACGAATACAGCGAAGAGTATCGCGTAATGAGGCATCTTGCCAAAGTTTGCTGCGACCGTTATCTAACAAAATAACATGTACTTTTTCTGGGCCATCTTTTTCTCCCTTTCGTCGTGGTCCTGAGATCATGTTGATATAAGTTGTAATAGATTGTCCTGTAGCAGAGCGGGTGAGTAAACTTAATAGGGGGGGTAATTCTGTCAAAGAAGCAATGACTTTTTCGATACCCATCAGTGCAATATGGGTTTGGGGTAAAGTGGTACTCATTCTGCCATTACCTTCATTTTCAACCAGCACCAGAGTACCTGTCTCGGCCACAGCAAAATTAACACCGCTAATACCTACAGTTGCATTTTCAAAGCATTGTCTTAGATACTGACGAGCCTGCTGAATTAGGATATCTACATCATCTTGGTAGATACCAGAAATGTGTTCTTTAAATAGCTGTGCAATTTCTGCCTTGTTTTTGTGAATGGCCGGCATGATGATATGAGAAGGTGTTTCTTTGGCCAGCTGTACAATAAATTCACCCATATCGGTTTCTAAGCAGGGTATGCCTTGTTGTGCAAGGTATTGGTTAAGATGTATTTCTTCGCTCACCATCGTTTTGCCTTTTACCACAGGTGCTGGTGAGCAGTCAGGGTTTGAACTGGTGGTTTCTTTAATGAGTCGAGTGATAAGTTTATTAGCCTCATCTGGCGTTTCAGCCCAGTGGACTTGAATACCATTGTTAATTAACTTGGCTTCTAGTTGTAGCAATAACTGTGGTAAATCGGTCAGCGCAGCGGTCTTAATTGAGGTACCTTTTTGTCGTAAGGTTTGCCATTCTAGTGGGTCATTGAATTGTTGCTGACGACGCTTTATTAAATAGTCCATCGCATTACGGTAGCTGTGTTGTAACTCCTCATTTTGGAGCACAGAGGATGCTTTCATTTCGAATGGTGATGATGACATATACAAACGTCCTTTGTTGCAATAATCATTGAGCGCTGTGTTAGGGCCTGTTAACACTATTTTAATATCACTGTTATGGGGGTAAAAGCACTAATCTAGGCGCGAAGCGTGAAGTTTAGTGGTTCTAAATGAACAATGAGCAACAACGAGTAGTGCTTTTACCATCATAACCCTTCGGGCCGTGATTATTTTTCCACCTAGCAGCGTTACAAGTCACTTATGTAGAATGACTACACGGCATTCCTTGTGCCTTGCCAGGTGGAAAAATAGTCTACGGCAGTGGTGATTCAAATAGTGTTAACAGGCCCTAGGGTTTCCTTGACTGACATCGGTGCCGTAAAAAGCTGGCTAAATGTTCTCCCTGTAGTGGTGTTTTTTGGCGCTTTGCCAAGCAGCCATTAATGTTAAGTAAGCAAGCACAATCAGTACTGATAAGATGCTGAATATTGGTTGCCTCTAGTGCTTTACACTTATCATTAACCATTGCACCTGAAATTTCAGTAAATTTGACTGAGAATGTTCCACCAAAACCACAGCATTCTTCTTCATGAGCGGGTGATACCACTGAAACATTATGCAGTTGAGATAATAGCTGCTGACTACACTGGAGGGTATCCATCTCCCGTCGTGCACTACAAGCTGTGTGTAATGCAGCGTGTACTGGTTGACCATAGTCAGTGAGGGTAATTTTTAAGTGGTGATATAAAAATTCGCTAAACTCGACAATACGTTGGCTAAACCGGTGAGCTTGTATCGATTGAGGGTGATTATCAGGGAAAAGGTGTGTGTAATGATGTTTCATCATGCCTGCACATGATCCTGATAGTACAACAATTGGCCAGTTTTCTGGGAATGCTGCAATTTGTGTAAGGGCCACCTGTTGGGCTTGTTGAGGATAACCACTGGTATAGGCAGGTTGCCCACAACAGGTTTGTTCAGGGGGAAAATGAGCTTTGATATTGTATTGTTCTAGAAGTGTAATGGCATCAATACCGGCTTCAGGAAAAAATAAGTCAATGGTGCAGGTACCATAGAGATAGACATGTTCTGTCGTGGTCACTTAAAAACTCCTTTTCATAATTTACCACGATTTATACTTTGTGCTGAAAGCGTAGGGTATATCTTTCGGCACGAGTTATATAATAACGCATATAATGGCTGATGTAGATAAACAGATTAATCACTCGAGATTTTTTTTAAGGTGTGCAATACGATTGAGTAATCGATCAATTTCTTTTTTGCTGTGTTGAAAATGGGAAGATAAGTGAATCTTATAGTAGCTTAAATTCTCCAACTGTTGCTCTATGGTTTTAAAACTGTTTTCAACACTTTCTGTTGCCGATATTACGTTTTTTTCATTTGATGTTAGGTCAGAATCAATATTATTGATTAAAGCTTTATTAAAAGGAATATCCAGAGATTGTAGTTGGGTTGTAAGAGGGAAATCATTCTGTGTTGTTGACTTAGACTTTTTCTCGGAAGTTAATTGATATAAGTTGTTAACGGCATCGACTAAGCAGTCAAGCTCATCATAAGCTTTTGTTGGGTTTCGGGATAACGTTAAGGGTTCAATCAGTGTGGCATTTTCTTGTTCGTTAATGTAACGGGCAATCGTTATGATATGTTTGGTGACCAGCTGCCAAAAAACAATTAGCAGCACAAAAGCGACAATTGCAGTTTTGGTACAGTTGGATAAAAAAATAACAATAAGCTTCTCCCATAAGCGCCGGTAGGTTTCACTTAAGTCTGCTACAACGGTGAGTTTGCCGAGTTCGACTTGCTCTGAATTCCATGGCGTAATGGTTAGTGGGAATGTTTGTTCTGTTAAAAAACGCGAGGATTCGGGTCGTTGACCAATCACTTGTGTTGTATCACCTGACTGCTGTATTAGCTCGACCAAGACGACTTCAGGTATTTGTAGTAAAGACTGTAGTTGAGTATCAATCTGTTTTTCATCAAATGACCATAATGATCGATTAAGGTTAGGTAAACTTGACTTTTCAATTTGCAAAAATATTTTATTGACGCGCTGAATGTCTTCAAAGTAGTCGTAACTTAATTGAATAGCTGTGGTACCAACAGCAATCATGGTGCTTACGCTGATGACGACGACCAGTAGTTTGCGTCCAATTGGGCTATAAAACTTAAATTTTCCCATAGAGGTGGTTTTAATGCTTATTAGTGAACAACCTAGTTATTGCTAGGATAAGTTTATACCCTTCATGAATCATTTTCATGGGTGCTATCCATAGTGCTTATAAAACAACTGTAGTTACTATCGTTGGTTTTAACAGACTCCGCCACGCCTCGCGAAAAAACCTAAGCTTTGGGTATAATTATATTAATCTAACATATAAATCGTTTTATAAGCTTCCGTCCTTTTAAATGCTAAAATATTTTGACTAATATACTTAGCGTCCTGCTGTGGAACTGACTTTTTACTAAACATAAAATGTACTTTACCGCTTGAAACAATATAAGGATGTAGAGCAAGCTTGTCCCATACTCCTAAGTTGATTGCTCGGTATTTGAGGTTGTATACGTCTTGTAATGCTGCGTCAGCCCTCCCAGTTGCAACCATTTTTATTCCCTGAACGGTTTGTTTCACATCTATTAGTAACTCGCGAAACAATGGGTCAGACAATAGTCCAGCAAACTCTTCACCATAATATGAGCCAAGTCTGACAGCTAAGCTCATTTTTAACTTTTTGATGTCACTTAGTCTCTGAAGGGGCCATTGATGTTGTTCTCCCTTACGTATGATCATTCTCATTTGTTCGTCTCGATAGGGAGGAGAGTAATAGGCATACTGTTCGCGCGCTGCTGTTTTACTCACAGTAAGCATTAGGTCAATACTACCTTTTTTAAGTTCTATTAATGAGCGTTTAAATGTAATCAGCTTAATTTCGTAGAGGCAATTAGCTTGTTGAAGAACAGCATTTAGAAATGCGATATCTAATCCGACCAGTTGTTTATTTGGGTTGTAATAGCCATAGGGGGGATAAAGATCCCAACCGACAATAAGCGGTTTTTTTAAACACTGGTTTGCTGAGCTTTGAAAGCAAAGACTCAATAAAAAAAGCAGCAACATAATCCTCATATGAAATACCAAAGTAATTTCACTCCCCAAGCAAAAGACTAGTCTAAGTTGCTTCAACTGGCCTGTTAGTCTTTCGGAGGAAAGAGCTTTGTAGTTGTTAAAGACTCAAGTTATGATTGGGTATAAGTATTTTTTCGAGATTGACATTAATAATGGTTAATATCCGGCAGTTAAAGGTAATCAGATATGGGTAAACACACTCAAAAAGATTTTTTTCCTCTTTCTATTGCTATTTTGACGGTATCTGATACTCGAGATGAGGCTACAGATACATCAGGGCAGTATTTGGTTGATGCAGTAGAACAGGCGGGCCATACATTGCACAGTCGATGTATTAGCAAGGATGATATTTATCAATTAAGGGCTATTGTTTCTGGCTGGATTGCTGACAGCACTGTACAAGTTATCCTTGTGACAGGTGGTACTGGTTTTACAGAGAGAGATTCGACGCCTGAAGCGCTGTTACCCTTATTTGATAAAACAGTTGATGGCTTTGGTGAGCTATTTCGGCAAATATCCTTTCAAGAAATTGGTACATCTACACTACAGTCTCGTGCACTGGCGGGTTTAGCAAATCATACCTTAGTGTGTTGTTTACCTGGTTCGACTGGTGCTTGCCGAACGGGCTGGGAAGGCATTTTGAAGCAGCAGCTTGATGCTCGTCATGGGCCTTGTAACTTTATTCCACATTTAAACATGATGGCAGCAAAGTGTGATACACGACAGTAAAAAAACATTATTAGCTTAGGCTGAGCACTTTAATATAAAAGAGGGTGAGTTAGAGAAGGGTATAACGGCTGGAGGGAACCAGCCGTGAGTTTGGTATATTACTTCACATCATATGATGCCTTAACACTAATATTTTCATAGTTCGAATAACCATTAATCATGATGTAATAGCTGTTTGCGGGTGGTTTTTTGAGTGCGCAAACTTCTTGCTGTTGAATCATGTATGGTCGGCATGCCCAGCTTGTTAAGGTTGGTTTACTGCCTATTTTAACATATAAGTCAGCATCACCACTGCCATCGTCGAGTACAATGGAGAGATTTTTTGCATTCTGAGGTACTTTAACGACAAAGTATTTCTTTGCACCTTTTTTACCTGAAATACTCGTAACGGCCTTGCCATTTTGTAGAACATCGACATCAGGATCTGGGTTCGGGTTCGGGTTCGGGTTCGGGTTCGGGTTCGGGTTCGGGTTCGGGTTCGGGTTCGGGTTCGGGTTCGGGTTCGGGTTCGGATTAGTGTCAGGAACACCTGGATTACTTATTCTGGACCAGGCGCAGTAACGCTGTCCATGTCCTTCCAGCCAAAAGTAATTACAGTCGGAGTCGTAACTGTCCCGCCCGGTATGTACTTTATAACCGGAAAGCTTTGCCCCATTTAAGTGTATAAAGCTACCGTTGTGTTTTAAGCTAAAGTGTTGGTGTGGCCCAGTAGACATTCCACCATTACACAGCGCTTGTGGTTTATTATTTGCGTAATTTGCCAGTCGCTGATTGCGCTCAACAGTTTGGCCACTGTTAACAACGACATTGCCAAGGTGGTAGTAAGTGGTGGACCACCCTCCTTCATGAACGACCTCAACAAAGCACGATGAGTGCTTTTTGACCTTTCCACCTGCTGAAGCAGTAACCCATTTGTTCGAAGTATCAGAACCCCAGCTACCTCCATTATTTAAATCCAATGAGGATTGAGGGTAGCTACCACTCCCGGTATTGGTATGACTACCGCCAATACGCCAGTATTCACCTTTTGGGTAAGGAAGTTGTAAAAGGTTATCTGGTGGTAGTTGGGCAAAAGGATAACTGTTGTTATTGGGGTTGTTGGTAAAAAATTGTGCTGAATCGGGTGCTGTGTTGGCTTGTTCAATTGGGGGGAAAAGCCGCTGATACGTCTGATAGAACTGACCTGCAGTTGGGTGGGCGGGTGCGCTATCCATTACGTCATCAGTAATAATGATGGCATCATCTTGTTCTGTTGCATTATCCTCTTTGGGGGTAAATTTAATTGATTGTTGTGACTGATCAAATAACGTTTCAATAGTGGAAAATGGTTGTGGGTGATCTTCATTACTGTATGTCGCAATGCCTTCTTTTTTCTGCTGGTGAAGCGTTTCTATATGCTGATAATGTATTTTTGCTAATTTGATAGCAACATCTTTTACTTGGTTTGAAAAGTTTTCCTCTTGGGAGAGGATGCCCATGGGGTTATTTAATTGTTCACTTGAAAGTGTTTTTTGAGAGATAATACGTGTTTGTGTTTCCATCAATGCGATCAGTACTTTAGGACTAATACTGCTGTAGCCACTCCAGTGTGAAATCGTTTCAGCGTAGTCTATTAAATGAGGCGCATTTTGTTTTAAGTAGCCCTCAATATCAAAGTTGAACATTTCGGTATGGCTATAAAGAAGCTGCGCTTCGCTAAAATGATTTGTCTGAACAAATTGGGCAAATTGTGCTTCATCAGCAATTAACTGTGGTGTATTGATCACGCTAAAGGTACATAGTATACCTAAGGAAAGGGTGGATAGTTTCCGTTTATACTGCTTGTGACTACTCATAAGCGGTTGAATCCTCTTTTCAAAATGCATGTCAAGTTAATGATGCGATGTTGATATCAATAAAGTGTGATTTTGTTTTTGTATTTTTGAAATTGAGATATTGCACGTAATAGTATGAATAAATAGTTTATTAAAGTATGTGCTTGTCAGCGCTTGGTTATTAATGTGCCTATTTAATAGGGGGTACCTCTAACTAATAACTAAGCTGCAGCTACAATCTTTAACATTTTTATTTTTTGTATTATCACATTTGGTGTACGGTGGAGCTAAAAACTGGTTAACACAATGATTGTTTTTAATAAACGTATTCAAAAATGAGGAGTATTTAGTTGCTTTGTTGGCACGGGTTGGCAAATTTATTGTAATATACTCAAAATGAAGGGTTTATTGTTGGGCTAACTTGGTTTGCAATGCTTGAGTGGGTATGTGAAACAGGTGCCAGTAGCACTGTAAACTGTAAGTAGTAGAGATTAAGGAGGGGCTTCTTCTCTTTAATAAAAGGGGTGGCTGTCAATATGAGCGAAAGATTATTGAAGTAAGGCTCATGCCGTTATTTTCCCTTAGAATAAAAAGTTACTTTTTATTAATTACTTCACGCTCATTTTTCTAACATATAACACTCGCCTAAGCCTTATCCATGTATTATTGTTTTATAATGGTTTATTGATCAGGGAGAGTGGGCATAAATCAAGAAAAAGCATTGCCACCATATACCCTCAGTGAAGGTTTTTTATACCCCAAGGGCACAAGGGGGTATCTGTTAAGTGATGAAACCTTAGGGTAATCTTATGAGTATGAACGCCTATTTTCGCCGGATGTCTTATGGAACGATTCATAAATTATTAAGCTCCCCAGAATGGCTGCCTCGGGTTATTTTTACGGAGTGTGATAAAACGACATTAGATATTGATAAATCCTGGCATATAATCCACTACTTGCTCTGTGGGTCAGCGCAGACAACCGATGAACTGATTAGTGAAGTAATATTGGGTGGGAGGCCAATATCTGCAGATGACCTGGGTTGTGGACCCGCACGTTACTTTGAACCACTTAAGGTGGCATTGATAGCCGATGAATTAGCCCCTATTGACGCGAAACAATTGATGCGTCATTACTCGGTAGGTAAGTTTTCGCGCGCAGGTATTTATGGAAAGTGTTCTGATGCGGTAGATGATATATCCTTTATCAGTTGTAACTTTGACTCTCTAAAAGCATTTTATATAACGGCTGCACATAATAAAGAAGGAATTATCACTGTTATTATTTAGCGAATACTCACCTGAAATATTACACAGTTCTTTTCGTTTGGGTCTTTTAGTATATAACATAAGTATTAACATTCACGCTGAATCTGACTTTCAGGCGACATAGATTAATACTGTACAATAATGAGCAATACTTCCTCCTAACACAAAGCAGTGCCATATTCCATGAAAGTGTTTAATACGCTCATCAAATGCATAAAACAGAATACCTGTTGTGTAAAGTAGTCCTCCAACGAGCAGCCAAACAAAACCAGATGTTGATAGGTGAGTGAGCAGGGGGTCTAAAGCAATAATAGCTAACCAGCCCATGACAAGATAAATCACAATGGGTAAGACCCGCTCTCCTTTCTGTGGCCATAAGTCAATAATAATACCCAAAATAGCCAGCCCCCAGACTACCCCAAACAATGCCCAACCCCAGGGACCTCGTAGGGTGATTAGTGTAAAGGGTGTGTAGGTACCTGCAATAAGTAAATAGATGGAGCTATGATCCACTTTACGCAGGATATTTTTCAAACGTCCACTTGTACTGTGGTAAAGAGTGGAAACCAGATACAGTAAAAATAAGGTTGAGCCATAAATACTAAAGCTGACTATTTTCCAAGGATCACCTTCTTCAGAGGCGATAAGAATAAGGACAACGAGTCCACAAAGTGCAGCACAAGCGCCAATAAGGTGCGTAATGCTATTAAATCGTTCACCTTTATACATAATCTACAAACCTCGAACCCAGAATAAACGAATACTACTGCTTGAAGCTTTGCGATATAGAAGTGAGTAAATTAGCATTGATTGTTAACCTCACTAAGTATAGAAAAAGTTACATTTCATGCAGGGCTTAAAAAGATTAAAGCTAGCTACCTGAAGTTGCCAGCGAAATTTAAGCAAGTTTTGGCCCAAAATCTGGTCATATCATTGATAGATTGCTTCACATGAAGGCACAGCTAGCACCTTCAAAACAGCTGAAACTGCTATCATTAGTCTTAACAGACCAGACTAGCCCCGCTAAAATCCTTCACGGTAGTTATAGTAAGTCTTGGCATAGCTTTTCTTGTTTTTAATGCCATCTTTTATATAGACAGCAAAACTTGTTGGTTAACTCCTCTGTTGGCAATATTATTGAATCATGATGTTGTTTTTTAATGAGCTATAAACTATTTTGCTTTTTTGTAAAGTGTCAGTTTGTAGTCTGGAGTAGTATGCACTAAGTGGTAACTAAGTGGTAAAAGTACAGGGTACAAATTGATGGTATGTTTTATACACTGTTTATGGCAAAAGGTTTGATGTTGTGATAAAACACCAACATTGCACTCTCTAAAGGGCACAGATGTTGGCTTAGCAAAAAAACACTATGTGTCGCCTTTTCTTCAGCTTATGGGTTATTACCCTTTTAAAGTTTAAGGTTTTGAGGGGAAGGTGAGGGCGCCTTAAAGCTAACGACATATACGGTCAAGAGTATGTTAAGCTTTAGTGTTAAACAATACTACTTACAAGCGATTTGTAAATACATCCCAAAAGAAGATAGCGATTGAGATTTCAAAAATGAGTTACCATACTATTGGTTTAGCGGTTGATTTTAATACCCCTGCCTATCGTGACTTTGCTTTGAAAGTGCTTACAGACCCCTATGATACAGAGCAATTCGAGCCATGGGAGGTAAAAGCATTTAATGCACTTGATATGATGGCAACCCCAGACTTGGTTGTTGCTGATGGTCGTTTTTCACTTTTTGTTGTATGGGAAACGATTTCTGCTGAGCCTGATGATATTGCCCAATATTTTGCGGAGGCGGCAGGTCAAGTTCAACGCCTTTATATGTTAGGTGATGCTTCTCAGTCACCTGACGAAGAAGGTTCATTTTATATTAGTCAGGGTGATGGCTGGCGAGTACTAAAAGCAGGAGAGTTTAAAACAGTAAGTGAGTTTGGCCAGGAAGATGACCCTCGCGCTATCTTAAAAGTGGTGAAACAGCCACTAAATTAGTCAATTCTAAGCGCTAATGTGCTTTCCTTCTGCGATAAATAGTAAAACGGCAGTTGTGATTTATAAGTGAGTAACTTTTTACTGCTTGAATATCACTAAGCCTACTATTTTTCCATCATTTCCATCAGCTGGTTTGCAGTAATAGGGCAAACCAGTCATCAGTGACTTAAAAATATGCAATATGTGGGGTAGGAGTGATAAGAATACCTCATGATAAGTTATAACTTAAAATTATATTTTCTATGAGGTTAATAGTGTTTGATCATCAAAGGCACTATTTTGGTTTAACTGTTAAGCATAACTGTCCAGTCCAAAACACAGCACTCCAAATAAGCAAAACAGGTAAAGTATAAAGTTGAGTTATTAGATGTAAGTTGGAAATAACATTACTTAGCGGGTAACAATAATATATCGCTTTAGAGCATTGCGCTTTGGCAGACATTGATAGTGCAAAAAGTGTACTGCACATTATCATAATGAGGCTTGGAGTAACCCAGAAGCGGTTCAGCATATGGGAGAAGTTGGCTGTTGTATGTTTGAGCTTACGCCAATAGAAAAAGCTGCAACCAATCAGTATGGTGATAAGGGTAACAAGGTGTAAATTGTACAAGATAAACTGTTCTATTATGTTGATTATGACATTCATATGATTGACAGCACTAAGTGTTGGTAATAAAGCAGCAATTTTTGAATGAAATCAGCTACTACTACTTAAATGCACAGATGAAACACCTTAGCTATGACTTTTGGCAACACCTCATAATGGTATTGAGCCAGCTTGAGGGTGCTTTCTCTGTGATGCCCCAGCCGTTAAAAGGACGTTTTTAAAACAAGGGGTTAGGTAAAAGATTTATACCTTTTTAGTGATAATAGTTCAGTGAAGTGTTTCCCTAACCTAAAAATCTTCGGGTATGGGTATATACTCATTTTAAGTGAGATAGCGGTACGATAGAGTACTTAAGGTAAAGGCCTTAGTTCTTTAGCTGTACTTCATTTTGTAACATTTAAAAGCAGTGTTTAAGTTTGATGTTGGATAACCCGCTCAAAGCAACTATTCAAGCAATTTTACACCAATGCTCAGGTCCAATATCGGAGCATCAGTTGATTAGGGAATTAAAAGCACGTCAACTGATAACGGATACCTCTTCGCTGGATAATTTGTATTCTGTTCATTTTCTTGTGATGAATGCACTTTATCAATTACAAACTGAGCTATTGGATCATGAGTGGTATTTGTCTATTTCACCATTGGAAATCCATTTACTGCGAGTATGTGCTGTTTCGCAGCATAATGCCCTAGCTAACGGCTCTCATGATTGTTTGCTTAGAGAGTATTATTTAGACTGGCGCAATTTAGACACTATGAGCCACGAAGGTCTACAACAGTTGATGGATCAGTTTTGGCGACGGTTTGCTGCTTGGGATCAGCGTTCAGACGCACTAATCGTGTTGGGAGTTCCTAGTACGGCAAAGTGGGAGGAGATTCAGTTGGCTTATCGAAAAAAAGCAGCGGAACTTCACCCTGACAAAGGCGGTGACCCAGGACTCTTTCGTGAAGTTCGTACCGCTTATGAAATGCTTGCCAAGTCCTATAAAAAAGGAAAGTGCTAATAAGCCAGTCTTATTATTATACCCAAAGTGTAGGGTATATTGTGACCGATATGTCGTTTATGGATAACAGCGATGTTATTTAAAATTGTATTGTAGGAGTGGAAACATGGACCAGAATGCTGAAGATGCAGGTATTATTGCTGCACTGATTGAGCGGTTTGATAAGCAGCGCTTGCCTAGGGCTCTGTCGATTAAAGAACGAGTCGACCAGGGTGAACGGTTATCAGAATATGATATTGCTTTCTTGGAAGAAGTGTTTGCGGATGCCAATGAAATGCGAGGCTATGTTGATCGGCACCCTGAATACCATGATTTAGCTGCCAGGGCCGCAGCATTATATAAAGCAATTATGGATAAGGCGCTCGAAAATGAGAAAAAAGATACCAGTGGGCAAGAATGAGTGTGAAAAATACTGATGTACTGCCTGTGAGGGCAATCAAATCAACATAAGCGTAAAGCATTATTTTAAGTGGGCCAAACTAGCCCACTTAAAATATAGCGAAAAAACTTTCTGGCTAATAACGTATTTTCTGATAAAAGTATAATTTACCCTTCACTGTGGGCATAATGACCTCTTTATTGGTTCATACTTCCAACACGACTAGCGGCATCTTCCAGTAGTTTAACAAGGTTTTTATCGCTGTCTTTAGAGCATAAAACCTCACCAATGGATACGCCATTTTCTAAAAATAATTGAGTGCAGACACCTGTTACTTTGTCTGTATTAAAATAATAAGCTTTGCGTAGTTCATTTGCTGCATTCATCAAAGCATCTGCGGCTTGCTCTGAGTTGGACATATTGTTGGCTAAGGCATGTGAACTAATGGCTGTCAATAAAAGTGCTCCAATAGCTTTTAACATAAAACAATCCTTGTTTAAATGATTAATATTTTGGTCTTTAGTACATTGCGTACAGCGAGATGTTTATAACAAACATTAAGCGTAAATTCAAAGAATATAGTTTATGGCTAAAAATAATAGTGTCGTTTTTCTATGCGATATGATTAGAACACTCGCTATTTTTTATTAATAAGAAAAAGATGCGCTTGTTTTTTTAATGATTTTGTCAGCAGTTTAATAGCCTGTGAAGGAGTGTGCCATGTGTGCCAGTATAGTGAGCGAGTTTCATAGTGTTGGGGGGTGAGATTAATTAGTCTACCTGTTTCAATAGCAGAGCTCACTTGCATATGGGGTATCAGTGCATACGCAATACTATTTTCTACTACTGCAAGAAACGCATCTGAAGAGGGAATTAGGTGTGTGGGATAGTTTACTTGTGGTTCACCAAAAAACTGGATAAGAAAGTCCTCGTGCAGCGTGTCAAACTGGTTAAAAATAATTGCAGGCGCTTTTTGGGTATTAGCAAGTGTAAAACCGTCTTTAAAATAGCGAGCAATAAATTGAGGGCTGGCTACACAGTAATAATGGATATCACCTAAATAATGAGTTTTGCACCCAGGTAATGGTGTAGATTGGCAACTAATACAACCTGCGACATCGCCACGCTTAAGTAGTTGCAGTGCTCTTAGTTCATCTTCGACTTGAATAGAAAGCAGGATGCGGTGTGACGCTAATAATGACTCAATACATGGCAAAAACCATGTAGCAAGACTGTCAGCGTTGATTGAGATATTAATTGGTAGAAAGGGGTTTTCACCTTCAAAAATATCAAGTTCTGTCAATAACTCTTGTTCAAGCAGCTGGACCTGTTGAAGGTGACAGATTAGGCGTTGGCCTCGTGCTGTCAGTTGCGGAGGCGTAGCTCTTATTAATAGAGGTTCTCCGATACGTTCTTCTAATTGTTTTATGCGCTGAGATACCGCAGATTGAGTGATAAACAGTTTCTGAGCGGCTTTCTCAAAGCTTGCAAGCTTGGCAACCCAGGCTAAGGCTTCTATTAGCTTATAATCGAGCTTCATAAAGAGGATCTCCACACCACATATAAGTGAGTATCTTTACCTCATTATAAGAATTACTAATGATTATTTAAATTAATTAATTTCACTTATATAGGTCATATTGCTACTGTTACTATTGTTATCAAGCATTGGTGTTGAGGTAGATAATGTGGTTTCCATTTAGTCAGGGTTTTGCAATTGGGCTAGGAATGATAATTCCAATTGGTGCGCAAAATACATTTGTGCTTAACCACGCTCTAAAGCGACATTACCCTTTCTCAGTCGCGCTTGTGTGTAGCTTGTGTGATGCCGTTTTGATCTCAGTTGGAGTAGCAGGGGTTGGTAGCTTATTAAGTCAACATACAGGGATCATATTACTAGCCAAATATGTTGGTGCTGCTTTTTTACTTTGTTATGCCGGGTTTGCTTTGCTAAAAGCATGGCGTAATCAGTATGAGAGTACTGGTGTAAGTGAAAAAAATACTTCCAGTTCTGTGGTTAAGGTGATTTTAGCGACACTGATCATCACCTTAGTTAATCCACAAGTTTATTTGGATACATTAGTATTTCTAGGCAGTTTGGGTGCGCAATATGCTGATGATGGGCGGCTGGCCTTCACGAGTGGCGCGGTTGCGGCTTCTTTTGTCTGGTTTTTTAGCTTGACATATGGGGCGTCATTTCTTGCCACGAAGCTCCACCAGCCGAAATATCAGCGGGGCATAGATGTTGTAACAGGTTGTATTATGTTCTGGTTTGCGGGGTATTTAGTGTTATGACCAATTTATACGTTGCCCAAGAAATTTGGCAACAGTGGCCTAAGTTGCAGCTAGGCGTTGTTAAAGTGTCTGGTATCAATAATGAACAAGCGTCAGCCGCAACGGCTAACTATTTACAGAATGTTCAGCAATCTGTAGCAAGGCAAGTGCAAGAGGTAACACTCAGTGAGCTACCTGAAGTCGCCGTATGGCGTGAGGCATATCGTTTGTTTGGTGCAAAGCCAAAACGTTATCCCTGTAGTTTGGAGAATCTTTTACAGCGAATAAAGCGTGAGCAATATCCTCGAGCGATTAATCCTTTAGTGGATATCTATAATATTATTTCGCTGCAATATCGTGTGCCTGTGGGAGGGGAAGATATAGCAAAAATTAAAGGTGATTTATGGCTGCGGTTTGCCACTGAAAATGAGGCATTTATTCAACTACTGGGTGAGGCCGAAGCAAAAGCGCCTAAACCTGGTGAGGTCATTTACAGTGATGATGTTGGCGCTGTATGTCGGCGTTGGAATTGGAAGGAAGCTGATAGAACTAAGCTGACCCCTTCCACTACTGACGCTATTCTCGTGGTTGAGTCATTACAGGAAGCATCTCTCCAGCCTTGCCTTGAGGCTTTGGTAAACCTACTCTCAGAATATTGTGGTGGAAAGGCTGAAACGACACTGCTGACAGCGCCTGCTTAACATTAGGTTGATAGCAATAACTAATAAAATAAGACAGGTTGATATATAAGTAATAAGCATGAGTAGACCCATAGCTGAAAGTGGCTTACTATAACCGTTGACGATAGGATCTATTGACATTTGAGAGTAAAGTGGTGGTAAATACTGCTGACGGAGGGCAAATTAATGCCAAAAGACAATGTAATCACGTTCTCTACAGCTAAAGGCCCACATGTTCATGCCCGTAAGGAAGCCAAAGTAAAAGCGATTCGTCAGCGCTTCGAAGACTGTTTTCCTTTAGCATCTAAAGCGAAGAAAAAGCGCAAGAAAAAAACTAAACAATTAAAAAAGCATTAGAGGATACTAATGCTTTTTTAATCTGCTGTAATCACCACTTGATTGGTTAGTTCTTATTTCCTTGTTAATCGTTTTCTAACATGTTGTTAGTAAATGGGTCGCCAAGGTCCCCACCGATCTGATCCGGGTTCCTCTCCCTGTGTCCACCACTTTGCTTGATAGCTGACTCCCCGATAGTAAACGCTTTGGCCTTGTCGGTAAGACTGATGAGGATGCCATTGAGGCTCAATGCGTAACGGCCGAGGAGGGGGATAATTGACATTAACGTTGACGTGCTGTGAGTAACGAGGCTCATTATAGTAGCCAGTATCGTAGTAGTGGTGTTTTCTAAAATGGCGATGTCTTCGATGATGTTTGGGGCGCCAGTGTCCACAGCGCCGATGGTGGCGGTGTTGACGATAGTGGCGATGGTGTACCTCTACCACCCTGGGTGGATGGTGATATCCACTTGAAAATGAAACGTTTCCTGAACGAATACTTATTTCCAGTGCTTGAGATGCTGACGACAAAAGGGCGCTAGCTATGGTGGCACTTATACATAGTTGTTTAATGTGGCTCATATTTTAACCTCCTCGCGTCCTGTCTATGTACGTCAAAAGCAGTATTGCGATAGGACGAATAAGGTATACCCATTGTGCTTTACATTTGGTGCATAGTCCTTGGTGCAGAGCTTTAAAAAGGTGGTTTAAACCAAATCTATAAAGCTAATGTATTCCAATCTTTGGGTATAAGAATTAATTAATCACCTTTATTAGAGGTTATGTTCATGAAAAAAATCAGTGTAACTTAAAAAAATAGTTGGCAAAATAACTAAAGCGCTAAGTATTTCTTGTTTTTATTGAGTAATAAGTCTTATTTGCTAGGTGGAGCAAGCTAATAAGTGAGGAATTTGGCTGGGCAAAGAGGATAGCGTTTGATGCTCGCAAACTTATGGGGCATTCACTACTCTAAGAAAAGCGATTATTGGTGATTAACATTAAGAGAGTCCAAAGCCAGTATTAAGATAAGGGAGTCTAATGCAGCAGAAACTGGATACCTGTGTATCATCTGTACAATATGCTTTGGCAGGCAAGCAGCAGGAGATTAAGCTGGCACTGTGTTGCTTACTTAGCCAGGGGCACTTATTGATTGAAGATTTGCCTGGTATGGGCAAAACAACGTTAGCCCATGCCTTAGCTCGCGTGCTCGGGTTGACCTACAACCGGGTTCAGTTTACCAGTGACTTGTTGCCAGCAGATATTTTAGGGGTTTCAATCTACACCAAAGAAACTCAACAATTTACCTTTCATCCGGGGCCTATCTTTTCCCATATTGTATTGGCTGATGAAATTAACCGAGCCACCCCTAAAAGCCAAAGTGCATTGCTGGAGGCGATGGAAGAGCGCCAAGTGTCTATAGAAGGTGAAACTAGACTGTTACCTGAGCCGTTTTTTGTCATCGCTACACAAAACCCTTTTTCCCAGGCAGGCACGTTTCCTTTACCTGAGTCACAACTTGATCGATTTCTAATGCGTATATCTTTGGGTTATCCAGATCCAGAAGCTGAGCGTCAGGTATTACTAGGGCTTTCAGGTCGCGTTAAACTGGAGACGATTCAGCCGGTATTGACTCAGGAAGAGCTAAAGGCGTTTCAACTGCAGGTCATGGGGGTAAAACCTGCTACAGCAGTCTTGGATTATTTACAAAGAATACTGGCATATACTCGTAAACAAGAAGACTTTGCCTATGGTTTATCGCCGCGAGCAGGCTTGGCACTATTACGCGCTGCTCAAGCCTGGGGACTCATGCATGGTCGAAAACATGTGTTACCAGAAGATATACAAGCGGTATTACCCTCCGTCACTCAGCATCGTTTGCGTGAGCCTAATGATCATTTGGGTACAACTGGTGCAGCATTAAGCCAGCGATTACTGACCGCAGTGGATGTCGTTGTGTGATGCGAACCATGATTAAAGCTTACTTTGGTCGCTGGTTGGATCAGCGGATTCCTCCTAGTTCATCCATTTTTTTGAATCAAAAACGTATTTTTATTTTACCAACTCGAACAGGGTATTTTTTTATTTTAATTGGACTGGCTGTTTTTTTTGCTGCGGTGAATTATGAGAACAGCATGAGTTTTATGGTCGCTTTTTTTTTAGCCAGTTTATTTTTAGTATGTATTTTACATACCTATGCAAATTTAGCGGGTTTAGAAGTAACTGCATTATATGCTTCTAAAGCCCATGTTGGAGATGATGTTGGATTTACCCTACAGTTGCAGGATGTTGTGGGTAAACCCCATGAGTCCATTAGGTTATTTTGGCAGCCTTATCAGGTATCGACCGTTTCACTAACCCCACATGAAAAGCAATCCATAACCGTTTTTTTATTAGCCTCGCAGCGTGGTTATTTTAGACCTGGGCGACTATGTATTGAAACCTATTACCCATTAGGCCTGCTCAGAGCCTGGACGTGGCTTGACCTGGAAAGCCAGGCTCTGATTTATCCAAAACCGATCGCCTGTCCACTACCTGCATGTCATATTGCTTCCAGTGAGGGGGATACATTAGCCAAAGAGGGGGTTGAAGACTTTACTGGACTAAGATCTTACCAGCCCGGTGATGGGCTTCGTCACATTGCCTGGAAGCACTTTTGGAAGTCTGATGATTTACTCACTAAACAATTTAGTGCTTACACTGATATGCGTTTGTGGCTGGACTGGGAGCAGTTTACCGGAGCCTCAACGGAGGAGCGGTTAAGTTTCTTGTGTTACTGGTGTCTGCAGTGTGAACAACATCATCAGGATTATGGCCTAAGAATTCCAAACGTTACCCTTGAACCTGCTCGTGGTCCTCAGCATTTAACCCGTTGTTTAACAGCGCTTGCCTTATTTGGTGTGAGTCAATCAAGTACTATCCCAGGAAGGGGCAAGTGAATGTTTAGACGAAAATCCAAGCCATCAAGCCAGTCCTCTAAAGACCATCCGCGTAAGCATGCTATTGCTGTCGCTTCAATACCACGTACGAGCTTAATATGGCTGCTCACCACCCAGGCACTGGTGTTATTACCCCACTTATTAAGGATACCCTATTGGGTAGGGATTTTAGCTATTGCGTGTGGTGGCTGGCGAATTATGATTTTCCATGGACGCTGGTCTTATCCAGCTCGCTGGCTGAAAGCGTTGTTGGTCATTGCTGTGGTGGCAGGTACCTTTTTTAACTATGGTACGATTGTTGGTTTAGAGGCGGGCGTCGTTTTATTACTCTGTACTTTTTTACTTAAATTGTTGGAGATGAAAAACCAGCGCGATGCTTATCTTGTCGTGTTTTTAAGTTATTTTGTGATTGTCACCCAATTGTTGTACTCACAAGCCATCCCTTCCGCTGCCTACACATTTTTCACGCTGATAGTGGTCACCTCAGCATTGGTTGGCTTACATCAGCAACAGGTAACACTGCAACTCAAAAAAACCTTACGCAAAGGCTCTGTGATGATGTTACAGGCAGTGCCATTAATGGTGCTGTTATTTATTTTTATCCCTCGCCTGGGACCTATTTGGTCGGTAGAGTTGCCTAGCCAAAAAGCCCGAAGTGGGGTCAGTGATCAAATGACACCGGGTGATATTGCAGAGTTAAGTAAATCCGATGCGCTTGCTTTTAGAGCAACCTTTTCGGGACCTATACCACCCCAGGACCAACTTTATTGGCGTGGTGTTGTGCTATCTGAATTGATGGGACGCACGTGGCGACAAGCGAGTCGGGAACTCGCATTAGCGAGCCGAACGGCACAAGATTTAAAACTGTCAGGCAATCCATTGATTACCTGGGGAGATCAGTTTCAGCGTTGGCCTAATGCATTAAAAAAACAAGGGCAGGCACTCCATTACACCGTTATTTTAGAACCCACACAGCAAAACTGGCTTTACGCATTGGCAGTGCCACAAATCAGCAATGTTGATATAGGTGTAACACGTGATTTTACGTTAATTGCCCGTGAGCCAGTCCGGTTACGTCAGCAATATGAAGTTCGCTCTTATCCAGAGTCACTGGTTGACGTGGAGTTACCCCACTGGCTGCGAAGACAAAATGTACAATTACCTGCATTTGGTAACCCTAAAACGCGGGTATTTGCACAACAGTTATGGGATGATGTACGGCAAAAACCGCAGCAGTATATCGACCGTATTTTACAATATTTTAATCATCAGCCTTTTTACTATACATTGAAGCCGCCTACTTTAGGTTTTAACTCCGTTGATGAATTTTTATTTACGAGTCGACGAGGTTTTTGTGCACATTATGCCAGTACGTTTGTCTATTTAATGCGGTTGGCAGGTATTCCGGCGCGTGTTATTGCGGGTTATCAAGGCGGTGAAAGAAATACAACCAATAATTATGTGCAGGTCCGGCAATTTGATGCTCATGCTTGGGTTGAAGTTTGGCATGATGGCCGGGGATGGATACGTGTAGACCCCACGGCTTCTGTTGCTCCCGAACGGATTCAAGATGGCCTTGAAGCAGCTCTAGCTGAAGAAGGAAGTTTTTTAGAAGATACGCCGCTTTCACCAATACGGTTTAAACATATTGGCTGGATTAACCGCCTACGTCTTGAGTGGGATATGCTGGAATATCGGTGGCAGCGTTTTGTCCTTAATTATAACCAAGATCAGCAAATGGATTTTTTTAATCAATTATTTGGTGGCTTTTCTTGGTATAAACTTGCTTTGGCATTAGGTGGGGGGCTTGCCGTAATCATTTTGATTTTGGGCCTCTGGATTATTTTACGTCGTCAACCCATTAAATATGACCCTGCAACGCGACTTTACTTAAGGTTTTGTCAGTGGGGGAAAAAACAAGGCTGCCAACGCTTAACTGGCGAAGCACCAATGTCATATTTACAGCGACTGCAACAACAAACTCCGCATTACAGTGTTTGGACTCAGCGGGTTACTGACAGTTTTGTTACATTGCAGTACAACCCTGATTATGAAAAAGGAACATCTTTTTATCAAAAAGAACTTATGCAGTTAAAAAAACTTGTACGAAAGCCAATAAAAGAATCACTCTAGTTAAGGGTAAGCTTTGTATACCCTTCACTGGAGGTTTGTTTGCCGCTTCCTTGCGGCAAAATGGGTTAACCATTAATTAATAAATGAACCCAAATACTGGCTGCATAACCTAGGGCAATGGCGGGTGTCCACTTTAAATGACTAAAAAATGTGTATTGGCCTCGTGCTTGACCCATAAGAGCCACACCAGCAGCAGAACCAATGGATAATAAGCTACCCCCTACACCTGCGGTTAGGGTGACTAACAACCACTGTACATGAGGCATATCTGGGTTCATGCTTAATACTGCAAACATGACAGGAATATTATCAACAATGGCGGATAATATGCCAACGAGTGTATTTGCGGTAGTTGCCCCGAGTTCGCCGTAGATTACGGTTGATGCAAGTTCTAAATAACCTATAAAACCTAACCCGCCAACTGATAAAATAACACCGTAGAAAAAGAATAATGTATCCCATTCGGATTGCGCAATTTTATCAAAAATATCGAACTCACCAGTATGGTGTCCTCCTGGAACATCTGTGTGATCTTTTTGGGAGTGGCCTTTCCTACGTAAATAAAAACCAAAAAACTTAAGATAAGCAAGACCCATCATCATGCCAAAAACAGGAGGGATATTGAGAAAGTTATGGAAGCAAATAGCGGTTATCACCGTTAATAAAAATAAACCTACGATAGTCAAACCGCCAAATTTAATAGTCACAAGTTTTTCACCATCCTGTTTGGTTGGCTTACCTTGAGGTAGGGCGAAGTGCATTAATGTAGCAGGAATTAAATAGTTAACGACTGAAGGAACAAATAAATGAAAAAACTCAGCAAAATCAACAACACCTTTTTGCCAGACCAGTAACGTAGTGATATCACCAAAGGGACTAAAGGCGCCACCGGCATTTGCACCAACAACAATGTTTATGCAGCTAAGTGCAATGAATTTGGGTTGATCTTTACCTACAGCGAGAACCACAGCGCACATGATCAATGCGGTGGTAAGGTTATCTGCAATAGGCGAAATAATAAACGCTAGCCAACCCGTCAGCCAAAAAAGTGTACGGTAGGTATAACCTTTTTTGACAAGCCAGCTTCTTAAAGCATCAAATACCCCACGCTCTAGCATGGAGTTTATATAAGTCATCGCCACTAATAAAAAGAAAAATAGTTCAGTATATTCCAGAAAATTATGTTTTATTCCCTCCTCGACTAAATGAGAATTGCCCTCTTGATTGTAAGTGATAGCAATTAAAATCCATATTAACCCCGCGGCGAGTAAAACCGGCTTTGATTTTCGCATATGAATTTTTTCTTCAAGCATAACAACTATATAAGCAATGCCGAAAATAATGAGTGCGGTGATACCTACCCAATGTCGAGTAAGGTCTAGGATTTCTAAGGTGTTAGCCTGGCTCCATGCAGGTAAACTAAAGGTTGATAAATACAGGCAAAAGACGCCCGTTAGGGTTATTTTCATAGTTTGTATCCCGATTTTGTGATGTTCCTAATGGTTCACTTATAATTTTGTGGCGAGATTATACTACTTGGTCAGAGTCCATGGAACGTCTTTTCAACTATGTGATAGTTTTTGGACAATTGTTTGCTTGTCAAACAACTATCGCTCACTACCTGTTAGTTTTTGCAACCAGTTCAAGATAGCATACATAACCAATGCTATTGGCTATAGTTAAGGCTAATAACAGTTTTGCAGGTAAACAGTAAGGGGTTAGGCGTGGATATTTCAACAATAATAATACTTGTGGTCGTCATTGGTAGTGTTGTTTATGTAATTAGTATTTATAACAACTTGGTGAGTAAACGAAATACTTATAAGAATGCTTTTGCACAAATAGAGGTCCAGCTTAAACGACGTTATGACTTGATCCCTAACCTGATTGAAACGGCTAAAGGATATATGCAACATGAACAGCAGACTTTGACCAAAGTGATTGAAGCAAGAAATGCGGCGGCGAATATGTTGAAAGACTTAGCACAACACTTAACCCCTGATCAGGTGCGTAAGTTTAGTGAAGCAGAGCAAACACTGACTGGTGCCATGGGGCAGTTTAATGTGGTGGTAGAAAATTACCCAGACTTAAAAGCGAATCAAAATATGATGCAATTTGCTGAAGAGTTGACCAGTACTGAAAATAAAGTATCTCGAGCAAGGCAATTTTATAACGATGCTGTAACGGATTATAATAATTTTAGACAGTCATTTCCGCCTGTTTTCTTTGCTAATATGTTTGGTCACAGCCAAGATGCTGGACTTTTAGAATTCGAGGATTCAGCCGCGATTCAACAAGCACCTAAAGTTTCTTTTTAGCTATAACGCCTTAGCTACTAATAAGTGAGTTAGTATTCGTGAATTTTTTTCAGTGGCAGCGTGATGCTAAGCGTAAAACACAGCGTTTGTTGCTGTTAATGTTTATTACCATTATTTTATTATCCATTGGCATTTATTTTCTGATTTTCTTTGTATTTTGGTTTGCTGCAGATACTCAGCTAATGCATGTTCAAGGGGGGATGCCATGGTTTTTTTCTTGGGAGTTTTATCTGCTTTGCTTGGTTGTGGTTGCTGCGGTGATTGCTGTAGGGAGTATGACTAAATTACATAAATTGTCAGCGGGTGGTTTTACTGTGGCAGAATCTTTAGGGGGGCGTCTGGTTACTGCAAATACGGAGGATTTTTACGAGAAACGTTTGTTAAATGTTGTTGAAGAAATGGCTATTGCTTCTGGATGTGGCGTACCTGATGTTTATTTACTCGAGAATGAACGCGGTATAAATGCTTTTGCAGCCGGTTATGAATTAGATGATGCGATTATTGGTGTCACCAAGGGGTGTATACACAACTTAACGCGGGATGAGCTAGAAGGGGTGATAGCTCATGAATTTAGTCATATTATTCATGGGGATATGCGTCTAAATATTCGGCTAATAGGGGTTGTTTTTGGTATTACCATGATTTCTGAGTTTGGCGAACATTTGTTGTATGCCAGGGATGATAGAAACCGTTCCTGGCTGTTAGGCGGTGGGCTGCTGTTATTAGGTTTTATGGGTATGTTAGCGGCGAGCTGGATTAAATCATCCATTTGTCGAACACGAGAATATCTTGCTGATGCTTCTGCACTGCAATATACCCGTAACCCTGATGGTATCTCAAACGCATTGAAACGAATTGGAGGTAGTCAGGTAGGAACGTTGCTTAACGCTCAACGAGCCTCAGAAGTTACGCATATGACGTTTGGACGCTGTACATCTCGATTTGCTACTGAAACGTTTGCTTCGCACCCACCACTTGAAGATCGAATTCGGAAGTTAGAGCCTAAGTGGGATGGCACTTTCTTAAGCCCATTAAAAACGATGACTGACCAACCTGAAACGGAAACATCGCCTTCCGAGTCCGTTCTTGCAGTCAATGATACTGTCATGCTGGCGGTTTCAAAGCAGCAGCCAACCTTACCTTTTAAAGATAAAGCACAATTTAAACAGACGGTAATGCAGGTTGGTGTGATAAAACAGGACCACTTAGCTTATGCAAAAACATTACTGAAATCACCGCCTATGCCTGTAATCACAGCTATTCATGATCCTTTGCAAGTACATCTGGTGATGATGGCACTGTTGTTTGACCAAGATGAAGATGAGCAAATTAAACAGTTAGCAATAATTACAAAAGCCTACAGTGATAATACCACAGCAGTAGCCGTCCAGCAGATGGCCACATACTTGGTTAGTTTTTCCTCTCAGGATCTGCTGGCGTTATTAGAAATAGCAAAGCCTGTATTAAAGTTAATGTCACTTATGCAGCGCACACAACTGAATAACTGTTTATTTGCCTTAGCCAAAGCGGATGGTAAATTATGTTTGTTTGAATGGGCACTGCTCGCCATGGTTAAGCACTATGATAATAAGTGGTCTGAAACCTATCGAGCAGGCAGCTTAAAAAAGTCAGTTGATTTAGCTATGGTTGCAGAAGATATCCAAATCATTATTGCTGCCATTTGTCAGATTTCACAAATGCCTAAACCACAGCAATTGACGTGCTTTGCCGCGGCAATGCAACAGTTGTCTTTGCAGGGAGAAATTCCTTCAACACTTTCTTTTGGCCGTTTGTATAAGGCATTACAGCAGTGTACTCAGCTTAAACTAGATGACAAGGAGTCCCTCATTGAAACATGTTCTGACTGTATTGCATTTGATCAATCCGTTATTTTAAGTGAAGTACAACTGATGCGAGTGATTGCTGTGATTCTAGAGTGTCCGATTCCTCCTGTTGTTTACCAGCACGAACCGGTTAAAGCGTTTTAACTGTAAAAAAAACAAGCTTAAATAATTTGTCATACTGTGAGGCTGTAAAGTACAGGTGTTTTCATTTTATTGTAAGCTAGCCGTCCTAGGTTGTATTAAATCTTAAGGATACCTTAATTAAGGACATCTTATAGGTTGGTTAAGTAATTGGTATGAAAAAAGAGTGGTTAATGTTAAAGCAAGTATTACTGGTAATAAGTTTATTCTGTTGTGTATTAAATGTATGGGCCGAAGCGGATGGTCCAGATTTTTGGGAGGTACATAGTGTTGCTGCAAATGATCGCTTGAATATACGTCAGCAACCTAGTTGGCAGTCAAACAAGTTGGGCTCCATTCCACCTAATGAGCAGTGTTTACCCAATATTGAGTGTACAGGAGGCATGACCTTTCAGGAAGCCACTACACTATCTGAAAGTGAAAAGGATGCTTTACGTAAGCAGCGTCCACGCTGGTGTAAAATTCGTTATCAAGGTATTACGGGATGGGTTGCCGCAAAATACTTAAGAGAAAGCTCAAGCGATCAGTGCTATGAGTAAAAAGCGGTGTGGGGATTAATAATACTCCCCACTGTAATTTATTGAGTTTATATCATTCAAGTTCAACTGTTTCTGCTGGTATTACAAAATCTGGAAAGAAAATATAACCATCTTCGCCTATGGGAGGTATTTGTACTGAAATAAATGTCATCCCATATGCATCAGCAATCACACCATGTAATTTCCCTCTGGGAATAATGCCATGTGACCATCTTTTAACTTGAACTGATCCATTACCTGCAATAAACCGCCCACTGCCTTGGGTGACAATGACAATAGCATCTGAGTTGGGATGAACATGTGGTGTGATGAGCTGATTAGGGGGCATCTCAACATACTCATATCCAGTGGTTTGCTCATAGCAGGTACCCATTAATAAGGATTTAAGAATAATGCCGTTAGGTCGCTGAGCGTAATTGAAAGAATGAACATTTATTAGATTGAAAGCTTCATTGTTGCTTGCTGGTAATTGAGGGGCTGTATGTAGGTCAGTAATTGCAACATAATGTTGAGCCTGCCGAGATGATTGTATAACACTTGCTTTGGTTGGGGGGCATTCCCATATAACGAATTCACCTTCAGTTAATGTAATGCATGTATTTGTACCATGAATTTTAATATCTCCTGTAAGGCAGTGTATTGCAAAAGAGTGGTTTTGGGGTAGCAAATGGGTTTGTTCTGGTTTAAGTTGTATAACACTTAATGGCTGATAAGGTAAAGAAGAAGGTAATATTGAAAAATCTATATTTTTTTCACCGCTCCGAAAAGAGCAACCATTTTTAGAAATATAAACATCAACATCTTCTATAGCTGAGGTGAATGTTGAATGTGTAGAAGCACGTTCTTTTAATTTGCCAATAACCATTAGCATAACCTCCTTGTTATGATTTGTCCCCTTTATGAATTGCTTTTAGGGCGGCGTATTACCGATGGGTAAAAATATTGGTTTAATATTTTGTGTGATTATAAATCATAAGTGCAATGTATGTGAATCGATTAGTATATTATTTTTGTGCTTTGTTTTTGTGGCAGGCATGGAGTGGTTTTTTTATGGGTAAATTATAAGTTTCTATTAAGTTATAGATAATTGCTCTATATATTTAAAGAGCTAAACTTTGTGTAAAAATAGCGTGTAATGGATTGTAAAATATAAAGAATTAATTTATGTGTTGTGTTGGTATAATATACCCAAAACGAAGGGTTTTTAGGGGCGGCCGTCAAGCGATGAAGCCCCCGGAGCTTATATTAATAAGTGACTGGGGTGGCAGTTAAATGCTCCTCGGCAATTGCTCCTGCATTGCTCTACTACATGAAATCCATGTCATTATGCATAAACTGCATTTCCACCATCCTTAGTGGTCAAGAGCGCTGACAATAAACCCTGAAAATGATTCGTGAAGGGTATATTTATCCATAACAGATATGTCTTTAAATGTGATTGTATTATGCGAATTTTTTGTTGCAAAAGGGCATTAGTTTAGTCAGACGATGGACTTGAAATGCGTTTTATGGTTTTTTTTGATAAAGATACAGCAGAAAAATATCTAGAATCTTTTTGCAAGGAAAAAGTCATAGTTATAAATAAACTAAACTTTGTTGAGTTGTTCTTACCTCCTGTAACTATAATACAAGTGATGATTATCCATAGTGACTATTTTACATATGATTAGGGTGTTAACCATTACTTAACATGTTGGAACACTTAGAGAAAAAAGTTTCAGTTGATCAGCTGGAAATTGGCATGCATGTTGTCCGATTAGATCGGCCGTGGGTTGATACTCCTTTTTTATTACAAGGATTTATCATTAGTACGAATGATGAGATTGAGTTGCTATCTCAGTGTTGTCAATATGTATATATTGAAGCGAAGATAGTATCTCAAAGAAATGTACTAACTGGCATTCCTCAACAACGTGTTCAGTATATCAATAAAGTATCTTTTAAGTCTGAGCTACGATATGCAGAAAGGCAGTTTCAACATATTCGCAGTACCGCTCAGGATATTATGGAAAGTGTTCGCATTGGGCGAGCAATTAATATTAAAGAAGCAAAATATGTTGTAAACGAATGTGTTGAAAGTATATTAAGAAATGATGATGCACTAAAGTGGTTATCACATATTAAAAATAAAGATGACTATACAGCAGAGCACAGTATGAATGTCTGTATTTTATCTGCAGCATTTGCTAAACATTTAGGGTTTCCTAAACATGAAATTGAGAGAATAGCTTTGTGTGGTTTATTACATGATGTGGGTAAAGCCAAAATCCCAGATCATATTCTCAATAAGCCAGGTAATTTTAATCTGGAAGAGTTACGAGTGATGCAGTCTCACACTACCTTGGGAAAAAAGCTATTGATGAGTGCCGGAATAGAGGAAGCTGTAGCAATTGATGTTGCGTATGCTCATCATGAAAGACTCAATGGTAAGGGTTATCCTCGAGGTTTACGTAGTCACCAGATTCCATTTTATGCCAAAATTATCGCAATAACAGATACTTATGATGCTGTAACAAGTACTCGCTGTTATAAATCGAGCCAATCATCCATCATGGCGTTACATATAATCAATAAAGAAAAAGGAACTCATTTTGATTCAGAGCTTGTCGATGAGTTCATTCAATGTATTGGTGTTTATCCGCCAGGGGCACTAGTTGAAATGTCTAATGGTGAAGTGGGGGTCATTGCCTATAGTGAGCCATCTACACGTTTGAAACCCTTTGTTCTATTGTTGCTTGATGAAAAAAAACAAGCGCAGAGGTTGCGACTTATTGATTTGAAAAAAATTGATTTAGATTCATCCAGTCAACCTTATTCGATAGCAAGAGAGCTCCCGTGTGATGCTTATGGTATTAAACTAGGTGAAACAGTTAAAGCATTTATCAAGCGTAATAAAGAGCGAATGGAAAACCAACAATTATCTTATGATAATCTAGCTTCAATTCCTTTTGAGTCAATATAGCGTTACATTATTTAGTGCCCTTTTATTTATTAAGGTATTAAGGTACAAGCCAGCGAGTAACGTTCCAGGAGGATAACAAACGTGTGGCACCGTAAGAAAGAATAAACACAATACATGTTATGAAGGGAATCGCTACTATATTGTGACCAAACCAGTCATAAACACCGTTATTTAAATCTCTAATGGGAATTAAAATAATTGGATGCAATAAGTAAATACCTAAGCTATAACGGGCTAAGTGAGCAATGACTGGTTTTAGGTATAGGGGAATCTGTTCACTATACTGCTTACATAGTGTAAATATCATCCCTGCTATGAGTACTGTGTTGAGTGTTTTATAGCCCATAAAGAATGAACTATAACCATCTTTTAACATTGACCAATACCAGCTTCCAACTAGATTAGTTGCTGCAGCTAATAGCCCACCAACGATAAGCCAGCGTGTATGGATTGGAGTATGATTGGCAAGATACCAGCCAAAGATTAAATAACCTGAATAAAGGACGATATTGACCCGAAGAGGCGTTTCGATATTCAGCCAGTTGACCAGGGTAAGTAATAACCAGCCGGTAATTAATAGCTTAATACGTTCGTGTCCTAGTTTATGAATCATTAACGCAAGTAATGGGATAATGAAGTATAAAGGTATAAAGTCATAAAAAAACCACAAATGATACCAAGTGGGTTCATTATTAGCGTTTTCGATAATAGTGATAACTTGGTCAAGGGAACCATTTTGTCCAGAATAACCTGCTATTAAGGCATAAATCACAGACCAGGCTAGAAAAGGTATGACAACTTTGACAACACGACGAGTTAAGTAGTGTTGTAGGTTAAAAGGATGTTGCTCCTGAAGCAGTAAAGCGCCACTGATCATGATAAAAATGGGTACAGCCCAGCGCATAAGGGCATTGATTTCCACTGCCGCAAGCCACTGATGTAACGGAATGACGTTGTACAGCTCACGTAATGGCCCTAAAACATGAATTGCAATCACAGCAAGAGCCGCTAAACAACGAAGAACATCGATATAAAAAACGTGGCGTAAAGTTTGGTTCATACAAATCTATATTAACTAAACTGAAATCATATTGGTGGTTTCAAAGGGTGTATTCCCACTTACTAAACTCTATTCACTCAATCTTACTTGCTAAAGATGTATCTGCATTAGGACTATTATAAGAAGTTTATAGGGAAGGGCTGCTTGGTTATAATCACATTTTGATGCTAATAAGGCTGGCAATTATGTTAAGGGGCTAGCAGTAATACGTTTTTTTATATTGGAGCATTGCTAAGGAGGGTAAGCAAGGTGGCGACAGGCAATATTTTTCAGGCAATTCCTCAAGATATTCCTCAGGAGCTATTTGAAGTGATACTGGAAAAGCCAGGGGTGACTATCGAACGGATTATATCTAAAGGACATACAACACCTAAAGGCGCCTGGTACGATCAAAATAACGATGAATGGGTACTGCTTCTGCAAGGTGAAGCAAGGGTGGTATTTCAAGGTGAGAGTGAGCCCTACACTCTGGCTGTCGGGGACTACCTATATATTCCCGCCCATGTCAAACACCGAGTAGATTGGACATCACGTACCACGGAAACAGTATGGCTTGCGATTCATATAGTGGTCGATTCGCTTGAGGACTCTCAATTAAAATGAACAACTAAAAACGTTAGCTGGTAGGTTCCCGAGGTTTGTGATGTTGCTGAGTAGTCAGTGAGGCACGGCCTTTCTCAAGCCACAGACCACATTCTTGATTTAAATTAGCTACTTTTGCTATTTCTACTAATGCCAAGTCATCCTCAGTTAAACGGCCTAACCAGCGGCCATTTCGGCCTTTATTAATTAAACTATCAGCACCTTTTGTGAAAATATGCTCAGCTTCAGGCACTATGAATTGGGCATTTTTCTTCATGACACTGAAAGTACAGCGTTGGGCAACATGAGCTACTTTTTGGGTACCAGCTTCAAGAAAGCGAGCAAGTAGCTTTATTTCATTTGCTAGGTTAGCTAATAAATCGTTGTAGTGGACAAAGTATATATTCTCCAGATGGCGATAGCTCCACCAACTTTGGGTATGGTATAAATTTCCCCAAAAAGGGTAGCCTTCATGCTGCCATGGGAAGCTGCCTTTGGTCAGCCATTGTTGCCAAAACTGACTCAAACTGCCAGGAGGGGAGGGCAGAGGTTGATAAGTTGAAGGTATGGATTCATTAACTGATTTTAAAAAACTTGGGCTAAGGTTTGAGTAATAGTCCCAAAGCGACATGCATACATCTCTTGGGTCTCTCGCTAGCACAATATACTTCACCTGAGGATAATAGGGTATGCCATCAAGAGGTAGATGAGACTTTAGTACACGACATTCTTTTTTGGCTAAATAATTTTTTAACTGGTCTGTAGCATTACCTTGATAGTCAATCCAGGATAGGAATAATGGACTTTTTAAGTTTTGATTTTGATGGTAATTGATAAGATTTTTAATAATATATTGCAGCCAGATACTGCCAGATTTGTAGGATGAGCAAATGATAATATCATCATCTTTAGGGGAGAACAGTTCCCAGCGGGTGCTATCAAGGAAGTAGTTGCGGTAGGAATGGAGCACTCTCGGTTGCAATGGCATGAGTTAAGTCCTTTTAAAAGCCCACGCTTTTTCTTGTTAATTAATAATATAGCATTGCATTTTTTTCTGTTCGAATAAAAAACCCGGCAGCAGCCGGGCAATTAAAGTTAAAATAAACGCAATATTACTGACACTGATTATTAACAGCACAGCTATGTAGTGTATTTACAAAGTTATAATTATTGGTGGAATCCCAGTTAACATCCCAGGTCATTAACCCGCGAAAACCTGGGTAGGTTTGCTGGGGCTTATAGCTGCCACAAGACTGACCGGTACGCAAGCAGCGAATAGCCGCTTTAACGGTCGCAGGGGCTGTGTAGCCACCTGCAGGGGCAGCACTTTGGGTTGATGGTAAGCCAATGACCACCTGACTAGGCTTAAGGCCGGTATAGTCGACACCTGTACCACCAATTTCGAAACCTTTAATGACGGCTTCAGTCAGTGCAACTAAGAAGTCTTGGGTGCCTTGGCGGTACGGTTTTTTATCTAGCCCTAACATAGAACCAGAGTTGTAGTATTGCATATGTACCCAGCTAATGTCGTTTTTCAAGGCATTGAAAATGGGTAGATAATTACCAAAGGCATTGCCCCAGGCAGAAAGCCCGCCAACCACATTGGCTGTTTCTGGTGCAAAGGTCATTAAAAAGGATGCCCCATAGTGTTTTTTCAAACGCTTTAATGCATTAATCATTCTTAACACGCTACCCGTTGGTTTATCTGGGCTTCCTGAAGCCAGCAGACCATGTTCGGTATCGATATCAATACCGTTAAAGCCGTAGCGGTCAAAAATACTGATTAATGAGTTTACAAAGTTGTCTTCCTGCTGTTGGTTGTCTAGATGCAACAGTGCATTTTGGCCACCAATAGAAAGTAAGACTTTTTTGCCCTTGGCCTGTGCTGCTTTGATATCTGCAGGTGTGGGTTTATCACCTAACACTACCGAGCCATCACTGTTGATGCTGGGAAAGGCGACAATGAGCACATTGTATTTCTCATTCACCTGACTCATTGGCACATACTTATTGCTGTTCCAGTTTTCCCAATAACCCACAAACACATTACCTGCCAGAGGCTTTCCATCTCCGGGTTTGTCACCATCGCCTGGCTTGTCGCCATCACCTGGGGGAAGAGGTGGTTTGGGTGGTTGTGGTTTATCCCCATCGCCAGGAGGGGTTGGTGGCTGTGGTGGTTTTGGGTTGTCCCCATCATCACCTGGTGGTTTAGGTGGTGTTGGAATATCACCATCACCTGGTTTATCGCCATCTGGGGGGGTAGGGGGTTGAGGTGGTTTAGGCGTATCACCGTCTCCGGGAGAAGTGCCCGCATTTAAGCCATTATGTAAGCTACGTAGCAATGTACCTTGCTGGTCATCCTGGCCTAAGTGCCAAAACATGACACCACCCAGTTTTTCCTGCTTTATGTACTGAGTTTTGACGGTTAACGATTCAGCATCATCGTAAGTCACAAACAAGTCATGTTTGGCATTGTACAGCCAAGGTGCTTTTGCTTCTGGGTGGTAGAAACGCTCATAACCATAGTCTCCTGCCAGCATCTTTTTAATATCAGCATAAGTGGCAATACGCGGTTCTTTTCGTTCCACACACTTATCACAGCCGACGAGCCAGGTTGGATCGCCTTGGTAGGGATCACCACCAGGTGTATTAAAAGACTGATAAAGCCCATTATTAGCCTTGCCAACTTCTTTAAACGCTCGGCCATAGAAAGGTACACCCATCACGATCTTTTCACGAGGGATATTCATGATAAGGTGCTGTTTAACGGCCGCATCAGCGGTTAGGGCAAAGGGACTAGGAAATAGCTTTTTTATTTCTTCCCATGTTTTTGGCGGATTAAACTGCACTTCACGTAACGCATTATAATATTTCGGCTCATCCTTACTACCGTAAAGGTGCGCATGGAAGTTGGTTTTTGTCACCCCTTGCCAGGGACCATTGAAGTCATAGGTCATTAAATTCAGAAAATCTAAGGGTGCTACAACCTGGTCTAATATGGCGTAGTAACGGGATAAGAAGAATGCGCCTCCAGCTCCTGCTATAGTCAGGTGATAGTCGGCAGAATCTTTTTGCTCTTGAGCATTAATTTGCTGCCTAAACTCCTTAAGTAATGAAACAAAGTTATTAGCATCTGACTTACGTGGATACTCCCAGTCCAAATCGATGCCATCAAATTGATGTTGTTTCATCAGCTTGATACATGAGCTGGCCATGGTTTTGCGTGCTGAATCTGATGCGGCGGCATCACGAAAACGATTCGCCGTAGGGCTTGCATCGTTCGAAAATGCCCAACCACCCACCGAAAACATCAGCTTTAATTTAGGGTTGTACTGTTTTAAGGTATTTAACTGTTTAAATACTTCTGCTGCTTTATTTTGGTCCGTGCCCTCTAACAAATCACATTGACCTTGTTGGTTGATACCAATAAAGGCAAAGTTGATGTGTGTTAGCATGCGAGCCTTTTCCGGGGAAATATTACTAATCGGAAAATCTACACTTGGGTATTTGTTGATTTCATCTGGCCCTAACATGTAATAGCCAATAACTTTATACTGACTACCATCCCCTGGCGTGGGAGGATTGGGGTTATCGCCATCATCATCGCCATCACCGGGGGGGATTGGAGGCTCTTTACCATCATCGCCGTCATCTGGGTCATCAGGAGTATCATTTAAACGTTCCCAAGGACCCCATTGATCTTTACCTGGCTCATCACCACGTGTCCACCATTTGGCTTGGTAGAGTACACTCTGGTAATTGACTCGGTCACCTTTGACATAGACTTTGTCAGCTTGCCAAGCGTCAACACTGCCGGGTTTGTTGTCATCCGGTTTGCCTGGCTTATCACCATTGCCAGGTTTATCCGTATCGGGCTTGTCACCATCACCGGGTTTTGTCGGTGGTGGATTATCGCTGCCTTGAACCTGTTTCCAGGGACCCCATTGATCTTTACCGGGCTCATCGCCGCGGGTCCACCATTTAGCTTCATAGGTTTTGCTTTGATACGTTACCCGATCGCCTTTGGTATAGACTTGATCCGCTTGCCAGCTATTAGCCGGTGGTACAGGCTTATCACCGTCGTCACCGGGAGTATCATCGCCTGGCGGTGGGGGTGGAGGAATATCACCATCACCTGGGTCTCCTGGTGGAGGGGGCGGAGGTGGAATATCATCATCGTCATCACCCGGTGGTGTGGGGGGCTTAGGTTTGTCACCGTCATCGGGTGGCGTAGGCGGCTCGGGTGGTTTGGGATTATCACCTGGCTTATTGCCTAGCCCTTCATGAATGGCTTTAAGAATATCACCATTATCAGCATCTATTTCCCACGAAAATACCCCTGCTAAGCTATTGGCCGTGACATATTGGGCTTTGGCTTTCACTGAACGGGGGTTGTCGTAAGTTATCAGTTCGCCTTTACTGGCATTCCATAAATAGGGGGCTTGTGCTGTATCATCATAAAAATACTTAAAGCCACTGGTGCCTTGACCATTGGTACCCCCCAAGTACTTAGATACGATGTGCTTGTAGTCAATAACGCCAGGCTGCCAGGAACCTTTTATGGGTTTACCGTTAGTGCCTTCCCAGGGATTATTGTCCTGGCCACCTTTAATACCTGTCCAACCTCGACCATACATCGCGGCGCCCAGAACCAGTTTATTGCCTGGTAAGCCCGCCTGGGTGAGGTTTTGTACAGCATCATGGGCATTAAATTCAGGTACTTTTTCGTGAGGAGCGGCATATAGCCCTGAATGATGACCAAGGGTACTGTCCCAAGCACCATAGAAGTCATAGGTCATAGCAAAAATGTAATCGACATAACCACTGACTTCAGCGTAATTAATGTTATCGATTTTTTTAGGACCGGCACTGGTTGCCGCAGTGAGCTGGTATTTTTTGCCGGTCTCTTGGCTTAACGCATCCAACGCCTGTCGTAAATCACGCATTAAGGCGGTAAAGGCAGCTTTGTCTTCAGGTGAACCCAGTTTGGGAT
>NZ_JAEVHG010000006.1:0-283337 GCF_018263875.1 Zooshikella ganghwensis
AGATAATATTCCATTATATTGAAATGTTTTATAATCCAATACGGCGTCACACACACAATGACAGGTGCTCACCAGCAAACGCTGAAGCAGCGTATTTTCAAAACCTAGAAACTGTCTAGAAAAGTCAGGCCGTACCACTATTACATCTAGTCTCACAGAATCATATCCATTTTTACCTGCATGAGAAACAATACTATCCAGAAGCATAGACCCAATACCTTTTCCTCTAAACTTACTGTCTACCACAATACCATCCATGATAAGTTCTTGTGCTTTTGGTTTTCGCTCAAATAAACTGAGTACAGTTGCAGCCCAAATACCGCTTGCAACACCAAGCTCATCGATTAAAACACTTAAACTCATCCCACCTGTAAACGAACCATAGTGTGCCTGAAAACCAGCCAATCCTACAATTTCGTGGTCAACAAACGCTACATAGGAAAAATCGGGAATAAAGCTTTTTGACAAAATACGAACACGGACTTCTTTATTTGCAATGGCGCCAGAAAATTTAAAGCCAAACGCCTCATCATAAAGCGTTGCAATTCTTGTTGATTGACCAATATCCCAACCTCGCTTGATGACAATATCAGTCACGTTCTTCTCCAATTATTAAAAAATACTTCAAGTAAATCACTATTTCATGAAGAAAAGATTGAGCTATGAGGAACACAGAACATATAGGAAAGGAATATTAAACCACTAATCAAGGTTTACCAATTAACTGTATGTCTGATACAGTAACTTCTTCAATTTCACTACAGTTTTCCAACATTTCTTTTATTCTTTTAAGTATTGATATCGCATTTGGATCTTCAGCATCAATTTTTACAGAACCTAATATCTTGCGTTCCTTTGGCCAACAAGCAAAGCCTCCCATCGTATCTTCTGCCGTGCCTTCACTGATAATATAAAGGCCCAGCGACTCCAAATCTACATTATGATGAGCAATAATCTCAAACCTCATTTCAAAGACTGGTTCTTGAGCAAAATTTAATACAGCCTGTTTTTTTAGAAAGGCATTACTCAACTTCTTGTAACGCCTAAA
Source organism: Zooshikella ganghwensis (assembly GCF_018263875.1). Lineage (NCBI taxonomy): Bacteria > Pseudomonadati > Pseudomonadota > Gammaproteobacteria > Oceanospirillales > Zooshikellaceae > Zooshikella > Zooshikella ganghwensis. The sequence goes on from NZ_JAEVHG010000006.1 coordinate 1,049, forward strand.
TCGACTCACACAATAGGGCTCAATATAAATAGAGTCGCTACTAATTTTGGGGTACATATCAAGGTGTAAACAGCCTATCTCATCAAACTCCTCTATCTGGAACGTATGCCCAACCGCGTTGGAAAATGCTTCAAGTGACTCTTCAGGCATCCCACGAATTGAAAGAGGCGCAGCAATCACTCTAACCCAGTCCCCAACTTGCAAATCTCGCCCTTCTGAATCAATTGGTGCATGAGCTTGCATATAAAAAAATGCCCTATCTATGTAAGAATTAATTTCTACTACGTTATCAGACTATTTATTCACACTCTAGTTTCGTTATATTAAATACAGTGAATATTCATGGGCACAAAACTGATCGTCTGGTAAAGAACATGGCCACTCGAACTTTTTGTAAGAGAAAAGAAACACTGCACGAAGAACCGTAGTGTATAAGGAATAAGTGAGGGCTAAGCAACTACTGTAGGCTTAGCGATAGCAACCCTAGATATTTAATATATACTGGCTGGGGCAAGAATACAGCGCTGACACAGCTATCACGAAAAAAGTGCATTTTCAGTGACGCCCTTTAGTTTTTTACGTACACTAACCAAACACAATCCTACCAAACAAAATAATGCTAAAGATGAAGGCTCAGGAACCACTGCTGCTAATGCTGTTAAAGGACCGCCTGCATAGGGTACAACATTAAATACAGCTCCTGTATTTGGATCCAAAGTATATAGAAAGTTTGTAGAAAGTTCTGATACATACAAAAATGTGCCATCATAAGCCATACCTGATATATCAACATTATTTGGCAGTGGAAGTGTATTTAATACAGCACCCGTTACAGGGTTAAACTCATTTATAAAGTTACCACCCACTATGGTATTTCGTCCTTGGGCAAAATGTCTGCCGAAGTCATCCCCTCCCAGACCACCAGGAAAGTTTGGCCCAATTACCGGTATAAACCCTAAATTCACTGCCCCACCCAAACCTGTTTGTTGAGCAATAGGTCCGCCATTATTGACTGAAAATAACGAATTACTGGGTGTATCAAAACTTAACCCTCCACGATCCGCTACACCAGGAAGAGCATAGCTCATTATTAACCCTGCATTACTCGGATTAAGCATATGTACACCAGGTAAAGCATTACCATCAGTATAAAGTAATGTACCATTTGCCATTCCCGTTAAACCTTGTACGGGATCAAGAACATTGGCACCTGCAGGTAATAAGCCTACATTACTAATAAGACCTGTCATGGTATCAATCAGTACTAGATTTGGGTTATTTTGTTGAACACCATAGATTAAGCCCGCTTGGCTTTGCGACGTGATTATTGCACATAAAGTTAAAAGCATTACTCTAAATATTTTATTCATTATTAATCTCCAGCGTATTTAAGTTGTAATCCAGTTGAAACAAAAAACCATAATCCCTGAACTAATAAACACACTGAAGAACGCAAAAAAAAAGCCAAATCATTAGAAGCCTGAAATGAAGACTCTTTTTTCAACAAATCTACATAATAGAGTAAGGTTAAAACTCTTGATGGAAAATATTTTGACGTTTGTTACAAATTTAAAAATCTTTTACGCATTAGATAAGAAGCATCACATGTGGTTGTTATCTTTACAAAATCTATTTTTTAAATATGCAGCCATTGTACTTCAATGTATGATTTACTCACCACAAATTATTTCTAAATTCAATTATTGCTACTCTTAACCATCAAAGATGATGTGCATACAGTTTATCCATAACTCCTTATAGGTTCGTTGAGATTCATTACTCATAGCTTCTCCTGGAAATCAAAGCAATCGCATATAATTTTCCTTTAAAGCACCTGTACCCAAAGGCTACATAATATCCTTCGAACACGCCGTGAATCCATCCATGGCGGCTTGATTGCCGCTTCCTTGTGGCAAACAGTTCAGCGGCCATTATTCAGCCATTGTAGTACCCTTAATATATTGAGCTATTACTGCGACTGACTAAAGCGAGATTGGAGTATAATCTCTGATCATCACAGACTCTTTTAATATACCATTGCCCTGGCCTAGAAATCCTTCGGTATAGGTATATTATTCCAACAGGGTCAATGCCTGATAGCAAAGTTTACATACCTGTTTTGCTTCAACAATCTCAGTCCCTATACCACCCGGATCATCAGTTTTTTTTATTTTATTGGCTTGCCGATGCTTATTCGCTGAGACTCTGGAAGGATAAAGCTTTTCTCGGGTTTTTGAAGTTAATCGAAAGGACTTTTCTTTGAAAGGAGATTGTGCATTACAATGTTGACATATAAACATTAGAAACGGCCAGATAAGATAACCTTCAGGGGCCGATGTCCAGAAGCACTGTTTAATGGATTTGAGCGTAGACTCTATTGTAGTTTTTTTAAAATGTCAATACCATACCCAATACGAATGGTTTTTAGGTGCGGCCATCGAGTGACGAAATCCCATGAGCCTATATTAATAGGTGATTGGGGTGAGGAATGAAGATAACAAAACCTAGAATTCATTCGTGAAGGGTATAATGTTACAACTAACTAATAGTAGGCCCCCATTATTTATAATAGCTAAAATTATTTTTAACGAGTATTTTTGACTACTTTAAAGTAAGATCTATAAATAATATTAGTAACGAGACCTCGGAGAGGAAGTGACAGAAGTTCCAACTAAACAAATTCGCGCATTGTATGATGATAAAACAATTCGAGTGTATCAAGCTTATAACCATGCTATTGCTAATACTGCACTTGAGCATGGTACATTCGTATCGCCTCCTTTTAAGCTAGAACGAATGACGTGGATAAAACTTTCATTCCTATGGATGATGTATCGATCAGGATGGGGTAAAAAAGATAGTGGTCAAAATCGGATTCTCGCCATTGATATTTCACGAGAAGGCTTTGAATGGGCACTTACTCATAGCTTGTTAAGCGATCAAACCATAAATCATAAAGACAGAAGTGAATGGTTACACCTTAAAGAAGTAACCCCTGTTCGAATCCAGTGGGACCCGGAACGAGACCTGCACCTACAACCCCTCGAATATAGAGCCATTCAAATTGGCCTAAGCAAAAAAGCAGTTCAATTATATGTAAATGAATGGATTCAATCCATAACAGATGTCACTGATCTTGCCTCAGAAATACATCAATTAGTAAATAAAAATCACCTTCTAGAAGCCCAGCAAAAACTCCCTACAGAGCACAGCTATCCAGTTTCTAAAACCCTAGAACAACACTTACATATAAGTTAACCCTCTTTCAGACAATGGTAAGGCAGATATATTGCTCATTACAGTGTATAGGCCCTACCAGTAAAGCATACCTACAAAGAAAAGGTTACCTATAGATCAATTGCTTGCTGACAAGCCACTAATAACTGTTCTGCCAGACTATCATCGTTGAGTGCTCGAGCAATCGCCATTCCACCAATCATTAAAACAGCTGATTGTAGCGCTTGCTGATTGGAAATATTTTCTTGGGTCGACTCACTCAACCTAGTAACAAAGCCTTTAAATACTTTAGTATATACATCTCTGACAGTATCATTTTGCTGACTTACATCAGACACTAAAAATGCCAGAGGGCATGCCATTTCTTCTCCTTTTCTATGGGCTACACTTAAATAATTTTCTACTCTTTCACAAATAGGTGGTGCCTTCTCCTGGGCATGAATACTTTTTAAGGCTCCATCCCGAATTGCTTCAGCATAAAGCTCAGATTTAGACTTAAAGTGAGCATAGAATGCACCTCGGGTTAATCCTGCATTTTGCATCACTTCATCAATGCTGACATTATCAAATCCGCGACGCATAAATAGTCGAGCCGCACTTTCTAAAATTTGATTTCTAACCTGCCCTTTATGCTCTTTACTCCAGCCCACTAGCTTCAACCTCTTAGTCATGACCTTTCGTGAATGCAACAGTAAATATGGAGTGTCAAAAACTACTATGTACTCCAAACTTCAGTATTGATTACATCCACAAAACGCAAATTAACAAAATATGTTCTTGATCATATTTTGATTCGCATAGATTATCTAGTCAATAACCTATTACTTAAAACACAACTAAAGGCACCGCTTCAATGAATAATGAATCACTGCATATTTATGGCCCAATCCTTAGTCCATTTGTTAAAACGGTTATATTATTGTGTGAAGAAAAAAGTTTAAACTACACTGTAGGACTTACTATTAATGGGGAGGATGTAGATTTTAAAAGTGAACAACACTTAAAATTACACCCAGCAGGTAAAGTCCCCATTTTATTTCATAATGACTTTGTGCTGTGTGAAACCGTAGCAATCTGTCGATATCTTGACCAAGCATATCCTCAACCTTCAATGCAGCCAGAAGATATTTATGAGCGTGCATTACATGATCAATGGTGTAGCATATTAGCAGGGGAGTTTAACTTACCTATCATTAAAAATTATTTATTGGAGTTCGCATTCCCTAAAGGCGAAAATGGCCAGGTAAAAATGGATAAAATCAAAGAAGCAGAACCTTTATTATTAAATGTATTATCTAAGCTGAACAAAGAGCTCCAAACAGGTAAAACACTTGGGCAGAACCGCTTGACAATAGCTGACACGCTTATCATTCCAATTCTGGCCTATATTCATGGAATCCCACATGGATCAGAACAGTTAAAGCGGTTTGAGTATTTACAAGACTACATCGCAAAAATGCTTAATAGGCCCTCATGTATGAAGCTACTAAAATAGCCTATATCTTGACTGCCTCTTTTATAAATGAGGCAGTTTTTTGATTATTTTCAACTCCAAGCCCTTGTACAAAAAACCATCACTCCCGAACTATTTACCGTAAAACTGTTTAGGGCCATGCTATATCGATTGATGTAATTAAATTTTACCAAGCTATATCTTCATTAATTTTCAATAAATTAACATATTATTTATTAACAATTAAGAACCACCGACACCACCTAAATTACTCCTACCTAAATTAGCTTAACTCAAATAATCTAAGGCCATTTTGATTCATACTGGTTACTCAGTGCAATTAGTTGAAAACAAAAGTGGTTTATTCTAATAATCTTGTTTTCGTCAAAAATTTTCATATTTTATGGGCTACCTGTTAGCATATTTTATCATTATAAAAGTGACTAATAAATCAATAAAACCGTCTATTCTGCACAATCCAAACTTTCTAAAAGCGTAAACTAACAACAACTATTAATTACAGGCCATCAATCAAAAGCTAGTTATTTCAAAGACTATAATCCATTCATTTCTCTTAAAGTATACTATTTATATAGTGGAGTAAAAGATGAAACACCTGGATGTTATAATTATTGGTGCAGGTATCAGTGGACTATCCTGTGCGGCCTCTCTTATAAAAAACCCTTTATGTAATAATTTAAAAATTGGTATCTTTGAAAAACAGAATAGGCTTGGAGGAAGAGCACATACCATAAAGTACAATAACACTAACTTTGAACTGGGTGCAGGTAGATACTCCCCTGAACTTCATCCAAATGTTCATCAACTAACCATAGATTTTCATAAAGAAGTTGAAGAGTTTCCTTTTATTGATCTAAAGCATAAAGGTAAACATATTACTTTTGTTAAGAATACATTAGAACGGCTTCGACGAATTAAACCACCAAATACTGAGACCTCATTTTATAATTTTTTATGCTTAAATGTTGGCATCAAAAAAGCAAACTTAATCATTGGGGTCCTTGGTTATGACTCGCTTTACCTACCTTATATATCTGTCTCCACAGGCTATGATATTATAGAAAAGCATCCTGAAACCCAAAGCTTAGTTGGTCACGATAAGCGTCAGTGGTTCAATCTCAAAGAAGGATTTAGCTCTGTTATAAATTCACTTAAAGACCTTATTGAACAACGTAATGTTTCAATTTATCAAGAACATCTACTGCATAATATTGTATACAACCCTGATAGCTCAACACTTTCATTCCAAACACCTAACAATCAAATAATTCACTATAATTGTAAATATGCTATTCTTGCTATACCTCCATCATTTTTAGATAAAATCGACCCACAATTCCCTAAAGCTTGGAGTCAGTTCAACTATGAATCTATTCCACTTTTTAAAAGTGTTCTTTATTATAAGCAGCCTTGGTGGAAAAAATACAAGCTAGAAGATAGCATTTACATCTTAAACAACCCTATTCGTAGATTATACTTTAAATCAGATAAATACTTATTTTTTTATAACGACGGCAAGCAAGCCGACTACTGGAATAAAATAGTTTCAACCAAGCCTGATGAATATATTGACCAAATTCACTATTTAATAAGTAAAGAATTAAATATTAACGAGGCTATACCTGAACCAATTGTACATATTGAGAAGTATTGGTCAAAAGGTGTGGAGTTTTCAACAAACTATTCAGATGATCACCCTTTAGTTTTAGAAAACACACAACAAAATATAATAGCTTGCTCTGATGCTTACACTAGTCACTGTGGATGGATGGAAGGTGGTATAATCAGCGGTAAGAAAGCGGCAAGTGTATTACTAGAAAAAATAAATAAGGCACATACTAAACAATCAAATTTAGCTTTAGCCTTATAACTAACAATGTAAGCAAAATCAAAAAACGTAGCAAAGATCGGTAAGAAATGAGTAATTTATATTTCCCAAGGATTCATTTCAGAGGATTTGCCCGTGTCAATGTTCCGACTGGCAATAGAAACATTGTGAATACAATTGACAATACCACAAATAGCGTTTACATGGATGACAAACCCTTTGATATCAACCAAAACCCAAAAATATTTCATGACTATCTTCAACAAATTCCACCTAAATTTAATGCTGATGGCAAAGCTGACCCAGACGGTGATTTTAACCTTGCTGCAGGTTATAACTTTTATGGAAACAACCACTTTTCATGGGAAAATACTAAAATAGTATCTTTTCAGTGCCAGCCTGGCATTCATTCTCGAAGCGATCCAATAATTGGAAGTAAAATTGAACTCTGGGGACACTATAACGAATATTTACGCACTACATTTAATCGTGCCAGGTGGGTTGACATTGATCCAACCATGCCAGATACAGCCCAAATATTCGCTGGACAACTCACAATTAAAGAAAAAAACTCGTCTCCAAGCACACATCACTTTTTTTCTGCTGACATCAACTGTGTACATTCAGTAAGATGGTTTGGTGAAAATCATATTATAAACCAGTCTCAACACTTTTTATCTGGAGAATTTTCTCAAACACGATTATTTCAGTTCTCAATACCAAAAAACGATAAGCACTTTTTACTATCTGATAATACTATTAATTCACCATGTTTAACATTTCTTAGTAATGCTCTCAAAAGAAAAGAAATTAAAGGGCTCATAGTTCAATATGTCGTTTTTAACATGTCATCCCCTAAGCATCCAAATACTCATGTCTTTTATGATTTAATAGGAACGATTTCTTTATGGGATGACAATCAAATGAGTACTACACCATGTGGGCGTATTTTGTATCCCCAGAAAAATTCTAGGTTTGGTCCAATCTCAGTGCAGGCAAATCAAAAGTGGGTTTCATGCTATATGCCAACAGCATTGCCTTTTTCAACTAGAGAACCTAATCCCATTTCTGATAATCATCCAACACATAGACTTGGCCAGCTTCAAGCTCAAGGTGATTTGGAACTCCGAACAAATAAAGGAACTTTAGTTGCTGTAATACCTGAAGAATCCTATAAAAATTTTTGGGATAATCAGGGCTTCATTGATGTACCATTACTGAATAAAATTGATGGTGTACTGTCATTATCAAGTCAAAGCAATATATGGAATGAATCAACTTGGGAAGTTCATACAGATACGAGCAACTTTTCTTTAGAGGCTCCTGATATAAAGCATGATCGGCAGTTTTCTCAAACGATTGATATTTTCAGTTATTTTCAAGGTCAACGAAAGTCAAATCAGCATATTCCAATTTATATTTCAGACAATTCTGTAGTCGCCACTAGGCCAAAAGAAAGTTTATCTACAGACGTTAGTGGCAAAGCTAAATTAACTGTTTACAGCAAAAAACCAGGTACAGCTATTCTTTATCTAGGTAATGCTAACAATAAAATCATAGTAAAAGTGCTAGCTGATGACTGGCACCTTGAAGAGATACCTATCGAAAAAGTTGATTATCATACGCTATATAAGAATGTAATGGCATATTATGAGCTTGTTTACCCTTTTATGTCTGATAAAGTTTTTAGTATGGCTGACCAGTGTAAATGTGAAACATACGCACGCTTGATGTGGCAAATGTGTGACCCTAAAAATAAAAATAAAAGTTACTACATGCCTAGTACACGCGAGATGAGTCAACCACAATCAATACTATTTTTAAAATACCTAAAAAATATCGAACAAAAACTATCGAGTAGTAACAGTGATAATTGTGAAAAAATATTAGACTATTCACAACAACGTATAACCAGTAAAGAAGCGCTTATTTACCATTTAAAGAGAGCTATTGACTTAGAACTTTCAATAATGCAGCAATATTTGTATGCTGCATACTCATTACCGAATTATGCTGCAGGTAAAATTAAAGTCCAACAAAATATCTGGACCTCAGAACAACTAAAAATGGTCAATGGTAGTAGTGATCGACGACTAAACTCTGGCTGGCGTGGAACAATTTTAGAAATAGCACATGAGGAAATGATTCATTATCTTGTTGCCAATAATTTACTAATGTCTTTGGGAGAACCATTTTACACTGGAGAGGTTTTAATTGGCCAAAGAGCAATGAGCATATTGAATATTGATACTGAGTTTTCTTTTGAACCCTTTTCTGAGCATGTTTTATCTCGATTTGTTAGATTCGAGTGGCCTAACTATGTACCTAGTATAGGTCGTTCAATAGCGAACTTTTATCAATCAATTCGCCAGGCATTTATTGATATACCAAATTTGTATCCCAATAACTCTACGACTTCTGGCGGAGAACATCACTTGTTTCTTAATGAGTTGACCAACAGAAAATTTCCTGCTTATCAACTTGAAGTTAATAATACGGAAAGTGCATTGTTTGCAATTGATTTTATTTCTCAACAAGGTGAAGGCGTCTCCCCAGACTCAGCATATTTTGAACATTCACATTTTGCGCGTTTACGTAATATTTCTACAACATTGAGTTCATTTAAACTCCCATTTGAGCCAGCGAATCCCTGTTTAAGAAATCCAGTTCTAGAACCACAAGAAGGATGTAATACCGTCACCTCTCCACAAGCTAGAATTTTGATGAAACTTTACAATCAGTGCTATGAGTTTATGTTTGCTCTGATGACCCAGCATTTTAGTTTAACAAATAAAGGGAGCTTACGACGCTCAAGATTAATGAACGCAGCAATAGATATTATGGCAGGTCTTTTACGGCCTTTATCAATTAGATTAATGAACGAACCCTCAGGAGTTCTAGGCCGCACCGCTGGCCCCCCCATACCCAATTGCAAAAATTACCAACCAGAGACTAACTACAGTATTGGATGTAAAAGGTTGGCAATTCACTGCCAATCAATCGCTCATTACTGTCGCGAAATGTTAACAGATCATCAAAGTCAAACTTATATAGAACTACTTGAGTTTTATTATCAACATTTACAAGATCTATCAACAGGCAAATTATCCAGGGAGGCTTAAAGTGGAAAAAATAATTATTGTTGGAGGAGGGCTCTCTGGAAGCTTAGCCGCCATTTACCTTTCTCGGTTAGGTCATGAAGTGCACGTTATAGAAAAACGTGCTGATCCACTACAAAATATATCTGATTATATAGATAAGGAGAGTTCAAGAGCTATTGGTGTAAGTATGACAATTAGAGGGATTAATGCTGTTTTGGGTGCTGAAATTCCCTATTCGGAACTTTTAGCTTGTGGCTTACCAATCTATAATATGTCTTTTTTTATTAAGGGAAAATTTAAGGCAAGAAAGCTTCAACCTATCAACAACTTATCGCCGCTCTCACTTAACAGAGCTGCATTTCAAAAGCTATTAAATACATATGCTGAAATAAATAACGTACGCTTCCACTATAATCAACGATGTATCGATATTAATATTGATCATGGTGTAATAACTACTAAAAGTAACAATGATACTTTTCAAACACATAAGGCTGATGTAATTATAGGAGCTGATGGTGCACGTTCAAAAGTAAGAGAGGTTATGCAAAATACTATTCGTCGTTTTGAGTTTCATCAAACATTCTTTAAGCATGGCTATAAAACTCTGGTCATACCTGATGCTACTGAATTCAATCTAAAACGAGACACGCTATATTTTTTTGGAATGGATTCAAAAGGCTTATTTGCTGGACGAGCTGCTACGATTCCTGATGGTAGTGCCAGTATTGCACTTTGCCTTCCGTATAAGGGTAAGCTAAGCTTGCAAATGAATGATAAAGCTATAATCTCACAGTTTTTCTGTCGTTATCTTCCCAAGCTATCAAATCAGTTGAAAAAAGATTTAATCAGTCAGTTTATTGACAAGCCTAGCAATGATTTAATAAATGTTACCTCGAATACTTTTCATTATAAAAATAAAGCCTTACTCATTGGTGACTCAGCTCATGCTACAGCTCCTTTTTTAGGTCAAGGAATGAACATGGCACTTGAAGATGTTCAAGTATTAGCAAATTTACTTCAACAACATCATAATGATTTCGAATCAACACTAGCTAAGTTTTCATTAGTTCGTAAAAAAGAAGCAGATGCTATGCAGCATATGGCTATTGTAAACTATGAAGTTCTTAGTAAATCTAATCCCTTATTCTTTATGAGAGTAAAGTATAATCGTTTAATGCACAACAAGCTGCCAACAATATATCCACCCGATTTAGCTGATAAGCTTTATTTCTCATCAATGGCATATAGTAAACTTCGTACACTCCAACAAAAACAAAATGTTTGGTACAAACTAGGGAGAGTAAGTTAATGAAGATTTTAGTTGTAGGTGCTGGCCCTGCAGGTTTAATGTTTTCTTATCAACTAAAAAAACAAAAACCCGACTATGATATAGATATAATTGAAAAGAATAAACCAAACGATATTTTTGGTTGGGGTGTTGTTCTGCCTGGACACGCGCCAGCTCATCCAGCAAATGCACTTTCATATCTTACTAATTACGATAGTCTAGATGCTCAGCACATCGACACTTTCAGATTAATAAAACAATCAGATAGCAAGCTTCTCAATACAGGAGTTACTTTATGTGGTGTTTCGCGCAAAGCTTTAATAGAGTCACTTAAGCTACACTGTATCAACCAAGGTATCACTATTCAACATTACCAGCATCCTTTAAATGAGCATGATTTAAATAAATCTTCATATGATTTAATTGTATTATCTACTGGGATAAATCATTCATCGACATACTTTAGAGAATCACTAAAACCTGAAATAAGTTATGGAAAAAATAAATATATGTGGTTCGGAACAAGCAAGATTTTTGATTCACTGAATCTTATTTTCAAACAATACCCAAAAGGTACTTTTATAGCACATGCTTATAAATATTCACAAAAAATGAGTACTTTTATTGTTGAGTGTAGCGAGGAAACATTTATCAAAGCTGGTTTAGACAAAATCCCAACTAAAAAAACAAGTGAATTTATAGAAAAAGTATTTAGGAATGAATTACAAGATCATAGTTTATATATCCCTAAGGGATTAAAATGGCGAAATTTTATGACATTAGGCCACAACAAGTCTTATAATCAAAGCTTCGTATTGATTGGTGATGCTCTTCAATCTGGACACTTTTCTATTGGTCATGGCACAACAATGGCAATCACCAGTGCTCATATACTGGTAAATTCTATTGTTACTAATAACACTATTCCCACAGCTCTAGACTCATATAACAAAAAAATAATTCCATTAGTTCACCTTTTTCGTGATCATGCAAATGCCAGTCGACTTTGGTTTGAAAATGCCAATGAAGCGTTGCAACTCGATATTAATAAGCTTGTAGATAGTTTTGATTCACGCCGTTCTGCGCTACCTCACCTACCAGCAACGCTTGGTCAAGCATTACAAGAAGCTCTTTTATATTAAGGATAATGTTTTAAATGAAACTAAACAAAATTCCCTCCCCACCATTATTACCTGATCAATGGAGTAGTAGCTATATATCTTATTGGACTCCTATGTTTGAAGATGACCAAATTACATCAGGGTATTGCTGGTTTAATTATATTGATAATAAATGCCGTATAGATGGCTTGTTTAACCCTTGGTCAGAAAAAGAAACTGGGCACCGACTTTGGATGTCTGAACTAGTAAATGCAAGTGATGGTGTTACTCATAAGAAAAAAATTGCTTATACTAAAACAAAACAGCATATAGAAAAAAAAAAAAAAAAAAAAATAAAACTAATCTATAATGCAATACCTTCACCACATGAAATTAACGATTCTCATGAGCTACTATTAGCAAAAGATGTATTAATTAAACACAAAGCCACATATGCAGGTAAACATAAAATTTTAAATATTCAAGCAGATTCTTGGGAATTTTATATACCCAATAAAGGCCCAGCGACTTATTTTTTTAAAGCAGGTACTAACTGCTTAATACGAATGGTAACAGGTGATCCGAAACTACATGCTTCTGTTCGAGATTTTCCGACATTCAATACTGAGAAAATAAGCGAATGTATTTTTGATCTGTCTCCCTATCATGACGCCATGAGCTAACTACACAACAGTAAATTATGAGTACAGCTAAAGACTGTACTCCAATCTAGATTCATGCATATACTCAAAATACAATACAGTACTATAGTCAATAGTATAAATAACTCGCAAAAAATCTTCTTAACATACAAAAATAATTAATATATTATCAAGGCATCAGCGTATAGCATCCTCAATTAGCCTATTGAGATAATGATTAATATTTAAATGCAGTTTCACTTTAGTCGCTTAAGTATGCGATGTTGAAATTCTAAATGAATGTCACCCTGAAAACGATGATTAATAAGGGATACTGAATACCAATAGGGTCCTGACTGAAGATTTGGAAGGGAGTAGTTTTCTTGCACTTTGGCACGATGATGCCATACAAGCTCATAGCTTGTGGGTTTCATTACCATAGCTTTGATTTCTTGCTGTGGACAGACTGACAGTGCTTTAGTTCCTCCCCCTTCGACCATCCTCCAATCATTTCCCCGCCAAGCAATCCATTGAATATTATGTAGTGGCGCTAATAAAATAGTCCCTTTCCATTGTTTTTGAGCAGTAATAACTGTTATTTGATATACCCCACCAATTATTGATTTTACTTGCTCCTCCGACTCACCATAAAAGCTTCGCTTCTGCTGAGTTACTTGATTAATTAGCTTTAAGTCAATTCCAGTGCCCTTTATCTCTATCTGTTGTATGTATTGCTTAGTATACCCTTCTATTTCCCAACGATAATAACGTCGCAAAGGTTCATCCCGCTGAATAACACGAATATCCAGAGACTCAAGCCATGTAGGTAGTTTAGGAGGCAAATCTCGCCCACATTGCTGTTGATACATTACCGGTAGTAAATCAAACCAGTTTGTATATGCTTTTACTGTCTTATCATTCCAAATATCATGCATGGATTGCCAAAACAATAACATATTACCCTGCAAAATTCTTTCATGGGCCTTTGTGAAAGGTGTTTGTTGACTGAACCAGTTTGCAAATACAACTTGAGTAAAAAATAAACATACTAACCCCGATAATTTAAATCTTAGGCACATAACCGATAGCCCACTCCTCTAACAGACTCAATAGTTATCCCTGGAATTTTCTTCCGTAACTGCAGTATGTGTGTATCTACAGTACGTGTCGTAGGATAATATTGATAACCCCACACTTCATTAAGTAACTCATCTCTCGTATAAACTCGTCCAGGTGCTCTCACCAATAATGCTAATAAATCGAATTCAGTTTTAGTCAATATTAATGGCATTTCATCCCAGAGTGCTTTACGTTGAGCAGGGAAAAGCTTAAGTGACCGGTAACTCCATTCTAGCTGACTCAATGATCGTAAATTTGCTCTAATGCGCGCTAATAGTTCATTGTAAGAAAATGGTTTAGTGATATAGTCCTTTGCTCCAGCATCTAAGCCTGCAACACGCTCATTAACATCGACTTTTGCAGTTAAAATCAATACAGGTACTGCTTTAACTGCTAACCATTCGGGTAGCTTGTCAATGGTATCAACTCCAAAAAATTGTCGATCAAGGATAACTAAATCGGCATTTTTCCATAATTTATTTACCTTCTCCAAATAGTTGCAGGATTCACAGGAGTACCCTTGTGACTGTAAAAAGTTCATTAAATCATTTGCCAATTCAAGATCATCTTCAACTATGAGTAGAGTTGGACGCATTAATTGGTACCTCCAAAACAAATGTTGTTGGTGGCCCCTGTAAAAATAAACGACCACCAGTTTTCTTCATAACTTGACTGACTAAATGTAGCCCTAGCCCTACCCCATGCTGACTATTAAAAGGTTTAATTAACTGAGACAGTTTTCCTGGGTCCAAGTTGCCTTGATCTTGCACCCGAATAATTAAATGCTTTTCTGTACAATATGATTTAACTAAAACCTTACCTTTACCATAATTAAGTGCATTTAGTACCAAGTTTTTCAGGCATAACGTAAACCAGTAAATATTAATAAATACTGACTTATCATCGTCTAGCTCTAATTTAATATCATACTCACTTAAAGTACCTTCTATAAGTTCATGCCATGACTCACAATATTGCCTCTGCAAATTAGCACCATAATCTAATTGCAAATATTGTTTACTTGCTTCCGCTAAATGACGCAAGTGTAAAGCATCTTTACAAAGTCGGGAAAACCCCTGATGTAAACTCTCTGGCAACTCGTCAAATTGCGCTCTAAATATTTCCACTGTACCCGCTAATCGAGTAATCGGGGTACGTAATTCATGGGCAAGCATCTGCACAATAAACTGCTGTTCTTTAAAATACTTATGTCGAGTAATGACCAATAGAAAAATATATCCAATAGAGAATATACTAAAAATTCCTAAGGCAGTATATATCCACACTTCACTTATTGGTTTCTCTACCCAGCATATGTTTCCTTCTATAAAGCTACACTTTTTCTCTTGGTTGATTGAGTGTAATTCTAAATTAAAAGAGTCTACTAATGGTTGCCATTGCTGCCTATGATAAAGACGATACTCGTTGGGAAATTTTACCCATAAGAACTGCTTGCCTAATATCCACTGCGCTGAACGTATTAATGCCAGAAGCTGGTCGTCATCAAGGTCTTTTGTATAATAGTCATTATCCAACTCACGAATATGCATATATGGCTTTAATGTATTAAACTGCTCAGGGTGATCTGTTGCATACCTGTACGCAAAACTTCCTCCTCCAGGGTGAATGAGGATTCCAGAAACAAACCAGCTTAATGATAGCTCTTGCTGCATACACACAGCAGTGATAAATGACTCTGTTTTAGCCAGTGGATTTTCTTTCAATAGATTGGGTGGTTGAGCACAGCGTTGGTAGTAACGGTACAAAGCTTGTAACTCTTCCAGTCCATACAGGTGAGTTTGAGGGTGCATTTTTTTAGGGTTAAGCTGCACATGCTCAAATTGCTGCAAAGCATCAATGGCAACCTGATGCGATGGTACGTAAGAGTCCAGTGCCCCATACAGCTGCTGGGTTGTGCCATTGAATGCAATTGCCGGCAAGCTTGATAACCCGCCAACAACAATCGCCAAAACAGCTAAATATGAAGAAAACAGCAGCTGACGAAAACTTTTTTTGAGTCGAGTCTTCTCAAAGAACCTACTTAACAACTTAGTTACCAAAATTTTTTTAAAAAAATTAACACAATCTTGACAATCCTCAACAGCAGATTTGCTTCAATCCTCCAACAACGTGTTTTACTGGAGGTAGTAGTATGCGTAAACATCTACAAATTGTATTTAATGTAATATGGGTATCAGCATGTAGCAATACCTATGCGATAACCTTACAAAACCCGCAATGGAAAATCGATATTGAACCATCCACGTTTGCCATAACATCAACGTACAACTTGAAACCCGTTGTACTATCACATGGCGGAACCCTCAATGATAATAAAACAGTTTCCCCCCAACGGGTCTCTATCAAACACCACACTACTAATCAGCTAGAGTGGCAGTGGCCAAAACACAAACTAACGTTTAAGGCAAAACTGAATGGCACTGACCTTCACCTTACCATACAAAGTGCTCATCCACAGTCATTCACTTGGCTACAACAACCCCAAACAAAAGTAAACTCACTGATTCTACCTATTGGAGAAGGAAGCTTCATTCCCCTTAATAATAAGATATGGCAAAAATATCTGACTGAAGAACTGCATACCATTAATACTACCCAAGACCTAAAGCTTCCACTATGGAGTCAACAGTACAATCAATTTCAGTTAAACTGGGTGCTTAATAATCCTTTTAATAATAAGCTAGCATTTATCCCGTCTGAAAAGAGTCTTACATTAAAGGCAACACATAAATTCTCTGCCTTAAGTTTACATGAGCCTGTTAATGTCACAATCAACTTAGATACACAAAAAAATATAATATCTGGTGCTAAATTGTACCGTGCCTATCTAAAGAAAAATAAGCAATTTATAAACTTATCTCATCGTCTAAAAAATGTTAAAGATGGAGAAAAAATAATTGGTGCCAGCCATTTTTATGTTTGGGGTATGACCTTATTCTCCTATCATGATATTAAGAACTGGCCAGGATTAATTTCATGGTTAAATAGTAAGTCAGGTCAAGCTTTTATTAGTCAACTAAAATCTAAAGAACAAAAGTCAACCCTAGGGAATGCAAAGCAAAATCTACCGTTATGGGAAAAAAAGTGGGTAATTCATGCATTAAACAATGCTTTTATAGAGTCTATTCCTCAGTCTGATAATACAGTTCAATCACAAATCAAGCATGCCAATGCGACGATCGCTTTGGTAAAAGCCAAAATAGGACCATTTTTGAAGAACAAAGAGGATTGGGGAGATGGTCTTTCGACAAGATTACTCAACCGTCTTCAAAAGTCTGGCCTAAAACGAGCCTGGCTTGGTCTTGATGATTGGCGAGTTGGGTTTTACCACCCAGAAGCTGTACAAAAAGCAAAAGAACTTGGTTATCTGGTTGGAGCTTATGACTCCTACAATACGGCACTTCCTGCGAGTGAGTCTGATGGTAGCTGGATGTCATCTGAAATGGGAGACGAACTTTTCAACAAGTGCGGTATCATGCTTGCTGATGGAAAGTGGAAAACCGGCTTTAAACAAAGAGGTCGCTATACCAACCCTGCGTGCTTAACGGATTATTATCAAAAACGTGTCGGCCAAGTCTTAGAATACGCTCAATATAATAGTTATTTTCTTGACGTAGATGCAACCGGAATGGTTTTTGAAGACTATCACCCTGAACATACTATGACAGAAAGGCTTATGGCTTTATCCAGGGAAGCCCGTTTACGGTGGTTTAGTAACCATTTCAGATTACCGCTTGGCTCTGAGGATGGTAATGCCGTTACACAACGAGGTATTATCTTTGCCCATGGTTTGCAAACACCGGTTTTTGGCTGGGGAAACCAGTCAATGTTTAAAAATAAGAAATCCAGCTACTACTTAGGAAACTGGTGGCCCGATAACCAACCCAGCCTCTTCTTTAAACAAGTTGACATTCTACCAAAGTATAAAACTACTATTTTTGACCCAAGGTTTAAAGTCCCTCTGTATCAAACAGTTTTTCACGATGCAGTCATCACCACACATCACTGGTATTATGATAACTTTAAGTTCCCTTCCTTACGTCCTCAGCGTGAACTATTTTCACTGTTATACGCTGTTCCGCCTCTTTATCACATAAATTATGACGTACTTAATAAACGACTACCCATCATCAAACAGTTCGATCGCGCATTTTCACCCCTACATCAAGGGTTGGCTACCCAAGCTGTTAAAAAGTTTTCATTCTTGAATGAAGAGCGAACTGTTCACTATATTCAGTACGCTAACAATAGTGAAGTATGGGTGAACTTCTCTAATAAACCTTGGACACATAAGAAAATAAGCATTCCCGCACAGTCAATGCTAGCAACCTTAGCTAATGGTCAACTTATTAAGTACCAAGCTCAGTAATCACATACCCCTGTAACAAATAGCTTACAAAGTGGAAAGACTGTACTAATACACAATACATGAACTCATTTGCTCTTCCTACAGTAGAAGGCCATTCTTGGCCTCTACTGCTCAGGGCCTTTGCATCAGCCTAAACACCAATCCTCCAAAGAAAGACGTATGATATGCTACAAAAGTGCTATATAGGCTTTGAACAAAGGTACTTTAAAGATAAGTTATATGTAGCTGCCCTGCAGTAGTGAATACCCCCTTCACCGAACTCACCACTCTCCATTGTTATTTTTCCGATAATATCTAAAATATACATATTTAGTTATTATATGAATCCGCTATTTATAACCAACTACGGGAAAAATCTAGAGCAGTGGAAAAGGTATCTATTTTTGTAGATGTGCAAAATATCTACTATACAACGAAACAAGCCTATAATAGAAACTTCGACTATAACCAGTTTTGGGCCTTTGTCTCAGCTCACAGAAAAGTGATCAAAGCGATTGCATATGCCATTGATCGAGGCGATGAAAAACAAAAACAGTTTCAGAACATTCTTAAAGCAATTGGGTTTGAAGTTAAATTGAAACCTTTTATTCAAAGAAGTGATGGGTCTGCCAAGGGAGATTGGGATGTAGGCATCACCCTAGACGTTATAGACTATGCTCCAAAGTCAGATGTTGTCGTACTTGTTACAGGCGATGGTGATTTTGACTTGCTTGTAAGCAAAGTTAAAAACGACTTCAATACCTCAGTAGAAGTTTTCGGTGTTCCACAACTTACAGCACGCACATTAATGAATGTCGCTTCAAAATTTATAGCCATTGATGACAGTCTCTTGCTAACACAAAAATAATGAGACTAACTACAACCCTCCTTGCGCTAGAAACTTTTAACACTTAATTAACTAGATTTCTTTTCTTAATTTCATTGTTTCTTATTGATAAGTTAATCTTTAACAACCTTAACTAACTCATTAAAACCAAAATGTAAATTAGACTTTAGTCTATTTGTTATTAAAAATTCAATCGAGCATTTCTTATAATTGTAGAGCAAACCATATAAAGCTAGTTAACAACTTAAAGTTAACTCTGCTTTATACGAAAATATTCGCAAAGCATATAAAGCTTTTAAATTATAAGTACTGATAAAACAAATTAGTGATGTTTTACCGCTTGAATATAAATCAGTTGTTGTGATATTATTTTTAAAATTTACGCACAAGGGCTTTATTCATGTAAGCTATTCTCGCTATCAACATAATCCTTACCCTATAAGTATAAGATTGATTAGCCATTAGTAATGGATGTATACACAGCGAAGGATTTTAGTGAGTCTAGTCTGCTAAGAATAGCAATAGGAACCATACGGTTTTAAAAGCGTTAGCTGAGTCTTCAAGTGATGAAAGTACTGGAACTTAATAAAAGTAAGTGTCTGCGTGATACGTTTCTAGTTATTGTTACGCCAAAGCATTAACAACAACTAATATTAAGATTCCTGATAGAAATTGAACAACTTGAAACATATAAAATCAATTTTTCGTATTTTCTATAAACAGGAAGTGTCTAAGTAGTATGACGTTTAGAAAAATACAACATCAATCACAGCCCAGATGTATAGCTCTTATAATGCAATACATTTATCACCACGGCGTCAAGCATATTACCTTACCACTAATAAATTATTGTTTTGATTAGCTGCTACCTTAGAAAAGTTAATTTATTTAGATTATACCAAAAACGAAGTTTTTTTAGCAACGCCAGCCGCCCCATAAGGGGTAAGCGCAATAGGTAGCATGATTAGAAATGCTTCGTAAAAGGTATTTTATTAATTATATTTAGTTATTTGAAGTATCGCAAAAATATACAAATGTAAATACTACCATACATAGTTCAGATCACTTTATTATCTAGATAGCATTAATATCACAGTATTAATAAGGATAGCTTGCAGCTTTCTATAACGATACGAAAGGATTCGTTAATATGATATTGATAGAAAAACAATTACTTAACAAGCGTGTACTTAACAATCATTATTCAATCTTATTAAAATCTACACTAAAATGAATTTAAAAAAAGAAAATAGCTTTAAGGACATAAACCCTTCATCCCTTATCTCTACTAAAAATTCAGATACTAAATCATCGAGTTTCATAGAGATTGAACAAATAAATAGTAAATGCTTACCTGATCTCCTTATGGAGCAAGTATTAGCATACCCAGATAGAACAGCTGTCGTATGTGATAATACAAATCTAAGTTATCGATCACTGGCTGAGAAAAGCTCAAATTTAGCTGTTTATTTACAACATATTGGGGTAATGGTGGATGAATGTATTGGTCTTTTTGTCGACCCTTCATTCGATCTAATGATTGGAGCATGGGGCATCCTCTTTTCTGGCAGCGCTTATTTGCCACTATCACCTGAGTATCCTGAAGATCGCCTTCGTTATATGATTGCAGATGCAGATTTGAAAGTTATTTTCACCCAAGAAAAGCTTAGAAAAAAACTGTCAAAAATTGCACCACAAAATACGAAAATTATCACCCTGGAAGATGCTATAGCCTTTACTGATGCATACCGAATTACAAATATATACAATCGATGTGTCTACCTACGCCCAAATAATTTAGCATACATTATTTATACTTCAGGCAGTACTGGTAAGCCCAAAGGAGTAATGATTGAACATCACAGCATTGTAAATCAAATGCTTTGGTTACGTCATGCTTATGCTATAAATCAAAATAGCATTATTCTTCAAAAAACGCCCATGAGTTTTGATGCAGCGCAGTGGGAAATTTTGTCTCCTTGCTGTGGTAGCCAAGTCATAATGGGAAGCGCTGGTGTATATCGTGATCCTGAGAGATTGATCAGGATGATTATCCAATATAACGTAACCACTCTGCAATGTGTACCTACACTCCTTCAAGCATTGTTAAATAGTGACGATTGCCAAGAATGCCATTCACTCAAACAAATTTTCAGTGGTGGAGAAGCACTTTCAAAAAAATTAGCCCTAGAGTGTAGTCAAGTACTTTCCCACTGTACATTAGTAAACTTATATGGTCCTACTGAATGTACGATTAACGCCTCAGCTTATAAAGTTACTGCTGAGACATTAAGCACCACTAAAAGCACGAATGATTTCAACGCAATTCCTATTGGTAATCCCGTTGATAACACAGAATTTTATATTTTAGATAATCAAATGATACCCGTATCTACTGGAGAAATTGGTGAGCTTTTTATTAGTGGTAACCAACTTGCACGTGGTTACCTCCATCGTCCAGAATTAACCTCTGAAAAGTTTATCGACAACCCCTTTTGTATACATACCAAATTATATCGAACTGGTGATTTGGCTTATTGGAATGCTGATGGCTCAGTTCAGTTTGCTGGCCGTGTAGACAACCAAGTCAAGTTACGTGGCTATCGCGTTGAGCTTGACGAAATTAAACTTGCCATTGAAGCCCATGCTTGGGTACAAAATGCAGCAGTATTCATAAGAAACGATGCTCGCACAGGATTTCAAAACCTTATTGCGTGTATCGAGCTGAATGCACGTGAAGCGGCATTAATGGATCAAGGCATTAACAGCGCGCATCACCTATCTAAAAAAAATAAATTACAAGTTAAAGCTCAATTGTCAAACCCTGGGTGCAAAAGTCAACATGAGTTGGCTGATAAAGATATTGTAGAGTTATCTAACAAACGAGCAACACAGGCACAACGTCATTTAGCTTTTTCAAGAAAGACCTATCGTTTTTTTGAGGGGGGATCTGTAAGTAAAGATGATATACTGAAATTACTCAGTTGTTCTACAAGTACAAAAGCAGTAAGTGAGCGCAGCATCAGCTCTCTTAGTTTTCATGAGTTGAGCGAAATATTAAGAAATTTTGGTCAGTATCATAGCCATGAACGACTATTACCAAAATACGCTTATGCATCACCAGGAGCATTATATGCGACACAATTGTATCTAGAAATACATGGTATTGGATCATTAACATCAGGCTATTATTATTACCACCCTGTATATCATCAGTTAATTCTTATCAAAGCAATTGATGGAGCAGCTAATGCTTGTATCAAAGTACATTTCATAGGAAAAAAAAGTGCTATTGAGCCTGTTTATAAAAATAATATATTAGAAGTACTAGAAATGGAAACGGGCCATATGCTTGGCTTATTCGACGCTGTGCTTTCTCATTATCAATTAAAAGTTGATAATGGCGTTTATACTCCTACAGTCAAAGATCATCTGGAGTGTGCCATTGAAGACTACTATCTGGGTTCTTTTGAAATTTATTCTAATTTAAGCACATGTTTAAAAGATAACCTGGATATTTTTGTTCAAACCCATGAAGATAAAGTTTCAGGTCTTCCTGCAGGCCTTTATCAATACAAAGACAATAATTTAGCGCCAGCTTATTTAGAAAAAATTGCTAATGATGTAATTCAGAAAAAACATGTTATAGCTATCAATCAACAAGTTTATGAGCGCTCTAGTTTTGGTATTTCCCTTGTTTGTAGAAAAAATTCTGACTGGAGTAGTTATATCCAGTTAGGTCGTAAATTACAACAAATTCAAATGAACGACTTATACTTAGGTTTTATGTCATCAGGTTACAGCTCTAAAACAGGAAATGACTTACCTGCTGCCAAACGCATCACATCAATTCTTAACAGTATTGGGGAGGAATCAGGACCTTCATACTTCTTTTTAGGTGGTCGTATTAGTTTGGAACAACATAAAAGCGAGGGCATGAAAGAGGATGCTATTCATACAATGGGACCAGCAGAAATTCTTAAAGATGATCTGGCTAAACACCTTCCTGATTATATGGTGCCAAATAGAATTATCATCATGGATGCTCTACCACAAACTGTTAATGGAAAAATTGATTATAAGTCACTTGAAACATCAAAGCAGCTTCATATCGAGTCAGTTGAACGTCCTATAATTCCACCCAAAACAATGATCGAACAAGCTATTGCTTTAATTTGGAAAAAAGCATTACGCTGGGAATCTGTTTCTATAGAAGATGATTTTTTTGAGTCTGGAGGAAACTCCTTAATTGGTGTACAAATAATTAACAAGATTAATAAAACACTTAACTGTACTTTGCCCTTACAAGTTCTATTTGAAGCTCCCACTATAGAAAAACTAGCAAGACATATACAATGCGAAAATATGCAACCAATTTCTCGTATTGCTTGCTTATCAAATAAAGGGAACAAAAATCCAGTTTTTTGTTGGCCTGGTTTAGGCGGATATCCTATGAGTTTAAGAGCACTAGCCAATCACGTGAAAATTGGACGGCCTTTTTACGGTGTGCAAGCTTATGGTATCAATGCTGGAGAAACTCCCTTCACAACCATCAAAGAAATGGCAGAAGAAGATATAAAATCAATTAAGCGAATACAGCCATCTGGTCCTTATACTCTTTGGGGTTATTCATTTGGTGCTCGAGTCGCTTTTGAAGCCGCCTACCAGTTAGAAAAATGTGGGGAGTGTGTAGAAAACATTTTTCTAATAGCCCCTGGTTCTCCTAAGATCCAATCACACTCACACAATATGGATGATATTAGTTTACAGTTCGATCAATGTGAACAAGTAATAACTCGTGACCATTCAATATACAATAATAAGAAATTTTTAACTATTTTATTCTCAGTCTTTTCCCAGACGATTACAGGAGCAACACTGGAAGACTGTTTAAAAGTGGTGAATAATGAAGAACTTTTTATTTCGTTTATAAGTTCAAAATACAAGCATCTCGAACCAGATCTCATTAAAAGAATAACTCAAATTGTACGCCTTACTTATGATTTCAAATATACTTTTCATGAGTTAAATGAGCGCAAGATTAAAGCACCATTAACTATTTTTAAAGCAAAAGGAGATGACTATTCCTTTATTGAAAATAGTAGTGGTTACTCATCAAATCCTCCAGTCATTGCCAATTTAAATGCAGATCATTACGCCATTTTAAAAGAGCCTGAGCTTCAAACATTACTAACCGCAATTGAACGAAGATTAGCCAACCATTAAAAAAAATAGGTGAACATTATGCCACATGTGAATATTAAGTACTTTCCAGTAACGCTTAGCCAAGCCCAAAAAGATGAACTTGTTACAGAAATCACAAGAACACTACAAAAAACATTCGATTGTGATGAGGGCGTTATTTCAATTGCACTTGAACCTACTTCACAAGATGTTTGGAATGAACAGGTGTATATCCCCGAAATTGAACAAAAGAAGAATTTGCTTTGCAAAAAACCTAGCTATTAATTGTTCAAATTAGGAATGACTGTGATTAAAAATTATAAAGGCATCACTTTGGTTTATTGTGATGAAGTAGCTGATGCGCTTGATACTCAAAAACCAGTTGTAGCATTAGAATCAAATGTAATAACTCATGGATTAGCTTATCCAGATAATATAACCACAGCCAAAAAAGTTGAAGCAGCTGTAAGAGCCGGAGGATCAATACCTGCAACGATTGGTATTGAAGATGGCCGCATCTTGATTGGGATGACCGATACTAATATGGAGCGTTTTGCTGCAACCGGAAAAATCCCCAAAGTCAGTAGTAGAGACCTTCCAGTTATTTTGGCTCAAAAAGGAATGGGGGCTACTACAGTTGCATCTTCATTAGTTGCTGCTGAAATTGCTGGAATACCTTTTTTTGCTTCAGCTGGGATAGGAGGTGTACATCGTGGTGCTGAAAAAACAATGGATATTTCTTCCGATTTAATACAGTTCACCCGTTCTAAAGTTGCTGTGGTTTGTGCTGGAGCCAAAAATATTTTAGATCTTAACTTAACAATGGAATTTTTAGAAACTCATTGTGTACCCATAATATCTTATCAATTTGATGATTTCCCTGCATTCTATTGTCGAACCAGTGGAATTAGAAGTCCTCATCGACTAGATGAAGAGGTAGATATTGCTCAGGCCATTGAGTTGCATTGGGCTTTAGGTAATCACAGCTCAATACTCATAACCAGTCCAACCAAAAAAGAAAATGCCATTGATAGCCAGGAAGTTAATGGCGCTATTGATCAAGCCATCTTTAACGCAGAAAAAGACGGTATTAGTGGTAATTCAATAACAAAATATATTATGCATGCAGTAGATAGGGTTACCGCAGGAAAGTCTGCAAGAGCTAACATGGCCGTACTTATTAATACAGCAGAAGTTGCTGGTCGACTTGCTGCTGCTCATGCTCAGTTTCGTCGAGAAGAAGTGCCACCAACAATATGATATATCCTTCACAATGGGTTTAACACATATAAACAGTGATAATATTAAGATAAAATACTATGAACAAAAATTCAGTTATCTTTGATTTAGATGGAACTCTAATTGACACTCCCCGTGCCATTATTGAAACTTTTACTCAAACATTTTTAACTATGGGCCTAGCTGCTCAAAAAGCTGAGGATATCAGAGCAACAATCGGCTTACCTTTAGAGAAAGCTTTTAGTCGCTTACTAAATTTGCCTGCGGACAATGAGCTTGTTATACAGTGCATAAATCAGTATCAACTACTTTTTAAAGAAATTATTTTACCCAAAGCCAAAACGCTTATATTTCCTGGTGTTGAAGATGGACTAGCTACACTGAGTAAGCAAGAGCTCCCTCTTGCTATTGCCACAAGTAAATTTTATGCAAGCGCTGATGCATTATTGAAAGCAGCAGGGTTACGTGATTACTTTTCTGTATTGGTTGGAGCTGATCAAGTGAATAACCCCAAACCAGATCCAGAAGCAGGATATTTAACATTGAGAAAGCTAAACAATGCATCAGTAGAAAATGCCATTATGATAGGCGACACAACTCACGATCTAAAAATGGCTAATGCTGCAGGTATGCGATCTATTGCTGTTACCTATGGCATTCATAGCTTACCAGTACTTAGATCAGCTAATCCAACATGGACTGCTGACACATTTACAGATGTAGTCAATATCATTGCTGAGGCTTTTCAACTAAAAAAAATCGAGGCTGTAATACTGTGATTGATCGTTTAAAAGATTGGTTGTTGGCCATTGCCGGAGGCGTGCTACTTGCACTCATGATTGAGTATAACAGCCTCTTAGCGAAACATACGACACCTTATATTGCATCATGGGTAGCCCATGGGATGGGAGCCATTGTCGCACTTGCGCTTGTTTTTTTGACCATGATGGCATTACGCTCCAGACAAAAAGAAAACAAAAGCCCCCCTCCTTCGAAGTTACCCGTTTGGTTTTACTTAGGAGGCATTCCAGGTGCCTTTACAGTTGTTTTAGCGGCTATTGCAATTAATGGTAGTCTTTCATTATCTGAAGCCATTGCCCTAATGCTTGTAGGTCAAGTTATCTTTGGTATGCTTTCAGACCATTTTGGCCTTTTCCTCGTGTTAAAACGCCGTATTATTTTAAAGGATTTCCTTGTAGTGACATGTGTCCTTACTGGCAGCGCAATGATTATTTTCGGGAGGTAAAAGAGATTGATTCTTTTTATATTTTTAGCCCTATTAAATGGGATGCTAATTGGCTCTAGCCGAGCAATTAATGGTCAACTAAGTGCCAAAATTGGTCCATTTAAAGCCTCTCTCTGGAATCATATTATTGGCTTTATATTTCTGACATTAATTTTGATCGTTATGGGGCAGTGGCAAGTAGATAACCCTGCAGATATTCCCTTTTCAGCCTATCTGGGAGGGTTCTTTGGCGCACTGTTTGTGGCTGTCAGCAGCTACGTTTTTCCCAGATTAGGGGCAATGAATGCAGCCATTCTGGTTATCAGTGGTCAAATGATTTCTGCTGTTTTCATCGACTGGCAAAATACAGACTCAGTACCTAGCTTATTACGTTGTTTGGGTGTCATTGTTGTGTTATTAGGAATTTATTTGTCCAGACTACCGAACACATCAAAAAATAAGGAAGTAATCAATGACTGACGATAAGTCAATTATCAACGAACTTTTAAATGATAAACAATACCATATTGAGTTTAATGGCCATCTCACTAATCATGTAAAACATGCTGTTGTAGCACTGGCAGGTATGAATATTCCTGCTCAGAAAATAAAAGATTATTACGAAAATTATGCCAAATTGACAACCTATGGCTTTGGCCTTGAGCCCGCCAGAGCTTCAAAATACGTGATATCAGAAGAGAACTGGAAGGATTTCTTAGGACAACGCACCAGCTTTTCTGCTTACTGTGATTTTTTTGATTTACAGGTAAAAAAGCTAGGCTTAGATATTGTACTTGAAAAGTATATGCCTACACTGCTATCTGGGTGGGCAGGAGCATTCACTCACGCAACAATTCACTTAGGATGGGCTCTCGATATAAAAAGCCACTGGATGGCAGTTGAAGGGTTAGCCTATATGGCATACGCCTATGTCTCTTGTAACCCTCAACGAGCCGCCATTACTCGAGAGCAATATACAAACGAAGCACCATTTGACTCTTTACAAAGAATTACAGCCTACTGGAATAATCACTCTACAGAACTGTCTGATTGGGTTGAAACCCTTGTTTCAAACACTGAGTCAGATAAAGCTGAAGGTATTCATCCAGAGCTTATTAGGTCTGGTTTACAATATCGAATTGCAAAACTGCTTAAAGTGGGCCACCCATTAATCTATGAGCTTCCTGCCTGGCTGAAAAGCAATGATACTTCATCTGTATGGGATCAACTGTATTATACGGTTTCACTTTTATACTTAGCAAAGCCTGGTGATTTTGTATTATTACATCTTATCACCTCACTCCATGCAATGGAAAAAATTGCACAGCATTTACCTACAGAACAAACTAAGGATGTTATTAAGTGCTATTGGGTTGGCTTACTATGCATTCTATTTTCCCGTGCAGACTTTCCTAAACACGCAAAACTTGAATCCCTGCATAATACATTTAACAAGGCTAAAGATGATATTGATAATGAAGCATGGAAACATGTCTGGGAACAAACGATAGCTCGCTCCGTAGAAGAGGAAGAGGAACATAACCCTAAACTTGTCTATGTTCTGCAACTAATGTGGGAAAGAAGTAAAGGACTATCTATTTACCGAGCAGCTGCAGGTCAGTTTACAACAACACCTGAGCTCCCTCCATCTTTTGAAACGCCTCCTACAGAATAAAAGTCGTCAGGAATTTATAATGTCAAACTCTACAACATATGACATAGATAAATATTTAAAACAAAATGTGCATGTACTGCCTCAGAACAATCAATTGCGTGCATTACATACAATAATTAGAAATCGTCAAGTTTCACGAGAAGACTTCGTGTTTTACTCAAGCAGAATTATTCGCTTGTTGATTGAGGCTGGACTCAATTTGTTACCTTTTGAGCCACTTGAAGTGGAAACACCTGTTGGCAATACTTATAATGGTTTGCAGTTTGCGTCAAAGTTATGTGGTGTTCCCATTATAAGAGCCGGTGAAAGTATGGAGCCTGAATTACGTGCTGTTTGCCCTGCTATTCGTATTGGCAAAATACTCATCCAACGAGATAAAGTAACTAAACTACCACATTATTATTACTCAAACTTGCCTGAAGATATTCATGAACGTCATATTCTCATGCTTGAGCCAATGCTTGCTACAGGTGGAAGCGCAAAAGCAGCTATTCAACTCCTATTAGATAAAGGCGTACAAGAAGATAAAATTATTTTTGTAAACTTTATTACTGTTCCAGAAGGTATTCATGCTGTCTGCAGTAAATATCCAAAAATTAAAATTGTCACTTCATCTATAGAAGAAGAATTAAATGAAAATGCCTTTATGATACCTGGTATTGGTGACTTTGGAGATCGTTACTTTGGAACCGTAAACTAAGCTTTTGAATAGAAATAATATATTTATAAAACCCCAGGCCTTATATTTTTAAGGCCTGGGATGTAGCTTATTGCTGCGCTTCAATTCGTACAGAATATACCATCGGCTTTTGACCCGGCCTATGAAAAATAGCTGTTGTTGGGCAACGACCTAATTCTGTATCTCCAAAATACCACTCTACATAAAGATCTATACCTGCACGCCCTATAGTAACAGCTCTATAACCGGGACTAGAGCATCCTATTGATAAATTTTGACCAAAATTTACTATACAGTTGTCCCACACATATCCTTTCTGGTTGCTAGAAGTATAATTACAGGTACTCAATGTACTACAAAACAACTTCCAGTTTCCCTGACAGGTTTTATCAACAGCATTATCATCAGCAGTGCTTGATGCGTTTGCAGTTACAACAGTCAGTAGATTTACAGATAAAGTTAATAGTATTCTTTTTAACATTTTCAATCCTTGATTTTATTTATGCTTTTGTTATCACTTTTGCAAAAAGCCTGGCCAACTAAACTAGTTCAAAGAAAAATCAATCTTGCATTAAATTAATCACTTTATCAAATACAAACAAAAAGCGTAATCACAACAAAAGCTGTGACAAAAAACCAACTTTTCTACATTACTATCTGGTACTCATTTAAATATCAAAATATGTAAAACCTCTGCACAACAAAGCTATATTCCATCACATATTTGTCTTATCTATTGACAGAATATTTATAAAATCTTGCATCTATTTTCATTATTGATACATACTGGTACCAAATAATACCAATTAAGTAGGTTATATATACCCTTCAAGGAGCAACAAGCTATGAAAAAAGTTGTCATTATTGGAAATGGAGGATCAGGAAAGTCTACTTTAGCTGTTTTACTAAGCTCCAAATTGGACCTGCCCGTATTTCATTTGGATCAACTTATCTGGAATTCAAATTGGCAAGCTGTATCTGAAATTGAGTTCATCCAAAGACACGACTTACTCATATCAAGTAGCCAGTGGATTATTGAAGGGATTGGCTATGACTGCACCATAGAGTCACGCTTTATTGCAGCAGATACCATTATTTTTCTCGATTTTTCACTATCTTTCTTATTCTACAGAGTATTTAAGAGGCAAGTTCAATCGTTGTATAAAGAGCCTGCTGGCTGGGCACCCAACAACAAACTTTTCTCCAAAACAGCCTTTATCCTAAGAATAGTTACCGATATTCATCGCAATACACGTAAGGATATACTTGCACTCATAAGTAAACACGTGCATAACACAGAAATACTACATATTAAAAATCTTCGTATGCTAAGAAACCTTCATACAAAGTTAGGTCTTAACTAACTGATGCCTCCGCGGTCATATTCTCATATATTAATACTTAGGGTCTTAAAGAGGCTCATGTTGCCCCTTCTCGAATCAATGTTATACACATAGATAAGGCTTACTCTGAAGGAGATTGAGATCTGCGTACACGAAATAGCTATACTTTAAATTCTTTTACCAGCATTTCTAATTTATCGGCTAAACTTTCAACATTTTTCCCTGTTTCCAGATTTTTATTTGCTTCAGCAGCAGTGTTTTTCGAAATATCACTTACCTTAACGATACTGCTATTTATACTATCTGATGCTATTTGCTGTTGTTCCGCTGCTGCTGCAATATGCGTATTCATTTCATTTATTTCTGAAACTGCCTCACTAATTTGTGATAGTGCATCATTTAAACGAATAACTTGATCTTTATTTCCTCCTGCTCTTTCAGCAGAACGTTTCATTAATGAAACAGCTTCCTGCGATCCAGACTGTAAACTTTGAATCATTTGCTGGATTTCAAGCGTTGCATCCTGTGTGCGTTGAGCGAGTGTTCTTACCTCATCAGCAACCACTGCAAAGCCTCTTCCTTGCTCACCAGCCCGAGCAGCTTCAATTGCAGCGTTTAGGGCCAGAAGATTGGTTTGCTCAGCAATACTACGAATAACGTCTAATACTGCACCAACCTTTTCACTATCAGTAGCTACCTTATTCATGGTAGATTCAGTTTCCGCAACTTCTGCAACAAGTGTTTCGGATGATTGAGATGTTGCATGGGCAACCTCAATACCGTCACTACAAAGCAAATTAGCGCGCTCTGTAGATTCAGCAGCAGAACTTGCATTTTGAGCCACTGACTGAGCCGTTGCATTCATTTCTGTAGATGCTGTTGCAACCTGTTGAGATTCTGTTTGTTGTAACATTACACCTTCTGCTGTACTCGCACTTAGCTGTGCCATCTGTTTTGCTGAAGCTTTTAACTCTACAACAGTTTCTATTATATGCCTCACTGTGTGGTTGAATTTCCCTAACATGCCATTAACAGCATTGGCTATTCTTCCTACCTCATCCTTTACCTCAAGCTCTATGCTTTTACTAAGGTCGGAATTCTGTTGAATAGTCAATATTGATTCTTCAAGCTTTGTAATTGGTTTCGTAAAAAACTTCGATACAAACAGGCTGAATAAATAAGCTAATACGGCAAATACCAGCATACTGGCAATACTGACCTGCAAGATAAATGAACGCAACTCGTCGGCTGGTGCAAAGGCTTCTGACTCATCAATTTCACTCATAATGGCCCAGTTTAACCCTTCTATTTTGAGTGGAGCATACGCAGAGAGGACATTTACATTCCGATAGTCTGGAAAAATCTGAAATGCTGTTTCACCTGCTATAGCTGCATGCGTCCCCTTTGTTTTCACCGGCTGTAAACCAATTGTTGTCTTCTTCGATAAAATAGTATTAATAATCGACTCTTTTATACCAACTGATAACAACGCTGCCTCATAGCCTGATTGATCTTCTAATAAAAACCGGCTTAAACTACGCATAGTATAATCAGGTCCTACAAGGTAAGTCTCACCTGATTTACCCAACCCAGCTTCTACCCATTTTTGGTTATATGTCATAATTGTATTAATTCGATCAATTGGCATCTGAAATATCAAAACCCCTATACGCTGGCTTCCATCAAATATAGGTGTAGCGATAAACGATGCAGGATCTTCATAAGAAGGTGTATAACTCGAAAAATCAGTTAAATATACTGTTTTCTGCGATGCATTAACGACTTGTTTAAAAGCCTCTCCAATCCCTGAGTTTGCATAAGGTCCTGTTTTTATTGATGTTGAGTAATCCAACTCTTTGAATACTGAATAAACAATATCCCCAGTATCATAATCAACTAAAAATATGTCATAGTATTCAAAGCGCTGTAAGAAGTCTCTTATGTGAGGATGAAATTTTTCGTGAACTTTTGCATAGGTTGTATTATTCTCCAAAGTAACTAGTTTATCTTTTTCACCTAAAGGATTTGAATTTGATTGAATAAATGCATGCTGAAGCGCAATTGAATCTTCATCTAACCCGCTCAATAATTGGTTGGCATTTGCTTTTTTTCCATTATTTCTATTGCCGTATTCGTTATTATAATCTCTCGTATAATACTGGCTTAAGGAATCTTTTAGCGTACTTACATCTGTGATACCCGCTTCACTTCTGTAAGCCTTAAATGCACTATTAAAATCATTCATTGCATTAATGATCATACGATCATTTGAAAAGCTTAAAACTTGGTTACGTATGGTATTAAAGTAATCTTCAATTTGCTGCTTTTTAATTGTTCTAATTGATATCAATTGTTCTCGTGCTTGAGCTTCCATCGTCTTTCGTGCAGTTTTGTAACTTTCTGAACCAAGCACTAAAGCAAGTACTATGAGCGGAATAAGTGCTACACTAAGCAATATAAACGTTAGTTTAGTACGAATACTTTTCATTATTGGTCATCAACTCCAGTTAAAACTACTTTTATAGTCTTAGTATTCTTTATAAATTAACTATATGGGCACTACTTACAACCATATACTTCTCACGAATCACTTATATTTATATACACACTATCTATAGCGCTTACCCTAATAGGCCAGCTAGTACTTTTAAAATAACTGTAGCTGTCATTGCAAATTTTAAATATGATAACTACATTATATGCGCATTACTGATCTTTTCTATCATTATTACTACCAATGAAATATTTCTCCTAGCTTGCACTGCATTCCATATATCATTCCCTAATTGTCACTTTGTTTCTTATCTAAATTTAGTTTTTCTGTTCAGCAACACTTACAGATAGACTCCAACTTAGAAGAATTATTTTTAGATATAAAGCATTCGAATATACTTATAGCCAATTCTAAACCATATTCTAAGGGACTAGACTATGCTCTCAACACTCACACAAGAAAATAATACATTAAAGGATGACTTTCTTGTAACAAAAACAATCATATTGAGTGGCACAGACTATTCAGAAAAACGAAAAGAAATTCTTGATTATTTCCACAACAGCTTCTCACTTTATGAAAGTATTTTTGAATGTTTAAATAACGAGAATGCATTTTACACCAGACCCAATCCGTTACGTCATCCGTTAATATTCTACTTTGGTCATACGGCTGTATTTTTCATCAACAAGCTCAATGTTGCAGGGTTAATTTCAACTCGCATTGATCCCAAGTTAGAATCGATGTTGGCTATTGGTGTTGATGAAATGTCTTGGGATGACCTTCACGATGAACATTATGACTGGCCAACAACAGATGAAGTTCGTGATTACCGGAAAAAGACACGCAAACTAGTCGACCAGTTTATTCGTACAACTGATTTTACTTTACCAATAGATTGGCAAAGCCCAATGTGGATTATCTTAATGGGTATCGAACATGAACGTATCCATTTAGAAACAACATCCGTACTTATTAGAGAGTTACCTATCCAGTGTATTACACCTCACCCTATATGGAGTAATATCTGCCTCACCAGTAATTCTCCTCCTAGCAACGAGTTATTACCCGTGATTGGTGGGCCAATCACTTTAGGTAAATCAAAAGACAATCCACTTTATGGATGGGATAACGAGTATGGAGCATTTCATACTTACGTCGATAATTTTAAGGCCAGTAAATATCTTGTTTCAAACAAAGAATTTTTGGATTTTGTAACTGTAAATGGATACAACCGGAAAGAGTATTGGGATAAAGAAGGTTGGCAGTGGGTTCAGTCTCGAGAGCACAAAATCCCCAGATACTGGCTAAAAGTGGGCGATAAGTTTAAGTACCGAACAATGTTGGAAGTGATCGACATGCCTTGGGATTGGCCAGTTGACGTGAATCACTATGAAGCAAAAGCATTCTGTAACTGGAAATCATCTGTTTTAGAAAAAAATATACGCTTACCTACAGAGGCTGAATGGTATACCCTACGAAAACAAGTAGATACAGATCAACCTTACTGGAATCAAGCACCTGGCAACATTAATTTAGAATATGAAATGTCAGCTTGTCCAGTAAATCGCCATGCTTTCGCTAATGGTTTCTATGACATAATTGGTAATGTCTGGCAGTGGACTGAAACCCCCATTGATTGTTATGAGGGTTTCAGTGTTCATCCTGCTTATGATGACTTTTCAACCCCAACCTTTGATGGGAAGCATTTTCTCTTTAAAGGCGGTTGCTGGATATCAACTAGCAATTATGCAATCAAAGACTCACGCTATGCTTTTCGACGTCATTTTTTCCA
The DNA here is from genome assembly GCF_018263875.1 of Zooshikella ganghwensis. Classification (NCBI taxonomy): domain Bacteria; kingdom Pseudomonadati; phylum Pseudomonadota; class Gammaproteobacteria; order Oceanospirillales; family Zooshikellaceae; genus Zooshikella; species Zooshikella ganghwensis. The sequence goes on from NZ_JAEVHG010000006.1 coordinate 35,690, forward strand.
GCATGCAGGCTTTCGATATGTAGAAGCTCCCCCCCTGCCTGAGCCCTGTTTAAATATTTACGAAACTGATGCGATGGTATCTCAATATATTGAATTTCATTATGGTGAAACCTATTTCAATGAGCCGAACTTCCCTATGACCTGTGCCCAATACTGTTGTAAGCTTGTGGAAGGTCTACCTAAACGTAGAGCTTTAGACATTGGCTGTGCTGCAGGTCGAGCTAGTTTTGAATTAGCCAAAGTTTTTGAGCATGTAGATGCTGTTGATTTTTCTGCGCGAATTATACAAACCCCCACCAATTTACAAAAACAAGGCTTTCAACGATACACTATTCAAGAAGAAGGAGAACTTGTTACCTACAAAGAAGTACGCTTCGATAATTTTGGCTATGACGAAGTAAAAAATAGAGTTACCTTTTTACAGGGAGATGCTTGTAATCTTGCAGCTAAATTTACTGACTACGATCTCATTTTGGCTGGAAACTTACTCGATAGGTTATATGAACCTGCAAAATTCTTAAGATTGATTAAAGATCGAGTTCGCCCGGGGGGCCTGTTAGTGATTACATCACCTTATACATGGCTTTCTGAATTCACGAAACGAGAATTTTGGTTAGGTGGTTTCAAAGCGAATACTGGAGAATCTTATACCACACTTGACGGCTTACACGATCATTTAGAACCTGAGTTTACTCTACTGCAACAACCTATCGATATTCCATTTGTAATTCGAGAAACTAAGCGTAAGTATCAGCATACGTTAGCTGAGCTGACTGTATGGCAGAAAAAGGATTAAGCACCATGCACTCAATAAATTCATCATTGAACTTAATAACACCTAATGTGCTTACAGTAGGAACAATTGAACAAATTAAACCAATGGCATACCAGGATTATGAAGGAAACTGGAAAGGCTTTGAGGTAGATATTCTTAAGTTCATCGCCGAACATATGAGGCTTGCAATACAGTTCATTACTTTTCCTTTTGACCATATTTGGTTAAGACCCAAACAGGGAGATTGTGATATAGCATCAGCTGTTCTTACAATACTTCCTGAACGTGCTGCAGAGGGAGCAGCCTTTTCACACCCAATTTTTGAGTTTGGTCAGTCCTTACTTGTTCGTACAAGTGATCCACACTGTTTTCATACTTTACAAGATTTGAAAAATAAAAAAGTTGGTGCTGTTAAAAATACAATGGGGGAAGCTTACTTACAAGAGTATGCCCCAGAAAATTTACACGTCATTCTTTATCAGCGTACCGACGATGTTTTAAATGCTCTCCGTAATCATGAAATTGATGCTTTTGCTCGTGGAGAGCCTTGCAATGGATATATCGCCCGCAAGTATGCAGAGTTTGAGATAATTGATATACAGCCATGTCACGAAAAAGTAGGTTTTGCTGTTTCACGAGAAAATAATGCCTTACTTAACATTGTCAATACTGAAATTAATCAATTAAAAAATAAAGGAGTATTACGCAAATTAAGAAATTTTTGGAGCGCTTACAACATTCATTTACTTTAGTAAAAAATCATGGAAATCCGAGTCTAAGTACAAATTAAGGAGGTATATATGCTCGTTGCATCTCAGTCAGCACTTAGGCATTTTTTCTATCCTGTCTGCCCTGTTAACAAGCTAACAGATGGTCCAGTCGAGTTTACGCTATTAAATCAATCTATCGTGCTTTGGTTAGACCAAAATAATCAACCTGCTGCTGCAGAAAATCGTTGCTGTCATCGCTGGGCCAAGTTAACTAAAGGCAAGGTTATTAATGGAGCAATACACTGTCCGTATCATGGATGGGCTTTTGATAATACAGGAAATTGTATTAAGATACCTCAACATCCCGAAAGACCTATCCCATCAAACTACTGTATAAAATCATATAAATGTCAATCACGATATGACTACGTTTGGGTAGCACTTGAAGAACCCATTATGCCTATACCAGAAATACCAGAATTCGAGTCAGATGAGTATAGGATTATCCATTTAGATAATCGTACTTGGCATTGTAGCTCACTCGTCGCATTAGAAAATATTTTTGATAATGCACACCACCATTTTATACACCAATATCTAGGCGATAAAGTTAACCCTGTACCTATTCCACCAACAAAAATAGAAAATACATGCTATGGTATGTTCTTCAAGTCAGACATATATAATTATAGTAACGATTTGCAGTATAAGGCTTGGAATATTAAAAATGAAGAAATGCTTCTTAAACGAGAATTTCATTGGTACATGCCTTTTCTGGTAAAAATTACGCTTAGCTTACCCAACAACCTAAAAAATATAACTCTGATATCATTTACACCTATGACAAACTCTAGCTTGCAGTGGATTAATTTAGTTATACGTAATGATACCGAAGAAGATGTTAAAACTTCAGATGTTATTCAACTTGGCATGACAATTAGCTATGAAGATCAGAGTATTTTAGAGAATGTACTACCTGATGTTCCATTAAATTTACTTGAGCAACGTCATATGGAGTCAGACCGACCTTCCATATTGATAAGAAAGCGCTTTGGTGATTTACTCTCTGAGTTTGGAGATACTGAACAAAGAACAGACTGTATACCAAATAAACTTGATGAGCAAATATCCAATCATACAAGACATAAGCTAAAGGTCTATTAATATATGCTAATTTAATCTTTACAAGAAAATCTCAACCACTCTCGCCAAACTGGTTCATTTTCCTTAAGCCAACGTTCTGCGGCCTGTTGGTGAGATAATTTTTCAACATCAACCCAGTATGATAATGTTGAAAACTGCGAGCCATTCAACTCAATACGCTCAATTAATTGAACAGCACAGGGATAGTCTTGCTTGAGTCCAATCCAAGCAATTTTTTTTAGCCAACCCTGTTTTGGGTTTCCGCAATCATATGTTGAATATGGATTTACTCCCCAGCTTGGGTCTATTTCGCATTTTGCATCATACTCAGGGAATTCAATAAATTTCCCTTTATATTTTAACTCTACCCAGTTTGGCGTCCAGTTAAATAATACTATAGGTTTTTCACTTTGATATGCATTCTCTAACTCAACCCATAATTCATCTCCATGGCTGACTCTAACGAGATTAAAGTTTAAACCCAAAGCTATGATTCTATCTGAATCTGGTTTTTCCCAAGGTCCCCCTAAATAAAGCCCTCTTTGCTCATCATTACCTTTGGCAAATACATGAGCACATTTTTTTAAAGCCTGCCAATTGGGAAGACCAGGACAATACTTTTCTACATATTCAGGATACCACCAGTCTTCACGCGTTGTAGCTGGATGATTACCCAAGTCAAGAATACTATGGCTTTCCATCAAATATAAATATTCTTCCTCCATGGTCCCTTGCCATACTTCCATTTGCACATGCACAGTTCCACTGCCAATTTTATACCATTGAGCACTTGTTGGCATATTAATATACTCAATTTGATACCCTCGATTTTCGAGTAGTTCTCCAGTAATTATGGATAATACAATTTGTGTCGTCCAATCATTGGTTATTATTTTTATTGGGTATCTACTTGCATATAAAGGCGTTATACCATTTACTAGAAGAATATATAATAATGTAAAACTAATAATTTTATTTTTCATTTTGGCATACTCCCCCCATCCATCTTTTCCATACTTGCTGATTTTCATCTAGCCATTTATCGGCAGCAGCCTCATAAGACATGCCTTCAATATCAACCCAATAGCTAAATGACGCTATCTCAGCGTTACCAAATGAAATATTGTTAATAATATGTAGAGCGCAAGGATACGCATCTAAACCCTTCCATACAATTTTTTTTAACCAGCCATTTTTTGGATTACCACAGTCATACGTAAAGTACATATTAACCCCCCAAAGCGGATCATTCTCACAGTCTGGGTGGTATTCAGGAAACTCTATAAACTTACCTTCATAGATCACTTCTACCCAGTTTGGGGTCCAGTTAAACAATAAAATAGGACTTTTCTCTTCATAAGCTTGCTTAAGCTTCACACTTAACTCATCACCATGCTTTGCTCTGATAATATCAAAGTTCAATTCTAAAGCCCTTATTCTTGCTGCATCAGGTTTTTCCCAAGGTCCTCCAAGATAAATACCACGTAAACTATCCGTATTTTTTGCAAAAATATGACTACATTTTTTAAGCGCTCTCCAATCAGGAAGCCCTGGGCACAATGCCTCAACATAATCAGGATACCACCAGTCCTCTCGCGTTTTTGCCTTGTGATTACCTGCATCAATTATCTTATTATGTTGTAATAAATGAAGATAATGCTTCTCCATCGTTCCTTGCCATACTTCCATCTGGACATGTGCAAGTCCTCGACTTATCTTATACCATTGCGCAACTGTGGGTAGCCTTATGAACTCAACTTTATACCCGGATAATGAAAGCAACTTACCTGCAATGAATGACTGTACTAGTTGACTTGTCCAGTCATTGAGTATTACCTTAACAGGTCCTATTTTATTTTTATCCTCCCCTGCCAATAGGCTAGAGGTGATAATGATTAAACAGTACAATGACTTTTTAATACTCATCGATAATACTTTTGTTAATTTTTAAAAAACTGCCCGATACCTACTTTGTTATAATTCAAGGTATAATCAATATCTATTCTCATACTTTGTGAACAAGCACTCTTATAATTGAGTACTAATTTAGTTAATCATCAACTTTATCTGAGCCTTTATTTGGTTACTTTACGGCAACCCATATACCTTCCTATATTAGTAGCATGTAAGTTTATCTTTAGTTATGGATATTTACTTTTAAATAAAATACTAACTTTATATTTTTATCTTGCAGCTATGACCACTCTTAAATCTAGTTTAGCTTGTGTTACTTCCATTTTTCTCTCTTTTATAGTAGTGAACTCTGCTTACGCAAAAAAAATACCAGTATCGATTATGTTGAATGAATGGAGTAGTCAACTTATCATTTCTAACATTTACTCTAAACTCCTTAATAAAAAATCTATATCTTATACATTTATCGAAGTACCTTCAGATATGCAGTGGTATCACTTGGCTAGAGGAAATACGCACGTTCAAGTAGAAGTCTGGCAAGGCAGCATGGAACATGGTTTTAATAAACTTCTTGAGCAAAATATGATAATTGATGCCGGTAACCATGACGCTATCACTAGAGAAGGCTGGTGGTACCCATCCTATGTAAAGTCTTTTTGCCCTGGTTTACCCGACTGGCAAGCCTTAAGAAGATGTTCAACTATTTTTTCAGTTGATAACTTTTCTGAAAAGGGAACTTTTATTCGTGGCCCCTGGGGAAATGATGCCTCAAGAATAAGGGCTCTTAAACTTAACTTTAATATCTTAAAGGTATATCACAGTGATGAGTTATGGCGTATACTTAAGCGCTTTTATGCGCAAAAGCGACCAATTATTTTTTTTAATTGGACCCCAAACTGGGTAACGAAGTACTACGATGGAGAATTCGTCACATTTCCTGAATATTCGCCAGAATGCAAAATAAACCCTAAGTGGGGTATAAATCCCTACCATACTCATGACTGTGATAACCCTACACAAGCATGGCTAAAAAAAGCTGCCTGGGTTGGCCTGCCAAAAATAAATGAATGTGCCTTCAGAGTACTTCAGCAGCTAAACTTTAACAATACAATGATTGAAGAGTTAACGGAGTGGTCAGACAACAAGAAGTTAACCTATAAACAAGCCGCCCAACAGTGGATTGATAAATACGAAACCACCTGGAAAAAGTGGCTTTTAACGGCCTGCCCTCAGGCTTAATTATTTTCCATTTTTTGTGCATCCCATTTGTCGATGTAAGCTTGGTAGCGGCCCTCTTTTTTCATTTCTAGAAGTATCCTATCAAATTGATCACGAACCTTTGTTAACTTTCTCGCCTTGGAAAATACCATAAAGCTAGGAGTTACTTGTACATCAGGTTGTATGCGTTCAATAGAATCCAAAGTAAATTCCACAGAAATTTTTCTGTGCTGGTAAGGAATACTAAATAAATCCCCCACTAAAACGTCAATGCCACCACGCTCTAGTAAAAGTATTAAATCACGAGGTTTAGTTTTACTGGTTAATCTGGTTAACACACCTTCAGCAACAAGACCATCAAATACTGGGCCATAACTAAAATCCTGCCGAACCCCTAATCGATAATTTGCGAGTGAAGATAAGTCTCCACTATAGTTTATCTTTTGACCCTGCTTAATAAATAATGCCACCACTTCCTGCATAAGCACTTCTTGTGAGTAGTCTAAATAAGCTGTACGTTCTTCTTTATATAGCACCTGAAAAGCACCATCTAAAGATCCATTCTTTAATGACTTTAAAATACGTGACCAAGGCATTATCCTGATAGTAACGGGCTGCTGCATAGTAATAAAAACATGGTTTACCAGGCTAATCGTTATTCCATTAACATTCCCTTCCGTACTCATATAGTGATATGGAGGATACTCTAAGGTACCTATCGTTAGTGGTCTGCCTTTTTCTCCAGCACTAGCCTGCATAAACACACTGGTGTTGAGTAGCACACTTAGGGTAATCAACCTGAAAAATCTTACCCACCATAATTCCAGGATATTCATAGTCGCTAGTAACAACCTATCTAAAATAAATACTCATTTTTTTCGTTGTGCACTTGAAACAGAATAAGCCCACCCCATATTAAGATTAGCGTAATTGCTCTTAGAGAATTATGTGAGCTTCCAGTGGCGACAAAATTCAGCCAGGGAAGCTTTTCAGGCTTGATCACACGATAAGCCAAACGCCCTATATGGAGTCTTGCTCCAAAGTTTAGGGTATATCATATTGCTTAAATAAAAGGATATGTTCCGTGCGTAAATTTGACTTTTCACCTTTATATCGTTCAGCAATTGGTTTTGACCATATTTTTAACTTATTAGACTCAGCGACTCGTGTTGAGCAAGGACAACCAAGCTATCCCCCGTATAATATTGAGCTGCTTGATGAAGATCATTACCGCATCACCATGGCGGTAGCAGGTTTTACCTTACAAGAACTGTCTATTGTGAGTGAGCAAAACACACTACTTATTACAGGTAAAAAAGCCGAAGAAAAAGAGCAACGCCATTTTCTTCATCAAGGTATTGCAGCACGTAGTTTTGAGCGACGTTTCCAGCTTGCAGACCATATTCAGGTGGTCAACGCGTCATTAGAAAACGGCCTATTACATGTCGAGCTGGTCCGCGAGATTCCTGAAGCCATGAAGCCAAAGCAAATTCCTATTGGTGCAAACAATATGGATAGCAACCTCATTGAGCAAAATAACTAATTAATCAGCTTATCGCAGGAGGCTTTATAAACCTCCTGCAAACAGTCGTATCCTCTTACATAATGCCACTCAAACACACTGTATATCCTTCCATACTTCCACTGGTGCTCTTTTCAAAGTCCAATTCCACGTATCTCTGATCCAAAGATTGGCACTTACGAACTTGACCCTCTATAATCTGCGCCCAGGTTTTACCGCAATTTGCGGCTTAAGTCTCAGCACAATAGCATGAGTACTCACCGCCTTACGATTGTTAATTACTGTCTCATTTAGGAAACAACATATGAGTTACGATACTATTCCTCCTGGCAAAGACACTCCAAATGACATTAACGTTGCCATAGAGATCCCCGCTAACAGCAGCGCGCCAGTGAAGTATGAAATCGACAAAGACAGTAACCAGGTGTTTGTCGACCGTTTTATGGCCACCCCTATGTTTTATCCTGCCAACTACGGTTACATTCCACAAACCTTGGCTGATGATGGTGATCCGTTGGATGTATTAGTCGTCACTCCTTACCCTGTGGCTATTGGCTCTGTTATCCGTTGCCGTCCTGTAGGCGTGCTCAACATGAAAGACGAAAGTGGTGAAGATGCTAAGCTGATTGCCGTGCCTCACGACAAACTGACCACTCTCTATCAACATGTTAAAGAATACACCGACCTCCCTGCATTGCTGATAAAGCAAATCGAGCACTTCTTTGAAAATTATAAAGACTTGGAAGAAGGCAAGTGGGTTAAAATTGATAACTGGGAAGGTAGCGAAGCAGCGAAAAAAGCTATTGTTGAGTCAATTGCAGCTTACCAAAAATAATCATACACGCCCTCCCCCACGAAGGGTAAAGGCTTAGTCGTTTTTACCTTATTGTGAATAGTTTATGTATACCCTTTTAAAGGGTATACATAAAAATAACAAATCACTTATTAAAAATAATATATACTCCCGCACTATACTCGATCTGCCAGATACCAGATATAACAAGTACTCTTTCTGGTACTGACTAGCCATTGATTTAGAAAGCTGTTTTTTTTTAGAAAGCTAAAGCGTTTCTAGGCGCATACAATTTATCCCACCCAATGACAAACACTAGGGAAGAACTATGGCTTGGTTACGACCTGTCTTATTGGTTTGCTGCTGCCTTACTCTTATTTCCTGCTCTGATGATGAGCCATCCAAACCCTCTGCAGAAAAGCCTGCAGCTACAGCACAAGCAACAAAAGACAAAACCACTCCCCAGCAACCACAAGAAGCTATTCCTTTATATTTTCAAGTACTCAACGTTAGTAGTATTGCCCATAAAGAAGGGCTTGCTGCTAAAGTGGTGCTTAGTCAGCCACTAGACCCTAAGACTAATAACAGCCCACACCTGACAGTTGAAGACAGTAAAGGCCATGAAGTTAAAGGTGAGTGGATTCTTGATACAAATCCAAACACACTATTATTTGTCGGCCTTCAGCCTGAACAAAAGTACTCTGTTTTCGTCGGGAAAACACTCATCTCAGTGACAGGAAAAACCCTGGACCAAACCACCCGTCATGAAATTACTGCTCCAGCAATGGTGCCCGTGGTTGGTTTTGCCAGTAGTGGTTCACTGCTACCAGCCCCAGTCAAAAAAGGTCTACCGGTCATGTCAGTCAATATTCCAGAGGTGGATATTGATTTCTTCCGGGTAAAACCAGATCACTTATCTGAATTTTTTAAGCAGTATCAACAGCGTGCCAGCATCGAGATTTACTATCTTGAAAAGCTAAAGCCATTTCTTGAATTAGCCCATAGCGGCCGCTTTGATTTAAAGACCAAAGCTAATACCCGTGCAGTTAGCCATATTCCTGTACAAAGCCTGTCACCGTTAACACAACCAGGTATCTACTTAGCCGTCATGCGTGCTAAAGGAGACTACCAATATCAATACCCTGCTACCTATTTCACGATCAGTGACTTAGGCGTTCATGCCCGCAGTTACAGTGACCGACTGGATGTCTGGGTCAACAGTCTGCAAACCGGCCAATCCAAGGCCAGTGCAAATGTTTACCTGCTCGATAAACAAGGTGTTCGCATCAGTGATCTCCAAAATACAGATAATAAAGGTCATGTCAGCTTTGCTAAGCCGATAAAAAACGCTTATTTATTAGTTGCTGAACATGAGCAGCATACTTCAGTTGTCCCCTTATTCACCCCCGCGCTAGACTTGGCCAACTTTAAACTAGGCAAGCGCCAGCAACAGCCACATGAAGTCTTTATCTATACACCTCGTGATTTATATCGACCTGGCGAGAAAATTGACTTCAGCGCCTTACTACGTGGCACCGATGGACAAACCGTTAAAGGTTTTCCGTTACAAGCAGATATTATTCGCCCTGATGGCAAAGTCTTAAATAGCTTTACCTGGCGTACTGAACAGCAAAATTATTTTCAACATGCTTATACTATCCCTGCCAATGCCCCAACAGGTCGCTGGCAATTAAAGGTCACTACCCCTAGCAACGTTGTATTCCAATACGACTTTTTGGTAGAAGACTTTTTACCCGAACGTATGAAGCTCGACCTAGGCGCTCCCAGCCAGCAGCTAACACCACTTACCGCCAACGATGCACTTTCTGTCCCAGTAGAAGGTGATTATCTTTATGGTGCGCCAGCCGCAGGTAATGAAGTACAACCCAAAGTATGGGTACGCAGTACAAGCCATCCACTCAGTCAATGGCCTGACTACCATTTTGGAATTACTGGCTATGATGCCTTTAACCAGCGCCAGGAGCTTAGCTCATTAAAACTCGATGCGGATGGCAAAGGCCGTATTGATATCAAAAATGAGTGGCAAGAAACCCAGTCTCCATTAGCAATTACCGTATCGGCCAGCTTATTGGAAAGTGGTGGTCGACCTGTTACCCGCAACCGCACTTACCATGTCTTTCCTCACCCGACACTGGTAGGTATTCGTCCTTTATTTAAAGACGATAACAGTGATAGTGACAGCCTGGTCAGCTTTGAGGTCGTTAAAACCAGCCAGGAAGGTGAGCTACAAACATCACCCAGCGTGCAAGCCAAACTTATTCGAGAGGAGCGTCATTATAACTGGCACTATTCTGAATCATCCGGCTGGGACAGCTCTTATACTGTCACTGAATATGCTACCTATGAACAGCCTTTAGCATTATCTGCAGATGGTCCAACCAAGCTGCAGGTGCCCGTAAAATACGGTCATTATCGTTTAGAGGTAACCGATCCTAGTAGCCAGCAAGTTTCCAGCTATCGCTTCTATGCTGGCTGGCAACAAGCACCTGACAGTGACAGCCGCCCCGATCAAATCCAGTTAACATTGGATAAAAAAGCTTACCTGGCTGGGGACAATATCCAGGTCACAGTAAATGCCCCCTTTGTCGGTCAAGGTTATCTGTTGGTTGAAGGTAATCAGCCGCTTTGGTGGGATAGCATTGAGGTGCCTGCTGAAGGTAAAACCTTTACTATTCCCGTCAGCGACGACTGGGATCAGCATAACCTCTATGTCAGTGCAGTTGTTATTCAGTCTGGCAAAGAACATCAACTTATCCGTCGTGCAGTCGGTGTACAGCACTTACCACTTGATCGTAGCCAACGCGAGCTGTCGATTACCATTGACGCACCGGATAAAATTATTCCCAACAGCCAGCTCACCGCAAAATTGAAACTCACAGGCATTAACAGTGACCAGCCTACTCAGGTGACTGTTGCTGCTGTTGACGTAGGTGTTTTAAACATCACTCGTTATGAAACACCCAACCCGAATCAGTGGTTCTTTGGGCAACGGCGTTACGAAGTGAGTCAGTACGACCTCTACCAGAAGATTATTCAACCTGAAAGTGGCAGTATTGCTGAGTTAATGTTCGGGGGGGATGCAGACCTGACTCGCGGAGGACAACAACCTGCCAGTGATGTGCAAATTGTTTCCCTGTTTTCTGGCCCAGTAACAGTGAATGATCAGGGTGAAGCAGAAGTAAACTTTGCTATTCCCGAATTTAATGGCCAAGTCAGACTGATGGCCATTGCCTTTAACGATCATCAGTATGGTCATAATGAACAAGCCGTTACAGTCGCTGCACCTGTCGTCACACAGCTAGCCATGCCCCGCTTCCTGGCAAACAATGATGAATCGACTTTAGCGTTGGATATCCACAACCTCAGTGAGCAAAACCAAGCACTGAGTCTTGAGTTCATTACGAGCAATGGTTTATCCATACTGAAGGATACGCTTCCTGAAAAACTTTCCCTTGAAAAGGGAGAAAAACAAACCTTACGTATCCCAGTAAAAGCAGGCACCTTATTTGGTACTGCCAATATTCAGCTGAACGTCGCCAATATCAAAGTCCCCCATCTGGATGAGCCGATTACTCTGGAGCGCAACTGGCAGCTGGGTATTCGTCCAGCTTACCCTGCCCACCTGCAACGTATTCAACAACAGGTTTTACCTGACAAACCCTTAACCTTTGAGGGAGCTGAGATTAAAGCACTGTATCCCACAACAGTGTTGGCACAGCTGTCTATGAGCAGTTACCCTGCTATCAACGTCGCTGCACATTTCTCTGCGTTGAAAGCTTATCCTTATGGTTGTCTGGAGCAAACTACCAGTGGTGTATACCCTCAGTTGCAAGCCAATGATAAAGTACTCCAGCAGCTGGGTATTGAAGGCTCCCCGCAACAGAAGCGTAAAGCCGCCATTCAAAAAGCCATTGCCCGGGTATTAGGTATGCAGCGCGGCGATGGCAGTTTTGGGTTATGGTCAAATACCAGCCCTGAGGAGCCATGGTTAACGGCTTATGTCACTGACTTCTTATTGCAAGCACAGCTGGCAGGTTATGCTGTACCCAAGCAAGCATTAGATAATGCCCTTGAGCGGTTGAAACATTATGTGCAAACCCAAAATCTACCCCAGGATAACTACCCTGCCTCAACCTTTGCGACCCGAGCCTACAGCGCCTGGGTGCTGGCTCAGCTTAGACAAGCACCCTTAGGCACACTCCGCACGTACTCAAGCCGTTATCAGGAGACAACCAACGCCGGATTAGCTTGGGTTCAACTCGGGCTGGCACTGGATAAAATGGGTGATAGTAACCAGGCGCAAAAAGTCATTACCAAAGGTGTTCAGCAATTACGCATTAATGAAAACTACTACCACAGTTATGGCAGCCGTACCCGTGACTTAAGCCTGGCCATCCACTGGTTAGAATCGACCAAACAGTATTCTTCCCTGGTGAGGGAGTTAGCTATGCTCTTGCATGAAAGCCTGAAGAACAAACAGTACTTCAGTACACAGGAGCGCAACGCTTTATTTTTAGCGGGCGTCAGCTTGCGTAACCACGGTGAAACTTGGTCTGGCGAACTGACCCTAGGGCAAGAGGCCACCCCTTTGAAAAACCTGGTCAACCTGCAGCAGGCTTATGGTTATGAACAGCTCAAAGAGGGCTTAACCATCACCACTCAAGATAAGCGTGGTCTTTTCGCAACCCTTGATGTCACTGGCTACCCTTCACTACCACCAAAGCCTGTAAGCAACCAGTTGTCTATTCAACGGTCGTTCTATAGCTTTGATGGCAAGCCATTAAAACTATCCTCACTACAAACAGGGGATCTGGTGATTGTTCGCCTCCAGCTAAAAACAGAAAAGCCACTACGTAATGTACTGGTGGTCAACCTGTTACCTGCGGGTCTTGAGTTAGAAAATCAAAACCTGGCAACCAGTGCGAGTGCAGAACAATTAATGATTAATGGCACGCCTATAAGTCGCTTACAACGCAACACTGAGTTAAGCCATCAAGAGTACCGTGGAGACCGCTATGTTGCCGCACTGGATATGCCTTACAGCAATAGCCAGTACGAGCTGTTTTTCCTGGCCAGAGCAGTAACCCCAGGTACTTACCAGGTACCTCCTGCCTTTGTTGAAGCGATGTATCAGCCTCAATACTTTAGCATTGGTGAGACCATTGATGAGCTTAGGGTGAAATCCCATGTCAGTGCAGATGATCCTCAATAAACATGGGGTGATACTTGTTTTTTCAGCACTGGCTTTTACAGTGCCAGTTGTTATAGCACCTACTCTATTAGTACCTGTTATAACGCGAGACAGCTTTTAACCATGCAAAAGCTGTTAAAGAAGCACCTGCTACGCTACAAGCTCTTGCTATACTGCACCGTAGCAGGCTTTATCATCATTCCCCTAGGGTTTTGGGCCGCTGACAAACAGTGGCCTTTGCCCTTACCCAGTGCATCCCTATTTGCCAGCACCGTCGTCGCTAATGATGGCTCACCCTTGCGCAGTTTTGCTGATCAAAATGGCGTATGGCGCTACCCAGTGCAGCTGGACCAAGTTTCCCCCTTGTACATTGATGCCTTACTCAGCTATGAAGATCGCTGGTTTTATCAACACCCTGGTATCAATCCTATTGCTTTGCTTCGTGCGACCTGGCAGAACATTCGTTATGGTCACATTGTCTCAGGTGGCTCAACCATCACCATGCAGGTAGCACGTCTACTGGACCCACATTCACGGACCCTATCAGGCAAGCTCAGGCAGATGTTTCGTGCCTTACAGCTCGAATGGCACTTCTCTAAGCATGAAATTCTAACGTTGTATATTAATCTTGCTCCGTTTGGTGGACCGATTGAAGGTGTTCAAGCCGCAAGTTTTACCTACCTAGGGAAATCAGCACGCTTTTTAAGTCATAGTGAAGCCGCACTACTCGCAGTGCTCCCACAATCCCCCAGCCGCTTACGTCCAGATCGTCATCCCGAGCGGGCAGCTAAAGCCCGGAATAAGGTACTGCAGCGACTAGCCTCCTTTGATATTTGGCCAGCAGAAACGATTCAGGCAGCCTTAGAGGAAAATGTAATCGCACTGCGGTTAACAGCACCACAATATGCCCCCCTCTTAGCACGACGGCTGCACCAACAAAGCCAGAAAAATCTGAGCATTTCAAAACCAAACAACGTAAACCTAGCGCCTAAATCAACTCACTTGCCCTCAAATCACTTACCACCCTCCAATCAAACCTTATCAGCCCAGTTGGATACTCTGCTTGAGCCTATTCATAGTACCGTTGACCCGCAAACCCAGTTGCAGGTATCAACGCTGATCAGCCATTACCAACATCGTCTGCAAGAGGGTGCATCGGTTGCGGCACTTGTCGTGCGCAATAAAGACTTAGCCGTTATGGCTTACCAAGGCACAGTAGACTTTGGTAATCGACAACGTTTTGGTCATGTTGATATGGTAACTGCGGTCCGCTCACCAGGCTCAACGCTGAAACCTTTTCTTTATGGCATGGCGTTGGAGCAAGGGCTGATTCACTCTGCATCACTGCTCAGCGATGCACCACTGCATGACGGTGACTATCAACCCAGCAATTTTAGTGGTGGCTTCTACGGCCCTGTTTCGGCCACTGAAGCTTTGCAACGATCACTGAATGTGCCTGCCGTTCAACTACTTAAAGCCGTTGAACCTAAACCATTTGCTGATCGGTTACGCAATGCGGGCATGTTGTTACAACTCCCACATGGTGACAAAGCTAACCTCTCCATGATTTTAGGTGGCCTAGGCACAAGGCTTGAAGACTTAGTAAGTGCTTACACCAGTCTTGCTCGAAATGGCCTGGCAGGAGAGTTACGATTTACCCCTGATGCTCCGCTCAAAGAGCGTTATTTACTTTCACCGCAAGCTGCGTGGATTGTTCGACAAATATTAACCCGAAGTGATAACCAAGCCCTTGCTGCACACACCCAGTCAATGCCCCTAGCCTGGAAAACCGGCACCAGCTATGGCTTTCGGGATGCTTGGGCGGTAGGCGTGATGCCAGACTACACCATCGGAGTATGGGTTGGCCGCCCAGATGGCACTCCATCTCCTGGAGAGTATGGACTTGTGACAGCCTGGCCGTTACTACGGGCCATCAGCAGTGCCTTACCAAAACAGTCAGGGTTTGCCAGCCCACCGCCTGGAGTATCACAACAAATCATTTGTTGGCCATTAGGTACAGCAAGCTCAAGACAGGAAAATCAACACGGCAACTGTCACCAACAACATACTGCCTGGACCATTCAGCAACACACTCCTCCCACATTATTTCCAACCCGGCAAGGCCAACAACTGGTCAATCCTGCTCCTATCCATATCAACAAGAAAGGACAACGCACCAGTTTAGCCTGCAATAGCGAGACAACAGCAACACGTCACGTAGCACTTTGGCCTCAAGTTTTAGAACCTTGGCTACCCAAACGTTGGCAGCGCCAAACATTACTGCCACCTTTTGCAACAGAGTGCTTGCCTAATCAGCCATTAGGTCATCAAACACTAAGAATTAGCTCGTTAAAAGATCAAATGCTGATTAAGCCGCAGACAAAAAACAAAGGTCGCTATATTGTCAATTTACAAACCCAGGGTGGTTATGGTCATTTGATTTGGTATCTCAATGGACGCAATATCGGTACCAGTCATGCAGGCCAAAGTCTGGTCTACACCCTCCCCCGACCAGGTGAATATCAACTTGCTGTCACTGATACCCTAGGTCATGTGGATAAAGTGACGATAACCGTTTTGGCACATTGAGCTTAGCGCTTTTAAAGTACTATCCACACAAAGATTAACAGCCCATTTCTTGCTGTTAAAACATTATTAACTATAGTGCAAAAATGTATAAATACTCCTTTTACTCGGCCCCTTTTTCCCCAACCTTCAATAATTCATTTATTGCATGTTTTTTTATAGCCGACAATTCTCCTGTTTTACTCATTTCATCGAGCTGACGGGTTAATTTGGTAATGATATTTTTATGCTTTTTATTTAAGTAATGATACAACGGTATTTTTTGTAAAGACGGCTCCAGTACAGAAATTCCTGATAGTTTTTCTTTTTTGATAGTGAGTATACCTTCTAACCGGGTTGCTACTGCTAGCTCAACACGATTTGCACTTAGCATTTTAAATTGTTGCGAAATTGAGCTTAAAGCAATTACATTCATGCCTTTAGTTCCATCTTCTGCTACTTTAAGCCCTCTTTGAATTGCAATACTATAAGGTGCTAAGCTATGCCATCCCTGCACAGAAATGTTAATTTCTCGAGTAAATACCACCCAATCGGCTATAACTAGCACTATCGGAATTCTAGTTAAATTAGGATATTTATTTTCAAGACCTGCTTTTCTAATTATGTCTCCATCAATCCGGCCATGATCAACTTCATTTAAGGCTCGCTCGGCAGGAGCTAATTTAATTTCAACTTCAATTCCAATATCTTTATATGCTTTTACAAGAATTGGCTCAGATATTTTTGTCAAATACATATCCTCAACACCTGTAATTAATAGCTTAACCTGGCTAACAGCAAATTCACATATCAGTAACCCTCCTATCCCTATCAGAACTATGAAAGTGTTCATAAAACCTCATCATCTACATTGCCAGGTTTGTCAGCTCTCTTTAATTAATAGCAGTTGGGAAAGCATGCACCAATGATATAAAATATTTTCTATTGAGTAACCGCCTCAGGCTGGGTCATTAAAATATTTAACACCTTATACTTATCAAATATCTTGTTGTATGTACCATCTTTAATAATCATCCCTAAAGTAAAGTTAAATGCCTCCATGAGTTTTGCACCTTCAATGGTTATTTGGAAACGATAAGCATCAAACCTTGACACAATTGGTTTTCCATATTGAAAGCCTTCACGATTATAGTTATCTAAAGTAATCCAATTTATATATGCATCAGCACGCTTTTTTAGCAGCATATTAAACGCTTGATCTGGAGCATTCACTTCTATTAGCTTAATACTTGGATGTAAAAGCGCACTGATTTTCATAATGCCTCTTACGAATACAACTTTCTTATTATAGAGTTCATCAACTGAGTTTATTTTATTCCTTTCTTTTAAATTAAAAACAACTTGAGAAGCCATATCAACAGGCATCCCCGTCATTCCATTTTGAGAATCATCCAGTATTAATTCAGGAAAGAGAGCATCAACTTCACCAGCGTTGAATAGTTTATTGGCTCGAGCCCACGGAACCATTCTTAGTTGAAATTTATAGCCATCTTTTTCTAGCCGTGAAATTATTTCTTGAGTGAGAAGAGAACCTGGCCCTTTTTTCAATGAGTCAGTATAACCAGGTACCGGGCCAAGTATGACTTGATATTCTTTGTTTTTAAACTGATGACGATCCACACCCGCGTGGGCATACTGAAGTACCAAAAGTAAAGCAATTATTGAATAGACGGTTGTCCACATAGTGTGTGTAGCACTTACTCTTAATAACTCAATATACCCATGTCATTTGTGAACGCTATACATTCGTGCATTTATGCTTTTAACACTCATGACCTATGCGCTTATGCAGTATAGTGCAATAAACCACTTTTTGGTGAAGTGATCCTCTAGGTACTAATGAGTGAAAAAGTAATGTTAAATAAAGATCAGTATAAATAAGTGATTACTTTTTATATATAAAAGTAATCATAACAACTAGCATTAAAACATATTAATACTTTCAATCCACAGCCTCAGCCTCTTGACAGCTGTCTGAATTAATTAGACAACCAGAATTTTCCCTCTCTGAAATCTCAGACTGAGTTGTTTCCTGTTGTTCTACTACCACACTATCATCAGTATCACGAAATGGATCATGTGGTTCTGCTAACGATACTGGTGAAACAAGTGTACAAATGATTAGTAACGTATTCAGTTTCATAATAGGTGTGCTCCTCACTTACTCATATGTTAGCCACAGGATAGGGCACTGAAACCAGCAGATAAATAATAGAAGCCCAAACATATTGTATGTATAATTCAGACAATGAACTATGAATCACTGAAATACCTCAAACAACTAGCCATGTTTGCAGTTGTTGCAAAAGAGGCCTCTTTTACCAAAGCTGCTGAGCAATTGAACTTGGGCAAAGCTCATGTTAGTGACCAAATACAACGTTTAGAAAAAAAGTTAAATGTTCAACTGCTCAACAGAAGTACGCGTTCAGTAACACTAACAAATGCAGGAAAGATTCTGCTCTCGCACTGCCAACAACTTCATGAGCTTGGAACTGAAATATTTCAGCTTGCAGAAAGCGCAAAACACATACCTAAAGGTCGCCTGAGAGTAACTGCAAAAGACGACATGTGTTTAAAGCTGTTACCCGAAATTATTCATAAATTTGAATCAACTTACGCTGAAGTAAGTGTTGATTTAATCTCTAGCGATACATTAATTGATCTTGAGAAAAATAATATTGATGTTGCCATTAGAATTGGCACAACAACTGACTGGCCTTGTTACGGCAGTTATATTACTGAGGCCGAAGCCGTTATTGTCGCAAGCAGAGACTACCTTTCAAGCATTGGTAACCCGTCAAATCTGGAGGCACTCGCCCAGATGAACTGGATTACCATAAGCTCAATGAAGAATTTCAAGTGGATCTTAACCGGCCCAGATTTAACTGAGCACGAAATCTTTATTAATGAAAAGTCATCCACTAATTCATCTGCCGTCGCTTATCAAATGATGAAAAATAACCTTGGTATTACAGCTACTGCCGAAATCATTGCCCGGCCCGATCTTGATAGCGGCAGTGTTATTCAGTTAATGCCAAACTATCATCTCCCTAAAATACACGTTTATGCGCTACATAACGAGCGCTACCCAGCAGCAAAAATTAAAGTGTTTATTGACTTTATTCGTGACCACTTAAAACCATTATTTTTCACAAAATAAGTAAATGATGGCTTAATTCTCCCCTCAGGCAATCGCATATAAATTTGCCCTTCTAAAACCAAGTTTGAAAGGCTTTTGGTCAAAAATTTGTGTTAAACCTATCGAACATACCATAGGGCTTAGTTGACGCTTCCTTGCGATAAACAGATCATAAAGGGCTACCTAACCTTTGCCTTATCAGACTACACATTAAAATATTACTGTTGTTTATTTAAAAGAAATAAAGGGTTGCAAAAAGTAGGTTGCTTCTCTTTGCAATTGTCCTACCCTCCTGCCTGTTTCGCTTGATAGCCATCTTTAGTTAAACATTGCAGTAGCTTTTCAACCTGATCCCCCTGAATTTCAATCACCCCTTGCTTCACAGCCCCCCCGGTTCCACAATACTGCTTTAACTGTTTGGCATAGGCTTTTAAGTCATTGCCTGTCTGTGGCAGACCTGTGACAGTAGTTACGGTTTTACCACCACGACCTTTGACTTCCCTTCGTACACGGACTACACCATCCGTGTATGTTGATACAGGCTCATCGTTATTTTTCTCAGGATCAATTCGTCCACCATCTGTGGTATAAACCAATCGACTGCTTTCAGATCGACTATCAGAGTCATTACTGGTATTTCGACGTTTTGACATACGACTAATAACCTCTTACTTAATACAATTAAGGATAATCACAATGGAGCTGGATCTTGCTATTCGTTTTTTAGTCATTGCGGCTGATAGTTTCATTGGGTTAGTGCTCATCGCCCTCGTACTGTTTGTGATCTACCTTATTGGCCTTTATTGTATTGATGTTACACAAACAAAGCACGCTATTCGCCGTAACTATCCCATTATTGGTCGATTTCGCTACGCATTTGAACATTTAGGCGAATTTTTCCGACAGTACTTCTTTGCTATGGACCGTGAAGAGCTGCCCTTTAATCGAGCACAACGAAGCTGGGTCTATCGCACCGCAAAAAATGTCGACTCCACCGTAGCTTTTGGTTCTACCCGTCCTTTAAATGTACCTGGCACTGTTATGTTTATGAACTGCATATTCCCCACATTAACAGAGGATGCCGTAGAACCTAGGCGTATCACAATTGGCCCTTATTGCCATGAACCTTACTCAACTACTTCATTATTTAATATATCAGGAATGAGCTATGGCGCTTTATCCGCTCCAGCTGTACAAGCATTATCACAAGGAGCAGCAATGGCTGGTGTGTGGATGAATACCGGAGAGGGTGGCTTATCTGAGCATCATTTACAAGGAGGTTGTGACCTGGTCTTTCAAATAGGTACAGCTAAATACGGTGTTCGAGACAAAGACGGCTTATTAGACGATGTCAAACTAAAAACAATTGCTAACTATCCACAGGTAAAGATGTTTGAAATCAAACTTAGCCAGGGAGCAAAACCTGGCAAAGGAGGTATTCTACCAGCAGAAAAAGTGACTTCTGAAATTTCAAAAGTTCGTGGCATTCCCGAAGGTCAAGCTTCTATTAGTCCAAATGGTCACCCTGAGATTAGATCCGTCCATGATCTGCTTGATATGATAAACCGTGTTCGTCGTATAACGGGTAAACCCGTAGGCTTTAAAATAGTAGTTGGCGGCAGTGAGTGGTTGGACGATCTCTTCCATGCAATACAACGGCGAGGGGAAGAATTTGCCCCAGACTTCATCACCATTGATGGTGCTGAAGGAGGAACAGGGGCAGCGCCAATGAGCTTAATGGATTATGTAGGTTTACCACTTGCTGAAAGCCTACCGTTAGTGGTTGACAAGCTATGTGAATATGGCCTACGCGAACGCGTCAAAGTCATTGCCTCTGGTAAATTAATTAATGCAGCAGATGTTGCCTGGGCGATCTGTCTTGGTGCTGACTTTGTAACATCAGCCCGAGGATTTATGTTTGCGCTAGGTTGTATCCAAGCCTTACGTTGTAACAAAAATACGTGTCCGACAGGCATTACAACTCATAACCCTAAACTACAAAAAGGCTTAGTGGTTTCAGAAAAAGCTGAACGTGTTAAAAATTATGCACATAATATGATGCACTATGTTGGCATTATTGCCCATTCCTGCGGTTTAAAAGAACCTAGAGAACTTACACGTCATCATGCTCGGATCGTCATTCAATCCGGCCAATCTATTTTATTGAGCGAATTATATCCTGAGGTTGCCTATAGGACACATAACACTAGTGCGGTAACTCCCACGAATCGAGGCAAAAGCTAATTAAAGTATTTTTTTTTAAACGTTATATTGAGGCTTAGCTCAAAGCCTCAATATAAAATAGCTAGGGCCTGTTAACAGGTCCTAGGGAAATCTAACTAATATATAACGTTGATCTTCACCTGCTTCTATTTCACTTAATGGTTTATCTTTACGATTAAATGCATGGTATGTGAGGTATAAATCTTTACTATCTTCCTTAGTTACCAACATATTATGGTAGATAATCCAACCACTTCCTTGCTTTTTCTGGAGCTGGATAATATCCCCCGGAGACAATAGACTCTTTGTTAATTTCCTATCAGTCGTCCACCCTAAAACTGTTGCAAAATTATTTTCATCAGCAAAATAAGCCCGAAACGTATCCACTACACTCCAACTGGTAGACCATTCCCAATGACGGTTACTACCCTGGCACCACCAAGGCGGGGTATTTGCATTGGCATAAAACTCAGTACGTGTAGCTTCATCTCTACAGCCATCGCCACTACCAACTAAACTGAACCCTCCTGCAACCATTGCTTGACTGATAAAGTTTGTACAATCATTTTCACCAAAGTCTGGATAGTTAGGGTTTCTTTTATCCCACCATGCATAAGCATAGTTAATAGCAGCACTACGATCATAGTTAACTAAAACAGTCTTACCTTGATTAAAACTATCTAATATTAAACCTGATTGATCCGGCTTTACTTCTGGGATTGAATTATTAACGGGATAGTCCTGAAATACAGGATTTAACTCTTCACTAGCGAACTTTATAACTGCATTTAACTCAACTTGTGATTTAACATAAACAGAATTAAGGCCTGTAAGTTCAGGATACTCACCAAGGAGTATACCACGCATAAAAGTCATATAACGTTTATTATCAGTCTGTTTATTAAAGGAAACCCCTTTCGACAACATAAATGATTCAACGATATCACGACCAAGCAAGTTATGATCTACAGGCTGAGAGCTATCACTAATAGCCAGCGTTGAAAAAGGAAATATCATACAAGCTAAAAAAAACTGTATTTTAAAGAAAAAAGACTGCAGGAAATGTTTTATATTATGCAGTGACTGAGTATACTCAAATGGCATATTTTGTCCTCCCTGTATATATACTCATAATGAATCATTTGTAGGTGTCAAAATAAAGTGGTATATACTCACAGCGAAGGATTATTTAGGCGAGGCCACCGAGCGATGTAGCCCCAGGAGTTTAGATAAAATAAATGACTGGAGTGGCAGTTAAATGCTCCTCGGCAATAGCTCCTGCATTGCTCTACTATATGACATCCATGTCATTATGCATAAACTGCATTCCCATCATCCTTTGTGGCCAAGAGCGATGGTAACAAAGCCTAAAAATTATTCGCGAAGAGTATACCTATAATCAAGTGTATATCTATAGTTTAAGCCAGCTTTAACCTATTCAAATTTTGTTTTTTACAATTATTAGACAACTTAGTTATTAGCAAGGTTAAAGACACTATAAGCGTATTATCTATGTAGTTTCCTCAAACCTAGCAATCTGCTATTTCTGGAGACGGCTTCTCATAGTGTATATATTTTAGGTAATCTGTAAATTAGACTACAGTAATATGATGGGATGATATATTATATCGCCAACTACAACTATATTTAGCAGCAAAACGGTGTGCTATTATTGGGAGTAGTTACACCTTGCTAACAGCATTAAAAATCTCAGGTAGGGAGCGTAAATTGAGAGTTTTTTTAATTGGTGATTCGATACGCCTCAATAGTGAAAAGTACGTAATTAAGAATCTAAGTAAAGATTCATATCTTTATTCTCCTTCAGAGAATTGTGAATCATCAATTAAAGTCAAGGAAAATCTAGACTCTTGGTTGTCCAGAGAAAATTTCGATTTAATACACCTTAACTGCGGTTTACATGATGTTCGATATAACCCTGGACAGAAAGGTCCCGTTTGTTCAAAAAAACGATATTGTGAAAACCTAGAGTCAATATTTGGTAGATTAGCACAGCGAGGATCATCTGTAATTTGGGCAACATCTACACCCATAGACGAAATTGTTCATAATGCGGTTAAGGATTCTCGTCGCTTTCTTAAAGATATCATTGAGTATAATATGGCATCGATTGAGCTTGCAAAAAAATACAATTTTAGGGTCAATGACCTTTATAACAAGACTTCAACGCAGGTTTTATCAGATATATTGCTTCCTGATGGCATTCATTTTAATGAAGTGAGTAATGCAAAAATTGGAACGTGGATTTCTAACGCCATTAACGAGACGTTAAGCCTTCTGAGATGAATTGGGAAATTAAGGAATAGCATGCGATACATGATTAGCTTTTTACTGTTATGTTTGACTTGTTCAAGCTTTTCAAAAACATTAGATATTTATGATGCTGACAGGGATAGATATATCCCCATTTCAGTGGATTTTCCTAGTAAAAATATAGATTGTTCCACCTCCCAAAAATGTAATGTTGCTTTTATTAGCGCAGGAAACAAAGTTCCATATCAAAAGTATCAATTCATTACTCAATTATTGAATTCAATGAGTTATATGACTGTTGCTGTTGATCATGAGTTACCAAATGATCCGCCATTATCAATAATAGGTGATTTATTTAAGACTAGAATTGAAAACTGGCAACGGGGTGCAACAACATTAGACTTTTTGCAGCGCAAGCTACCAACTCGTTTTCCTGAATATAATTTTCACAATATAGTACTTGTGGGTCATTCAAATGGAGGAGATATATCAGCATGGTTAGCTAATAAAGGCAAGCCATATATAAGCAAGATTGTAACTCTAGATAATCGTAGAGTTACTTTACCCAAGACTGCACAGATTCAAGTCCTTTCAATAAGAGCCACTGAGTATCCAACAGCTGAGAGTGTTTTATTAACAGAAGAAGAGCAAGATATATATCATAGCTGTATAATCGAAATAGAGAATTCAAAACATATGGATTTGTCGGATTATGGCGCAATTTCAGTTAAGCAAAGAGTTGAGTCTTTGATTAAAGGTTTTTTATCTGGCCAAGACTGCAACACTTTAAAATCAAGAAATATAGCTACGCTTGAATAAGAATACAATTATAAGTGCCTGAAATAAAATTTTTCATCGGCATTATTAATGCTGAAGTCATTTACTGTAGGACTCTCATCATAACTCATTAGTTATTAGATACAACACCATACTTTTCTTGAATACAGCGAAAATAACCATGTTCTAAAAGTTTCTGTGCACTTTTTTTCAACCTATAAAAAATGTCATCAGCTATTGCTGTACTAACAGCTATATAGATTCCATCTTGTTTTGGATCATTCCCATATGAAAACTGTAAAGGACTCGCTTCCACTTCATACATACCCATATTAGCTAGGATATAATCACCAACCACATTATTGGCAGCAACAACTTCGACCCGACCTTCAGCTAAAGCATTAAAAAGCTGATGATAGCTGTTAGCAAAAAGCGCAGGAATAATTGATTTTGACTTATAGATTGCTTCATTTAAAACAGCGTTATGGAAATATTCTTCTCGAACAACACCCAGTTTTAGAAACTTTAACTGTCGAAATTTTGTTAGTCCTTCTGCCACATTATTTTTTGCATATACTTTTGTCAATCCCCCCATATCATAAAGTATATAGCGATATTTTGGTCGACCATTTATTTCTTTATAAAAAAATCCAGCAGTAGCGTCAATCTCATTATTTTTCAGTAACGACTTTGTACGTGCATAAGGATGGAAAACTAAATAACTATCCATACCTGCATGAGAAACAACCGCTATTAAGAAATCAGGATCTATACCAAATCCTATATGCTCAGAATAGCTACAAATACCATTTTTCCGTGAAGAAATATTGTACCCTTCTTCAATCGCATAAGGAGGGAAGTCATTAAAACCAATGATTAAGCTACTTCTTTCTTTTGAAAGTGACAAATTTTGCTGAGATACAGCTTGTACCGCCCCCCATAAAGTAGTTATACCTAATATCAAAGAAAAACAGCTCCTAACAGTTGAAAACCATATATGTTTTTTCATTTAAACTCTCATACTGTTTACCCTACTTTACACTTCTCATCAGGAGAACAAGTACCCTATAAAAGTTTAGCAATAAACTGATTAATATGGAGTTCATACAATCTATTTAAAAACAGCTATAGAATAATTATGCTATAAACAAAGTTTTTCAGCAGGGCTAACTCATTCAACTAAGACTAGCACTAGCAGGCACACTTGTTTCAAATGCACTAACTGCCCCATTAGTAGATAGCGTGTATAATATTGATTCACGAAGAGTATAATATGATAAAACAGTGAAGGTTTATTGAACAAATAGATCAATACTATCAGAAAGCGTTAATCTCAAATGAACAAGTATACATACACTACTAAATGGGTAGTTCATTATTTTTAAGTGTTTATCTATAAATATTTTTTTTGCTAAGCTTTACCATTGTAATTTAACAACCTTAATTCGCAGTAATAACTCATTTATTACCAGCCTTATCAGCTCTTAACATTACAATACCGTCTATAATATAGATTGCCATAATAATTATAGGAATGAAGAGTCACTTTAAAAGCTTACCAATACATGACTCATCGAAAAAAAATAATACCATGGTATTATTTTAAGTTGTGCTTGCTATCCTAGCTTTACACTTCATATTTATCATTCATGTATGTAGATTTTGAAACAAAAGAGTACCCTGTCATCCCTATGGTGTGGCTCCTGCCAAAGATGACAGCTATAGTATAAAGCTCAATGCAAAGGTGCATTGGGGTAGTTTAACCCGGCCAATCGACAAGTTCTAAAGGGACTTGTCAGTGTAAGGGCTAGAGAGTCAGCACAAGATGACCTAATAGTAATCTACTCTAAGTAACTTTAAGTATAACTAAAGCTAGACTAGATTTTCAAAAGCGAAATTAGACTTTACTATGATTATTAAAAATCATTTGCTAATGCAAAAAATTATTTTCAAAAGATATTGCTATAGGAAAAGAAATATAACAGAAATAGTTTTGCAAAGAAGATCAGCAAGGATGCGCTACAATGATCTGTCCATCATGTGAATGTTTTTTGAAAGGTTATAATACTCAGTGTTCTTGTGGGTACAAGTTTATATTTCATGCCAAAACCGAACCTTTCAATGATAACAAAATGAAAAAATTAGAGCTTAAAGCTAGTGCGCTCAATACACGCTATTTTACTAAGAACATGCTCTATAGTGTCTTTTTGAAAGCTACGTCTAGGTCATTCTATGTACCTTTATTTATTGCCATTATAATCTGTAGCTTGATTTCTATAATTTTAGTCGGCACACTCTCTTTAATTGGTTTTATTATCGCGTTAATTATATTTGCAATTGTAATTAAGCTAGTGTTCAATGCTAACAAGCCAATGAGTATAGAGGACTTTTCCAGTTACTATAAACGCTGGGTAGATGCTGGTAGAAATAATAATTATTTAATTAACAAGCCTAAACTTAAAAATCCTCCTGCAAAGTATCAAGAGAATGATATATTTAACTATGGTGCTGAACGAATAATTGTCGTTGACGATCCTTTATTTGTAGATTGTTTAATATTAAATGACGAACATATGCGGTCAAAAGCGCTCATCGTATCAAAAGATGGCTATCCACTCTACCTAAAAAGTCAGTTTAAAATACTGCTCGAACAAGCAGATAATATACCAGTCCTTTTATTACATGCGACCAAACTAAATAAAGTTAAGATGGTTCTGGCTATTGAAAAAAGTTTCAATGTTAAGCTAAACACCAAGCAAGTATACGACATCGGTTATTATGAAGAGCAAATAAAACAAGCAAAACCACTCCACAAACGCATGAGAATCACTAAGTGTGCGGTAGATATGCTACCCTACCCCTTATCAACACAGTTGATGAGCAAAGACAAATCACAATTACAAGATTTATTGGTACTGGGCGCTGCAACCGCTGCTTCTACCTACGTATCTTTTGCTTTAGCAGATGACTTTGGGTAAACAATAATAATATGACAGGACTCGTCGGCTATTTTGGTTACCAACCGTGTGAAATCATTCAACAAATGGTAAGTCAACTAGAACACCGTTTTGCTAATAGTCCACAACAAGTATCAATCGGCGAATTAACTGCGACTATAGCAACAGCACCTGAACAGGCTAACTATAACTACCATGCCGGTGTATGGCGAAAGGATCATGTAACGCTAATGATCAATGGTTTTTTTACGGGTGAATCATACAGTACCAAACCACAAGAAATCATAGTTAATTATAGTCAAAGCGGGATCAATGAACTTTGTAGGCTTGAAGGTGCATTCATTATTGTTTTGTATGATAAAGAATCCAACACTGGTTATTTAATACGAGATGGCTCTGGACAAAAAACACTTTATTTTAGCCAGCTTGAACAAAACCTATTCTTTGCCGTTGAACCTAAAGCAATCCATCAGTTACCTCTATTTACTCGAGAGATTAATAATGCGGCTCTTGCACAATATTTAAGTTTTAGCTTTGTACCAGGCTATAATACTATGCTTAATGGGTTATATGAACTACCTGCTGGTCACTATCTTATCTGGAAGGATAATAAATATACGTTAAAGCGCTACTTTTTTTTCGAGCAGGAGTCAGTTAAAACTTTTTATCAGACTCAGGATAGGAACAAGTCAGCACGACATTTCAAACAATTGCTATCAGCCGCTATCATTGACAGGTTGCCAACAACTAATGAATTAGGTGTTTTTTTATCTGGTGGCTTAGACTCCAGCGTTGTTACTGCTGAATTAGCACAACTAAAAACGAAAAAAATAAATACTTTTTCAATCCATTTTGGCAAAAAGTATCCCAATGAACTTGATTATGCACTTTCGGTTGCAAAAAAACATAATACCCAGCATCATGAAGTATATATAAAACCTAAAAATTTTTTACAACGATTAAGTGATATAATCTGGTTGTTAGACGACCCCATCGGAGATCCAATAACTGTACCAAATTTTGAGCTAGCTCAGTATGCAAGTAACTATAGTCAGTGGATTTTTAATGGCGAAGGAGGCGATCCATGTTTTGGCGGTCCCAAAAATTATGGCATGTTACTAAGCCATTGGTATGGTACTGACTTTGCAGGTACAACCAAACAAACACGAGAAATAAATTATCTAAAATCTTTTCAGCGTGCATATGATGAACTGGATAAGCTTTTAACTCCAGATGTAAAAAAATATTACTCTCATGATACTGATTTAATAGGTGTTCTATCACCATTTTTTACAACCCAAATACCTGATACTTTACTTAACAAACTAATGGCAATGAATATTCGTCTCAAGGGTGCTCACTTAATTTTACCTAAAGTAGAAAGAATGCTACAAGCTCATAAGCTAAATGCCCTTTCTCCCCTTTTTGATGAACGCATAGTGCGCTTTAGCTTCAAACTGCCTGGCACTCACAAAATCAATTTTGGTGATGAAAAGCTAGTTATTAAACATGCCTATCAGGCTCTGCTACCCGCTTCTATTATTAAAAGGCCTAAAAGTGGAATGCGAGTACCTGTCCAGTTTTGGTGCCAAGGTGAAATGAAACGCTTTATAAAGCATATCTTCTCCAAAAAAGAAGTCTCGCAAGTGGGTATCTTCGATTATGAAAGACTTAAACAGCTAATAGACTACAATACAGGTGAACATAATGGTCGATTTGGCATTAAACTTTGGATGCTATTAACTTTTGAGATATGGCGGCGGCTAGTCATAGAAAAGCAAGCTATTTAAAATAAATTTTTTTTATTAAGTGTACTCGTCAAATAAACCTTATAAAATCAAGGATAGAAAAATTGCATATTGAAGATGTAATAATTTGGTACAATTATTTTGGGTTATTATTTGAAGATAATCTAAGCAATTATCCAACGCGATTATTTGGCTATAAAACGGGTGAACTTAGCGAGCCAGCCATAATGCAAATTGATAACGTTGGAGCTTGTTTTGGATATGTATACTCAGGCCAACTGTCTGTACAAGATAGCCTAGTCAATTGGAATGTACAAAAAGAACAATGGTTTCATGTACCTACTGGCTGTAATTTAAAAATATATCCCTTAACTACCGTTGTTATCTGCCAGCGCCTTTATTATCAGGGTATGCACTTAATGGGAGGCCCTATAGAAAAAACAGGACGACTCCGTTATATCGATGGTTGTACTGACTCATTACTTTGTTGTCCACCATTAAAAGGAGACCCTTGTTTAAACCTTCTACATTTTCCTTCTCACACGAAACAAACGCCGCATACTCACCCAAGCATACGGGCAGGAATTATTGCAAGGGGAAATGGTTTATGCTGTACCAAGGGAGATACCATTGAGCTTGAGGAAGGCATGGTATTCATGATTGCTGCAAACTCAGTGCATCACTTTCAGACTCACGAGCACAGTATGGACGTCATTGCCTATCACCCTGATAGTGATTGGGGTCCAACCCATGAGGAGCATCCCATGATTAATAGAACTTGGGTCAGCGGTCACAAGATATTGAGTTAACCTGAAAAAAAATCTATCTCCATCTGCAGGGGAAACCAAAAGACGGAGATAGGCCACAATTACGAGCAAGGAAATTGAGAACACTCAATAAATCGATACCAACGTACTATTAATAACTTTACCAATTACTTTGCACACTAGTATGCTCTATGTATTAGGACCCAGTGTCAGTAAAGAAGCACTTGTAATACTTAAAGACAACAACGTTGACTTACAAAGTAGTTATACGTTTAACATCACTTATGTCTGTCTTAGTAATCACTATAAGTAAATATACACCGTATTTAAAGTATTGTTTTGTCGCAAGTTGTCGCTACTTTTTTCATAATATAATTAAGCAGTTTTGTATCAGATATACTTCATTTGTTATAATTTCATCATTCTAATAAATATTTTTATATCCAATGACAACCACTTCAACTTTTTAATTACAAACAAACATAATAAACATCCATACATTATTAAAATCTCTGTTAGAGATAATACAATTAAAGTAACAGATGTTAATATTTTTTGTCGCGACAGTTATTGTGGAGCGAATGATATGATTGGTATCAACAGTTTTTTAATCAATATAGGAAGACCACGACTCGGACTGATCGAAAACTTTAATTTCTAAATAACATCAAAAGCCATCTCATTTTTGAGATGGCTCTCACTATAGTTTTATTTTGGATTGGATTTTTTTACAAACTTTGTAAGAATCACAATTTGTTGTCCATTCACACGACCCTCAATATGTTCGGGGTTATCAGCGACCAACGATATTCCTCGTACAACCGTTCCACGCTTTGCAGTAAAGCTTGCACCTTTAACATTTAAGTCCTTGACTAAGGTTACGTTATCTCCAGCTTCTAGTACTGCCCCATTACTATCTATATGTTTCACTCCATCATCAGAGGGTGTCCCCTCACTTGTTTGTTTTGCCCATTCGAGGGTTTCATCATCCAGATACAACATATCTAATAAGTCTTGTGGCCAACCTTCACTCCTCAAACGAGTCAACATTCGCCATGCCACTACCTGAACTGCTGGTACTTGGCTCCACATACTTTCATTAAGGCAGTGCCAATGATGAACATTTACTGTTTCAGGGTTTTCCAACTGCATCCTACATGTATTGCAGGCTAGTATGGTGTCCTCAGGGCTACATGTGGAGTTAGGCGGAACCTCGTAAATAGCTAGATCTTCAGATATACCACAAAGTTCACATTTAGATTCACTACGTGCATATAATGCTTGTTCTGTATTCATGGATAGCTCAATCTTCATACAATATATAACACTAGTATAACGCGAATGACTTTTGTATGGGATCATAATATCACTATAAGCACTTAACTATTTTTCAAGTGAGCACTCTTTTTGAACAGCCTCGAGTAAAATTTAATACTACGTCATCAAATTGTAATGCAAATTGCATCGTTGAAAATGAAATGTATTTTAAAAAAACCAACAAAAAAGCATTATTATGAGACTAATTTTCCACCAAAAGACCTTTAGTAAAGAATATTTTCAAAACTAATACAGATATTATTCAGTATAAAATATTGAAACATGCACGTAAGGATTTTTTATTAGCATGCGCATTCCATGCGCACAAAAATATTAACTATAATATACTTTAATTAATATTATGGATATTAAACGGGATATCTAAATAGCTTGTCAGCAATTTTATTTCTACCATAACTTAAAAAAAAATATTCATATAAACGATCGTACCTGCATTTTCTTACTAGAAAGGTCATTGGCAGAGAGAACTTTACTGCTTACAGGTACATTCGCACTTTGAAATCAGCTTACTTCGATGCCCCTTTAAAAACATCCGAGAAATGAATATCAAAGACAACAGTGGTATACATATAATGAATGAATATGTCGAGAACAAATAAATATCAAGGGCTATCAACGCAATAAGACAATAAAAAGCAAGCATGACTAGAATGCCCTCAAAGAAACGGGTCTCCATTATTTACCTTTAGTATATGATGCTAAATTTTGCGCATTTTACACACAGCATCACAACTATCAAGTGACATTCGTCACTTTATTTGTTTTTGTAAGATTTCAGTTAGACCAAAACAAAACCAGCGTACAGGCAAATTTAAATTATTAGCATCTTCAAAGTTATTATACCTAAAATGAAGGACTTTTAGGGGCGGCCGTCAAGCGAGAAGCCCCAGGATCTTATATTAATAAGTGACTGGGGTGAAGTACGAGGACAACAAACCATAAAAATGATTCGTTAAAGGTATATTAATGAAAAGCATTCTCAGGAGATATTATTAAATGATTAAACAGAATTATTTATTTACTCCCCATTAAAAACTAAACCGAAAGGATAATAAGCCTAGCTATCAATTGATGCAACCTAAGCGCTTGCAAATTAAGCGTTTAGGTTGGATTGGCAGATAAAAAACTGCATAAATACTTCATTCGCAACATCCCTGTTGCTAAAGAGTTCTCCCAGGAGCACGCTATGCATGCTTTGTAACTACATTAGGTTAAGTGCTTTGAACAGTATGCATAGCAATAGGCATAAATAGATCTACAATTACATCGATTGAGAAGGACTCAGCGTCAAACTCACATTCCCTACAGTATCACTATTGTCATGTGTTTGAACTTCAACAATTTCTAATGTCAATTTACTATTACTTGACAAACTACGTTTAGCACGACGTGAAGTGGAACTACCATTTTGACGTTCAAATTCTGCAATTTCTTCTGCTGTTAGTGGTTCGTCTGGACCAGCATCAATATTATATTGGCTGCCATCCACTGTCATGAATTTACCGCTTAATGTGGAGCCATAACGCTTTTTCGTTACTTGACCTAAGACCCAGCTTACAGAGTTTTTACCATATTTATTCATCATCCAAGGCCAGTCCCATGGACCATATCCTTTAATATCATGGTGCAGGTACTGATCAAGAATATCCTCAGGACCGCTCAGATTTCGTCTATTACCAAATGTGTAGTCAAATTGTGGACGGTTATCTGGATGGTTTGCCTTAGCATTTCCACTCCAGCGCAAAAAATTTGAAAACTGGATATTATAATTCATATACATTTTTGATGTATAAGGAATATCAGCTTTTTGTTCGAATAATGTTAGATATATTGTTCGCTTTGACTTTGGTGGAAGTGAAGCCCTGTATTGAGCGACTTGTGTGGTTGTTTGTTCTTTCCCATTTGTTTCATTCCAACCTTGAGTAGCACTAAATTCAGCATTGATTTTTACATTTGCACCTAATATAGGTAGCCCTGCTTTAAACTCTTTTTCAATACCGATTTTTTCTGTAAAAGAATAATTATCTTGTTTTGACCAACTCGTTTTCTGATCATATTTCAGATCTGCAACAGCGGTATCTGTAGTACTTCCAAAGTTTCTAATAACAGCCACATAAGTTCTTAAAGGTTGCCGATCGTATACTTGAGGTGCTCCCAGCACCAGTGTACTTGGCAAAGTAATGAACTTAATATCTGAAATATTCATTTTCAATCGGCGGTCAGCCCAATACCCACTGGCATAGGGATCATTTCTATTATAACGCGCATTGATCGAGTAACTGTTTGAACTATTATATTCTACTTCCATGTCTTCACCGACATACTGTGATGCAGTCCCCCCACACCAACCATAACCTAAATAATCGGCTAAGTAGGCTAATGGCTTATGGAATTCAGAATCATTTAAAATAGACCATTTCAAGCTTTCACTATCTTGCATAGCATAAAGTTTATCTTGATAAGAAGGAATATCATCTTTTACTGTTCCATATACAGCAGAAGATGCTATTGCCGCACTTACTAAAAACACTAATGGAACAGAGTTAGTTTTATATGGAGTCTGCATTATTACGTCCTTATCTTTACTCAATGGTTAATTATTGATTATTGGACGACTTCATTATGCTTTTTATTGTTTTTAAATTTAAATATAGCTTAAGGAAAACCTGTTTTTCCACTTTAGAAACGATCACATTATTTAAATTTCATTTATTTATTTTCACAAAACATTACTATTCATATTCATAATGAGTAACTTTTAGAGGAGCTACGAAGTTACAAGTTCTGAATGATTATCAACAATAAAATTAATGAGCTTCTTTGCTTGAGGTGAAACAAATTCTCTATTTGGATAGATGATATTTAACGCTTTCGAGGTCAACTTTAAATTAGGTAGTAACTGTACTAACTCTCTTCTCAGTAAAGCTTCTTTTGCTTGATAATAAGGTATTATCGTCATTGCTTTCTTTGTATGAACTGCCTTCAAAACATTGTGTGAACTGCTGATTTGCATAGCCACCTGACTCTCGTTTAGTTTCATGTCTAGGAAACGCTCCAAACAGTTTCGTCGGCAGTTATTATGCAGTATTACAGGTATCTTTTTTATATACTCTTTATCAGTCAAGCGATTGATATCGACACAGTCAATAGGTGCAACTAAAACAACAGATAAATTTCCTAAACACCTTGCTACTACATCTTGTTCTGGTATATCACCTATTCTCAGAACAACATCATAGCCATTTTTGAAAATAGATTCTTTCTGGTCGCTCATATGAATATCCAGCATAATGTCTGGATACATTGTGCAAAACGTCAAAAGGAGAGGAAAAAGAACTATATCACCGTATATTCTTGGAATACATAAACGTACCATACCTTTGGACTGGTTCTCAGCAGCAACATTAAGCAACTTCTGATAGCTATTCAAAAGCTCTGATGCTTGCCTATAAACCTCAGCACCACGATTAGATAACGAAACACTGTTCCCTTTTCTTACCAATAACTGACAACCAAGCATAGATTCTAAATTATGAACCCATTTACTCACTGTGCCATTCGCGACCTCTAACTCATCTGCTGCTAAAGAAAAACTACTAGCTTCTACAACATGAATAAAGGCTTGCAACTGCTTTAGTGTATCCATATTAAGGATGCCCGATATAAAGTGGGCCTGTGATTAGTCATATAATGACGAATCTATACCTTTTACGAGTCATTTTTAGGGTCGTATTGGGTACATGATATAGTTGTTAAGCAATCATTAAAACCAAACTCTTTAGTGTCCACAATACACTTTAAAATATTTTTTTCAAGTTAGCTGTTTATTACCGTAATTTACTAACTTTTCTGTATAAAATTTGTTAACAATTAGTCATAGACTTATATATTTAACGACACTAGCTTTTAATATTTATCTATATACCCTTCACGAATGATTTCTAGGTTTTGTTATCTTCACTCCAATCACCTATTAATATAGGCTCATGGGGCTTCGTCACTCGATGGCCGCACCTAAAAACCATTCGTATTGGGTATACATACATAAAATAATGAATTGTATATATAACTAAATTAGCAATTCCACACAGCATCACTCAAAATACAACCATGCAATAAAAGAGAATCTTTTTCCTTTTGATAGTCCCACAGTGTACATAACATTTTTGCTAACTAATTCAGTTATGAAACACTGACCTTAAGAAACACCAACCTTAAGAAACAAAGTTACTTTACAAAAAATAAAAATCTAAAAAAACGAAGCACCCACTTTATGCGACCTACACTAATATATACTGTCAATAACAACATAATTTAATTCTTATGTGGATTATGCGATGACACTTTATAATTGTAATAATACTGTCTTATGAAGCCCTTTATTTTTTGTGCTCTTCTACTCATAAATTTTGCATACGCAAATAGCAATCCCGTAAATATTGGTTATGTACTTCATGGACCACCTTTTCATATTGCAGAAAAAGGAAAACTGATAGGAGGAATTGTTTATGACGTTTCCATGGGCATTGCAAAAAAAGCAGGTTTAATAGCCATGCTTACTGAGCTGCCGACCAAACGTACAGACGAAATGTTAATTAAAGGAAGCATTCAAATGCTGTGCTTTCATAACCCTAAATGGTCCTATACCCCGGAGAAACTTATCTGGGGACCAGAAATATTAAAACGTAAAGAGTTTTTTATTATTTCAAATCAGACATCTGACTTGAAAAGTCATGATGAACTTAAGAATAAGCTTATAGGTACTCACTTGGGATACCATTATAGTCAATTGCTCACAAAGCTCTTCAAAGAAGGCATTGCCAGTAGAGTTAATAAGTTAAAAACGACAAGCTTATACAAATTACTTCAGATGCAGCGAGTATATGCCATTGTTGACAATGAATACTCTTTTTATTACCGCACTCAAACTGGCGATGCCAAAGGCTTGAAACTCTCATCACTTGTCGATAAAGAATATTCTTTACACTGTGCACTCAGCAAGCATAACATTTCACTGACAAACCTATTACTCGAAGCAACCCATGCCATGATAGAAGATGGCGCTTTTGTTGGATTAACACACAAATATACCCAAAAAGAATAAAAATATTATAATTATAACGGATAGCTATTATACTTTTCCAGTGAATCCAATTCATGCAAGCAAATATAGACTAAAGAAAATCCAAATAATCCATTTATAAGTAGTGGCCATTACTGCACTATTCGTGTTTAGCTAGATTCTATACCCAATACGAATGGTTTTTAGGTGCATCCATCGAGTGACGAAGTCCCATGAGCCTATATTAATAGGTAATTGGGATGAGGAGTGAAGATAACAAAACCTAGAAATCATTCGTATTGGGTATATAGTCAAAATGAAGGTTTTTTAGTGGTATTAGGGCCTGTTAAGCGCACAGCTTAAGCAGTTCTAGGTGGGCAGAGTTTCACATTTATATACATCAAGTTTCATACTAGCTTGTAGAACAGTTAAAATAATGACATTCCATATGACTTCTATCATGTTTAAGGCGCTTTCTTAGCTAAAATGCTATCGTTATTTCGTACACAACAAGTTGATTCTCATGACTGTTCATCACATGTCGAAATATCTTCATTTCCTGACTCTTACTCAAGTCTAAGGTGTGATAAAGGTCACTCTTATATGACATTTTTTATAAAGTCACTCATCATCAGTCTTATTGCATTAAATGTTAGCTCAGCACAAGCAAACCAAAATCAATTAATCGCTCACTCAAAAAAAATGCAACTTCGAATTTATGCTCTTGCAAAAGAAAATGCAGTATGGTGTGGTGAGCAAGTGAATATACTGCTACAAGCTGAGTCCCCTCATAGCTTTTCAGATACCACAAAAGTTCAGCAGCTATCACAGCGCTTAGGTATCCTGTTAAATACTAAAAAAGAAGAAAATGATCCTACTTTCTGTCCGGCAGTGAATATTGTCGTAATTACCGCCAAAAACCAAAAAGGCGAGACAGCTTTTATTGGGCAAGCCTCTCGAAATAATAATTGGCAACTTGAGAAAAATATACAACCGACTCAACAAGACCCATTATCACTGGAAGTGGCAGACGAAATCTCAAGCCAGGAGACTAATCAAAATGGTAACTCGTGGAACCCGCCAAAGCACCAAGCAGAGTTATCCTACTATGGTGTAAAAGACTACGAAATAACTACCAAAGATCAACGTTGTAAAATTCGCCTACCGCAATTATCACTAGGGAAAGATCCAAGGTTACTTTATATTGAGTACACTGGTTTAAACTGTGACAGCAGACGCTTTGTTTATGGACTAGGAAAAGTAACAGCTCATCAAACTGACGGCTATATATTAAAACAGCTAAATGGTAAATTTGCGCATGGATTTCCAATTGACCCTCAGCTAAATCTTGCCCACTCTATATTCTTACACCGCTTTCAGCTTCAACAGCAGCAATTTCTCTCCTTTTACTTAGGTCATGATGCCAAGCTAGATGTTCATTTTATTGGTTTACTCACCATGAATAATGGCGTATGGCACTTTAATAAACGCCAAGTTATTGCTATAACAAGCTCATCAACTCAAAAAAACTCTATTCAACACCAAGAACTCTTTAGTGCAACCGAAAGCTTATTACGCAAAATAACAAGTAATGTCACCCCATTTGACCTATTAGTTGTAAATAAACTTACTTTTCCACTTGAAAATAATGAACATATTTTATTTCAAGTAACCGCCACACGTGATAACGGTAAGTGGCTTGAAAAAAACTACTCAGAGGGGCTGGCTTCATCTGAAAGTACTGAGCGACCAGTTCAACCAAAACCTCCTGAAGGAGCAGTTTCTGCGTTAATTCGTCAAGATACCCAAATGTTGCGTAATGCTGACTTTGCTACTAGGCTCACTTATCTGTTCCCTAAAGCTGAACGGCTAGGCAATCCCCTAACAGCTGCAGCAACCTCCTTATTAGAGAAAAAACCTATTCCTGTCTTTAATTTAATTCATATTGACAGCATTGACTCTAAAAAAGCAACCACTAACTGGCCCTATTTAATGCACATCACTAATCACCCGAAACTAACTAAACCTGGCTGGTATTTAGTTTGGGCACAAGTTACTGGCAATACAAAACTAAAAGCCAATAATAAATTTATAATACCGCAATTAGAGATCAAAAGAGTAGAAAAATGTAAGCAAAAAAAATGTGCTGAATTTAACGACATAACTCAGCTTGTTTTAAAGCGCTATAACATTGAAACTTGGCAGTAAAGCTTAAGGAGCTGTAATGAATCGCTTGGTAAAATTTACAGTTGTTACTGTTACAGTATTAAGCTTTATTTTAGGTGGCTGGTTCTATCTTCAAGTCAGTGCTGAAAAACGCTTAATGGCTCAGCTTGAAAAGCTTCAACTGCTTGATGACTTTAAATATGATCACGTTTTTTATAACCCACTCACGCAAACAATGACTCTTTTTAGCCCAACAATTTCTTATGAGGTTAAGGGCAAACCTCTTACTATTCGTGTTGATTCAGTTTCTACAACCCTCGCAACGATCCAAGAACCTGAGGACTGGTATGTAGGAACACTCGTAATTGAAGGCTACAATGTTGATTTGATTAATCATTTGAACCTCTTATTCCCAACAGATCATCCTGCCCGTGACACCATAACAACACTTATTGCAATTGGCTACCAACACCACCCAGCATCCTTAGCAGTCGACTGGGAATATACACCCGAACTTGATAGTGTCGACATTCATTCCCAGCTCAAAATAGATTCTGTTGGTTTATTAGTCTCAGATATAACTTTAGATAGGCTTCGGCTTGCTCGAAAAGAACTTCAACAAATTGGAATATCAATATTATCTGGAAACTCCAAACTATCTTATGATTTAAGTAATCAGCAACTAGGCAGTTTAAGAGTTCAACAGCTTGATTTACAGTTTGAGGACAGTGGTTTGCTATC
The DNA here is from genome assembly GCF_018263875.1 of Zooshikella ganghwensis. Lineage (NCBI taxonomy): Bacteria > Pseudomonadati > Pseudomonadota > Gammaproteobacteria > Oceanospirillales > Zooshikellaceae > Zooshikella > Zooshikella ganghwensis. The sequence goes on from NZ_JAEVHG010000006.1 coordinate 74,752, forward strand.
ACGTATTAAGGAGTGGCATAAGCTAACCTTACCTTTAAGTCCTGATACTGAACCTACATCGCTGATCAACCAAGTTCAAAATAACTATTGGTTACAAGACTTACAAAATCAAGGGCTTTCGAAAGCAGTTGCACAAGAATGGATAGATTCATTTAGTAATTTTGTTGAAACAACAGGTATCTTAAAGATAAAGACACAAATTGAAAGGCCGGTAAGCTTAAGGACGCTGAGTAAGCAGCATTCATGGCAAAATATTACCACAATGCTTAATCTTTCGATTGAGTCATAAAAAGCAATATAGTCTATTAAATTGCTTTAAATTAAAGCTGGAATCTAATTATTCGCAACGGTTAAACCGTGTAGTTTATATGGGGCAGAATAATAGTTTAATCAGTTTAATGCATTCAAACTGGTTAAACCTAGCATATAAAGAATTTATATCTCTAAAGCCCCATTAAGCATTTAGCTAACTTACGTCATGTTAGCCTTATAAATAGTTTGTCAAAAACAACCCACAGGTGCCAAAAGCAATGCCAATTTATAATGCATTGCTATCACTTTCTGAGGCACTTAACATTCGCTTTTTCTTTACTATTATTTTTGGTTGAGAGATATTTCTTTCAACATTGTCATGACTGTAATCAGATTTATCATAATAGTTATTATAATTTGACTGCTGATGCAACATATAAGGATGGCGCACTGTTTGCTTTATGGGAGCAGAACTGTTACGAGGTGAATCTGTTTGTTTATGTTTGTAAGACTTAACTCGACGGAAATAATCTTTAATATCCTTTTCGATTTCTTCTTTTCCCTCATAAATTTCCAATCGCTTTACAGGGACTTCATCTGGAGCAAAAATTTTTGTTTTTACATGAACCTTATTTTTATAGTATTCGGGTTCAAACTCAATCCTTATATCATCGCCAATACAAATGGCATGGCCTTTTTTAATTGTCAACTTTAACATGAAATGACTCTCATACTGCCTGCGAATAGTCCATTAAAATGATGTACTAACCAAGTTAGTTATTGGTTATAAAGTAAATTCTCTATCCCCTAGTAGATATACAAAATATCTACTTCTGCATAGACTCAGCTTATCATTTGTGAGTTAATGCAATGTCTTCTTGACAACTCTCTCTTAATTTTTCAACCATAGATTATTCGTTAATGCCCAAACCATGGCTAAGCATTAGCTGAGTAAAGCACTACTCTTATGGTGTTTACCATTCAGCCCCTGCGTATTATGGAAGTTAGGCTTTAACCCCCTCTTCAATCTATCCTTTATCAGCTAGCACTTTTTAAACTGCGTCAGAGTAACGCTAAAGTGAACTAAATAAGCTGCAAGACTACCTTAAAACGGACTATCTGAGAGGCAACACTTCACAGTTTGGCTATTTGTTATAAGGAAATATGAACTCAATTAGCATTGTTTTGAATAAAGCAGTGTTCACAAATATAAACACAAAAAAATAGTTTGAAACTCATCACAAAACGACATCCATAGAGAAAGTTCATATGCGTAAATGAGGATAGATCCATCATTTTCAGCCCCTCACTCAGGATCTGGTAATGTGACCAATTGCTTTTTTAGTAGAGCAATGCAGGAGCTATTGCCGAGGAGTATTTAACTGCCACCACAGTCACTTATTTGTATAAGCTCTGGTGGCTTCAGCACTTGACGGCCCAGCTAGCACTTTTAAACAACTATGGTTACTATCGCTAGCTCCAACAGACGAGACCAGATCAGACTAGCCCCGCTAAAAATCATTCGCGAAGAGTATATAAAAGCTGTTACCAAGAAAACCTATTGGAAAATGTTAACCTATTGACTCTTACTCTCTTCCTTATCTTTATCAATGCTTTTTTCAATTGTCGCTAAAATATGCTGAAGACGCTTCACATCACCACCTATTAATGCAATAACTAACTTTTCTTTTGGCCGATCTGCTCGTGTCACATACACATTAATTTCATTCAGTTGACTATCCATATCATATCGCCGTTGATAAGCATTGATATCTTCCTTTCTATAGATCACAGCATCCTTTAACCCCAAAGATTTTGTAAAAAATGCCAAACGGTATAAAAGCTTCTCATATTTATCACTTGGCTCTTTCTCAGGTTCTGTTTCTGTAAAAGCAATCTCATACTGCTTAATAGGATGATACTTGGGATCCTGCTTAATCTTTTCATCAGGTATCAATGAATGCTTAGTGCTATACGCACCGGCCTCCTCCTTAATCAGCAATAAAGTATAGTCTGAATACTTCACCTCAAGTTGCTGCCTCGATTTGTCATAGTCGCGCTTGATATAACCTTTGGGAATATCTAGAGAAAAAAGCTCCATATCAACTTTTTCTAAACCTTCATTTTTTTCTCCTGACCTTTTCCCACGCTCAGGCCAGTCCTGTGTTTTAACCTGCACATTACACCATTTATTTCCAGTGCAGGATTTCATGACCGGTGGAGGCTCTATTTCTTCAGCCATTGCATTAATAGCAGGAACATTTATAAACAAACTTACTGCAAGCAGTGTATATGTTGGGTATTTTACCATGAACTTTAAAGCCTGGATAAAGTGGGTAAATAGAGGGTAGTTACACAGTAACAGTCTATTGTAAAAGGCTGTTCCAATTACGGAGTTAGAATTTCTACCCAATGATGATTTAATATACTAAGGCCTATTTGTATTACGTGTTTTACAGAGACAACACAATAAAATACAAGTTTCAATATTTGCTAATAAGCACTATTTCAAAACAAATACTGATAAAAATTATTTTATTGTAAAAGGCAAATGTAGTGTATTAAACGCAGAGAGAAATGAGGATGCGGTTAGATGTACTTCTACATCTAACCTGGTGACAAAAATATTCAAAAGTGGAATTATTAGCCCTTTTGAAGCAGACTACGCAACTGGATCAGAGCAGCATTTGCACGAGAAATATAGGACGCCATCACCAACGAGTGGTTTGCTAAAAAGCCAAACCCACTACCATTAAGAATCACTGGACTCCAAATAACTTCTTGAGTCGCTTCCAGCTCACGAATAATCTGTCTTAGGCTAATGACAGCTTTTTTCTTTTCTAAAATATCTGCAAAGTCTGTTTCAATCGCACGCAAAAAGTGTATTAAAGCCCATGCCGTCCCTCTGGCTTCAAAAAAGACATTATCAATCTCAAGCCATGGTGTTTTAACTTCTAATAACTCTTTCTTATAAGTTGATTGCTTTGCCCCAGGTTCACCTTCTAAGTCAGTGTTAAGCCGGTCTTTGCCAACACTTGCACTTAACCGTTGGGATAAACTACCTAAACGAGTTTCAACATCAGCCAACCAATCTCGCAAGTTATCTGCACGAGCGTAAAATTGAGCATTTTGATCCTTTGGATCAGCTAACCGCTGAAGGTACTTATCAAGCTTTTTAAGACCTTTTTTATACTCCTTTTCAGAAGAAGGTAGCATAAAACTTCGGTGATCAAATGAAAATTGTGGCTCAGCAATCGCCAAGTCCTTGTCTTCAACCGATTGTGACTGTGACCGACTGAAAGATTTCCGCATTGCCCTGGATAGGTCACGAACTTGTACTAAAACCCCAAACTCCCAGCTTGGCATATTGTCCATCAAAACACTGGGTGGCATTACATCGTTTGACAAAAAGCCACCTGATTTATTTAAAAGCGTTTCTGTCACATGTTTAAGAGTGTAAGTTGTTACATAGCCGGTAACCACCTGATTACCTTCTTGTTTTGCATAGTCTTTTGCCACTGTATCAACATCAAATAAATCTGGCTCAGCGTTCCAGATAAAACCTAAAATAACAATGGGCAAGACTAGCACGACACCAACAATTCCGATGGCTTTTCCTAAACGTCCTTTTCCGATAATCCTGAACTTTTCACCCAACGTGAAAAGCACATCCTTTATGCTGTCAAGTACCATAATTTCTCTCTAATTTAGTAATCAATTTTCAGAGTTATACTGTGCACAACTTGCTTTACGAGTTTTTACTGGAAGACAGTTTAATTTGAACTTTAGGCTGCTTACCCGCCTGCTGTTGTACAGTAAATCGCTGTTCATTAGCATTAACATCTAACTGCTTCAATATCCACTGACTATCTGCATCCGTAGGGCTTACCAAAAGTATCTCTTGTGCACCGTCTGCAAGGTATTTTCTAATAGACGCTAAGTGATGCACAATAATTGGTGAGCGAGCTTGCAGCAGATCTACATCCAGATAAAACTGCAACTTTCCTTTTGACTGCAGAGACATAACTTCATTTGCAAGTGTTTGTAATAGTTTATGATCCTTATCGACTGACTGTGCTCTTAACAATAAAATTTGTGCTTTTGCGAGTTTTTTTTGCTCAACTGCATAACGGATCATATTTTTGTAACGCTTAACGATACGCTCAATTCCAAGTTGTGCTTCAATATTATCAGGCTGTTGCTCTAAAACCTCTTGGTAATAATTTAAGGCATTGTCAGTTTTTGGGGTTGTCAGTCGCCGTTCTTTAAAAGCATCTTCTGCCTCTAGCAATAACCAGGCAATACGTGACTGCATACGTTTATGCTTCGTATCATTCTGAACCATTTCCTGAGTAGATTGGGGATCGTTAGCGGGAAGTGTCTGATGCTTACAACCTGCTATACCCACAGTAAGAAACAATCCCAATAAAATAGGGATCAAACAACGTTGTTTATGAATATTCTCCATTAACACGCCTTTTATCATAACAGTGGCTTTCGGGCAGTATTTGAGGTTAGAGTAACATAATGCATGTGCGACCAGTTGAGTCAATCCATCTTATAACCTATAACTATCAAGACAAAGCAGTAAAAACTTCACTAGTTTGTTGAGCTAGACGCGCACATGGTGATCAAATAATGTCATTTAATATGGGCTGTCCGTTGTATCATGACCGAGCAAGTTTCTAAAGAATCAATACAAAAGTCTACCGCTCGGCTAAAGGATCATTTTGCTCAACGCGTTACCAATAGAGCGCGCCAGGTTATTGAATGTTGGCACCGAATAAATACCGACCACTGGACAAAGCAGTGGTTAGAGGAGTTTAATCGAGCGAATGAAAAGCTTTTGAAGTACGCCAAACGATTTGATCAGGAAAAACATGCTCAAATCGCAGAACAGATCGCGGATATTCTACAAAATTTTGACAGTAACAGTATCCCTAATAGTGATACAATTCGTAAACTCAATAACCTGATTTCCACACTCAGCTACACAGCCCTTCGTAAAGGCGACTCAAACGCCAAACCAACATCAATTCCATCAACAAAACCTGTCTATATTGGCCTAAACCATCCCAGCCTTGCTGGAAAATTACTGAAACAAATGGATTACTTTGGGATTCGAGCCAAAGCATTTTTTGCCCCCAGAGACTTTTTGAATGCATATCATGCTCGCCACCCTGCCGTTATTGTCATGGATGTTGATTTTGGCCGACAACGTCATGCCGGTATTGATTTGATTAAGAAGATTCAGGCAGAGCGCGACAGCCCTTTCCCTGTTTTGTTTTATAGTCACGATATTGATGATATTCGAACGCGGTTAGAAGCAACTCGGGCTTTTGGTTGTGAGTTTTATACCCGAGGGCTTGAAATTGGTCATATCATTGATCGTATTGAACAACTAACACGTGTTGTTGTTCAGGACCCTTACCGCGTATTGATCGTTGACGATTCAAAAGCTCAAGCTTATTTCACACAAAATACACTGAACAAAGCCGGCATTATCACAGAAGTCATCACGAAGCCTTTGGAAGTCCTCGATGCACTAGAAAAATTCGATGCAGACTTGATGATTCTTGATATGTATATGCCTGAATGTAATGGGATGGAGTTAGCTAAAGTCATTCGCCAGCAGGAAAAGTACGTCAGCATCCCCATTATCTATCTCTCCGCTGAAGCTGATGTAGACAAACAATTAATTGCCATGAGTGAGGGGGGGGATGACTTTTTGACCAAACCGATTAAACCGCACCACTTAATATCTACGGTTAGAAACCGCGGCGAGCGGGCCAGAGCACTGCTATCAAGAATGATACGGGATAGTTTGACTGGACTTTACAACCACACTTATACACTGCAACAGCTGCAAAATGAAATCCTGCGCTCTGAGGAAAACCAAACACCACTCGCCTTTGCCATGATTGATATAGACCACTTTAAGAGTGTGAATGACACTTATGGCCACCCAATGGGTGACAGGGTGATCAAAAGCCTCGCCTTATTTCTTAAACAGCGCCTGCGGAAAACAGATACAGTGGGGCGTTATGGTGGTGAGGAGTTCGCCGTCATCCTCCCCAACACACAGCAAGAAAATGCCATTGCACTGCTTAATGATATTCGCTCACACTTTGCTCAGCTGCGTCAACCTGCTCACCCAGAAGACCTCCAGGTTACATTTAGCTGTGGAATAGCGATGCTCACTGAAGACAACAATGAAATGTTATCCTCTCAAGCAGACCAGGCACTTTATGACGCGAAGCATGCTGGCCGTAACTGTGTCCGGATTTATACTCCTCCGAAAGAGAAGGGATCACCTAAAAAACCCGCTGCTTCAGCTTCCTAATCATCCCACTCACACACTACACATTCCCCTTGCAAGTTTTTTATATTTTAATCGGTCATTTAATAAGCTGAGCAGCCACTCGTTTACTTCCTGCTAATACTGTAAAGCTTTTACCCACGCGTTTATGCTAATCTATGCGACATCAGGAACTCAGCTAAAGGTCTAAAGTCAAACCCTCAAACATTTATGGTGACGGAACCCTATAATCAATGAAAAAAAGCCCTTCCCTCCTACAGCTTGCTTCATTATTACTTCTATTAGGATTATTGAGTCCACTCACATATAGTGAAGGCTTATTTGACCGCTCACCTTTTAACAATAATGCCCTCAGTTCTATCGAAGACAGTGAGTTTCTTCCTGTTGAAGAAGCCTTTCAGGTGCAAGGCTATATTGAAGACGGTACGGCTTACTTAACCTTTAAAGTCACACCAGAACATTATCTTTATAAAGGCAGGTTCCGCTTTAGGATTGAAGATGCAGGAATTACCAGTAGCAACCCGGTTATTCCTTCTGGAAAGATCAAGTTTGACCCATTCCAGCAAAAAGATGTAGAGGTGTTTGAGCACGATGTTACAGTCAAGCTTCCCTTAAATCAGCAAACTGATCTGCTTTCTCTGGCAGCAACATTCCAAGGCTGTGCTGAAAAGGGACTGTGTTATCCCCCACACACCATTAACTTAGCATTAACACCCCAGCGCCCAGCAGGAAGTACACCAACAACAACATCCTCGCAACCTTTAAATACAGCTACAACATCAACCCAGGCTGTTTCTAGCAAAACGGTTATTCCTGCAACTACTTCACCTATCAGCAGTAACACAACACTTGAAGCAACCTATACTGAACTCCTTAGCTCAGGTAACTGGCTATGGATCATTCTCATGTTTGTCATTGCAGGCTTAGGCCTGAGCTTCACCCCCTGCGTATTTCCCATGATGCCTATCCTTTCAAGTATTATTGTCGGCGAGCATCAACGTGGCCAGTTATCTCAACGCCAGTCTATTACCCTAAGCTTATGCTTTGTTCTTGGTATGGCCATTACTTACACCATTGTTGGTTCTCTAATGGGCTTGCTAGGTGCAGATTACAATCTTCAAGCCCAATTCCAGTCTCCCTGGTTACTCATTCCTTTTGCGATCCTTTTTGTTCTCTTAGCGTTTGCAATGTTTGGCTTTTATGAACTTCAGCTGCCCCAGTTTTTAAGAGATAGAATTGACCGCGTTATGAGTAAGCAGCAAGGAGGGAGCTATCTTAGTGCGGGTGTTATGGGCATCTTCTCTAGCTTATTGGTATCACCTTGTGTATCTGCCCCCTTAATTGGAATTTTGTTATTCATTTCACAAACAGGCGATGCCACATTAGGTGCTGTCAGCTTATTTAGCTTAAGCATTGGTATGGGAATTCCTTTACTTCTCATTGGAGCAGGAGGAGCCAAGTTACTTCCCAAGGCCGGTAACTGGATGAATGCAGTTAAATCCGTTTTTGGCGTCCTGTTGCTGGGAGTCGCCATATGGTTACTGGAAAGGTTAATACCAGGTCCACTCACGCTGATGCTATGGGCAGCATTACTCATCTGTAGTGCAATTTACCTCGGCGCGCTTAACTTTACACCTAAAACCCAGTGGCGTGCTTTTTTTCAAGGGCTAGGTATTATTTTGCTTATTTATGGCTCCACACTGATTATTGGTGCAGCCCAAGGAAACCATGATCCACTAAGGCCCCTAGCCACTGCCTCTGGCCCTATTAGATCTCAACGCGCTGATTTCACAACAGTAACAACTACCCAACAACTAACGAGTGTTATTGCCCAGGCCAGCGTGCAAAAAAAACCTGTTTTAGTTGATATTTACGCTGACTGGTGTATTTCCTGTAAAGTCATTGAGCGAGACGTCCTTACGAAACCAGAGGTTAATACACTATTAAGTCAGTTTATGCTGGTCAAAGCCGATATTACTGATAATACGCCTGACCATAGCTCACTATTAAAAGAATATGGTCTGTTTGGCCCTCCTGCCCTGCTTTTTTTTGATCAACAAGGCAATGAACTCTCCTCTCTACGCTTACAAGGCGATATTACTGCCCAATCTTTAAAAGATCGTCTAACTTCAGTGCTTAATTGACGACAATTAGGGCCAAATTCAGTAGAAAGTAAACAACGGTAGCTAACGTGTTGTTATTTATTAACCATCTTACGGGAAAATATATAAACTGGCTTTTATCATGGCGGTAACGTGCAGTAACAGACGATAACTGGACAGTTCTTTTTCTTTCAGGCAGAATCTGCGCCTTATCATTATCGTCAGCAAGTTCATTGTAAGTCTGAACAGTTAAGGTTACACAACAGCTGTCAACAACCATGTAATGACACGTTCTTGTGTAAATCTTTAACCAAGAATGCTGGCTAACTAAACAGGCCAGTTTTTAAGGGCTTACAGACCCACACAAAGGTAACACACTCTAAACCCCTCAGTTTACTTCTTCTGGGGATAACCAAGATAATTTGGGGGCTCTCTTTAATATGGCAACCATTCTTGTTCTCCATGGACCTAACCTAAATTTACTGGGCAAAAGAGAACCCACAATTTATGGGTCAACGACACTTGACGATATAAACCAGACACTGACAACACAGGCTCTGGAACATGGCCACCACTTGCAAGCAATGCAGAGTAATGCTGAGTATGAATTAATTGACCGTATTCATGATGCGGCTAATGAGGGCATTCATTTCATCATTATCAATCCTGCGGCATTTACGCATACGAGTGTCGCATTACGCGATGCATTATTAGGGGTCAATATTCCATTTATTGAAGTTCATCTATCCAATATTCACCAGAGAGAAACTTTTCGACATCAGTCTTATTTTTCTGATGTTGCTCAAGGGGTGATATGTGGATTAGGTGCACAAGGTTACGAACTGGCTTTGCTTGCAGCAATCCGCCATATAGAAAACCTTGCACTTGACTAAATTGCTAGCTTGAAGAGAGCACGAACTATGGATATTAGAAAAGTCAAAAAACTCATTGAGTTACTGGAAGAATCCGGTATCGACGAACTGGAAATAAAAGAAGGTGAAGAGTCCGTGCGGATCAGCCGTCACTCTAATCCAGCACCTGTAGCTCCTGCTTATGCTGCTGCCCACTTACAGCCAACAATGCCAATGGCAACTGCCTCTGCTACCGCTGTTCCCGCCGCAGAAGCTAAGCCAGCAGAAGACAAGCCTGAAAAGCCAGCACTTAATGGCCATACGGTTCACTCACCCATGGTTGGTACTTTTTATCGCGCTCCTTCTCCCAGCTCTCCTGCTTTTATAGAAGTTGGACAACATGTCAAAGTGGGTGATGTGTTGTGTATTGTTGAAGCAATGAAAATGATGAATCAAATAGAGGCAGACAAAACCGGCACCGTAGAAGCCATTTTGGTTGAAAATGGTCAGCCTGTTGAGTTTGACCAGCCTCTGGTGACAATCGTCTAAGCATTTAATGCTTTCAACACAACTAACAACGCAGGATCAACATCATGTTGGAAAAAGTGCTAATTGCCAACCGTGGTGAAATTGCACTACGGATTCTGCGCGCCTGTAAAGAACTCGGCATAAAAACCGTCGCAGTTCACTCCAAGGCCGACGAATCCTTAATGCATGTTCGGTTAGCTGATGAGACAGTATGTATCGGTCCGAATAACCCAATTGATAGCTACTTGAACATTCCCGCTATTATCAGTGCCGCAGAAGTGACTGATGCTGTTGCCATTCACCCTGGTTATGGCTTCTTAGCGGAAAATGCAGATTTTGCAGAACAAGTTGAAAAGAGTGGCTTTAAGTTCATTGGTCCATCTGCTGATGTCATTCGCCTGATGGGGGATAAAGTATCCGCTATCAAAGCCATGCAAAAGGCAGGGGTACCTACTGTTCCTGGATCTAATGGTCCACTTACTGAAGATAAAGAGCGCACAGTACGCATCGCCCGCGAAATTGGCTACCCAGTTATCGTCAAAGCATCAGGTGGTGGTGGCGGTCGTGGAATGCGCGTTGTTCACAGTGAAGCTCACCTATTAAATGCTGTCAGTGTGACACAGTCCGAAGCCCTCGCTGCTTTTGGCAATGACATGGTTTACTTAGAGAAATACTTAGAAAGACCTCGCCATGTTGAAATCCAAATCTTAGCAGACGGCCAGGGGAACGCCATACATCTTGGCGACAGAGACTGCTCTCTACAAAGACGACACCAAAAAGTCATTGAAGAAGCGCCTGCGCCAGGTATCCCTGATGACTTACGCAATGATATTGCTATGCGCTGCGTAAAAGCTTGTGTTGATATTCGCTACCGAGGAGCAGGCACCTTTGAATTTTTGTATCAGGATGGTCAGTTCTATTTTATTGAAATGAACACTCGGGTTCAGGTTGAGCATCCAGTATCAGAAATTGTGACTGGTGTTGATATTGTTAAAGAGCAGCTCAAAATCGCTAGTGGCGAGCCTTTATCACTACGCCAGGAAGACATCACAATAAGTGGCCATGCTATTGAGTGTCGTATTAACGCAGAAGATCCAAAAACATTTATGCCTTCTCCTGGACCTGTTAAGCACTACCATGCACCAGGTGGCTATGGCATTCGAGTTGATTCACACCTTTACACAGGTTATACGGTCCCCCCCTATTATGACTCACTCATTGCTAAGCTAATTGCTTATGGTGGCGACCGCGAAGAAGCCATCAGAAGAATGCGAAATGCGTTGGATGAACTCGTTGTTCACGGTATACGGACCAACACACCTTTGCATATGGAGCTAATGCGAGATAGCAATTTCGCAGCGGGTGGCGTCAATATCCACTATCTAGAGCAGAAACTTTCTCGTTAAATGAAAAGATCTCCCCTCTCTTAGTAGAGGCTAGATACTTAAGACTGGAATAGCAGGCTATCAGCCTGTTGTTCCTGCCTCTTTACTTACCATAAAATTATCCTTACCCTGCCCGGCAAAATCACAAACTAAGGTTGCTCGTATGTCTTGGGTCCAAATAAAGCTAGAAGTTAACCCCAAAATGGTTGACGAACTTGAAGACCAGTTACTGGCGCTTGGGGCTTGCTCAGTAACTTATGAAGACGCCCAAGACAAACCTGTTTACGAGCCAGAACTTGGTACAACACCATTATGGGAGAAAACCATTCTTATTGGCCTTTTTACAGCAAACACGCCAATGGAGCTTGTAACAGCGAGCTTGGAAAATTACTTTTCTCCTGAGTCACTTCCCACCTACCGTGTAGAAATTGTCGAAGATAAAGACTGGGAAAGAGAGTGGATGGGACAATACCACCCAATGCAATTTGGTGAGCGCTTATGGATTTGTCCCAGCTGGTTAGAGCCTCCTCAACCAAACGCAGTTAACCTTCGACTTGATCCAGGTTTAGCATTTGGCACAGGGACCCACCCAACAACAGCAATGTGTCTAACCTGGCTAGATGCCCAAAATCTTAATAAGCTCGACGTTATTGACTATGGTTGTGGTTCTGGAATTCTTGCCATCGCCTCGCTCTTGCTTGGAGCAAAACAAGCAATTGCCATCGATAACGACCCACAAGCCTTACAGGCTACGGCAGATAACGCTCAGCGTAATCACATAAACCCTGAGCAGTTACATGTTTATCTTCCTGAGGACTTTTCTAATACGACAACCGACGTATTAGTGGCTAATATTTTAGCAAAACCATTAATTGATTTGGCACCAAAACTTGCACCACTTGTCAAAACCGATGGTTTAATTGCGTTATCTGGTATTTTAATGGAACAAGCGGATCAAGTTATTGCAGCCTATGCACCTTGGTTTTCGCTGGATTACTTCAAAACCCAGGATGGTTGGGTTTGTCTGGCTGGACGAAAAATAGCCACACATTAATAGGTATAACACTGTCAGGCTTATAGATAAGCAGGTTCCACAGAGCTTTGAAAAAAGTCTAAGGTAAACAATACCGTGGCTGATTTATATTTTTTTAGTACTTTTAGCAAGACGTTTTTTTAACTTTGATGATCTGTGGTTAGGGCTACATGCATCTATGGTGAGTACTTGGGTAACCCGCTGTCCCCAATGCGGAACCTCTTTCCGCCTTACAAAAAGTCAATTGAATGCTGCCAATGGCTCAGTACGCTGTGGCTCATGCATGCATGTATTTTTAGCTACTAATTACCTAATTCCAGATAATCAGACGACACTTGCAGGGTATTCAGAAAAATCATCATCGCCTAATACGCGCTTTGATCAGGGTTTACAACGCTCTTTTGACGTTGAAGATGATTTATTAGAGTTTGCAGAACCTTCAACAACACAAGCTGAAGAGGCTACGCGTCCTGACGCATCCCCTGCATCATCACCAACCTTAGGAGAAGACTCATTCCAAGAGGTAGATGAATCCTGGGCGCTCGCTTTATTAGCTGAGCTAGAGCAAGAAGAAGAACTGGAAGAAGCTCGAGTTAAAAAATCTCAAGAGAAGAATAATATACGCCCGAATTATTCACCTAGCCCCCAAATAAAACCTATTGAGACTGAAGAAAAAGCATCTTCTCCAGCCCCGTTTATTGCAACAACAAAAGTTCAGCCAACGTCTCAACCTGCCATTAAAACCGAAGAACCACCTGTCAAACAGGAAAAAAACGATAGTAAAAATAAAGAGACAGCAGCTGATCACCAGCGACAAACCATTAAGCCCCTACCTGTACAGGCATCATCAATACAGCCTATCGAAGCACAACAACAGGTAGAAGATCAGCCTATCAGCACAAGAGTCGGTGACAGCTCAAGTGCAGTAGCTTCAGAAAGGGCAGCAGATAGCGAACAAATAAATCAGCACTCAGCACCTCCCAAACCAATACCCTCTAGCGCGCTCAAAGCAACTGAAGTAAACAGCCAAGTACAAGCAAAATCAAACTTATCTGAAGGCCAAACAGCAGATGGCACCTCTCCTGCGGCAACTTTAAAGTGGGTAAGTACCTTCAGTAAAAAAACTTCAGCCCAGACAGAAAGCAAGCATGACAATGTAGAACAAACACTCGATGAGCCAATTACATCAACACCTACAACAGAGCCAAAGGAAAAAGCTGCTCGTCCTGCGCCCCCCCCTGCTAAGCAAACCAAGCCTGTTAAGCGCACCAAGACATTGTTGCCAGATGAAGAAGATGAGCCTGTTATAGAGGATATCGAACAGCCCGCAGCAACAGAGACAGATGCTGAAAATTCTTTTTTGCTTAATGAGCTAGCATCAGACCCCTTGGAACTTGTTCTTCCCGAAAAACGAAACTGGTGGAAAATAACAGCCTGGATGGTTGCAAACATTATTCTAGTCGCTGGACTTATAATCCAGTATGGCTGGTTTAAATTTGATACGCTGGCACAAGATGAACGCTACCGTCCTTACTACACCAAAGCCTGCCAGTATGTTGGATGTAAGCTGCCCACTCGAATTGATATCAACAAAATTAAAGGCAATGAGCTTTTAGTTAGAAGTCACCCACGTTACCCAAACGCACTTTTAATTGATGCGATTATTTTTAACCAAGCGAACTTTGCTCAACCCTTTCCAACAATTAAACTCACTTTTTCTGATATCAATGATAACGTGATTGCATCACGTGGATTTAAACCCTCAGACTATCTTGCAGGTGAGTTAGCAGGCTCAAAAGAAATGCCTGCACGAGTGCCCATTCATTTATCTTTTGAAATTGTTGACCCAGGTCCAAACGCAGTTAATTATCATATGACGTTCTTAAAGCACAAATAACCCTCAATCAGTTGCTATTTCTTCATGCCACTAAGTTGAAGCTGTTGCATAAGTGCTCTCAATTTAACCAGTTTTTTAGTGAATTTTGCTTTATAAGAAAAACACAACAGAGTATGATAGCGACCCCCCACGTTATCGGTGGTATCCTGAACAGCGACTGTAGTTGTCGAAACTTTAGCCAAATCTAGTTTCTCGACCATGTGAAGTGTATTCACCAGTTTCACCCATTGATGAGATTGGTAAGGCCCGTGTTTCAAATAGGCTCTTATAAAATAACCGTACCCGTTATTCTTGCTCCTATGGCAGGGGTGACTGATCGACCCTTTCGCCAATTATGTAAGCGGTTAGGGGCAGGGCTTGTCGTCTCTGAAATGGTGACAGCTAATACCAAGCTATGGAACAGTCGTAAATCCAAGCTAAGGCTGGATCATGAAGGAGAAGCTGAACCCCGTGCAGTTCAAATTGCCGGAGGCGATCCTGACATGATGGCTACTGCAGCCCGTCTTAATCAGGAAAATGGTGCTCAGATCATTGATATCAACATGGGGTGTCCAGCCAAAAAAGTCTGTAACAAAGCAGCCGGATCAGCATTACTGAAAGATGAAGTATTAGTTCGCGATATACTTACTGCTGTCGTCAAGTCAGTGGATGTGCCTGTTACATTAAAAATTCGTACTGGATGGAGCCCAGAGCACCGCAATGGGGTAACTATTGCCAAAATCGCTGAGGATTGTGGTGTCCAAGCTTTGGCCGTTCATGGCCGAACAAGAGCTTGTGGCTACAAAGGTGAAGCAGAATACGATACCATCGCGACCATCAAACAGTCTGTAAGTATTCCTGTGTTTGCCAACGGTGATATTTGCTCACCGGAAAAAGCAAAAGCCGTACTAGAGTATACCGAAGCTGATGCAGTAATGATTGGTCGTGCAGCTCAAGGACGACCCTGGATTTTCCAAGAAATATCACATTACCTGCAAACAGGCTCACTCTTAGCACCGCCGAGTCTACATGATGTTGCAGCAATACTGCTTAATCATCTGAACCACCTATATACGTTCTATGGCGACTATATGGGCATACGTATTGCACGTAAGCATGTAGGTTGGTATCTGAGGGCGCATGCAAGTGGCAATAAGTTCCGCCAGCATTTTAACCAGCTGGAAACCACAGCCGCTCAGCGCGCAAGCGTTCAGGAGTACTTTGAACGTTTACTTAATGGAGAGGACATTGCGGCATGACTGCATCTGAAATTATAATGAAAGAACATACTTCCGCGACTGATAACTCGCTTCTGCGCCAGCATTTAACCAGTCCGGTTGAGCAACAGTCGCAGACACTGCGGGATAGCGTAGAAAAGTCTCTGGCGAATTATTTTGCCCACTTGGATGGCCAGGAAGTAACTGATGTATACCAGATGGTGCTTTCTGAAGTTGAAGCCCCCTTGCTGGAAGTGGTCATGGCCCACGTTAATGGCAACCAAACCAAAGCATCTGCTATTTTGGGCCTGAATCGAGGGACACTTCGTAAAAAGTTAAAACAGTATGGATTACTGTGATAGCAACAAACGACAAAAGGCGGATAACAATCCGCCTTTTTTGTTTCTGCCAGTAAAATAAAAAAAGCAGCCAGTATTATGCACCCTCATTTAACAGCTCAGGTTTCTTCATCGTCCATCAGCGTTTAATAAATAACCTAAGCTTGCAGAATGAATTTATTTGTGGTCATTGATTGAAAACCAATTTAGGGCGCTTGCTATGGCAAATAACCTCCAATCCAAACCAGTTCAGTGTGCACTGATTAGTGTATCGGATAAAACAGGTATCGTAGAGTTTGCTCAACAACTTCAACAACGTGGTGTTCATATCCTATCAACAGGAGGCACTTTTCGTTTGTTGCAAGATCAGGGAATCCAAGTTCAAGAAGTTGCCGACTACACTGGATTTCCAGAAATAATGAGTGGCCGGGTAAAAACATTACACCCCAAAATACATGGTGGCATACTTGCTCGCCGAGGTATTGATGATGAAACCATGCGCCAACATGCCATCACAGCGATAGACTTAGTGGTTGTCAACTTATACCCCTTTCAGAAAACGATTGCCCAGCCAGATTGTGACTATCAAACTGCCATTGAAAACATTGATATTGGTGGTCCCACTATGGTGCGAGCGGCCGCTAAAAACCACCAGGATGTGACTGTCGTTGTCAAGCCAGAAGCCTACTCATCTGTTATTGATGCTATGGATAATATGCAAGGTATCCCATTCTCAATGCGCCAAAAACTGGCATTACAGGCATTTCAACATACCTCCGCCTATGACCAAGCTATCGCAAACTATCTAAGTGATGTCATCTCTACTGCAGATAATACTCAACAGATCAGTGACAAATTTCCCGACACATTATGTATGACTTTTTCAAAAAGTTTCGATTTGCGTTACGGTGAAAATCCTCATCAAAAAGCAGCATTCTACAAAGAACTGAGTAACAGTAGAGCAACACCTGAACCATCCCTAGCAACAGCCTCCCAACTTCAAGGTAAGGCCCTTTCCTATAATAATATTGCAGATGCGGATGCTGCCCTCGCATGTGTAAAAAACTTTCAAGAACCCGCATGCGTCATTGTTAAACACGCCAACCCTTGCGGTGTGGCTATTGCTGACACTCTGTTAGAAGCATATCAACGAGCTTATACTACTGACCCAACCTCTGCATTTGGCGGCATTATCGCGTTCAATCAGGAAGTAAACAGTGACGTTATTGATGCTATTCTGGCTCAACAGTTTGTCGAAGTTATTATTGCGCCTTCATTTACCCAGGCAGCAACAGAAGCTTTAAGTAATAAGCCCAATATTCGTGCCCTAAATTGTGGTATGTGGTCGTCGGCACCTTCACCCTACTTGCACTACCAACGCGTTGAAGGCGGACTTCTGGTTCAAGATGCAGATCTTAGTGTAATAGCCCAACCCAATATTTCTTGCGTAACAGATCGCCAGCCATCGCCCCAAGAAATGCAAGATCTGCTTTTTGCCTGGCAAGTAGTGAAATATGTTAAATCTAATGCCATCGTTTACGCTCGGAAGCAGCAAACCATAGGCATTGGCGCAGGACAGATGAGCCGCGTCTATAGTGCTAAAATTGCAGGCATCAAAGCAGCCGATGAAAATCTTGTGGTCAAAGGTTCTGTTATGGCATCAGATGCCTTCTTTCCTTTCAGGGACGGTATTGATGCTGCCGCTGCTGCAAGCATAACAGCTGTTATTCAGCCTGGCGGCTCCATGCGTGACGCGGAAGTGATCGCTGCAGCCAATGAGGCAGGTATTGCAATGGTATTTACGGGTATCAGACATTTCCGTCACTAACACATACCAAAATTGAGTAGCCAATAAACCTTAAAAGGGCCGGTTTAATGAAAGTTTTGATTGTTGGAAACGGTGGTCGTGAACACGCCTTAGCCTGGAAAGTGGCACAGTCCAGTGAAGTCAGCCAGATCTTTGTAGCACCTGGTAATGCTGGGACTCACCTAGAGTCCAAAACCAAAAATATTCCCCTGGATCCACTTGATATTAATGGGCTAGTATCATTTGCCGAAACTGAGGCCATTGACCTCACCATAATAGGGCCTGAAGCACCTTTAGTGGCAGGTATTGTTGATGCCTTCCAGGCTGCAAGTTTAAAGTGTTTTGGCCCTGTCCAAGCGGCAGCTCAGCTCGAAGGCTCAAAAACATTTGCGAAAGACTTTTTAGCTCGCCATAAAATTCCCACGGCCCATTACCAGAGTTTTTCAGACATTCCTCCAGCTATCAGCTACATAAAACAGCACGGTGCTCCCATTGTGGTAAAAGCAGATGGGCTTGCAGCTGGTAAGGGTGTTGTGTTAGCCGAAACGGAAGCTGAAGCGATTGCTGCCGTTGAAGATATGCTGGCAGGAAATGTATTTGGTGATGCAGGCCATCGCGTTGTGATTGAAGAGTTTTTAACAGGAGAAGAGGCTAGCTTCATTGTCATGGTCGATGGAGAGCATATTTTGCCTATGGCGACTTCTCAGGATCATAAAGCCCGTGACAATGGCGATAAAGGCCCTAATACTGGTGGCATGGGAGCCTACTCACCAGCCCCCGTGGTCACGCCTTCTATATACCAGCGTATTATGGATGAAGTCATGCTACCCACCGTAGCAGGTATGAAAGCAGAAGGGATACCGTATACAGGTTTCTTGTATGCCGGTGTGATGATAACTCCTGATGGCACTCCCAAGGTACTTGAGTTTAACTGTCGCTTTGGAGACCCAGAGACTCAGCCTATTATGATGCGCTTACAGTCAGATCTAGCACAATTATGCTTAGAAGCACTTGAAGGAAAACTTAATAGTTGCAGTATTGAGTGGGACCCACGAGCAGCTGTTGGTATTGTGCTTAGCGCTGGTGGCTACCCACTGGAGTACCGCAAAGGTGATCATATTTCTGGCTTAGACACACCAGCACTGCAGGCAGACTCTGATATTAAAGTGTTTCATGCGGGTACCAGAGCTGAAAATCAATCTGTCCTAACCAATGGTGGACGTGTACTATGCGTTACAGCCTTAGGTGAAACAGTTACGGTTGCTCAGTCAAAAGCTTATTCTGCGACCAGCCATATTCACTGGCCTGATGTTTATTATCGAACCGATATAGGGCACCGGGCGATATCAAGAGAAAAAGCCGCTGAACACAAGTAATTATCAGCACGCTGTCCAAGAAAGTAGTGTTTTAAAAAAAGTACTATAATTACCTGCTTAACATAAACCAGCACCCTGCTTACTTTTAACGCAGAGTGCTGGTACTGACGAATATAATAGTTTGACTTAACACAATAAGAATAAAGCAATTCACTGTTAACAAATGCAGACATTACACTACAGCTTAGGTAGTCAAGTTACGCTAGGATACATACAATCTATCAGCAAGAAAGGTGCGCTGATCAAAGTCCCCATTATTAACAGTGCATAACAATTGGTTATAATGATGTCTTCACGTTGAAGGGATATCTCCTGTGCAAAGGTCAGTAGTCAGTGCACCAATTCAATGGCATGTTCTCTGCCTCATTACACTTGTTTTCTGGTTGATTAGTACCAGTGCACACGCATCAGTAAACCTTTCTACAGACAGTTTTCGCATTAATTTAGCCAAGCATGCTGAAGTCTTTGAAGACAAAACCCGTACGCTAACAATTAACGAAGTGCTCTCTGATAGCTACGAACTGCGTTTTTCCCCCATTCGCAGCGATGCATTTCAACTGGGTGAGTCCCCTTCCTCTTACTGGTTAAAAATTCAAATTGACCAAGTAACAAAAACTAGACAACAAGTCTATCTTCAACTCTTTGGCAACATCAGTCAGATTGATTTTTTTACAGTATACAAAGGGCAAATTTCATCTGTTTACACTGGCTCAGAGCGTCCTGTTAATAGTCGCCCAGTGGCTCATGATAGCTTTTTATTCCCTGTACAGTTGAATGAAAACGCTCCACAGCAGTTTTTTCTAAAGCTCAGTTCCAAGCAAGCCATGAACTTCTCGTTGTATCTGGTTTCTGCTGATCAAGTTATTGAGTCTGTTACCCTTACACAATGGATAAATGGTGCCTTATTTGGGCTGTTTTTAGGTATCGCTCTCTATAACCTCGTAGCCTTTTTCCACTGGCGCGAACGTAACTATCTTTATTTAGTCATTCTGCTTTTTTGCTCTCTGGCTTATCAGCTTATATGGCAAGGTCAATTAATTAAGCTTTTACCTGGACTGGTTGAGATCGAAGGCCAACTTGGCCAGTTTATTTTACTCACGGGCACCGCCATGATGTGCTTACTCGTTAAGCGCTACTTTGCCGTAGAAAATTACTCCCACCTCTTGCATCGTTTTTTTGCTATCAGTGCACTTTTAGCCTCAACAGCAGCCATTCTTGCTATTGTTGTCGGCCACCAGTTTCCACCTCTCGCGACCCACGTTATTTTAGTAACCATTGGCACTGCTGTATTTAGCTGTACGCTTATTTTCTTTCGACGAGGCACACGCTATGCGCAAACCCTTCTGATTGGTCTCTGCCCCCTCATTATTGCACTTATTCTTAGCCTGTTAATTGCACTCGACTTTATCCACTTACAGCCTTACCAGGCTAACTGGTTACTCCTAACTATTGCCAGTTTAAGTTTGATCGGCATTTCTTATGCTGTTGCTCAACAGTTTCACCATCAACGAGCTTTGTTGTTAAGCCAGCAAAAAGTTGCGCCCTCTCAAGAGCAGCCTCTGCAGAAACGCGAGTTTTTAGCACACCTTAGCCACCAACTGCGCAGCCCTATGAATGGTATTTTAGGTATGAGTGAGCTATTGCTCGACACATCTCTTACCCCCAAACAACGTGACTATATTCAGACCATTCATCACGCTGGCAATGACTTAGTCAATTTACTGAATCAAATTCAAGATATCAGCAAGCTAGAATCAAACCAGTTAGAGCTGGAAGAGGTTCAATTTGATATCAATGTGCTCGTTGAAACTTGTCTTGAGATGTACAAGCTAGCAGCTGAGCAAAGGCAAATAGAATTAATCAGCTATCTCCATCCGGAAGTTCCCCGCATAGTTACAGGGGACCCAGCACGGCTCCAACAGATTCTTCTGTCATTGTTAAGCTATGCCTTTAAACGAACAGATACTGGAGAGGTACTACTTAGCGCAACCATTGAAAAATCAGAAAGTGGCTACCGTCAGTTGCGCTTTATTGTCAAAGACTCAAGTGCTGGGATAGAAGAAGAAGAATGCCAGCTACTTTTAAATGCAGATATTCAGAATATTGTGCTTAATGCTCAACGTAACTCATCAATTGACTTAGGGTTAGTGCTTTCCAGGCATTTACTCACATTGATGGGTGGCCAGTTTGGCATTGAGAGTGAAATAGGAGAAGGGAGTATCTTCTGGTTTACTTTACCGCTCAAGCAACCTGAGACTATTCCTCAAGATGAAGAAGAAAGCTTTGATTTTCATGGCATTCGCGTACTCGTCGTTGATGACAATGAAACCTGCCGTAAAGTGCTGACTCAACAATGCCTGGCACTAGGTATGGATGTAACAGGTGCCCAGAATGGAAAAGAGGCACTTGCAACGCTCAGGACTAAGGCTCACCTAAACCAGCATTTTGATCTTGTTATTTTGGACCAAAACATGCCTGTGATGAATGGCATGCAGCTATCTGCAAAGATTAAAGAAGATAGCGCCATCAGTGATGATGTTTTAATTATTATGCTTACTGGCGTGAGCTTTGCGCCAAATAGTGTCGATGCACGTAATGCCGGCATTAAACGTATTTTGACTAAACCCGTTGCACATTACACCTTAAAAACCACCCTGAAAGAGGAGCTTACTCGTTTTCAAAGTAAGCAGGCCGAGCCTTCTCCTGTTACTTTGCAATCGATGGCTTCTCTGCAACCTACAGTTGCAAAAGGCAGCATTTTGGTTGCAGAAGACAATCCTACAAGCGCCAAAGTAATTCGAGGAATGCTGGCTAAACTAGGGTTTGAACCAGATATTGTTTATAACGGCAGTGATGCTGTTGAAGCAGCAAAGGGACATGACTATCAATTAATTCTGATGGATTGTGAAATGCCAATTATGGATGGCTTTGAAGCAACAGAGCGTATACGGGAATGGGAGCAGAAGCACGATCGCAGCATAGTCCCTGTTATTGCCGTCACTGCACACAACCTTTCAGACCAAAAACAAAGCTTACAGCAGGCAGGTATGAATGGTCAGCTAATGAAGCCCATTGAGCTGCAAGATTTGAAAGATATTATCCAAACATGGCTTCATACAGCAGCTGAACACTAGCCTGATTGACGGTTAACATTAAACGCTATACCGAAAAAGACTCAATAGAAACCCGCTCATCCTGAGTAAGTGCCACTTGACGATAGGTTTGTATAGCACCTTCAGCATTAACATTGGCAGGTTCATCACTCTCAAGCTCAGTTGTATTTACAGTAACAACTTGTTCTGGCTGACTATTCTGATTATTTGGCAAAACATTGGTCTGTACAGGACCTGCCTCTACTTCAGAAGTACTTTCTACAGGTGGATTGGTATTAACCTCATTTCTGGTGGTGGGTTGTTGCTGAATATTGTTGTTCAACGCATCAGCTTGAGGCTGAGAGGCCTCACTATCTCTAATCGCTGCAGCTGGTTCATCAGTTGCGGGCGCACTCACAACGACAGGCTGGTTATCTAACTCAGTAGCCAGGTCAACCTGTTGATTTTCATTTAACTGGTTGACATTACGAACTAAAGGTATCCGGGTTCCAGTCAGGTCCGCAGAAACATCGGTAGTTTCTAGCCCCACAGAAGTAGGGTTTATTTCACGAGCCAAATTGTCACTAGGTGCTACATCATTACGAGCATTATCAGTTTGTACTGCTGGTCTGACTGCAACCCGAGATTCAGTTTGCAATGATGAAGGGGTGAAGGAAGTGTTAACTGACGCTGCAGGATCGGCCGCTGAAAAACGCCCTGCTGCCACATCTCTTGCTTGTTGACTGATATTGACATCAATATCCTCTGAAGACGGGCTTTGCACCCGAACCGCAGGCGACCTCTGCACTGCTACTTCTGCCTGCAAAGTGGCATTGATGACGTTGTTTGGAGTCACGGCTACGACGTCCATAAGACATCACACCTTCATGCACCGGCTACTGATACTACAAATATAGTTGAAGAGTTGAACAACTTTAGTGTTAAAGCGGACTAATATTAGACCTTTTTTTTATAAATTAAATCGGGGTTCTGACAACATCGTATAAAACAAAAAGGAACTTAATACAGCACCACTCTTTACGACTCTATTCCATTGTATAGCCCTGGTATGCTTCAGGGGCCAGGTTTTCAAAACGAGTATATTTACCCAGAAAGGCCAGCTTAATCGAGCCTATTGGTCCATTACGTTGCTTACCAATAATGACCTCTGCAACCCCTTTAAACTCAGTATCTGGGTTGTAAACTTCATCGCGATAAATAAACATAATAACGTCCGCATCCTGCTCTATCGCTCCTGATTCCCGTAAGTCAGAGTTCACAGGGCGTTTATTAGGCCGTTGTTCAAGGCTTCGGTTTAGCTGTGATAACGCCACAACAGGCACATTAAACTCTTTAGCTAAGGCTTTTAGCGATCGTGAAATTTCAGAGATTTCATTGGTCCGGCTTTCACCACCACCAGGAATTTGCATCAACTGCAAATAGTCAATCATGATCAAGCCAAGCTCACCATGCTCCCTGGCAATTCGTCGAGTTCGTGAGCGCATCTCCGTAGGGCTAAGTCCTGCAGTATCATCAACAAACAGCTTTTTATCACTGATCATATTCACAGCTGCCGTTAACTTGGGCCAGTCGTCTTCATCCAGCTTCCCTGTTCTCACTTTAGACTGATCAATACGCCCCAACGAAGACAACATCCGCATCATGATTTGCTCCCCAGGCATTTCCAAACTGAATACCAGAATAGCCTTATCTGTATTCAACATGGCATTTTCAACCAGGTTCATAGCAAAAGTCGTTTTTCCCATCGATGGACGACCTGCCACAATAACCATATCGGATGGCTGTAGACCAGAGGTCATCTCATCCAAATCCTTAAAGCCGGTCGTTGTCCCTGTAATGGTATCGCCCGCATTAAATAACTCATCAATACGGTCAATCGCTTTGTTTAACAGCTCCTTCATCCCTACAGGACCACCTGTCTTGGGCCGGGATTCCGCTATCTGAAAAACTTCACGCTCAGCTGCATCCAGAATCTCTGAGCAACTGCGACCTTCAGGGTTAAATGCACTGTCTACAATTCGGTTACTGACAGAAATTAGCTTTCGTAAAATAGACCTTTCATAAACGATTTCAGCATACTCACGAACATTGGCGACACTGGGCGTGTTTTTGGCAAGTTCAGCTAAATAAGCTATGCCTCCAGCATCTTCCAATTCTGCCCAAGTATCTAGTTTTTCAGCGATAGTCAAAGGATCAAAAGGTTTTGTCGCTGAGGCAAGCTGCTCAATAGCGGTATAAATCAGACGGTGTGCAGGGTTATAAAAGTCATCGGCTACGACTTTGTCAGCGACTGTATCCCAGGTCGCATTATCCAGTAATAATGCACCTAATACAGACTGCTCGGCCTCCAATGAATGAGGCGGCGCTTTTACCGAGTCCATAATATCCTGCTCTGACATTACTATCGGCGCTTCACTCTGCATAGGGCTCTCGTTGTATTACCAGAATAATTGACAAAGAAACTATACACCTTGCGAAGGGTATACCCACTTTAACTAAGGTATAGTCTACCTAAAAAACAGGTAGATAAAACAAGCCCGCGAGCATAAAAATGGTCGCGGGCTTGTTCAAACCAGTCACAACAGGCTTATTCAGCTTCGACGTAGACCTTCAATGTGGTCACTACATCAGTGTGTAGCTGAAGGCTGATGTCGTAATCACCTACCTGACGAATTGGGCCTGATGGCAAGCGAATTTCGCTCTTAGCAATATCAACCCCAGCCGCACTCAGTGCATCAGCCAAGTCACGTGTACCGATAGAGCCAAACAACTTACCTTCATCACCTGCTTTAGCAGTCAATGTAAGCTCGATATCAGCAATCGCAGCTGCACGCTCTTCAGCTACTTTCAGTTTGTCTTGAGCTGCTTTTTCCAGCTCAGCGCGGCGCGCTTCAAACTCAGCCAAATTATCTTTTGTAGCAGGAACAGCTTTATTAAATGGGATCAGGAAGTTACGTCCATAACCCGACTTTACTGCTACCTTGTCACCCAGATTACCTAGGTTAGCAATTTTTTCTAAAAGAATAACATCCATCGCTTAATTACCTTTAACTGTCTTGCCCATTAACACATTTTGGATATCACTAAACAGGGGGCTTTTGTTGAAGCCTACCTCGAAAGTTCAGCAGGCTATCCAAAAAGGCCATGATGACTAATAAAGGGTACATAAAGTGCATAAATAATAGCTGTATTAAATAGAATAAGATAAGCCACTGCTTACTCATTTGCTTTTTTGCAACAATTCCATGCACCAACGCAACTCCTGCAATAAACAATGGAAATGAGGTTATGAGCATAAATCTCAGCAAGTCCGTATTTATTTCTGGTCCAACATAAGAAAGAACCAGCAGGCAACCACTTAGCCAAGCAGGAAGTTTTAAAGAGTGAAACTCTTTGCTAAAGCCTCCTGGGACATAAAGTACTGACTGCCACCACCTTGCTAAAATTAATGCTGTCACACAGAGAAAAGTAACAATAAATGCCCATGCACCAACAATTAGGTGAGGAAGTGCACGCTCAAATTTCTCTAGTGAACCAAACTGCTCTTTCACTGCCTGCTCAATTACAGGAGAAGAGGTAACCAAAGCCTTGAACTGCTGCTCTACTACATTTAGCTGCTCAGATAGAAGCCATAATGAGCATAGAACAACTGCTGCTCCAACTAACACACTAACTGAAAGCGTTTTAACCCATGAAACAGAGTTTCTAAGCACCAACGCTAACACAAGTGTTCCTACTAGAAGGCCCAATAAAAAATGGTATCCCTGAGTAGCAAAGTACAGAGCCAGTAACAGGGGCCAGATAATCACCCAAGTTGCTTTGGTAAGTCCTTGGCGTAATACCACCAAGCTCAAAGCTGCCGCGCTTAGCCAGGACGTTAGCGGAGCGATAGCAGTCAATGTAGCAAAAAGTGCTGCCTGCTTGGGCCCTCGCATAATGAATTCAGCTAAAGCACGCATTATGTTCCCTTTATCAAGCGCTCTATCACATTAGTGACGATCAGTGTATGGCAACAGAGCAATGTAACGAGCACGCTTAACAGCTGTTGCTAACTGACGTTGATATTTAGCTTTTGTTCCGGTAATACGGCTAGGAACGATTTTGCCGGTTTCAGAAACATAAGCCTTCAGCGTATTGATATCTTTGTAATCAATCTCTTTTACGCCTTCAGCAGTAAAGCGGCAGAATTTTCTACGACGAAAAAAACGTGCCATTGACTTTCTCCTTCAATGAATAGTGATTATTCTTCAACTGTGCTTTCGTCAGCGGCTTCGATACTGTCAACATCAGAAGCATCTTTTTTCGCTGAGTCTTCACGACGCTCGTTACGACCTTCTTCTGCTTTCATGATTGAAGGCTCTGTAACAGCTTCGTTAAGACGAACCACCATGTTACGAATCACAGCATCATTGAAACGGAATGAGTTAGTCAGCTCATCTAAGATCTCATTACTGCACTCAACGTTCATTAACACATAGTGTGCTTTATGAACTTTCTGGATAGGGTATGCCAGTTGACGACGACCCCAGTCTTCTAAGCGATGGACTGTACCATTGCCTTCAGTAACCAAGCTGGTGTAACGCTCAATCATCGCACCAACCTGTTCACTTTGGTCAGGGTGAACGAGAAATACGATTTCGTAATGACGCATAAACTCTCCTTTCGGTTTAGTAGCCTTCCACCACCTTAAAAGGTGCTGGTAAAGCAAGGAGTCAAGAAAAATGACCTTTACAAGGAACCGGGCATTCTAGTTAAGTCTATGACAACTTGCAACAACTGCTGATCACTGACAGTTATCCTGACTGTCAAACACTTAGGCATACTACATGCGGCTCAAATACAGCTGACTCAAAATGACCGCCTCACAGATTCCAATACTATAATCCCAGAGGCCAATACGATTCGCCCAGCGAAACTCTAGAAGTGGGTAATAAAGGAGATGCACTGAAAGGAAAATACCATTTGAAGGCACATGTTGTTAACACTTAATTATCATGCTTAACATTAAGTGTAACACGATATTTAACCGAACCAATTAACAACATATTATTGAACTAACTCTTTAACCAAGGGTATAACGTTTACATACTGCAACTATTATCTACGGCTGAAAGCACCTTTTATCCTCTATGATGAAAAACCTAATAACTAGTCGTCACAGTTACAGCAAAGCTGCAGCACATCTCGCTGCTCTCCTTTGTTGCCTTTTTAACCTTACAGCTGCTGCCAATGATATGCTTGAGTTAGATGACTTTGAGCTACAAGCACTTACTCAAGAAAAAACACCAGACGATCAACTTCCCCTGAAAGCTTTTTCACAAAAAATAAATAGCAAAAAACCACCCAAACCTGATGGCCCAGGATGCAGATTATTTGCCAAAAGAGAGCGCAATGCGATTTTAATTGAAGAGCGTAAAAACAATGCCGAGCGTTATACAAACTATATAGACTACATCAGTATTCCATTACTTTGCATACAAAACGAATATGAGGGAAAGGGGGAAAAGCTGATAACACCTCCAGAGTTACCGCCCAGCTACTAGCCACCGAGCTTATTCAGCACTATTGCTCAGCACACAAGACCCGTTGGTTTATTAGCAAGAAAATTAAGCAAATGGCTTCTAGCTTGAGTCACTAATCGTTGCCGGGCTTGTTGGCTCCCCCAGGCGCAATGGGGCGTTATTAAAAGGTTAGGTAACTCTGCAGCAATTAATGGATGATCTACTGGAGGCGGCTCAACTGCAAGCACATCTAGTCCAGCCCCTGCCAATCGATTATTGATTAATGCTTGCAATAAAGCAGCTTCGTCAATTAAATCACCGCGAGCAGTGTTAATTAAAAAGGTATGAGGTTGTAACCAGCTCAAGGATTCATCATTAATTAAATGCCTTGTTTGCGTTACCAAAGGACAGTGTAGTGACACAATATCTGCGAGCGCAAATGCTTCCGCTAGCGGTAATCGATTTTTATTATTGTATTGTGGCGAGCCTGGTACTTTGGCAAGTAAAACCTCCATACCAAAAGCCTCAGCAATTTTAGCCACCTGCTTACCTAACTCACCATAACCGACAATAACCAACTTTTTCCCTGCTAGCTCAGTAATTGGGTAATCCAGCAAGCAAAAGAATGGACTGGCAGACCAGCGTCCTTGCTGAACAGCCTGTTGATAACGATACTGCTGTGTTACCAGAGAGAGAATCAAACCCCAGGTATGCTGTGCCACACTGTGCGTGCCATAGCGTGTTATATGAGTAATCGTAATGCCATATTTTGCTGCCGCAATTAAATCAACATTGTTAGTACCTGTTGCCAATATCCCGATATAGCGTAGCTGCGGATTTTGTTGCATATGGGCTTCAGTAATAACAACTTTATTGGTGAATACCACATTGCACGACTCAATTCGTGTTGCAACTTGATTACTACTTGTCGTACCAAATACTTGAAAAGGCATAATTTGCTGAAAAGACGACAGATCAATATCACAGCCGAGGCTATCTGCATCCAAAATAACGCCTTTACTATCCACCACGTTAGTTGCCTTTTAATTTCCTTTGACGAACAGCTTCAAACAGACAAATACCAGCAGCCACAGATACATTCAAACTGGTCACCAAGCCAGCCATCGGTATTTTGGTGAGCTGGTCACATAGCTCACGTGTTAGCCTGCGCAACCCTTTACCTTCTGCACCTAACACCAATGCTGTAGGACCAGCCAAATCTGTAGTATATAGATCTTGGCTCGCTTCTCCTGCCATACCCGTAATCCAAATACCTCGATCCTGCAACATCCGCAATGTACGCGCTAAATTTGTTACTGAAAAAAACGCAACACTTTCTGCAGCACCACAGGCAACCTTTCTAACCACAGGGGTAAGACCCACGGCTTTATCTTTTGGAGCAATCACCGCATGAACACCTGCCGCATCAGCAGAACGCAAGCAGGCTCCCAGATTATGGGGATCGGTCACGCTATCCAGCACCAAAATAAAAGGAGGCTCATCAAGGTTGTCCAACAAGTGCACTAACTCTTCTTCAGTCTTACCTCGTGAGGCCCTTACTTTAACAACAACCCCTTGATGCGTTTTTGCATATTGATCTAATACTTTTCTTGAGACTACAGAGCACGTAATGTGTTGTTTATCTGCAAAAGCCCTGATTTTATTGATTTGATCGCCTTCCCGCCCCTGTTGAAGCAGAATCTCAATCACATCATCCGGCCTTTGATTTAGCTGTGCGAGTACCGCATGAATGCCATAAACTACGTCAGTATTACTCATTTAAAATGTGTCACTTTGCTTTTTTTACACGACGCTTACGCGGAGTTCTTGAAGTTTCAGTTTCTACGCTGGATGAATTAGCCTTAGTTTTACGCTTACCTTTATTCTTATCTTTCTTTTTATGCTTTGGTTTATTTTTCTGTTTCTTCGAAGCGCTATCACTACCCTCAAAGTGTTTTGCTAATGCATCACTCTGCTTATTTCCATGTTTTTTTCTATCAGTGCGCTTGCTATCACCCCGTTTTTTAGCACTTGGTTTACTGCTGGTTCGCCGCCCTTTTTTACTATTTAGGGGATTAGACGTTAATTCAAAGTCAATTTTCTTATCATCTAAGTTGACCTTAACGACTTGTACTTCTAGCGTGTCTCCCAGCCTAAAACGTCTTCCTGATCGCTCACCCACCAGCACTTGATGCACAACATCAAAATGATAGTAATCTTCAGGAAGCGCAGTGATATGAACCAAACCCTCAATATAAATATCATCCAGCTCCACAAACAAACCAAAGGCAGTCACTGCGCTAACAACCCCTGTAAAAGTTTGCCCAAGGTGAGCCTGCATATATTCACATTTCAGCCAATCGGTAGCATCGCGTGTTGCTTCATCAGCTCTTCGCTCTGTCATTGAGCAGTGCTCACCCAAAACCTGCATATCTCCAACCTCATAAGGATATGAGACAGAAATTGGGACAGGGTTATCCAGATTAACACGCTTCACGCTCGCTGATGCATAACTACTCTGAATCACAGCGCGTATCGCACGATGCACCAACAGGTCAGGATAGCGGCGAATTGGCGAAGTAAAGTGAGTATAAGCCGGATAAGCCAGACCAAAGTGACCCACATTGCTAGGTGAGTACACCGCTTGGCTCATTGAGCGCAGAAGCATGGTTTGAATCAAGTGAGCATCAGGTCTTCCTTCAATGAGCTCCATTACTTTTTGGAAACTGGCTGGCTTCAACTTGTCAGCCATTGGCAACGCTAGCCCAAGCTCACCTAGAAACTGCCTCAAATTCAGTAGCTTATCAGTCTTTGGCCCTTCATGAATCCGATACAGAGCAGGCAGTGTATGCTTTTCTAAAAAACGTGCCGTTGCCACATTGGCACATAACATACACTCTTCAATCACTTTATGTGCATCATTGCGGACGACAGGGACAATCCGCTCAATTTTTCTGCCCTCACCAAAAATAATTTGTGTTTCAGTTGTTTCAAAGTCTATAGCGCCACGCGTCTCCCTTGCTTCTCTCAGCGCCAAGTACATTGCATATAAGTTATGCAGGTGAGGGGCGACTTCATTCAAAGTTTTGTCAACAGAAGCACTTTGTTCTGCAGAACGATCTAGCAACTTACCAACCTGGGTATACGTTAATCGGGCATGAGAGTGAATCATCCCTTCATAAAACGTATAACCACTCAAGCGTCCTTTAGCACTGATGGTCATCTCACACACCATCGCTAGACGATCAACATGAGGGTTTAATGAACACAGTCCGTTAGACAATATTTCCGGCAACATTGGAATAACATAGCCCGGAAAGTAAACTGAGTTACCTCGGTTGAGAGCTTCTTTATCCAGTGCAGAGTCTTTTTTTACATAATGCGAAACATCTGCAATAGCAACATATAAGCGCCATCCACCACCTTTTTTAGGGGTGCAGAAAACCGCATCATCAAAGTCTTTGGCATCTTCACCATCAATTGTTACAAACGGCAGGGAGCGTAAATCTACACGATTAGCTTTATCAGCCTCTTCAACCTCCGTGGTGTAACCTGCAACATCATCAGTAACAGCCTCAGGCCATTCATGAGGTAACTCATGAACCCGAGTAGCCACATCAACCTCCATACCTGGTGCCATATGATCACCAAGCACTTCTTTAATAATGCCCTGTGGTAGCAAGCGGCGTGTGGGCTGCTGAGTAATTTCGACTATGACATACTGGCCTTGTGTTGGCTGAATGGGGCCAGGTTCAACCTGAATATCTTTAT
The DNA here is from genome assembly GCF_018263875.1 of Zooshikella ganghwensis. Taxonomy (NCBI): domain Bacteria; kingdom Pseudomonadati; phylum Pseudomonadota; class Gammaproteobacteria; order Oceanospirillales; family Zooshikellaceae; genus Zooshikella; species Zooshikella ganghwensis. Next base: position 106,221 of record NZ_JAEVHG010000006.1, read on the forward strand.
CAATACGCTTATTTTCTGGAGTGACAAATTGGGTATTGCCCTTCTGGTAAAAACGCCCCACCAACTGCTGATTTTTTCTTTCCAGAATTTCTACAAGTGCAGCTTCACGACGACCACGACGATCAACACCCGCTTCTCTGACGACCACTATGTCACCATCCATGAGCTGTCTCATTTCGGTACCAGACACATAAAGATCATCAGACCCATCATCAGGTGCGACAAAACCATAACCATCACGATGGCCAATTACCCGACCTTTGACTAGGTCCATTTTGGACAGTAAGCCATAAGCACCTTTACGCGTAGACAATAATTGCCCATCACGCTCCATAGCGCGCAAACGGCGACGCAGTGCTTCACGACCGTCATCATTATCAATTTCAAGTACACGACATAACGCTGATAATGTGGCTGGTGTGCCACGCTCTTCTAACAGCTGCATGATTAGCTGTCGACTAGGAATAGGATTATCGTATTTTTTTGCCTCTTCGGCTGCCTGAGGGTCAGCTGTTTTCCACCAATCAGACATTTTTGAATTTCTTTTCAAATTTGCTTTTCTTTTCAATGAATTTCTACTTATTTATTAGCTAATGTATGCAAAGTAAAGGTTACTAATGATGTATTTCTGAAAAAATACCACCATTTATTTATTCATGTTGTCATGCATTACACCGCTAATGGTTAACATATCTCGTCACCGTACAGTGAAGTGTGTGTCGTATAACAAGCAGAGTCAATGATTTGTAGGTAACCAAACCAAAGGTATTTAACAATACCTTTGGTTCAGGATGCTTCAGAGACAAGCTCTGAGCTATTTGGAAGGATGGTGTAACGTAAAGTTAACAGCCTAATTCAGAAAATAAAGTGATTCTGAGCTTTAGGCAAAAGGACTACGCACAATGATCGTTTCATTACGATCTGGCCCTGTTGAAATAATATCAATGGGAGCCCCTACCACTTCCTCTAAGCGCTTAATGTAATTGCGTGCATTCTGAGGTAAATCCTCTAATCGCTTAGCACCTACTGTTGACTCTTGCCAGCCTGGCATTTCTTCATAGACTGGCTCAACAGATGCGTAAACATCTGCATCAAATGGACAGCCATTTATCTGCTGCTGTTCACTTCTATAACTGGTACAAATCTTAATCGTTTCCAGACCGTCAAGCACATCAAGCTTAGTCAGACACAGCCCAGAAATACTATTAACATCAACTGCATACCGAAGTGCCACTGCATCAAACCAACCACAACGACGAGGACGCCCTGTAGTTGCACCAAACTCATTACCTTTAGTCGCTAGGTGACGACCAACTTCACAACTTAGCTCTGTTGGAAACGGTCCAGAGCCAACTCGGGTAGTATAGGCTTTAGTTATGCCTAAGACATAATCCAGATACAGCGGACCAAAGCCACTGCCTGTAGCAACACCACCTGCCGTAGTATTTGAAGACGTTACGAACGGATAGGTACCATGATCAATATCGAGCAGAGCACCCTGTGCCCCTTCAAACAAAATATTCTTACCTTGCTGGCGAAACTGATGCAGGGTTGCTGTCACATCTTCAATCATTGGCAGCATGGCATCACCCATCGCCAGGGTATCATCTAACACTTCACGAAAGTCTAGAGTGTCAGCTTTGTAATAGTGTTGCAGAACAAAGTTATGGTACTCCATTACTTCCTGCAGTTTATCCGCAAAGCGGTTATGGTTTAGCAGGTCCCCTAGACGCAATCCCCGACGAGAGACCTTATCTTCATAAGCAGGACCAATGCCACGTCCAGTTGTGCCAATTTTGTTGCTGCCTCGGGCCTGCTCACGAGCATGATCCAGTGCGGTATGAAATGGTAGAATCAGTGGGCAAGAAGGGCTTAGCCGGAGCCGATCACGGGCAGGTACTCCCTTATCTTCAAGCTCCTTCAACTCTTTCAGTAATGCTTCTGGTGATAACACCACACCATTACCGATATAGCACATCACCCCATCACGCAAAATACCTGAAGGGATTAGGTGCAATACAGTTTTCTGTCCATCAATAACCAGTGTATGACCGGCATTATGACCACCTTGATAGCGGGCAACTGCAGATACCTCTTCAGTTAAAAGGTCTACAATTTTACCTTTACCTTCATCACCCCATTGGGTGCCCAATACAACAACATTTTTACCCATAACTATTTCTCTAAAGTTTCTCTTAATAAACAAAACTTTGTGCTGCTGTACTGCCTTACAGCGGTAACACCTGCCACTGACCATCAGTATGGACCAGCTGCCGATCACAGCCTAGTGATGCCGGACTTGTCTGCGCACCAGGAAGCGCACAAATCACACGCTCTCCTCGCTGACGAAGTTCATCGACCACAACGCGATCAACACCGACCGGAGCCCATATACTTTTCTCACCTTGAGTGACATTTGCAGTCAACAGGCTTAATAAAACTTTTAAATCTGTACTAAAACCAGTTGCAGGCCGGGAGCGCCCATAGCAAGCACCCACACCATCATAACGACCACCTTGAGCAACTGCTTGCCCCTGCCCAGCAGTATAGGCTGCAAAGAGAACCCCTGTATGGTAATCAAAGCCTCGCTGTTCACTCAGGTCAAAGTATAATGTCACTTTGGGGTTAACCTGCTGAATGCCTGAAGCAATTTCTTCAAGCTGGGTCAGTGCATTTAATACCTGCTCTCCAGCAGGTGCGAGGCTTGCTTTAGCTTGCTGGAGCACCTCAATACCACCGCAGAGTGTTGGCAACATTTGTAGCATAGATGCTAGCGTTAAATCTGAAACTTTCTGCTGAATAAAATCGTGTAATTCCGGAAGTGCTTTACGTTGCATTAAAAGGTGTAATTCTTCTTGGTCAGCTTTACTCAAATCAGAATTAGCTAAAACACCTTTCCAAATGCCAGCATGTCCTATTCCAACACAAACGTCGTCTAAGCCAACCAGCGCTAATGTTGCAAGCATTAAATTAATTACTTCAAGGTCACTGGCTATACCAGCATGACCATACAACTCGGCACCTACTTGAATAGGACTTCGCGAAGCCGCCAGTGAACAGGGCCGGGTATGAAAAACGCTACCACAATAACAAAGCCGTACTGGTCCCTCTTTACCCAGTTTATGGGCATCAATTCGCGCTACAGAAGGAGTCGTATCAGCGCGTAGAGCCATCATTCGACCTGTTAGCTGATCTGTTACTTTAAACATTTGTAACTCAAGATCACGATTACTTTCTGTCAGTAACGAATCTAAGTATTCAATATGAGGGGGAATAACCAGGTCATATCCCCAACTATGGTATAAGTCCAACAGAAGACGACGGAGTTCTTCAACCCGCATAGCATCAGGAGGTAGCACCTCATCAATACCATCCGGCAGTAACCAACGATCAGCAACAGTCATGGTCTTACCCGCTCAGCTCATTGATTAAATCTAATTGATTAAATAAAGCAACGCTGTGCCCGTTAACATGCTTACCAAGCCAATAATACGCAATGTCTTATCATCAATCTGGGCTAACATAGCCACCAATTCACGCCACCGATGAGGATATAAAAAGGGAATAATGCCCTCAATGACTAGCATTAAACAAAATGCTACAAGTAACTCACGCCAAAAATCCATCGATGATGCATCCAAGCCAGCTGATAAACAAAAGTCTCCAAGTGTCAGGCAACAAAAAACCGGGTAGTGAACCCGGTTTGAACAATCATAACATGATTTTTATGGAGTACAGTAATTGTTTAGTGGTTTCCGTTAGTCACTACTGCCAACAGGTGTTGCAGGCTGCCTATCAGAGTTTTTCAAATATTTGAAAAAGTCACTGTCAGGCTCCAGTATCATCATACCATTACTGTCTTTAAAGCTAGCCTTGTAAGCCTGTAAGCTTCGGTAAAAAGCATAAAACTCTGGGTCTTGGTTATACGCGCTAGCATAAATAGCAGCGGCTTTTGCATCACCTTCACCTCGAGTTTTCTCAGCTTCTCTGTAAGCCTCGGCTAACAAAACACGACGCTCACGATCAGCTGTTGCTCGTGTAATTTCAGCCTGCTCATTACCTTGCGAGCGTAACTCCTGAGCTTCTTTTTCCCGCTCTGTTGCCATCCGTTCAAAAACGGAGTCACTTACCTGTGGAGGAAGATCAATTCGTTTAACACGCAGATCATTAACACGAATACCGTAGTTTTCCTCAGTAAACGTGTTAAGCACTTTGGTCAGCTCTTCCATTAGCTCATCACGCTTACCCGATACCACCTCTTGCAGAGAAAGCCTTCCTACACGGTTCCGCAATCCAGATTCAACTCGCTGAGACAGCAATCGGTTTGCCTGTAATACGCTACCTGCTGTAGAACGGTAAAACTTACCCACATCTTTAATACGCCACTTGACGTAAGAATCGACAATAAGTGCCTTCTTTTCTTGTGTCAGAAAACGCTCTGGTGGTGCATCCAATGTCAGCAAGCGAGCATCAAACTTGATAACTTTATCAATTAAAGGTGCTTTAATATGCAAACCGGGTTGTACATCCGGCGCTACCAGCTGACCAAAGCGTAATACCACAGCCCGCTCAATTTGCGTCACAATGTAAAAGCTGTCCCAACCCGCCAGAACAACCACAAAGGTAAGAATCAATCCTAGTAATGATTTAGGTGTCATCGTACAGTCCTCCCAGTTCTAGTACTTGTGGGAGTTCGCTTACGGAGTTCATCTGCAACCCGATTGGCTATGCTATTCATTTCTTGCTGCGTTAAGCCTGTTGAAGAGCTTGATGTATTAACACTTGAACTACTGCCTCCAGTAAGTTTTTCTAAAGGCAAATACATCACATTATTTCCACCTTTTACATCGACTAAGACTTTATTGGTCGTTGCCAACACATCTTGCACCGCATCCAGGTATAAACGCTCACGCGTTACTTCAGGTGCTTTTTGGTATTCGGTATAAAGCTTGGAGAAACGATCAGCCTCACCTTCAGCCTTAGCAATGACTTCCTCCCGATAACCACTGGCTTCTTCGATTAAACGCTGAGCCTCACCTCGAGCTTCAGGGATGATAGCATTGCTATACGCTTGCGCTTTGTTTTGCACTCGTTCTTTATCTTCTCGAGCACGAATCACATCATCAAATGAAGCTTGAACTTCTCTAGGAGGTTGCGTTGCTTCAACGTTAACCCGTCCAACACTTATGCCGGTCTTATACAGATTAATATACGCTTGCAAGCGTTCTTTCACTTCATCAGCTAAAGCCTCACGTCCTTCAGTAAGCACCGAGTGCATTTCCGAGCCACCCACCACATGACGGAGGGCACTTTGCGTAGCTTGCTCAAGGCTGCTTATTGGCTCTTCAACTTGCAGCACGAAGTCTTTAAGGTTGCCAATGTTGTACTGAACAGACATCGCTACTTCAACGATATTTTCGTCTTCTGTCAGCATTTGCTGGCGTAGGTTATAGGTACGAAACTCAGTTACCCGCTCCTGAAACTTTTTCTCAAAGGGAGGAAAGTACATATGTAAGCCTGGACCTACAGTGTCATGATATTTCCCCAGACGCAGCACGACGGCTTGTTCTTTTTCATCAACGGTATACACCGCATTCCAAACATAAAGAACAACTGCAATGATAACGACAAGAGAAAACATGCCACCAGAGCCAGAACCACGTCTTCCAGACGCAGAACCACCACCCTTTCCACCAAATAGTCCATTTAACTTTTGTTGGAATTTGCGAAGCACCTCATCAAGATCAGGAGGTCCCTGATTATTCCCCTTATTACCACCCCCCCAAGGGTCTTGATGCTTGTCATTTCCACCCGGTTCATTCCAGGCCATAGACTTCTCCGTTACACCCGTGATGATTAGATAATCAGTAAAAACGCTGTGTAACAAACAAATGTTATTACACAACTCGCTTTAATAATGATTTGTTTTGAAATTGTAGGAACCTTAGCGCAGAGGTGCAACTTTACTTTACAAGGTTATTCATCTCTACAACGTCTGCAACTCACCCTCTCGCTTGGCCAAGCGCTGCAAATCATGTTGCTGCATACGCACACGTATCAGCCAACCACCATGATCTTCACTACGCTCATCCAGTACCGCTCCTAAGCGAAATAGCTCCGCCCTTAATCGCCCTTGTGAGGGCTTCAGCTGTAAGGTAGCTTCTACGACACATTCACCCAGCAGCTCAGCAATAGCCTGCTTGATAAGTGCCATACCTTCACCACTGAGTGCAGAAACCCATACTCGCCAAGGTTTGCCTTCCTCATCGTAATCAATTTGCGGAGCACGATCAGCAAGCAAGTCAATTTTGTTATACACCAGCAATGAAGGCACTTTTTCAGCCCCTATTTCCAGTAAAACATCATTAACTTGTTCAATATTGCTATCACGTTCACTGTCATAACAATCAATTACATGAATTAGCAAGTCAGCCGCAACAGTCTCTTCTAATGTTGCCCGGAATGCCTGTACTAGTTTGTGAGGCAAGTGTCTTATAAATCCAACGGTGTCTGCAACAATTACCGAACCAATATCCTGTACATCAATACGCCGTAGCGTTGGATCCAACGTAGCAAATAACTGATCAGCTGCATACACTTCTGCTGTCGTAAGTGTATTAAACAGTGTTGATTTCCCCGCATTGGTATAACCTACCAACGACACAAGTGGTACATCAGCACGTTTTCTCGACCGACGACTCTGATCTCGCTGCTTACGAACTTTATCTAGCCGCTTTTGTATTGATTTGATCCGTTCACGCAATAAACGTCGGTCTGTTTCCAGCTGAGTTTCCCCTGGACCGCGAAGACCAATACCCCCTTTTTGGCGCTCCAAGTGCGTCCAGCCTCGAACCAGACGAGTACTTAAGTGCTGTAACTGGGCTAGCTCTACTTGTAACTTACCTTCATGGGTACGCGCACGCTGAGCAAAAATATCCAGTATTAATCCCGTTCGGTCTACCACACGGCATTCAAGCTCTCTCTCGAGGTTTCGTTCCTGAGTTGGAGACAGACTATGGTTAAAAATAACAATTTCAGCTTTCAGTTGTTTGACAGCTTGGCGAACTTCTTCAACTTTGCCTTTACCAATAAAGAACTTGGGATGGGGGTGCGGGCTTGTAGAGGTGATAAAGGCGACGGGGTTAGCCCCCGCAGAACCAACCAGTTCTTCAAACTCGCGGGGATCTTCCCGTTCTTTATCGTCAATCAGTTCAGGATGAACTAATATGGCATGTTCGCCACCTTGATGGCGTTCAAAAAACAATGCGAATCTCCTGCTAATTAACTAGCTTGTAGCTTCACCCTGCTCAGTATTCTGCATAGGCAGCCGTACAGGACGACTTGGTACTACCGTTGAAATCGCGTGTTTATATACCATTTGACTAACTGTATTTTTTAGCAGGATAACAAATTGGTCGAAGGACTCAACTTGACCCTGTAGCTTGATACCGTTGACTAAATAGATAGAAACCGGGATACGCTCTTTTCTAAGCAGGTTTAAGTAAGGGTCTTGTAAAGAATGCCCTTTTGACATTGTTGTACTCCTTTATCGTTCAAAAAAATAAAAAAAAGTGCTTACTACAAAGAGTCCGCCAAGTCAGTTTGATTAGCAGTAAGATGAGGTCAACACAGTAATCAATCTACAGCGGCAAAATGGTCGTCATACTGAAAGCCAGCATGCACCATTAAAACCATAGTGTGCACAGCGAAAAACAGCCACATGATAGCTGAAATTTATGAGCCAAACCCTATATAAGTTCCTGCTCTACTATTTTCAAGGCCGTATATTCCGCATCTGTTGTCAGAGAGTCCAACCAGATCAAGTTTTCCCAACGTCTTAACCAGGTAAATTGACGTTTAGCCAGCTGTCGGGTTGCAATCACTCCCTTTTCGATCATTTCCTCGTAACTCAGTTCCCCATCAAGATAATCCCACACTTGCCGGTAACCAACAGCACGCATACTCGGTAGTTTTTTTGATAGGTCGGGGCGTTGCTTTAGTGCCTCAACCTCATCAATAAAACCTAAGTCCAGCATATGCTGAAAGCGATCAGCTATGCGCTGATGCAACACTGCTCGCTCAGTTGGTGCAATAGCCAATTTCAGTGTGCGATAAGGAAACTCATGCGTTGCTTGTTGCTCAAGGTGATACTGGGTAAGGGTCTTGCCCGTCAGCAGATACACTTCAAGCGCACGTTGCATGCGCTGAGGGTCATTTGGGTGAATGCGCTGCGCAGACTCAGGATCAAAAGTCGCTAGTCGCTGATGCAATGCTGGCCAACCAAGTTTTGCAGCATCACTTAAAATTTGCTCTCGAATAGTTTCATCCGCAGACGGCAACTCAGTCGCTATACCCTCAAACAGAACTTTGTAATATAACATAGTTCCACCCACTAAGAGTGGTATTTTTCCGTTTTTGCTTATCTCTGCCATTAGCCGCAGTGCATCCTCGGCAAAGTCTGCCGCAGAGTAAGGCTCAGCAGGATCTAAAATATCCACCAGATGGTGTGGGTATTTTGCTAATGTTACGGAATCTGGTTTTGCGGTCCCAATATCCATCCCACGATAAACCAGCGCAGAATCCACACTGATTAATTCACAAGGTAAACGCTCAGCTAAAAAAAGTGCCAAGTCAGTTTTACCTGATGCGGTGGGTCCCATCAAAAAAATGGCAAAAGGTCGCTGCTCGTTACTCATTAACGGCCCCGAAGAAATAGCTTATCGAGCTCAGTCATTGTCAGCTGGGTCCACGTTGGACGACCATGATTACATTGCCCACTTCGCTCAGTGCTTTCCATATCACGCAGCAGGGCATTCATCTCGGCAGCCGTCAGCCGCCGATTGGCCCTAACCGACCCATGACAGGCCATCGTTGCCAGTATTTCATTGATATGGGCTTCAATCCGATCACTAGCACCATATTCCATCAGATCAGTGATTACTGCTGTCACTAGTGGCTTTACATTTTGCTTACCCAAGATAGCAGGAATCTCACGAATCACGAGTGTTTCAGGCCCCATCCTGGCGACTTGAAACCCCAAAGTTTTAAAGAGCGCTTTGTGCTCTTCTGCACAGTCTGCCTCTCGCTCACTAATCGCTATAGACTCAGGTACCAGCAAAGGCTGAGTCTTAATGCCCTCACCAGCATAAGCCACCTTCATGCGCTCATAAGTAATTCGCTCATGAGCCGCATGCATATCAACCAGCACCATACCATGCTCATTTTCTGCCAAAATATAAACACCCTTTAGCTGGGCAATAGCAAAGCCTAATGGTGGAACTTCACCATGAGCTACTTCTTTATTCTGCAACTCATGCCAAACCTCCTCTGCACTATTATCCAAACGCTGCCACCCTGCGATTTGCTCACTAACCTGCTGGGTAGAAGGTGATGTATTCTGCTCCCAGCGCTTAGATGCTAAGCCCGAAGAGTGCTTGGTAGGTGTTGAAGCATACTGCACTGGAGTATCTTCTGTTTGGAAAACGGATGGCTTTTCAGTTTTGTCTGAAGCAACTCCATTTGTATGCTCACGACTTTGCGACCAGTCTATGGCCTGCTGCCCAGCGAATACACCAGCAGCAGTATTATCTTTAGCCTTAATTTCCAGCTCTTTTTCAGCCAAATTTTGAGATATCAGGTGATGCTCTGGACTCACCTCAGCTAATGCATGATGTAACTGGCTAAAGAGAAAGTTATGCACAGCACGGCTATCACGAAAGCGCACTTCATGTTTTGTTGGATGGACGTTAACATCCACACCAGCAGGATCAAGCTCCAAATACAGTACAAAAGCGGGATGCCGTCCATTATACAGCACATCACGATAGGCTTGGCGGACAGCATGACTGACTAGTTTGTCACGGATAACACGACCATTCACAAAGAAAAACTGAAGATCTGCCTGGCTACGAGAAAAGGTTGGCAATCCAACCCAACCCCATAACCTCATATCTCCAGCTTGAGCATCAATACACACAGCCTGTTCGAGAAAAGCAGGGCCACACACTGTTGCGACCCGTCGATCTTTTTCCAAAGCGCTATGGGCTGAACGAAGCTGGTGAATAACACGCTGATTATGTCGTAGCTGAAAGTTAATATCGAAATGACTTAATGCTATGCGTTTAATCACTTCTTCCAGATGACCAAACTCAGTTTTTTCAGTCCTTAAAAACTTACGACGAGCTGGCGTATTATAAAATAGATCACGTACTTCAATCGTTGTGCCCGTGGGATGAGATGCTGGTGACAAAACTGGTTCCATGTCACGACCTTCGACACGCACACTCCATGCCTCAACCTGCCCTTCGGTATTTGCTGTCAGCGATAATCGAGAAACAGAGCTGATACTGGCCAGCGCTTCTCCACGAAATCCCAAGCTTGCCACAGCCTCTAAGTCTTCTAGCTCAGTTATTTTACTGGTGGCATGGCGGCTCAGCGCTAGAGCCAAGTCATCTTTTAAAATACCACTACCATTGTCACGAATCTTAATGAGCTTTACGCCACCACTTTCGACGTCAATATCAACGCGAGTAGCACCTGCATCAATACTATTTTCAACCAGTTCTTTGACTACAGAAGCCGGGCGCTCAACAACTTCACCCGCAGCAATCTGGTTTGCTAAACGTGGACTTAGCAGACTTATACGCTTCATGATTAATGCGTCATCTATGTTAGTTGGAGTATAAGCTTAATTTGGAGGGCGCTTAGGTTAACGGGTAACGGGCAAAGTGAAAAGCACCCTGCCCGGTTTTACCTGTCAAAAATACTTCAAATCACACTTTTCCAATGATTTTAATTAGGTATATGCAGGACCTGTCCAATACGGATTCTATCTGCTTTAAGCTTATTTCTAGACCGCAAACTACTGACAGATACATTATAGCGACTGGCAATCTCAGAAAGCGTATCACCCCGCTGGATAACATAGCGAGTTGGACCACCTCTTATTGGTCCTCTCTGCTTAAGCTGAGCAACATAAGTATTGGCTGGAGGGGACTGATAAAAGTATTTTTTAATCCCATTAAAAACAGCCTGAGCAAGGCGCTCTTGGTGCGAACCTGTTCCCAACTTCTTTCCATCAATAGGGTTGGTAATAAACCCCGTCTCAACCAAGATGGATGGAATATCAGGCGACTTTAGTACCATAAATCCGGCTTGTTCTACATGTCGCTTATGGAGTCGACTAATTTGCCCCATTTGACGCAGCACTTGCCCTCCAGCCTCAAGACTTGATGTAAGTGTCGCTGTCATGGATAAGTCCAAAAGCACACCCGCTAAGGTTGCATCTTTATCACTTAAGCTAACATTGCCCACACCACCAATCAGATCTGAACTATTCTCCCGGCTGGCAAGCCAGCGAGCTGTTTCTGAGGTTGCACCACGCTGTGATATTGCAAAGACTGAAGCACCATTTGCCCGTCTATTTTTAAATGCATCAGCATGAATAGAAACAAATAAGTCGGCACGACGCTGTCGAGCAATAACGGTGCGTTGACGCAGCCCTACATAATAATCACCCTCGCGCACAAGAAATGACTTAAATCCTGGCTCCCGCGCAAAAAGCTGATGCAAACGACGGGCAATCTTTAGCACCACATCTTTCTCTCGAAGACCACGATAGCCAATTGCACCGGGGTCATCTCCACCGTGTCCGGCATCTACCGCAATAATGATGTCCCGCCCTACACGTCCAGAAGAGGTGATGGCAACTTGAGGTGCAGACTTAACGATAGGTTTGACATTACGGTCGTATAAATCAATAACCAGCCTGTCACCATAGGTTTGATTAGGTTTTAGCACAAAGCTACGCGGCCTAACGGCTGTTTTTAAATCCAGCACCACTCTTAAGTCATGGCCATTTCGTTTACCATGACGAACTTTATTGATGGGTGTGTTACTGAGCGTCAATTCGCTGAGCGCTGACTTTAATTTGGCCTGCTTAATGTCAATAACCAGGCGGTCAGGATTTTCTAGCTCGAAAATCTTATGGTCAACAGGACCTGATAAATCAAAAACCAAGCGCGTATTATCAGGTGCACGCCATAACCTAACCCCTTTAATATCGGCTGCCTGAGTAACATTCACCAGCCACAAGCTCACGCAGGCCAACAACATGACTAACCTGTTGATCATAATGACAGGAACCCCTAATGGTTTACATTTCTATCATGAGCAAGCTTTGCAGCAATATCTTGACCATGCTGGCTGAAAGCTAAGACTTCTATGGTTCGAGCCCCTTGCTGATACTGAAGGGTAAGCTTAATGTCTGCAGGAGGCAAAAAGCCCGCGCCACGCTCTGGCCACTCAACCAAACACAATGCAGACTGGTTGAAATATTCTCGCCCCCCTAAAAACTCTAACTCTTCAGGGTCGCCCAAGCGGTAAAGATCAAAATGATAAACTACTTGCCCTGATTCCAACTTATAAGGTTCTACGAGTGTATACGTAGGGCTTTTGACAGCCCCCTCATGCCCCAGGTGTTGCAAAACCCCTCGACATAGTGTGGTCTTACCTGCACCTAAATCCCCATAAAGAAAAATAACACCCTTGCCCCCGCTTGCTTTGGCTAACTGACGTCCAAAGGCAACAGTTGCAGCTTCATCTACTAACAGAATAGCCTGCCCAGAAGTCATTGCTCCTCACTTTCCGTGACTAATTGATTCAAAAGATGGCGAGCTTCAGGTATTAGCTCAGTTGCTCTTAGCCCCCACTCCCCAAACTCAGCCGCAATCACATCAGCTGCCGTTGCATGTAACCAGACACCCAGCTTTGCGGCCTTGCACGGTGGTAACCCGATCGCTAAAAAGGCACCTAACATACCACTTAACACATCCCCCATACCACCAGATGCCATACCAGGATTGCCCGCAGGACAAACCCATACTTGCTCACCATCACTGACTAGGCTACCTGCGCCCTTTAATACAACTGAAGCATTAAACGCCTTACAAATACGACTAACCGCAGCAAAACGATCATGCTGGACCGACTGGGTACTTTCACCCAATAACCGGCTAGCCTCACCTGGATGCGGCGTTAATAACAACTGCTTGCGGTTGCAGCGCCAAGACTCAAGCTCTTGAGCCATCAGATTAAGGCCATCAGCATCGACTAACAAAGGCACATCAACCTTCATTACTGCTTTAAGAGCTGCCTTACCCCAGCTATCGCGGCCAAGACCTGGTCCAATGACAATCGCTGTTTTATCCGCTAGAAGACCCTCAAGGTGCGCAGGGTCATCAATAGCATGCACCATCACCTCTGGTGTTCTTGCCTGAATCGCAGCAGCATGACTCGCTAAAGTGGCTACAGTAACCAGGCCAACCCCCATACTCAGCGCTGCTTCAGCCGCCATAGTGACAGCTCCAGCCATTCCTGGGGCACCACCAATGATAAGTAAATGCCCAAAATGTCCTTTATGTGCACATCGAGAGCGAGGTAAAAGCACAGGCCCTATTATTTTTTCAGTTAACAGCCAAACCGTTGAGGGCACCGAGTTAAAAATGACATCAGGTACATTTAAACTGGCATAGACCAGCTCACCGCAATAATCAGAGGCCACTCCCGTGAGCAGCCCACGCTTCATGCCGATAAAACTCACGGTCAAACTGGCTTTAATTGCAGCACCTAACACTGAGCCTGAATCGGCACATAAGCCAGAGGGAATATCAATTGCTAACACAGGCTGGTTTGCAGCATTGATGCGCTCAATAATCGCTAAGTAGGGATCCCGAACAGCGCCAGAAAGCCCCGTTCCCAGTAATGCATCCACCAGAATATCGCCATCTATCTTTATTTCAGGGGAGTATGAGGTCAACACAACGTCAAACTGTTGACACCATTCATAGGCTAAAAAAGCATCGCCCTTTAGGCCCTCCCCCGGAACCACCATAACAACTTCTGCAGTAAAGCCAGCCTGAGCTGCAAGGCCTGCAACAATATAACCGTCTCCGCCATTGTTACCGCCACCACAAAATACCTGAATTTTGCAGGCTGGCTGCTGAGAAATTAAGCGCTGCTGTTGAGACCTTAGGTGCCAGTGAGCAATCATAGCGCGATACGCGGCTTTTCCTGCCCGCCTCATGAGCTCAAAGCCTGCTATACCTTGCTTACTGATCGCAGCATGATCTAATTTCCTCACCTGTTCAGCGGTAAAGAGTTGCTGTGGTAAACTATGGTTCATACGTTGGCATCCCTCAAGCGGAGCTAGATAGCACTTGCTCAATTATACGTTGACTGTAGTCTTTATCTAGCACTTAAAACGTTGACACTCGCTTAAGATGTGGGTTCCCCAGATAAGTAAATAATCACTTTCACTTTACAGCTGACCGTTGTAGGCAAGCTATGCAGTTGACTCCCTCAGGCTCCACCATATTTTACGAGTCCCAGAATCCTCTCAGTCAGGGTTTGCAGGCCTCTGCCAGGCAAAAACCCACTACCCATTTAATGCATAGTAGTAATGAAGCATGACAAACATTGCGACCTCACAAACTGACTTTGTCCTGCTAGCCCAGCAGATTAAGCTGTGGGCAAGAGAGCTTGGTTTTCAGGATGCAGGCATTACCGGCATAGATTTAAGTGAACATGAAACTTATCTAAAGAATTGGTTAGCTAAAGGCTTCCATGGCGAGATGGGTTACCTGGCAGACCATGGCAATAAACGCAGTCGCCCTGATGAACTGGTACCCGGCACAATAAGCATAATTTCGGTGAGAATGGATTACCTGCCAGGCGATACGCAAGCGGTCAAAGTGCTGCAAAATTCTTCGCAAGCCTATATTTCACGCTATGCCCTTGGCCGTGACTATCATAAGGGCATTCGCAAACGCCTGGCCAAACTCGCAAACAAAATAACTGAGGCTGCTGGCAGCTTTGGTTACCGGGCATTTGTTGATTCTGCCCCCGTTTTGGAAAAAGCCCTTGCCGAAAAGGCTGGACTTGGTTGGATCGGTAAAAACACACTACTGCTCAACAGCAAAGCCGGCTCCTGGTTCTTTTTAGGCGAAATTTATACTAACCTGCCTTTACCTATTGATGCCCCTCAAGTGACTAAGCACTGTGGCAGCTGCCAAGCTTGTTTGGATATATGCCCTACAGATGCATTTGCTGGTCCATTCCAGCTCGATGCCCGTAAATGTATTTCTTATTTAACCATTGAGTTAAAAGGAGCCATACCTGAGGCCCTCCGCCCGAAAATCGGTAATCGAGTTTTTGGCTGTGATGATTGCCAGCTGGTATGCCCTTGGAACAAGTTTGCCAAGCCGACTCAAGAAACCGACTTTCTGCCACGCCATAGGCTTGACAGTAGCGATCTCACTACTTTGTTTTTATGGACTGAAGAACAGTTTCTTTCCGCAACTGAAGGCTCTCCAATACGGCGTACAGGATACAAAGGCTGGTTACGCAATCTTGCTGTTGGCCTAGGGAATGCTGCGACGACACCAGAGGTTATCGCCGCGCTTAATAGTAGGAAAGATTTTCCAAATGACATGGTACGGGAGCATGTTCTTTGGGCATTAAAGCAACACCATATGAAAACTACAGGGTGTTAAAAGACACTTAATGCAGCAGGCCCTGATCACGTTTTGAGGAAAAGTCTACTCTGTTTTTGCTTGCTTACTTTTTTTCGGTGTAGGCATTTTTTTAGAGGCAGGCAAAGACAATTGAATGAAATGCTCTCGGTAGTAACGAAGCTCATCAATCGACTCATAAATATCAGCCAATGCCTGATGGCTTGACGTTTTAGTGATGCCGTCTAGCAACTCAGGCTGCCAGCGTCGAGCTAACTCTTTGAGGGTACTGACATCAATGCTGCGATAGTGAAAGAAACGTTCTAAATCAGGCATATAGCGATATAAAAAGCGCCGGTCTTGACCAATAGTGTTACCACACATGGGTGACTGGCCTGGCTCTATATATTGAGAAAGAAATGCAATAGTCTCAGCTTCTGCCTGCTTTTCAGTGATTAAACTTTTGCGAACTTTTGCTGTTAGTCCAGAGCTGCCGTGTTGCTGGACACACCAATCATCCATCAGGCTTAGATGGTCATCAGGTTGATGAACTACAAGTACTGGGCCTTCAGCAATTATATTAAGCTGTCCATCAGTCACCACTGTGGCAATTTCAATGATACGATGCAGGTCTGGGTCCAGCCCTGTCATTTCCATATCGATCCAAATGAGATTATCTGCTTTAGCCATTAACCTACCTTATAACCATTGATCAAGCTGGCAACTAAGTACAGTACAGCTCTCTTCAAGCTTTTCCAACAAGAACGCTTCTTTTCAGTATAAAACGCACTGGGCTTAAATATAAATGCCTATAAAGTTGAACTATACTCCACGGTTCATGATAATGCTCAACTATCAGCTAAAGCAAACGCCTATGGAGAGAAAGCCGTCCACCTATGGCTAAACGTCACCTTAACCGCCGCCAGTCATGGCGCATTAAAAAAATTCAAGATGAGCGCGCCAAGCGTGCAAACCAGCAACAGGACAAGTTCCAGCAAGACTTAGCATCAGGTGAGCTTGGTCCAGAGCAGCAGGGCTTGATTATTGCCCACTATGGCACCCAGCTGGCAATTGAACCTCTCAACCAACCCGGTAATGAATTTCGCTGTCATCTTCGTGCAAACTTACCCGCCTTAGTTACTGGTGACTTTGTTGTGTGGCGAGCAGGTGCAGATAACACAGGTGTTGTCGTTGCTGGCTTAGACAGAAATAACTTACTATCCCGCCCAGACAGTAGACAGCAACTCAAGCCTGTTGCCGCAAATATCGACTATATCGTTATTGTCATTGCACCAATACCTGAGCCTCACGCCAACTTGATAGACCGTTACCTGGTAGCGGCAGAAATAGAAGGTATTGAGCCTGTATTACTCTTCAACAAAACTGACCTGCTTAATGACAGCAACCAAGAGGCATTTTCACAGTTGCTGTCGACATATCAGCAGTTAGGCTATCGTGTGTTACAAGCCTCAACCCATCGGGCACATGGTCTTGATAACTTACAGAGCCTACTTGATCAGCACACCAGCGTATTTGTCGGACAGTCAGGGGTTGGCAAATCATCTTTAGTCAACGCCTTATTGCCAAATGTTGATACGCGTGTTGGTGCACTTTCAAAATTATCAGGTAAAGGTACTCACACTACGACATCAGCAAAATTATTCCACTTCCCAACAGGGGGAAAGCTTATTGACTCTCCGGGCATTAGAGAGTTTGCACTATGGCCTATGACCAAAATGGAATTAGCTGAAGGCTTTCGAGAGTTAAAACCTTTGATTGGGCACTGCAAATTCAGAGACTGCCAGCATGAGCAGGAGCCTGGCTGTGCCTTTCTGCAAGCCAAAGCGGATGGTTTAATTAGTGCAACACGCTTTACCAGCTTTGAACATATTGCTAATAGCTTTACTGAATCTGGCTAAACAGTTAAGTCTTGCTTAAACCTAAAATGCGTTACTGCTTGAGTGACTCAGCATCTGGCTGGTTCACTCTCGCCCGCTGACGAGCATCATCCAAATTTGCCTTGCCACGTTGTTCAAAAAGTGGCTGTTGTGGGCTTGGTGTGGCATGAGTCATCCGCTCAACTTTCTCTTCAGTCTGCTTACTCATAATCAAAATATCAATCCGACGATTAACTGGGTTGTAAGGGTTTTCAGGGTCAAATAGATTTGAGTCGCCCAAACCTACTATCTGGGCAACCTGACTCTCTGGAATACCGCCATAAACCAATGTCCTTCGTGCACTGTTGGCCCGCGCCGCCGATAGTTCCCAGTTACCAAAGTCTTCCTTTTTACTGTAAGGCGTTGCATCTGTATGACCTGAAATACTGATCTTATTGGGCACGGACTTTATGAGTGGCGACAATTCCAAAAGCACATCCTCAAAATAATACTTTAGCTGTGCTCGTCCACTATCAAACATTGAGCTTTTATCATCATCTACTACCTGAATGCGTAACCCATCAGGAGTGATATCCATGATAAGGTTGTCCTTAAAGCGTCTTAACACTTCATTATCTTCAACCCGTGCCTGTAACTCCTGAAGGAGTGACTCTAAACGTTTTTTCTCAATATCTTCCGCTAATGTTGTAATCTGTTCTGCAGATAAGCGACTTCTCTGGTCTTGGTCTTGCAGGGGTGACCCTATTCCCTGATCAACCACCATGGTTGGTGTACCTCCAAGATCAACTACATAAGGACTGGCTCGCTCACTCCAAGCGACGGGATCCTGAAAGTAACCTGCAATCTCAATTTTTTGTTGCTCTGTTGTGTTTTCCAGCAACCACAACACCAGAAAAAAAGCCATCATTGCAGTGGCAAAGTCAGCAAATGCAATTTTCCAGGAACCACCATGATGGGCGTGACGACTTTTACGAACTCGCTTAACGATAATTGACTCTTCACGCTTCATAGGCCTACCTCCCTTTAAAATTAATTAGCGGGAGCGAACATGCTGTTCCAGTTCCATAAAACTGGGCCGGCTGTGTGCATAAAGAGCCTTTCGACCAAACTCAATTGCCAATGCTGGCGGCATACCTCCTAGAGACGCGACCAGGCAGGCTTTAACGCACTCGTAAGCGTTTATTTCCTCCTGGCTCATATGCTCAAGGGCATGAGCCATGGGTCCCACAAACCCATAAGCCAACAAAATTCCCAGAAACGTACCGACTAATGCTGCAGCAACATGCATCCCCAAGACTTCAGGTGGCCCCCCCAGCCCTTTCATGGTGATCACAATACCCATAACTGCAGCAACAATACCAAACCCTGGCAACGCATCTGCCACCTTATTTACAGAGACCCCAGGCCGACCCAGCTCTTCAGCACGGGTTTCAATTTCCATATCAAAGAGGCTTTCAAGCTCATGGGGTGCCATATTGCCTGAAGACATTAAGCGCAAATAATCTGCTATAAATTCAGTTAAATGAGCTTCTCTTAAAATAGCGGGATAGCGTGTAAAAATGGTACTTCCAGCTGGATCATCCAAATCACTCTCAATAGCCATCATGCCATCCCGCCGGCTTTTATTAAGCAGCTCAAACAGCAATCCCAATAGATCCATAAAGTAAGCTTGATTAAAACGGCTACCAAATAGCAAACTCGGCAGAGAGCGAAGCACTGCAGCAAAGACAGAGGGTGGGTTAGCGATAAAGAAAGAGCCAATGGATGCCCCGGCAATAATTAGCAGCTCATAAGGCTGCCATAGCGCCATGAGCTCACCATGGGACAGTACATAGCCCCCCAAAACACTGCTCACGACAATAATAAAGCCTAGTAATTTAAACATTGTAAGCTGCCTGCCTGGTTGGCGAGAGCTTTCCTTGCCTTAACTTCATTAAGCAGAAGTCCAACCTGTAAACATATGTCGATATCCTATGGCTATACTTGCAGATAAGAGAACACCTGTCGGCGCAAAATGGATCACTTGTTCTCTTTTCTAGTAAAGGTCATCAACTGATATTCGACAAATTTCTTATGGATAGTGCTTCTTCCGCAAAAGGGATTCAACATTGGCAAGGCCTATTAACAAAAGAGCCTTTCCCCGTTGACACTAAGATCAAAGCCAGCTTACTTGAATTCATTCAGCAACCCAGCATTGCTTTAAATGATATTGCTCAGCATATGCGCCGTTGTCCTATTGTTTGTTGGCATGTATTTTCACGAGTAAACAGAGAGATAAAAAAAGGCACCGATCCAGTACGCCATCTTGAGCAGGCTTTGAGCTTACTAGGTATTAAGAAGCTTGCAGAGCTTATTAACCGAATACCCTCACTAACACTCAACCCTCAGCTCGCTGCCCACCGCTTTTACTGTCGCATGATTACCTGCAGTATGCATGCGGCCTTTCAAGCGAGTTACTGGCATCAACTTCGCGTTCAACAGCGACAGACAGATGAAGTCTATTGGCTTGCACTTTTTTTTCATTCCGCTTACTGGGGGTTATGGCTCTGGGCACCAGAAGAAATGCTTATGATTGAGCGAAGGGTTAGACTTCAGCACCAACAGCGCCAAAAAACAGAGCGTGATGTACTGGGATGCACAGTGGACACCTTGCAACTTATACTCTGCAATGAGTGGAAGCTGCCCATGCTGCCCATGTCCCAACTGTCTCCTTTGCTAGCAGCACCACCCGACCTTTGGGCCAAACTGGCTTGTATCAAACAGTTACCACCCGAACAACAACAACGTGCTGACACTTTCCGGCAAAAGCTTGAAAACTCACCATCTCTTCGAATAGCTTTTGCCAGTCCTGCACTTCCTGTCTTGCTATGTAATCAGCTTGCTTGGGAAACCAGCTTTTCCTGGGAAAGCCGGCACGTTCATCGTGTTCTAAAGCTTCTTGCTTTTTATACCAACAGGCCAGTACCTCAAACACATCATGATGCTTTACAACAGGCCTTCACTGCCTCCTGCTTCACGCTTCCAGCAATGAGACCTGCGCCATTAGCCACCGTTTTTTTTAAACAGGCTGATTATCATACCGTATTAGCTGATGATCCAAGCGCACCGGCGAGTACTGGCTCAATAAAGACAAAAAGTGCAGCTCAAAAGCCCGCAGTTCCAGTAGAGAGAGCTTCATCTCAACAAAAAGAACAAGCGCTTTCTAACAAGAAGCCCCAAATCGCCGATGACGAATTTAGCTTATGGACGGGCAAAACAACGCAAGCCAAAGACCAGCAGCAAGCTAAGGCCAAGACCACGAGTGCTCCTGGACAAGCGCCTAAAAAGCAGGAAAGCACCCCAAGCACATTGAGCAAAAGCCCCCCTTTAAGAGCTCAGCAACCCTCCGCAACCACTCAGCCGACAACAGAAATCAGTCAGCCAAGTGCCTCTACCAACACCCAAAAGCCTGAACCAGCCGCTAAGCCACCACAAATTAAACGTAAAATTGATCTCGATAGCGTGAAAGTCAGCTTAGGGCGCTTTTCTCGTTATCCTGAACTCTATAAAAGTCTTGCTCAATTATTAGAGGAAACAGCGAATATATTGCATGCCGCACTTGGTTTTGAGCGCGTGGTCATAGCCTTACCCAATAAACAACGAGATATGCTGGTCTCTCATATATCAATGAGTAACAGCATTCCTCTTAAGTTTAAGCTTGAGCTTCCAGCTGAGTCGCCAATGAGCCAGTTACTAAATAAAGAATTGGTGTTATTGGTCAATGCGAAGGAAGCCAACAATATATGGTTTAAACTCCCAAGCCAGCTGAAACAACATGTTAATACTCAAATGTTTTTATTAGCTACCTTGCATGCCAACAAGCGCCCAATCGCTATGATTTATGCTGACTTGGGTATTTCACAAACTGAACTCACTGCAGCAGACTTAAAGTATTTTAGTACTGTCTGCAAAGGTGCTGGCAGAGTTCTCAAACACTTAACCCGAAGCAAAACGCAAGCTCGCTAGTACATTAAATATTTGTTTCAAGCTCAATTCAAAACACCAAAAGTTGCCAGCGCTGAGGTTGCATGGCATGGTTGCTTTTTAATAATGACTAAAGCCAATACATGTACGTCCTTTGCTAGTATGAGAATGAGTCTCACATGAGTAGCCCACAAAACACTGATCAGCTAACAGATAATAACCCCCTTCGGCACTTACCCTTGCTGCTTGAGCCTGAGGAGCTTGAGCCATTACTTTCAACACCCAACCTATTAATTGTTGACCTATCCACCACTGAAAACTACCTACGTGGTCATATTCCTGGTGCAGTCCACTTACCAGGCGCAGCATTACAGAGTGGTGAAGAGCCTGCAAAAGGAAAGCTACCTGATCCCCAAAAGCTTGAGACAATTCTTGCAAGCATAGGCTATCACCCAGATAAGCACATTGTTGCTTATGACGATGAAGGCGGTGGCTGGGCTGGCCGGTTTATCTGGACATTAGATTGTATAGGCCACTTGCATAGCTCTTACCTTAATGGCGGACGTGTCGCATGGGCTGCTGAGAGAAGAGCACTATCAACTGAGCCATCAGAGCCTGAGCCTACTTCTCCTCAACTGCAACTACAAATTGCCCCTCGAGCAGATAAAGAGTGTGTCTTATTGAGCCTAAAAGAACAGGACACCGTGATATGGGATGCTCGCTCTCCAGCAGAGTTTCACGGAGAACAGCAGTTGGCTCTGCGAAATGGTCACATACCTGGTGCTATTAATTTAGAGTGGACCATGTTAATGGACCCAAACCGACAACTTAGAATTCGAGAAGATTCCAGTAAAATCTTAAACAGCTTGGGTATAACTCGTGACAAACTGGTCATAACGCATTGCCAATCACATCACCGGTCTGGTTTTACCTACTTAGTTGCCAAAGTACTAGGTTATCAACGACTTAAAGCTTATGATGGCTCCTGGTCTGAATGGGGTAATGATCCAAACACCCCCATTGAACAGTAGCTCTACTGTGTGAAATAACCTGATTTTTACTTTATTGACTGCTTTTTGAGAGTGATCGTGTGAATAGTAAACTATTTGTTGCTTTACAGCGTTTGTGCCCACAACACCTGTTATCCCGAGCTGCCTACTGGGTGGCAGAGAGTCCTTCCCAACGTTTTAATCAGGCTTTTATCAAATGGTTTATCAAAAAGTACGACGTTAATATGCCTGAAGCTGAACATCCTGATCCTAAGGATTATGTTCACTTCAATGACTTTTTTACCCGTGCTTTAAAAGAAGGTGCTCGTCCAATTGCTGAAGACCCAGCTCACTTAGTATCACCCGCTGACGGCAAAATCAGCCAAATGGGTGATATTGAGCATGGCCAAGTGTTCCAGGCTAAGGGCCATCACTTTAGCTTATGTGAACTTATTGGTGGCGACTTCGAGCTTGCTCAGCAGTTCAATAATGGGCACTTTGCAACTATTTACCTTTCACCACGGGATTACCACCGTGTTCATATGCCCTTCGCAGGCGAGCTGGAACAAATGATTTATGTTCCAGGGCATTTGTTCTCCGTTAATGACGCAACAACCGAAGCTCTGCCCAACTTATTTTCAAGAAATGAGCGAGTGGTTTGTGTCTTTAAAACTGACTTTGGCCCCATGATTGTTGTCTTAGTGGGTGCCATGATTGTTGCTAGTATTGAAACCGTGTGGGCCGGATTGGTAACCCCTCCTAGGCGCAGACTCCAGAGACGAAGCTACACCCAAGAAGCAAATCAACCCATTAAGCTGGCAAAAGGTGCAGAACTTGGCCGCTTTAAGCTTGGTTCAACAGCCATTGTGCTATTACCAGAGCAAGCTGCCCAGTGGCTACCTGAGCTGAGTGCGGGTTGTCCTGTGACAATGGGTGAAGCGATTGCTACTCGAAGTGAGAGACAGGAAAAACCCGAGTAACTATCAATGAGTAAAGCGTGCTTGAAATGAGTGAAACGTGCTTGGCTTATGATGCTCAATGCTTGACTAGCAACAATGTCCAATAGAGCAGTAGAGTATGATACTTGCCAAGCCAGCACTCAGGTGACTTGGCTCTATCTTTTAAGCTATGGGCAAACTTTTAGCTATGGGCAAAGTCGAACGCGAGCACATCGGCTATTGCGTGTGTCCCCGCCAGTAACATTAATAAGCGGTCTACACCCAGGGCGACACCAGCACAGTCTGGCAATCCAACTCTCAGCGCCGATAATAAATGCTCATCAATAGGGTTAACTTCAAATCCAAACTCTTGCCGCTTGGCTTTATCATGCTTAAAACGTTTTTCTTGCTCGATCGCATCAGCTAACTCGTTATAGCCATTTGCCAGCTCAACACCATCAATAAACAGCTCGAATCGGCTGGCAACCTGCTGCCCTTCCGTGTCCAGTTGAACTCGAGACAACGCAGCCATAGACGCAGGAAAATCATAAACATAAACACCTGCCAGTTTACCTTCAGCAGACCAACCTAATGAAGGCTCTATTAAGTGAGTGAAAAGTAATTCTAATAATGCATTACGCTCTAAGCCAGAGAGTTCTGAGTCAACCTTTTCTTTGACTAGCTTGATAAGCTGCTGAGTTGCTGTTCGGTGTGGGTTAATCCCTAAGTGCTCTTCGAACAACTGCTGATAAGAAACCCGACGCAGCTCCGTAAAGTCACATACATGGCTTAGCAAGCCTGTAACATCATCCATCAACTGGTGGTGATCAAGCCCGACCCTATACCACTCAAGCATCGAAAACTCTGGGTTATGGCGTCCACCTGCTTCCCCATTACGAAAAACTTTACATACTTGATAAATATCGCCAGAGCCAGCAACCAGTAGCCTTTTCATTGCGTATTCAGGGGAGGTATGCAAATAAACTGTCTGCCCCACAGACCGACTTACAGGCTTAAACTTAGTTGAGAAACACTCAATATGTACATCACATACAGCAGCATGAGACATTGCAGGCGTTTCAACTTCTAAAACATTTTGTTGCTGGAAATAGCTGCGAATTTTACTCAATAAATCGGCTCGCAGCTTTAACGTTTCCAGTGAAGCTGTTGGTTGCCAGTCGCTTTCTGGGGTCATGACTTTTCACCCTATTAGCCAAGAAAAGAACGTGATAAAGGCTTACTTTGTAAATATATACCCATATCACAGACCTTTTTACTAAAGCTGCATACGGCAAATTAAAATACAAAAAAAAGCCACATAGCCAGCGGAAATTTATTAATACTAAACGTTTAATTTCACACCAATGAAAGTGGATAAGAGCGGCCAAAATCGTCGCCTTCCACTTTCATTATGGGGTTTGCTATTTATTACTTACCCGACTCACATACTCACCAGTACGCGTATCAATCTTCAGTATTTCACCCTGGTTGATAAACAGAGGGACTTTAACCACAGCACCTGTACTCAACGTGGCTGGCTTGCTGCCGCCTTGAGCCGTATCCCCTTTCAGACCTGGATCTGTTTCCACCACCTCTAACTCGACAAAGTTGGGTGGCGACACAGTGATGGGAGCATTGTTATAAAGCGTTACTTCGTATACATCCTGCTCTTTAAGCCAGTTAATAGTATCACCCACCGCTTTTTGATCAGCAGCATACTGTTCGTAAGAGCCATCTGTGAGCATGAAGTGCCAAAACTCACCGTCGGTATAAAGATACTCCATTTCTTTATCCACTACGTCTGCCGCTTCCAGTGATTCGCCAGACTTAAATGTTCTTTCCCAGACACGACCAGAGTTTAAATTACGGAGTTTAACCCGGTTAAAAGCTTGCCCCTTGCCTGGTTTTACAAATTCATTTTCTAAAATTACACAAGGCTCATTCTCCAATAAGACTTTGAGACCTGAGCGAAATTCATTGGTAGAATAGCTAGCCATATTTCCTCACCAATAGATTATTTGAGCGCCTATGATAACGCGAACAGCAGCCTGTGTGCAGGGTAGTCGCTGGCAACAAACGCTTTCAGAATCAATTACCGATCCACATGAACTGTTCGAACTACTTGGCTTAGATGCTGATTTACTGCCAGCAGCCAACGAGGCAAGTGGTTCATTTCCACTCCGCGTACCCCACCCTTTTTTACAGCGGATGCGCAAGGGCGATATTAACGACCCACTCTTACAACAGGTTTTACCTACTGCAGCTGAGCTTATTTCTACAGCAGGTTATAGTGTAGACCCTTTAGCTGAGCGTCCCAAAAACACTCATAAAGGAATTATCCACAAGTATAAAGGTAGGGTATTACTGGTTGTGGGCAGCACCTGCGCCGTAAACTGTCGATACTGCTTCCGGCGTCACTTTCCCTACGAGGGAAATCGGTTAAATAAACGCCAGTGGCAGGAGGCGCTGGATTATATCACTAAAGACGACACAATTCGTGAAGTTATTTATAGTGGTGGCGACCCTTTAGCCGTAAATGACCAACGGCTTAAATGGCTAACGGAAGAAATAGCCAAAATCCCCCATATTGAACGCTTACGAGTCCATACTCGGCTACCTATTGTCATTCCAGAACGCATTTGTCCAGAATTATTAGATTGGCTAACTTCAACAAGACTTAAGACGCTTGTCGTCGTTCATTGCAATCATCCCAATGAAATAGACGACAAGGTAGGCTTTGCACT
Source organism: Zooshikella ganghwensis (assembly GCF_018263875.1). NCBI lineage: Bacteria > Pseudomonadati > Pseudomonadota > Gammaproteobacteria > Oceanospirillales > Zooshikellaceae > Zooshikella > Zooshikella ganghwensis. The sequence continues at coordinate 132,262 of NZ_JAEVHG010000006.1, forward strand.
GCAACAGCTCCAGCAAGCCGGGTGTATGGTGCTTAATCAAACCGTGTTACTTAAAGGCATTAATGATAACCCTGAAGTACTCATCAGCCTGAGTGAAAAGCTAGTATCGTGGGGAGCATTTCCTTATTACTTGCACGTGCTGGATAAGGTACAAGGTGCTGCTCACTTTGATATAGACCACGCCAAAGCACAGCATATTGTAGGTCAAATGATGAAGTTAGGCAGTGGCTACTTAATACCCAAACTCACTATTGAGCAAGCAGGTGCAGCCAGTAAACTTCTTCTTTCACCTTTACCCTAAGGCAACTAACTCTCAGACTGCAATCAATAAAACTCATGCCTACCCTGTGTACAGCAGTCCTTCCACAGCAACCTGTATAGCAGGTAAAGCATGAGTTCAACAACAGTGCCCTGCATTATATACAACGAATGTCTTACATATCTATGCAGTATACCCACCAAACTCATCAAATGTGGTCTATATAATTAGTAAGAACGTTCGATGATAATCTGTTGACACTGTAGTTTATTAAATGAGCACTCAACACACGCTTGATTTAAAAGTTCCCAAGCAATGCCGAACCAGCCTGACATTTGCAGATAAAACTGCAGATGCAATCGAGTCCTGGCTAACTGATTTGCCAAAAGCCAACCTAGGCGTTATGGCAAAGCAGTTATATTTGGCACTTCAAGAAGTAAACCAGCTGCAAATATCCCATACGTTGCGCTTTGATATTATGGAACTCTTCAGACCACAGTGTTACTACGTCTGTGACCAGCTCGGTAAACACTTTTTAGGGCATTCGATTGTCCTGACTGAGCAACAACGAAAAATCGCCAATTTAGCTCAAACTATTCAGTATCAGCTCACTATTGGCTACAAACACATTGTCAGAGATATGCTACTTGGTGGTAAAAAGCCAGAGGGCAATAAAGAGCTGTTGGTAAAAACTATTCACCGCGCCATGAGTGATACCTCTCATACCTTGCTACGCGCATATCAGCTTTATTGTCCTATCCCCAAAAACCTATGGCATGAATTACACCAGCTGTATCGTTTGGCAGAGTCACTGCAACTGCTTCAGCAAGTCGTTAATGACCCTCAAAATTCATTTATCCATGACTTCTCGATTGAAGCAAACTATAAACGCATGTTGTTGCTTGCTTGTAGCCGACCTAACCAAGTACGCCAAGGGGATTTATTACAGATTTTTAATGCCCTTGAATACTGGACAGATGTTGTCATATTAGGACCTGCCAGAGACAACGTACCCACAACATTCATTATCGACTTAGAAAGTGACGCTGGCCCAACCTATCGGGTCCTCTTTAGTAAAACATTAAAAACACACCACCGAACATTAGAGTCTACAGAGCTAACTGAAACACTGAATTTATTTCTCAAAGACCCTGATGAGTGCGAACTGACAATTCCCAAAGCCATTAGCAAAGAGCTACTTTTACACTTGGCCCATGCCTGGGGACCCCTTCAAAAACGAAGCTTCAAGCGCATTCCCGCCACTGGAAGCCTTGAGCTGTCAGTAGGACTCACTGCAACCCACTATTATTTGTGTGGCAAGCAGGAGTTTCGCCTTTGGCTAGAGGTACAACATGTCGCCGATCATATTCCTGAACATCAAAAAGAGCGTTTCAATAAAAAAGAATATGATGTTTGGTCTCCTGCATTTGATGCTCGCCATAATGAGCAACGATTACTGGCTGAAGATGAGGTCAATATTGCCTATACCCCTGAGGAAGAAAAAAATCACAAACCCATCTTCCCTGTGTTTAGTGCTAACTTACTCAACACAAGCCCTGGCGGTTACTGTGTCAGCTGGCAAGGTCATCTTCCACAGCATTTACAAACAGGTGAACTTCTGGGTATCCATGAAGTTGAGTACAACTCATGGAACTTAGCGATTATTCGCTGGCTGCACCTTGAAGGAGAAAACCAGGTAGAGCTTGGTATCGAGCTACTGACCTGCAATGCCCGTCCTTGTGCAATGTGTCTTATACGCAAAATAGAAGACAGTAGCCAGTATATGCGTGGTTTTTTTGTGCCTGAGATTAAAGCATTAGACCAACCAGCCTCCCTGATTACACCACGCATTCCCTTTCAAGTAGGCCACAAAATAAAGGTCAATCTTGATGGTGTCATCCATAAAGCACAGCTTACCAACTTGCTTCTTTCAACGCCCAGCTTTAATCAATTTGAATTTCACTTAACTGATCCTGGCTCCTCTATTAAGCAACCAGGTACGAATAAACCAAAAACTAAGGACGATGATGACGAATTTGGAGGGATTTGGGATATCCTTTAATAAACTTATTTTTATGTGAACTGCTACTCTATAGGTGTGTGACAAACCGATAATTTAGGTGTGTAATGTGCGCTTCCTTCACACTTTTGAGTTGAACTTGAAAGATAAGTTTAATCTGACACAATCCCACAGTTGTTTGCTCGTTCGTGCAAGACAATTAATTGCCCTGGTTGTAGCTGGAGTGGTTCAACTCCAGAAAATGGATCAAATATGCAACAAGTAGAAGCCAACACTATTCGTCTATTAATTATTGAAGCTTCGCAAAATGAAGCGGAGCAAATTGTAAGTCTTTTTCGTAATGCCGGTAGAGCAACTCGCGCTCATCGTGTCACCTCTGTTGTAGATCTGGAAGAGGTCTTAAATGGCCAATTATGGGATTTATTAATTGCCAGTCATCCAATGGATGAAATAAATGGTGATCAAGCACTGAGCGCAGTAAAAAAACTCAATAAAGACCTACCAGTTATTTTGCTCCAAGAAAGCTACGATTCAGATAAATTCACTGAAGCCTTGCAACAAGGCTATAAAGATATCGTACTTTATGGTGAAGAGCGTCGCCTGGTGCTTGTTTCGCTGAGGGAAGTCGATAACCTGCAAGAACGACGAATGCGTCGGAAAGCTGAAGTTTCTCTTCGTGAAGCCGAAAAACGCTGTCAATTACTCCTAAATAGCTCAGTAGATGCCATTGCTTACGTTCATGATGGTATGCATATTTATGTCAACAAGTCCTATGTCGAACTATTTGGCTATGATGACCCAGAAGAAATGGAAGGCTTACCCATTATTGACTTGTTAGCATCAGAAGATCAGGCTCAATTTAAAAGCTTCCTCAAGAACTATCAACAAGGCGAAAATAATTCTGAAGACCTGGTTTGTCATGGGGTTAAGGCGGATGACTCAAAGTTTAAAGCACGTATGTCTTTCTCCCCCGCAACATATGATGGAGAGCCTTGTACACAGTTGATTATTCGTGTTGACAAAGGCAATGCAGAACTTGAAGAAAAACTAAAAGAAATCAGCACACAAGACTTGGTCACTGGGCTGTATAACCGTCAGTTTTTTACTGAGCAGCTTGAAAAAACCGTAGAGCGAGCAATTGATTGCAAGGGAAATAGCGGCCTATTTTATATTTCTCTCGATAATTTTGATGAGGTGCGTGCTCAAATAGGCTTAGCGGACTCTGATCTGGTATTAGCCGATATTAGCTCGTTACTGAAAGCACATATCACTGCCCCCAATATTATCTCCCGTTATGGCGATAACATTTTCATGGCACTGCTGAATACGGACAACCAAGATTCCCTCTCTTCTTTAGCAAAAGCGATTTGCAAAAATGTTGAGGATCACTTATCTGAAGTATCGGGTCGAACTGTTCAAATAAAAGTTAGTATTGGTATCACCATCGTTAATGAAACGACGAATAAAGTTAAAGAAATTTTAGATTTCGCCCAAAAAGGCACAGAAAAAGCTAAGTCAGAGGGTGAGAATAAATTTGCTTTTTATACGGCTCAAGATGACCTTGCCGAATTAGCCAGCGAAGGTAATGTGCTTGCGATGATTCAGCAAGGGCTGGAGAAAAATGACTTTAAATTACTGTTTCAACCTATCATCAGTTTAAGGGGCGACAGTGAAGAGCACTATGAAGTCCTGCTCCGCTTATACGACAATGACGGTAAAGAGATACCTACTAAAGAAATATTTACGACAGCAGATAAAGCCAAGTTAGCTGCAAAAGTTGATCGGTGGGTGATTTTACAGTCCATCAAATTACTTGCTGTTCATCGCGCTAAAGGCCACAGTACACGACTGTTTATTCATATATCTGGCCCCTCGTTACAAGATAAAACACTGGTGCCTTGGGTAAGTGTTGCACTTAAAGCTGCCCGTTTACCTAGCGATAGCCTAATTTTTCAAATCAGTGAAGAGGACGCCACAACTTACCTTAAACAGGCAAAAGAGCTAACAAAAGCGCTTGGCGAATTACATTGCAAAGTTGCCCTGACGCATTTTGGTTGTGCAATTAACCCTTTTAATAACTTAAAACACCTTACGGTAGATTACGTCAAAACGGATGGTTCATTCACTCAAGACTTAAGTAACCCTGAAACACAGGAAAACCTGAAAACAATGATCAGCTCCCTGCATAGCCAAGGTAAGCTGACAATTGTACCTTTGGTTGAAAATGCCTCAGTCCTGGCAACGCTCTGGCAGGCGGGTGTAAATTATATTCAAGGCTACTACTTACAAGGACCTGTGTCAGAAATGGATTATGACTTTAGTAGTGATGACGAATAACCTAGGGCCTGTTAACACTGTTTGAATATCACTTTATCAATTAATCACTCTTTCGTGATTTTGAGTGAGCTTTAAAAAAGGCACCTGTGTAAACCTCCACACAGGTGCCTTTTTTGTAGATTAATTAACCCCTCAGGGTAAATCCTGGTCTCGATACCCCAACAAATAAAGTAAAGCATCTAAACCTAAGGTTGAAATGGATTGTTTTGCTGCCGTTTTAACCACTGGTTTAGCTCTAAATGCAACACCTAGCCCTGCTACCCCTAACATGGGTAAGTCATTAGCACCATCACCCACAGCAATAACCTGATCCATCACTAAATGCTCTTGGTTAGCTAGCGATTGCAATAAAGCCGCTTTTCTTTGCCCATCAATGATTTCGCCAATAACCTCACCTGTCAGTTTGCCATCAACTATTTCCAGCTCATTGGCAAACACATAGTCAATACCAAGTTTTTGCTGTAGGAAGCGAGCAAAGTAGGTAAATCCCCCAGAAATAATAGCGGTTTTATAACCCAGCTTCTGCAAAGTAGGAATAAGCTTCGCAGTCCCCTCTGTTAACTGCAGCCGTTCAGCCACTTCAGCCAAAACCGACTCATCCAAACCTTTTAGCAGCTTCATTCTTCGGGTAAAGCTTTCTTTAAAGTCCAGCTCACCCCGCATAGCCTGCTCAGTAATGGCTGCTACCTTGGCACCGACTCCAGCCTCTTTAGCCAGCTCATCAATCACCTCTGCTTGAATTAAGGTAGAGTCCATATCAAAGGCTACCAGCCGGCGACTCCTTCGATAAACACTGTCTTTTTGAATAGCAAGATCAACATCTAACTCTTGAGCTACCTGTAGGCAATGGTTCCTAAGCTGTGGCAAATTTTCAGGCAGGCCTCGCAACATCAGCTCAATACAGGAAACCGTAGGAGGAGTATTCACATCAACTGGTGCGGAGAGACGTTCCATCCGCTCAATGGTAAGCCCATGCTCAAGGGCCAGCCGGCTAATTGACATTAAATATTGAGCAGTAACCTGCCTCGCAAGCAGAGTCACAATATAACGAGGATGCTGCTTGTCAATCAGCCAACGCTGATAATCATCCTGGCTCACAGGCTCAATGTGCACATTAATACCGAATCGATGGCCAAAATATACGACATCTTTAAACAGCAGTGCCGCATCAGTGTTATCAGCCAAACTAAGTAATGCTGAACAACTGAAGTGCTCATGAGAAGCTGATTGCTCAATATCCAAAATCTGAGCCTGGTGGCCTGCAAGCACCTGAAAAAAATGATCTGCAATGGTTGGTTGGTATTTTCCCTGCAGATTGAGTACAACAATATCCGCCACCCTATAACCCCTCTTCTGTTAATAACCAGTGAACAGGCAAGCAATATTACGGTCAGTTATATTACGATTTCACTTAAAATACACCATACTTATACACAACACATGTAGCTAATTGTATGTAAAAATGGCGTGATAAAAGCATAGATGAAACGCAATACTGTGTTAAAACAACCCCAAACATGATTTGGAATTTACACTCATGCTTAGTGCCAAGTTTTGGGCTTTAGCCACTTGTAATAATGTAAAATAACCCAACTATGGTTGTCTAAGCTATAAGACAACATCCTTTTCTTTTTAAATATTTCCACCCCTGGTATTACCGTGCTAGAACCTACGAACAACATATTTATTCAATTATTTCGCCGGTTTCGTCACTGGCAGTTGTCCATCAGAAAAAAATTCGCCATTTTATTTACACTCATTTTAGGGGTTTTTGGTGGACTATTTGCCTTTATTGCTCATGAAGAAATTTCTGCAGGAAACACACATTTAGCACATGCATTTGGTAAAACTATTACCCAGCAGCTTGCCGAGAGCGCAGCAAGTCTTATAACGAGTGGTGATCAGCTCAGTTTAAATGTTCTGTTAAGTCAGCTTGTTGCAAACCCCTATATTTACAGTGCAGAAGTATTTAGTATCGATAACCGCTTACTAGCAACAGTGAAAACCAAGTCCAAACTAAATAGCCAGCCTTATCCCAAAATTTTTTCGGCACCAGTGCATTACCAAAATGTTTTAGTTGGTCATATTCGAGTACGGCTCGACCAAGTTATGACTGCCAAACCTGCACGTGAAGCTATGTTTATGGTCATACTGAGTAGTGTGATGCTATTAATTTGCGGACTCATATTGCTAATGCGACAAACACATCAGCTTACTTTTCGTTTAAAACGGCTGGCAATTGCATTACAACGTAAAGATGAACGAGCATTACGCACCTTAAGCCAGACAACCTATCCCGATGAAGTGGGTAGTGTTCAACGGGCACTTAGTGCACTGCTTCCTGCCCCCGAAGGTGACAGTATTCCAGAGCCAACTCAAACAGCCATTGTCGGCATTCACCTCCATAACTTGACTACGCTGCAGCAATATATGCTTGCTGGCGATTTTCAAGATCTACTCAGCCACTTTACTGAGCTTCTACAAGTCATTAGTGATGAATACGAAGGCAAGTTAAGTTTTACCGCTGATGGGCATGCTGTCGTACATTTTTCTGACGCATTAAGTTTTTCTGAACTCGTCAGCCACGGTCTTTCTTTCATCAATGAGCTGGAAAGCAGAAGAAAAGAGGCCGCACTGGATACCCTCAAAATAGGCTGTGGCGTTGCACTTGAGATGGCAGAACAACAAACCCAGGAAAATGTTCACCCGCTACTGGCTCATAACCCACTTGCCGTTGCCCTTCAACTAGCGTCTATTGCTAAAACCAGCCCCTTGATACATAAAGATGATCTTTCGTTTTGCAAGCAACTCTCCTTTGAGGCAAACCCTATCGGTCCAGAAGCTAAAATTTTTAGCCTTTACCCACTTTCACCCGAACCGGTATAACAAAAAAAGCAGCCACTGAGGCTGCTTTTTTTATTTTCAGATGACGTATGAGAAACACTACACTAGTTGCCAGGCTCTATTTCAATTGAATCCACCTTTTGGAAACCTCGAGGCAGTTTGCTTCCTCGACGGCCTCGTTCACCATGGTAGTGGTCAATATCAGCCGGCTTAAGTGTCAACTTCCGCCTTCCCGACCGGAGAGTTAAACTATCACCTGGCGCAAATAACGTCATCGCAACCACAAACTCTTCTCGCTCAGCTACCCTTGGTGCAGGGATATTAATGATTTTATTGCCCTTACCTCGTGCCATCACTGGCAACTCAGCCAAAGGAAATACAAGCATTCGGCCTTCGTTACTGATCACTACCAACCAATCCTGCTCAATATCATTCACTTCAACGGGTGTAAGCACACATCCGCCCTCAGGCAAGGTTAACACTGCTTTACCTGAACGATTTTTGGTCACCAGCTCTTTAGTGGGTACAACAAAACCATAACCTGCATCTGAAGCCATTAAATAGTAACTAGGCTCTTCTTCAGCAGACAAAATACCAATAAAGTTTGCGCCAGAAGGTACATTGAGACGCCCAGTAAGAGGCTCACCTTGCCCCCTTGCAGAAGGCAGGGTATGCGTAGGCAAAGTGTAGGCTCTTCCTGTAGAGTCTAAAAAGACGGCAGGTAAGTTACTTCGCCCTCGCATAGACATTAAGTATTTATCACCCGCCTTATAGTTCAAGGCTGTAGGATCGACTTCATGTCCTTTTGCAGCTCTCACCCAGCCTTTTGCAGACAATACGACAGTTACAGGGTCAGAAGAAAGCATGTCTGTTTCATCCATTGCTTTCGCTTCTGCTCGACTCACAATAGGTGAACGACGATCATCTCCATAGGACTTGGCATCAGCCAGCAGCTCTTTTTTGATCAACGTACGCATCCGCGCAGCTGAGCCTAACGTTTTCTCCAGCTTGTCTCGCTCTTTGGCTAAATCATCCTGCTCGCCACGAATTTTCATTTCTTCCAGCTTAGCGAGGTGCCTTAACTTTAAGTCTAAAATGGCTTCGGCCTGTTCAGATGATAAACCAAAGCGCTCCATTAATACGGCTTTAGGCTGATCTTCTGTGCGAATAATTTCGATAACTTCATCAATATTCAAGAAAGCAATTAACAAGCCTTCTAAAATATGCAACCGTTTCAGTACTTTATCCAAACGATACTGTAAACGACGACGTACTGTATCAGTTCGATACGTCAACCATTCAGACAGAATTTCATTAATAGGTTTAACATGAGGACGGCCATCTAACCCGACCATATTCAAATTGATACGGTAAGATTTTTCCAAGTCAGTGGTTGCAAATAAGTGCGCCATTAAACGCTCAACATCCACCCGATTGGATTTAGGCACAATAAGCAGTCGAGTTGGATTTTCATGATCAGACTCATCACGTAAATCCGACACCATGGGAAGCTTTTTACTTTGAATCTGTGCAGCAATCTGTTCGAGAATCTTAGCACCCGACACCTGATGGGGTAACGCGGTAATCACTATATCGCCATTTTCCTTATGGTAAACGGCTCTCATTTTTAATGAGCCTCGACCTGTCATATAGGTCTTAATTATCTCATTCTGTGGGGTGATAATTTCAGCTTCAGTTGGAAAATCTGGAGCCGGTATAAACTGGCAGACATCTTCCACTGTCGCTTTTGGGTTATCCAGAAGATGGACACAGGCATCCACAACTTCACGTAAGTTATGCGGGGGAATATCCGTCGCCATTCCTACCGCAATACCCGTACTGCCGTTTAGTAACACATTGGGAACCCGGGCAGGCAAACAGGAAGGCTCCGACATTGTGCCATCAAAGTTAGGCACCCAATCAGCAGTTCCCTGACCAAGCTCGCTCAGTAATACCTCAGCATAATTCGCTAGTTTGGCCTCGGTATAGCGCATGGCTGCAAATGACTTGGGGTCATCAGGCGACCCCCAGTTACCTTGACCAGAGACTAAAGGGTAACGATAGGAGAATGGCTGAGCCATTAATACCATGGCTTCATAACAGGCTGAATCACCATGAGGGTGATATTTACCTAGTACATCCCCTACTGTACGCGCGGATTTTTTAAACTTGGCTGTCGCTTTTAACCCAAGCTCACTCATCGCGTAAACAATACGCCGTTGAACAGGCTTCAAGCCATCACTAATGTGCGGGAGTGCTCGATCTAAAATGACATACATCGAGTAATTCAGATAGGCATTCTCTGTGTAGGAATGCAACGACTGACGTTCTACACCATCATCGCCAATCACAATATTTTCCATAGCAACCAACTCACTTAAACTTTGCTAGTGCTTATATACCCTGAGCTATACAAGGTATATCAACTAAAGACGCGGACTAATTAACTTCAGCTTGATTACCCACTAACTCCAACCAAGCTTTACGATCAGCAGCGCGTTTTTTGGCTAGTAACATATCTAATGTTTCGAAGGCTGCTTCCGCATCATCTAATGTCAACTGGACCAGTCGTCGAGTATCGACAGACATTGTCGTTTCCCTTAGCTGTAAGGGGTTCATTTCACCTAACCCCTTAAAACGCTGTACATTGATTTTGCCTTTTTTCTTTTCCGCTTCAATGCGATCCAGAATGCCCTGCTTTTCAGCATCATCCAGTGCATAGTAAACATCTTTACCTACATCAATTCGGTAAAGGGGAGGCATCGCAACATAAACGTGGCCTGCCTCAACCAATGCCCTAAAATGGCGAACAAAGAGTGCACAGAGCAGTGTGGCAATATGCAACCCATCTGAGTCTGCATCCGCCAAAATACAAACCTTGCCGTAACGCAGCCCAGAAATATCTTCTGTCCCAGGATCTACTCCCAGTGCTACCGCAATGTCATGAATTTCCTGAGAAGAAAGCACATCCCCTGAATCCACTTCCCAACTGTTTAGAATCTTACCTCGAAGCGGCATGATGGCTTGAAACTCTCGATCACGGGCTTGTTTAGCTGAGCCCCCTGCCGAATCCCCTTCAACTAAAAACAGCTCGCTATAAGCAGGGTCCTGACTGGAGCAATCCGCTAACTTACCAGGCAATGCGGGACCTGCAGTGACTTTTTTACGAGCTACCTTTTTAGATGCTTTTAATCGCTGCTGGGCATTACTGATACAGAGTTCTGCAAGTTGTTCAGCTTGTGCTGTATGTTGATTCAACCACAAGCTAAATGCATCTTTTACGACACCAGATACAAAGGTTGCACACTCCCGAGATGACAGGCGCTCTTTAGTTTGTCCGGAAAACTGAGGATCAGCGAGCTTTACAGATAAAACATAGCAGCAGCGATCCCAGATATCATCAGGTGCCAACTTTACCCCTCGGGGAAGCAGGTTACGAAACTCACAAAACTCACGCATGGCTTCTAAAAGGCCTGTTCTCAGGCCGTTAACATGAGTTCCGCCTTGCGCAGTTGGTATCAGGTTTACGTAGCTCTCAGCTATTTGCTCTCCCCCTTCGGGTAACCACTGTACAGCCCAATCAGCCGCTTCTGTTTTACCAACCATAGAGCCAACAAAGGGGTCACTCGGTAATGTTTCAGCATTTTTAGTGGTAGCAACAAGGTAATCTTTCAGACCATCTTCGTAGTACCAGCTTACTGTTTCATTGGTTCCGAGATCTTCAAACTCAACATGAAGCCCTGGACACAATACGGCTTTAGCACGCAGCACATGATGCAGCCGAGAAACCGAAAACTTTGCTGAGTCAAAATACTTCGCATCAGGTAAAAAACGAACCGTGGTGCCTGTATCACGCTTTTTACACGTACCCACAGCTTGCAAGTCTTGGGCTTTTTCACCATTCAAAAAACCCATGCGATACGTTTGACCACCACGCTTAATAGTGACTTCCAAATGGCTAGAAAGCGCGTTTACAACAGATACCCCTACACCGTGTAACCCACCTGAAAACTGATAGTTTTTATTTGAAAATTTACCTCCCGCATGAAGGCGAGTAAGTATCAGTTCAACCCCAGAAATACCCTCTTCAGGATGTATATCCACCGGCATTCCGCGTCCATTATCAGAAACTTCCAGCGAGTGGTCAGGGTGTAAGGTCACTTTCACATGGGTTGCATGCCCTGCTAAAGCCTCGTCAACACTGTTATCAATCACCTCCTGAGCGAGGTGGTTTGGACGCGTTGTATCCGTGTACATACCAGGCCGCTTGCGAACTGGATCAAGACCACTTAATACTTCAATGGATTCAGCGTTATATGTACTCATAATTAATCTGTACTAGCCCCTGTTATGATCGACAGGTGGTAACACTCCGAAAAAGTCATAGATCTTTTCCAGGTGTTGCTCAAAATGGTCAAAGTGGTGACTACCACCTGGTTCAATAACCTGTGGTGAGCTTTGAAAATAATTGACTGCTTGACGATAATCTAATACATCATCTGCTGTTTGTACCATCAACAAACAGTCCTCTGGATGACTCAACTGACTAACCTTTAGTGCTTTAAGTTCAGCAATATGCTGCTCTGTAAGGGTAAACCTTTCCTCTGTATATGGGTTAACATTGTCACCCAAATAATTACATAGTAATTCATAAGGCTTAATTGCAGGGTTAATCGCAACGAGTTTTACGCAACCGATATCTGTTTTTTCTGCAATTAAGCGCTCTCGTAGCCAAATACCATAATAACCACCTAATGAACTGCCGATCAAATATACATCAGAAGCTACCGACTTCGTAGCAAGTAATTCCCACAAATATTCTGCAGCTTGTGTCGGATAGCACGGTAGCTGTGGCACTATATACTGATGTTTAAAGCACTGCTGCGCTAAAGACTCCTTCATTAGTTGTGCTTTTTTTGAAGTAGGAGCACTCAAAAAGCCATGAATATAAATAATGAGAGATTCGCTTTGCATATCTTACCTTGAGTTGCTAACACTGCTCTAACAATAACCAACAGTGATTCTTGTTTATCAGCAATGACTAGTATAATGCTAGAGCCAGCTATACATAGCTCAACAGCAGTCTGAACAATACTCAGCTAGCGAATAGATTGAGCTATGGGAGAGTGATGATGGACTAATCGCTCAATGTTGTACATAAATACAACAGTTAGCGCTTTTAGGCGATAATAAAAAGGATTAATTATTTTGAGGATAAACGGCTGCTTATTACTTCACACTCAGTCTTTAGTTAAGAGACAAACTAGTAACCTTTGACACTGTAGTCAATCTCAAAGTCAATATGCGTCACTCTCTCAACAAATGTATCTATCTGCCCATCAGCACCTAGACGGAAAACACGATAACCTGGCGCACTCTCATCTGCCTGAAAAGTTTCGCTACCTGGCGAAAACTGTACACACGTAGATGGAGAAGCGAGTACTCTAATACCGTCATGAACTTGATCGTATTCCTGATGAATATGCCCACAGGCAATAGCACGAACACTGTCATAATTAGCAAGCGTTTCAAACAAAACTTCTGCATTACGCAAACCAATTTGATCAATCCATGCACTATTTACAGGTACAGGGTGGTGATGAAGACAAACAAGTACATTAGGTCGCTCAGCATTTTTGAGGGAAGTATTTAAAAAGTTCAGCTCAGCCTGACTCAATTGACCAAATACCTTACCAGGAACCGTTGAGTTCAGCATAATAATTTGCCAGTTCCCAGTGGTAATCTTTTTATACAGGTTTGTTTTACCAGCAAACAGTTGGGCCATCACTCGAAACTCATCATGATTCCCTGGCAGCCAATATGACGACACGCCCATACCATTTACCAGCCGAGCAAACTCTTTATAAGATCGGAGTGAGCCATCTTGGGATATGTCACCAGTAGCTAATATTAAGTCTACGTTATCAATATCCAGTTGAATTTTTTTAATGACTTCTTTGAGACTATCTTGGGTATTCATACCCAATAAACGACCATCAGCCGTTTGAAAAAGGTGAGAGTCCGTAATCTGAATTATGGTAACTGTGTTATTAGAATTGTCGGCAGACAACGTCTGACTCCTGCAATCGAGTGAAAAGCTGACCAACGATTTTAACTCAATAAAAACTCACTTATTGGTGAGCGTCTTACCTACCCTACAATTTACCTACTATAGCAATCTTGTTTCCATCCCCAACTTAAGATCGCACATAATCAAACACAGTTCACATAAAAACTGTTTCACTGTGAGGGTATGCTAACCATATCAAGATCATACCCATGCTCCAAACAGTTTACCAAGCACTCCGACAATAGCCGATTATGCTGAGCCTTTTCATCAGGATAAAACATCTGTGGGTTTGGGTAAGGGTATTTTGCTGCTGTATTGCGTTGTTTATGAATACTTATTACCTCTGCCATGCTCACATCATGGTAAAGACGCACTTGAAATAGTGGAAGTATTAGCCAAGAGCCAAGCCCTTGCTCATAGCGCATACTTAAAACAGTGGTATATTTACAGCGCTCAACCACAGTAAACGTCACCATAAACTGCTGGCTTCCCATTCTTACAGCAAGATGTGCCTGTTCTTTTTTTTCCAGTCCAGGCAACAGCTTAAGAAAGCGAGCATAGTTTGTTTCACACTGTGTTTGTAGCTCAACGAGGTCAACTTTGTATTCAGCTTTACCCATGTTCTGCTCACTGCTTTGCAATATCTTTCAAGCATAAAACTTGACAAAAAAAACGCTTTATACTTGGTAATTTCCTGATTATAAAGGCTTTTAATAACACTACTTTCTTAGAAAAGCATATCATTGAAGCCCTATTTAGGGAAATAAGCTGCCGAAATAACAACTGTATAAATTTCACCCTTCTACCAACTTTTTATTCCGCTGATTTACAGGAATCCTGACGCCATAAGATTATCCTTGTTCGCTTACAAATCTCCCTAGGGAAAGCAGGTCGTTGTTCATTTCACCGCTCTAAAATTTGTTACTCTTTGTTATTACATATCAATATTTGATAATCTTCTCTTATTAAATATTGTTTAGCGCAATAATTAACTATTTGAGTACAGTTTTTTGTTATAACAGTATACCCGTTCTTGCCAACCAAACTGACGAGAACCCTAAAGGCTCAGGAATCTTTTTACTATGAAAAAGCGACGTTCACCCAAATGGTTTTTGGTGACAGCACTAGTCCTCGTCCCCCTGTCCTCTTTTGCTGATAAGCCTCTTGATCTTATGGAAGTTTATCAATTAGCTCTGGATAATGACGCAGAGTTTGCTGCCGCCAAAGCTGCACTAAAGGCGGGAGAAGAACTGGATGACCAGGGCAGATCTCAACTTTTACCTCAAATCTCAGCCAGTGCCAGCACCCAAAAAACCAAAACTCACCTGCTGGATGCCAACGATTTAGCTTCGACTAACCGCACCACTAGCGGTAACTCGCACGGCTGGTCAGCTCAATTGCAACAGCCACTGTTTGACTTAAGTAAGTGGTTTAACTACACACGTTCCAAAGTGCTAACAGAACAAGCCCGCCACCAATTTCAGCTTGAACTGCAAAAACTCATCTTGCGTGTGGCAGAAGCATATTTTGACGTGTTAAGAGCACAAGATACCTTGGCTACAGCAAAGGCTAAGGAAGCAGCCTTCAAGCGGCAATATGATCAGGCAGAGCAACGTTTTGAGGTAGGCCTTGTCGCCAAAACTGATGTACTAGAAGCTAAAGCCAGCTATGACACTGCACGGGTCGACCGAATTGTTGCAGAGAACGATGTCGATGTCAGTTTAGAAAAGCTGCGTACCATTACTGGTGAGTACGTCCCCTCTATCGGTAAGCTTGATAAACAAATGCCTGTCAAAACGCCTATCCCCAACCGCCGCAAAGACTGGGTTGACAATGCAATGACACAAAACCTGGATATCAAGGTTGCCCGAGACTCAGTTCGTGCAGCAGAAGAATTATTAAGACAAAATAAATCAGGCCACGCACCTACTGTTAATGCTGTGGCTCAATATGAGCATACCGCAGGAGCTTCAAGTACCAGCTCAATTGATGATTTTTCTGGAAAGTCAGATAGAACTGTTTACAAGCTCCAAGTTGACCTGCCTATTTTTTCAGGTGGCTTAACGAGTTCTCAAGTCAGAGAGTCCACCCATAAGCTGACTCAGGCTCAAAAACAAGAGGAGTTTGCTCAGCGGAATGCCTTTCAGAATACCCGCAATCTCTTCAGCACCATTGTGGCTGACGTGCAAAAGGTTGATGCACGCTGGCAAAGTACCATTTCATCTATGAGTGCCCTTGAGGCCACTGAAAGCGGTTATGAAGTTGGAACTCGGAATATCATTGATGTCTTGCAAGCCCAGCAAGTACTGTATAACTCTCAGCGAGATTATCTCAATGCCCGCTATGACTACATTATCAACTCTTTACGCCTAAGGAGAGCAGCAGGCACGCTTGATGAACGTGATTTAAAAACATTGAACAACTGGGTGACTAAAAAGCAAGATACTGAACTGCTCCCACCACTCAACTATCAATAACAACATTGTAAACTGAACTTTACTGCCTAACCCATAAGCCGAGACGCTGATAATAATGAAGAGTCTCTTGGCTTGTGGGTAGTTTTTGCTTGTGATGAGCGAGGCTACCGCACTATCGCCCTTCATTATCCTCCTTTCACTTCGCGCGATTTATTCCTTTATTTGTGAGCTTGGCAAAGACCCCCTTTCTTGGTGAGCTAAGCCAGTTATTGCAGCAATGTGCACAAGCAGCCGGTCAATAGCACCTCGGTGCTGAGAAACCAGTTGCAACCCCTTCTGCCCTACTATCTCAGCCTGTGCTGGGGATTTTAAAAGCTTTCCAACTTCTATAACCAAGGTTTCTGCATCATTAACCCACAGCAACCCTCCACTCTCACTTAACAGCTTGCTAATCTCCATAAAATTAAAAACATGAGTTCCAGTTAGCACAGGTTTACCAAGAGCAGACGCCTCAAGCATATTATGCCCACCATGAGGTACTAAACTGCCACCGATAAATGCCACATCACATGCCGCAAAAAACATTAATAGCTCACCCATAGTGTCACCTAAAATAACTTGGGTTTGCTCATCTGCTAGTTGCTGACTAGTCCGGCGTATATAGCGAAGTCCAGCTTGCTCAATGAGTGTTGCCACCTGATTAAACCGCTCTGGATGCCTTGGTACCAATATCAAAAGTACCTGTGGATGAGTTTTTAGTAACTGTTGATGAGCCCTCAGCACCTGCTCATCTTCCCCTGGATGCGTACTTGCTGCTACCCAAACCGCCTGTTTTTTGCCACTTTTCAGCCATTGTTGCCTCAAGGTGCAACCTGTAGCCACTTGGTCTTGATCTGGCTGAAGATCAAACTTGATGCTTCCTGTCACTGATACCTTGTCAGCAGCAACCCCTAAACCTTTAAATCTATCTGCTGATGCCTGATCTTGAGCAGCTACCAGCGATAATTGCCTTAACATTGGTTCGACGAGCGATCTGAACTTAGCATAACCATTGGCAGATTTATGCGATAGGCGCGCATTTGCAAGTATCACGGGTATTTCTTGAGCATGACATGCTGCAATGGTATTCGGCCAAAGCTCGGTTTCCATCATAATTGCTAGATCTGGCTGGATTTTGGCTAAAAATCGCTGTACAGCTCCTGGTAAGTCATAAGGCGCATAGACATGAAAGACTTTATCACCCAATTTACTTTTTACTTGAGCTGAGCCTGTTGGGGTCATTGTCGTTACCACAAGCTGGTGTTGAGGGTAGCACTCTTGAAGCTTATTAATCAGCGGGATCGCAGCGAGGGTTTCACCCACCGAGACTGAGTGAACCCATATTGCTGGCCGACGAGTATTCCGCGGGGTAAACCAGCCAAAACGTTCTCTCCAGCGCTTTGCATAGTCTGGTGCTTTAACAGCACGATAGCTTAGCCTTAATAGCACAAATGGCATTACGCTATAAAATAACAACGTATAAAGCAGGCGTGATAGCAATGACTTCTCCCAACTGACATAGAATCAAAAAAATTAAGGTCCCTAATGATGAATACAGCACAGCATGCTAACTCATCCACTCTGCAGAGAGATGACCAATCCAGCTTGCTGGCGTATACTCCCAGATTCCTTATTGGTTGAGCAAGCAGTTAGATGCATATGCAGCAAGTACGTATAGAAACTGATGTAATTGTGATTGGTGGAGGAATTGCCGGCCTTTGGTTAACCAATGCCCTGCATAAAAATGGGTTCCAAACCCTGTTACTTGAAGAGCACCAGTTAGGTGGCATTCAAACCAGCCGCTCACAAGGCATCATCCACGGTGGTACCAAGTATGCCCTGTCAGGCAACTTAACCAAGGCCTCAGAATGCATTGCGGGTATGCCAGATCGCTGGCGTAAATGCCTGAATGGAACCGGGGAGTTCGACCTTAGCCAAGTAAAGGTTCTTTCGCCTCATCATTACCTCTGGTCTACTGCTGGCATTGGATCAAAACTTACAACATTTTTTGCCAGCAAAGCTTTGAGAGGGCGAGTCACCCCACTCCAACCTGACAATATTCCACACGTTTTTAGAAACCCTAAATTCAAAGGCAGTGTTTATCAACTTAATGAGTTAGTGTTGGATATACCTAGCTTAGTTGATGAACTTGTAAAGCCAATAAGACAGCAAGCCATTAAGGTTGACTGGCAAAATACCACACAGCTACTGACCAACGAGCAGCATGAAATCACAGGTATAAAGCTTCAATATCAAGATGTTGAGTACCTTTTCACTGCAAAACGCTATGTCTTCACCTCTGGTGAAGGTACGGCCTCACTTATGACCACGTGGGGAATCAATGAGCCTAAGCAGCAAACACGTCCACTTCATATGGTGATGGTTAAGCATAGTCATCCTAACCCACTTTATGCTCACTGCATTGGCACCAGCACAGTTCCCAGGCTTACCGTCTCTAGTCATCCAACTGCAGATGGTGATTGGGTTTGGTACTTAGGTGGTGAAATCGCAGAGACAGGGGTAAAACGCTCTGCAAGCGAGCAGATTGAAATTGCTCAGAAAGAACTAAAGAAACTGCTCCCATGGATCGACTTTTCCGAAGCTCAATGGGCAACCTTACATGTCAACCGGGCTGAGCCTAAACAGCTTTCCTATATTCGACCTGATGCAGCTTACTGCAAGCCTATGCATAATGGCATTATATGCTGGCCAACTAAGCTTGCTTTAGCTCCCAATCTTGCGGATGAAGTGATCAAGCTACTTAATCTTGATGGTATTACTGACAGCTTGACATCAACAACCGACCAGAGTCATACCCAGCATTTACCAAATAGTCTGCCCCTGGCCCCCATAGCTCCACCATTTTGGGAGGACTTTTTTTAATGCAACGTCGACAGGTGGCAAAGACTGATTTGTGGGTTTCAGCCTTAGGGCTAGGTACCGTTAAGCTGGGTCGAAATCAGGGGGTTAAATACCCCAAGCAGTTTTCCATTCCAGATGATAGAGCCGTACTGAGTTTATTGTCTCAAGCGAAAGAGCTTGGTATTAACCTGATTGATACAGCACCCGCTTATGGCTCCAGCGAGGAGCGCCTAGGCTCACTTCTACATAAAGTTAAAAATGATTGGCTTATCTGTACAAAAGTGGGTGAGTCATTTGAACAAGGCCAGTCTTCTTTTGACTTTACCCCAGAAGCGGCACAGCTAAGCATTGAGCGAAGTTGCCAACGCCTTAATGTCGACTGTTTGGATATGGTACTTGTGCATTCAGATGGTAATGATGAATATATTATCCAGCACTTTGGTATCCTGGATTACTTAAGTGATCTCAAAAAAGCAGGAAAAATACGTGCCTTTGGTATGTCCACCAAAACTGTTGAGGGCGGCATTTTAGCTGCAAGTCAAGCAGATATAGTTATGGCAACCTATAACCTGGCAGATCAAACAGAGCAACCTGTTCTTGACTATGCTGCTGCTAACCAAAAAGCCATATTTGTCAAAAAGGCGTTAGGTAGCGGCCATATTTGCCTGGAGAATGGCGATCCAGTAAAAAAGAGTATGACATTCATTTTTGCCCACCCAGCGGTCACAAGCACTATTGTGGGAACCATTACCCCAACCCACTTGGCTCATAATGCCGCTTGTATTTCTGAGGTCCTTGATTAATTTAAATATGCTTGCTTCTGGTACTTTGCTACACACATACAGCAGTAGTCTTTTTACAACATACCGCCAAAGTGTCTGGCTCATTAAGCGCCATGATTCAAGCTACCAAGCCAATTTCCAAAGCTGGGGGAAAGCACTATCCTTTACTCAGTTGCAGCAACTAAGAGCTTCAGCAAGCAGATCAACGTTTAAGCCAGCCAGTTGCTCCAGTAATGTGGCCTGCATCCTACTTAATAACCTGGGGGTTTCAGCACATATTACTGTGCAATTGCAGGGTTCACGCTGGCTGCTACTAGTCCCTCAGATCCGGCCAGATTTTGGGGATACCGTACTCAAGCTCCCTTCAGGCTACGTACCCTCAGAGTCATTATCTTCACCACAAAATACTGTATTACAAGAAGTTGCCGAAGAGTTGCTATGGCTAACACTTGATAGAAGCCAGTGTTTGGTCACAAGCTTTGACCAAAAGCCCCTACCTATTGTTTACCCATCAATCCCTCTCCACTCACAATCTCAAACAGCAGTAATGCTTTCGCAGGCACAGCGCCCCCATCACAAAGTAGCAACATATTACAAAAATCAACTTAAGGGAGAACAGTGCCATCTTTATCTGCATCAACCCACACAATCTGCTCAGCTTGTAAGCTACTTTGAGCTTAAGCTTCTTCCTGACTTTATTCAGCAGGAAAAACTATCACTCTTCCATTGTGAAGATGCATGGAATGATCAGTCGCAGAGTGTTGAGGTTAGGTTTAATGAGAGTGCATTGGTGGTTTGGGCAGAAATTAATGAAAACAATCAGCTAACAGGAAAAGCGACCACCTTACACAATGGTCAGCTTATTCCTATTTGTGATACTAGCAAGTTTTACTTGTCAGAATACTTTTGTAGCCGGCAAGGTATTTGGGTTAAAGACAATAACCAGCCTTTTCAAGAAGGCACTGATACTTAAAGGCTCATAACAGCAAACACAATATCCAGCACTTTATTTATCAGTAAGCTTAGGTGATTTAATTTTGTTAACAATTGCAGTTGTCGAGCAGTCATCTAAGAAATCCAATACAGCCACTTGACCACCATAGCTGTGTACAATTTCTCCTCCGACCACTTTATCTACTGTGTAATCCCCACCTTTTACCAAAACATCAGGCTTTAGCTTTTGCAGCAAAGACTCAGGAGTATCTTCATTAAAACTGACAACCCAGTCCACCGCAGCCAATCCAGCCAACACTGTCATTCGTCGATCAACGGGGTTAACTGGACGCCCTTCACCTTTAAGGCGACGAACAGAAGCATCATCATTAATAGCCACCACCAGCCTGTCACCCAGGGAACGGGCTTGCTCCAAATAACCCACATGGCCCGCATGCAAGATATCAAAGCAGCCATTGGTGAAAACAACCTTTTCACCTTGTGCCCTTGCCTCTTCAATGGTGCTTAGTAGCTGATCTGCCGTCATCACACCTTTTTCAAGATCAGGCTCACCCTGAAGTGCTCGACGCAACTCAGGAGCACTTACGGTAGCAGTTCCCAGCTTGCCCACCACAATACCCGCAGCCAAGTTAGCCAATGCAACAGACTCAGGCAATGACAAACCTGCGCCCAAAGCTGAAGCAATAACTGCAATAACTGTATCGCCAGCCCCTGTTACATCAAACACCTCTTTCGCTTGGGCAGGTAAGTGTAAAGGGATACCTGAAGGCCGTAGCAAGGTCATGCCATGCTCACTTCGTGTCACTAAAAGAGCATCCAGCTCCAGCTCCGCAAGTAAAGCCATTCCTTTCTGTGTAAGTGTCGCTTCATCAGGACAAGTACCAACCACAGCTTCAAACTCTGAGAAGTTTGGTGTGATTAACGTTGCCCCTCGATATTTGGCAAAGTCAGTTCCTTTCGGGTCGACTAGCACTGGTTTGCCAGCTGCTTTAGCTGCTTGAATTAATTGCTGAGGCTTTGCCAGTGCACCTTTGCCGTAGTCAGAGAGGACTACCACATCAACATTTTGCAGAAGGCTAGTAAAGCGCTCAGTAAATCCTACTTCATCAAGAGATTTAAAGGCTTCTTCGAAGTCCAGTCGAATCAACTGCTGATGTCGACTGATAATTCTGAGCTTTGTGATAGTAGGTTCATCCTCAACCTGCTGAAAGCTACACCATACTCCAGCTGCCTCAAGACAGGCTTGTAACACATGACTCGCCTCATCATCTCCTGTTACACCTACTAGATAAGCTGGTGCACCCAGTGCTGCTATGTTCAATGCTACATTTCCTGCCCCACCTGGCCGGTCTTCTTTTTCTCCCACTTTGACCACAGGAACAGGGGCTTCAGGCGAAATTCGAGAGGTAACACCATGCCAGTAACGGTCCAGCATGACATCGCCAACAACAAGAACGCTACTGTGATCAAAACGAGGCATACTCAACTTCATTAGTTATATCTCACACTTAGTTAATGGCGATATCTGAGGACTCGGATGCTTCTTCTTTAAATTGCATATGATGTAGCTTTGCGTAGTGGCCTGACTGCTGAAGTAACTGCTGATGGGTGCCAACTTCAACAATTTCTCCTTTATCCATTACTACAATTTTGTCCGCATTTTCGATAGTGGATAATCTATGAGCGATGACAATAGTGGTTCTTCCCTTCATCACCTGATCAAGCGCCTTTTGAATCATTCGTTCGGACTCAGTATCAAGAGCTGAGGTCGCTTCATCAAGAATAAGCAAAGGCGCATCTTTCAAAATTGCCCGAGCAATAGCCAGTCGTTGTCGCTGCCCCCCTGAAAGCAGTACGCCATCCTCACCTACCAGTGTATTCAACCCTTCAGGTAAGTCTTTAATAAATTCCATCGCATAGGCTGCTTCAGCGGCTTTTTTAACTTCATCCTGAGTTCTGTGCTGAAGGTCACCATAAGCAATATTGTTAGCGACGGTATCATTGAAGAGTGTCACTTGCTGAGTAACCAAAGCAATTTGCTGACGCAAATTCCGCAGTTTATATTGCTGAATAGGTATACCATCCAGAAGTATCTCTCCAGTTATATTGTCATAAAACCTTGGGATTAAACTCGCCAGTGTTGACTTACCACTACCTGAGCGGCCAACAAGGGCAACGGTCTCACCTGGCTCAATGTGGAGAGAAATACCCTTAAGAACCACTTTTTCAGTATTTGGGTAAGAAAAGCTTAAGTGGTTAAGTTGAAGTCTGCCTTCAACCCTTGTCACCTCATGCTTGCCACTATCTTCTTCAGCTGGCTCATCTATTTGCTCAAAGATGCTCTGTGCAGCCGCAATTCCTTTTTGAATAGTGGCATTCACTTCACTTAGTTGACGAATTGGTTTGGGTAACATTCCCGCTGCAGTCACAAAGCCTACTAGCTCAGCCGCTGTTGCGTCTCCTCGCATAAACAGTACTAAGAACATAAGTAACGCAAGCGAAGTAAGCACCAAAAACTGTAAAGTAGGGGTATGTACCGCTGATGTTTTAACCATTTTCAGGTTTTGCTTGGTATTTAGAGAACTTGCTTCGTGAAAGCGCTTCTGCTCATAGTCCTCACCACCAAAACTGCGTACTACACGATAACCATTGATGGTCTCTGAAGCCACATGAGTCACATTCCCCATAGCATTTTGAATTTTGCGGCTTAGTTTGCGAAACCGCTTGCCAGCTTTACTGACAACCAACGCAATCAGGGGGGCCATACCTACAAAGATGAGAGACAACTTCCAGTTAGTGATAAACAGGAATCCCAACAAGAAAGTCACTGTGAAGCCTTCTCTTATTACGACCTTGATGGCATCTGTCGCTGCTCCAGTCACCATCCCAACATTGTATGTAATACGAGATATTAAGTGGCCAGAATTATGATTATCAAAGTAGTGGTTAGGTAGAAGGACAAGCTGGTCAAACAGCCCACAACGCAGGTCATGCACTACCCCCAGTGACACTCGTGCAATAAAGTAGTTACCCAGGTAAGAACCTAAACCTCTAAATAAGGCTATGATAACAGTCCCTATCGGCACCCAATAAATCAAGCTTGTATCTGAGCCTTCCAGGCCAGCTACAAAATACTCCATCATTTTGGCAAATAATGGTTGGCTTAAGGCAAATAGAATATAGCCCACAATACTAATAGAAAACCAACCAGTGTAAGGCTTGACATAAGAGAGCAGGCGTAAGTAGACACTCAAACCACTTTGTGGAGGGTAATTTGGATCTGTACTCATAATGCCTCGATCAATTACATGGTATAAGGCGCCGGATTCTAACACAGATTGCCATCAGAACGTCATAATACACACAACACATCTATAGACATCCTTCTTGCTTTATAAAAGTCCATGCGTACAATAGCCTGAGTTACAAACAGGCTAAATCAGCAGCACACCTTTCTAATTTCTTTAACCAGAGCAACATTTTCAGGTGCTTGTGATATTTTCCAAGAAGACTTATGAGGTTAAAAGTGAGTCTCTCCTGTTAACTTCCTGTCATAATCTTGCTGCCTGCATACCGATATCGTGTAAATCATATACAGTGGTGCAATGAAATTACTTTCTTTAAGCGAATACAACCAATTAAAAGATGGAGCCACTGTCATTGAGGAAGATGCCTGCGGAGAAAAGGTCATCACGTTAAAGGATGGTTCTTACATTAAACTTTTCCGCAATAAACGGCTCATTTCTTCCGCTCTTTTTTTTCCTTATGCTAAACGCTTTGTTAAAAACGCTCATACTTTAAACGAGCTGGGCATCCCCTGTGTCCAAGTTATTGATATGTTTAAAATAAGTAAACCACCACGTTGTATTGTTCGTTATTTACCTCTGAATGGACAAACGGTTAGGGAAGCAGCGGCTACAGCAAATTCTGGCTCAATTGAACCTACCTTAATTAAACGCATCGCTGAATTTATCAGCACGTTACATAATAAAGGAATATATTTCCGTTCCTTACACCTGGGTAACATTTTGCTGCAAGATAGCAATCAACTAGGTTTAATTGATGTAGCTGACTTGAAGTTTTACAGAAAACCTCTTTCCATTAACAAGCGTATACGTAATTTCAACCATCTCATTCGATACAAAGATGATGTCTCGCTGCTTTTTGCTCAGTCACCTATAAACTTTATTGATGCTTATTTAAAAGCAAGTCAAAGCTACATTTCCAATAAAAATCAGCAAACTATCAGCAATGCATTAAATACTCTCGTTAGGTGTTAAATTAACATGAAAGTCCTTGTCACAGGTGGTGCAGGTTTTATTGGCTCTGCGTTAGTTCGACATCTTATCAACAATACATCAAATCATGTGGTTAATGTTGATAAACTGACCTATGCAGGCTGTATTGATAACCTTGCTAGCTGCAGCTTGTCTGATCGTTATGCCTTTTACCGTACAGACATTTGTAACAAAGACGAGCTGCAGGACATTTTTACCAAGGAAAACCCTAATGCTGTTATTCATTTAGCGGCAGAGTCTCATGTTGATCGGTCTATTCAAAATCCTCGTGCCTTTTTAGATACCAATGTTATTGGTACCTATAACCTATTAGAAGTGACTAAACAGCATCTTCAACAAAACAATCAGAGTGACTTTAGATTTATCCATGTATCAACAGATGAGGTTTTTGGCAGTCTTGCTGAAACAGGTCTGTTTTCAGAAACAAGCCGCTATAAGCCAAACTCCCCATATTCCGCCTCCAAAGCTGCTTCAGATCACTTGGTAAGAGCATGGCATAAGACGTATGATATCCCCATAATCACTACAAACTGTTCAAATAATTATGGTCCCTATCAATACCCAGAAAAGCTTATCCCGCTTACCATCATGCATGCTATTCAAGGTAAACCTATTCCAGTATATGGGAACGGCTTGCAAGTGAGAGACTGGCTTTATGTTGATGATCATGTTGATGGCATAATGACTGTACTTGGTCATGGTAGAGTCGGAGAAACATACAATATTGGTGGATTTAATGAGCAAACCAATATTTCAGTGGTTAAAACAATTTGTGCCTTATTAGATACCGCCATTGAAGATAAACCCCAAGGTATAAAACACTTTGATCAGCTCATTCAACATGTTACAGACCGTCTTGGTCATGACACACGTTATGCAATAGACGCAACCAAAATGGAAACTGAACTACACTGGAAGCCAGCAGAGACATTCCAATCAGGCTTAGATAAAACTGTTCAATGGTATCTAAACAACTTAGATTGGGTGAAAAATAAACAATTTTAAGAAATATCCCACTGTGAATAACATGGTAAAGGCTCACTAAAATCAACTGCTAACAATGCACTTAATCTATTCACTGAATACTTTAAAAATAAGCCTTTAACCTAAAGTTCCATGGGTAAATATATGGTTAGACTATGAAAGGCATAATACTCGCAGGTGGTTTAGGAACCAGGCTTTATCCAATTACATTAGGTATCTCTAAGCATCTTTTACCAATTTATAATAAGCCGATGATTTACTACCCATTAGTAACACTCATGCAGGCAGGTATTAGAGATATCGCTTTGATCACAACACCAGAGGATTACCCTCTCTTCAATAAAATTCTTGGTGATGGACAACAGTGGGGTATAAATATTCAATACCTCATCCAGCCTAATCCTGAAGGTATTGCCCAAGCATTTATTATTGCTAAGGACTTTCTACAAAATGATAAGTGCTGCTTAATCTTAGGTGATAATATATTTTTTGGAGAAGGCCTTGAGCAGCAAATGATCCAAGCTCAAGAGGCCCCTGGAGCAACGATTTTTGCCTATCATGTAAGCGATCCAGAACGTTATGGTGTGATTTTTCTGGATGACAATAAAGTCCCTCTTTATATTAAAGAAAAACCTGCTAACCCAAACTCGAGCCTCGCCATCACTGGCTTGTATTTTTATGACAACGACGTCATCTCTTTTGCCGAAAACCTAAAACCCTCTGCAAGAGGGGAATTGGAAATAACCGACATCAATAATATTTACCTGAAGGCAAAACGATTAAATGTTAATATATTTGGCCGAGGTATTGCTTGGTTAGACACCGGTACTCACCAATCACTACTTGAAGCCTCCCAGTTTGTTCACGCGCTCGAAACCAGACAAGGCGTCAAAATATGCGCTCCAGAAGAAACTGCATGGCAAAAGGGTTGGATTACTGATGACCAACTTATTCAGCAGTCCAAATATTTCGATAAAAGTGATTATGGCCCTTATCTTAGAAGCCTGATTAAGCAGGATAGATAATTGTGATCGTTAAAGAAACATCACTCCCAGAAGTACTTGAAATTACACCTCGCATCTTTGCAGATAGTCGAGGATTTTTTTATGAAGCTTATAATGCCGAACGCTATAAAGAGTTTGGTATTGCTGCAACATTTGTCCAAGATAACCGTTCAAAATCACAAGCAGGAACAGTTCGAGGTTTACACTATCAACTAAATAACCCTCAAGCAAAGCTCGTGCGTGTCACTCACGGAGAAGTGCTTGATATAGCTGTCGACATTCGCAAAGGATCTCCTCGATTTGGTCAATGGGTAGCCGTTAAATTATCAGCTGATAACCACAAACAACTCTTTATTCCAGAAGGGTTTGCTCATGGCTTTATCGTTTTATCGAAAGCAGCCGATTTTGAGTATAAGTGTTCAGACTATTATCACCCAGAGGATGAATACGGTATCTTTTGGCAAGATCCCACGCTTAAAATTGATTGGCCTGACATGCCAAATCACACATTGTCACCAAAGGACTTAAAGCTACCAATGCTTAACGAAGTGAGCGAAAAGGAGTTACCTCACTATGAATAAAAAAATCCTGCTTACTGGTGCTGACGGTCAGCTTGGTCAATCAATATTACGTGAATCAAGTAAATTTCCTTCATTTACGTTTATACCCACCGACCAACATAATTTGGATATAACTAATCCACAAGAAGTCAGTAACGAACTGGATAAAATTAAACCAGATTACATCATCAATACCGCGGCCTACACAAATGTAGATAGTGCAGAAAGTGATTATGATACTGCCTTAGCAATTAACAGCACTGCAGTAAATAACCTTGCTGTAGAATGTAAAAAACGAGGTATTTTTTTAGTTCACTATTCGACAGACTATGTGTTTTCTGGTGAGAAAAAAGAGCCTTATTATATCCATGATAAATGTACTCCACTTAACATATATGGAAAAACAAAGTGGTTAGGTGAGCAGGCAATCGTATCTGTTAACCCCAATGCACTCATTATTAGAACAAGCTGGATTTTCAGTATTTTTAATACCAACTTTGTCAAAACAATGATAAATCTAGCATCAAAAAAAGAAGAACTATCAATTATAAAAGATCAGATAGGACAGCCCACTTCTGCACACGATTTAGCCTTTTTCACACTGAATTTTCTTTTTCAAAACCAACCTACTGGCTTAGATACAATACATTTTTCAAATAAAGGTATTTGTAGTTGGCATGAGTTTGCATCTGAAATTATTTATCAAAGTTATAACCTACACATTGTACAAAAAAAGCCTTTAATCAATGCTGTAACCTCCGAAGAATATCCGCAAAAGGCAACCAGACCAAAAAACTCTGTACTTGATATCAGTGATACTGAAGCTCGATTTAATGTAAATATTCGTAACTGGAAAGATGCACTGAACGATGTATTAATATTAATATCAAATGCCAAGCAGGAAACCATCGATGGCTAACTCACAACCATTAGTTTCAGTCGTAATATCCTGTTATAACCATGAAAACTATATCACGGACTGCATAAAAAGTGTTTTAACTCAAACTTATAGCAATATTGAACTTATTGTTATAGATGATGGCTCAAAAGACAAATCCCCTGAAATCCTAAAAGCATTAAGCCAAAAGTTTAACTTCTTTTTTAAACATCGAGAAAATAAAGGCCTTGCAACAAGTTTAAATGAAGCGATTACGCATGCTAAAGGAAAATATATTTGCCCCTTAGGGTCTGATGATATTATTCTCCATGACAAAATTGAAAAGCAAGTTAACTTCTTAGAAAAACGTGAAGATATAGCGGTATGTGGTGGCAATATTATTTGTATTGATGAGCAAAACCAAGTAAAACAAAAACAGAGGCTTAAACCTTACCGCGAAGTCGACTTTCACAAAATGTTCACTCAATCCAAAGAAGGCCCTGCGGCCCCAACCGTTATGATTAGAGCAGAAGTACTAAATAAGGTTGGCGGTTTTGATACTGATATTCGTCTGGAAGACTTAAATCTTTGGTTAAAGATCACTTCTCATGGCTATAAAATTGCTGTTCTAAGTGATATCCTGGCTTACTACCGGGAACATGATAACAATACCTATAAAAACTACCAGTTAATGACTGAAGAAATTCTAAAAACATTTTATAAATATAAAGAAAAGCCTGATTACCTAACGGTAAAAAACCAATTTTTACTCAGCATGTTTGTTAAAATTTCCAAAAAAGATGCAAAATATGCATTAACAATCTTAAGATCAATTGATCCTAAGTTTTACAATATAAAAGTTGTAAAAGGATTACTTAACCTCACAGCTTCTTACTTAAAAAAATAATATGTCATTAAAAACTATAGCTATCATCATACCTTATTTTGGCCAATGGCCTGAATGGATTGACTTATATATAGAGTCCTGTAAGCATAACCCAACCATTGACTGGCTATTATTTAGTGACTGCCCTCCCCCTAACAATACAGCAAAAAATGTCAAACTCACTTATATTTCTTTTCAAGACTACAAAAAAAAGATAAGTGACGCACTAGATATTAATTTCGAAGACGCTGATCCATACAAATTATGTGATATAAAACCAGCCTTGGGTTTTATACATCAAGACGAAATCAAACATTATGACTATTATGGTTTCGGTGATATTGATGTTATTTATGGGGATATACGATCTTTTTATAATGAGCAAGTGTTAACACATAATCTAATATCAACTCACTGGGATAGAATTTCAGGCCATTTAGCTCTTTTTAAAAATACTCAAAAAAATCGAACCGCTTTCAAACTAATTAAAAACTGGCAACAGTTCATGGCTGATACCAAGCATCATGGTATCGATGAGTCAAAATTTTCTAAAATATACTTACGTCATAAAAAGTACTCTGCCTGGTTAAGAAAATGCTATGCCATGTTCAATGCATACAACAGAAACTGCTACTTTAAAGAACAATATAGCACTATTCTTTCACCTATTTTATGGATAAATGGTTCTGAAGAACACCCAACCGTATGGTACTGGAAGAGTGGAAAACTAACAAATAATACAGATGGTGATAGAGAGTTTTTATACCTTCATTTTATGAACTTAAAGTCAGCTGCTTGGTTACCCAAAAAATATGGAAACAAAGCAGCCTGGGAAAGTTTGAGCCACATTAACCTTGTCCCACCTAATAAGGTTACTGACGGCTGGATAATTTCTGAAAAAGGTTTTCTACCAGCATAAAACCAACTCTTTATAGGAAACTTAAACTTTAACTATTATATCAATATTTTAAATATTGATCACCTTACTGATAACGAGCTCAGTTTCCTTACTATAGGAATCCAAGCCTTTTTTTCTTCAACAGATAACTTTTCCGATTTAATCAACTTTTCAACATTAAAAAGAATAAAAGAATATGACTTAGTAGATAATTTAGGTTTATTAGAATCATCATTTAAGATATTATAAGATCTTATCAACCAATTATGTTGATCCGCTTTAAAATAGCTATTCTTACTATCTAAAAGAAAAATTTTAATACCCTGAATAGCTCTCATTGTTTCTTTATCAATCCCTAAGATTTTTGATATTAACTTTATTAATAAAACCTGAAATTTATTTTTTCCACACCTACCGTAAGGAAAAGTAGCAGTCAAACTAGCTTGCTCTGCTATATCTTTGTCAACATTTTCCTTTAAAAAAACAGAAATTTTATCATTAATAAATAACAGGTCTGCCCCATAGTAATGATATAAAACATTACGACAACCTTGAATTTTAGTATTTTGCCTAATAACTTCACCAACCACAAGCTGCTCAGTCACATACTCATTTGTTAATAAATATAACTTATCAATCAAAGAAAGCGCATCATCAAGTAGATAACGGTTATCAAAAGAAAGACCAATAACACCAGAGTTCCATAACTGACCTTCTTGAAAATTAAGTTTTCGCCCATCTCCCAAACTAAACTCATGATCTTTCACTTTATGACATAAACTAGGCAAAGATGCTTTAACATCAGACTCATATTCATACATAACGGACGAGTCGTTATCAACGGATGAAAAAATATGTTCCGGACTTTTATTAAACCACGTATCTGTATCCACAAATGCTGTATTTGATTTATACTTTTTCATCCAATATATTTGCGACAACGTTTTTATTCTATGTATGTATGTTCCACCTCCCATCCACTCAGCTTTTTGATTCCCTGTAAGTTTCTCAACAAAAACTGGTAACTTTTTAAAAAACTCAGGCTTTTCAGTAAGTACACAAATCCTTACCGAGCAGCTTACATTTAAATAATTCAACGCTGTTAAAATACTAAAATAAGCCTGCTTGTAATAGACCTCACTCTCCCCATATACTAAGTACAAGAGATCATTCTTAGCTTGTCTATTAGTCATATTCACTACCACTATATATCAATTATATTTCTGTACTGTTCTCTGTACTTCTGAATAGAATGATTCTCTTTAACATAATGATAGCTATTATTAATAATATTTTCTCTCTCACAAACTGATAAATCTAAAATTTCTTTCATTTTATCAGTTAAGCTATCAATATCTCTGGGAGGAATTAATTTTGCTACATCAGCATTAAGAACTTCAGGAATACCACCAACATTTGTTGAAATAATAGGTACCTTCGCTATTAGTGCTTCAAATAACACTAACGGCATCCCCTCCTCTAGTGAAGGAAGCACAAACAGATCAAATGCTTTAAGAAGCTTATACGCATTAAAGATTTCACCCGCAAATAAGACTTTTTCGCTTATTCCTAGCTCTTCTACTAAAGACCTCAGTGAAAACTCAAGCCCACCACCACCAACTATAAGTAGTTTTATTTTACTATTTTCTTGTAAAACTTTAGCAAAAGATTTTATTAAATATTCATGCCCTTTTACTTTCACCAACCGTCCAATTGTTCCAATTATAATATCACTCTCACTAATACCTACTTCCTGTCTCGCAACATTTTTTTCAAGCATACTTGATTCAATATACTCAAGATCGACAGCATTAGGTATAACTTTAACATTGTTATCATTGAAACACTTACATTGTTTTATAAGATACTCTTTTACTGTTTGAGAGACAGCAATAATTGTCCACTTATCATCAATAAATAAATTGGAAATTAGGCGTCTATAAATTCGGTCAAAGTCACCAATACCATGAACTACCGAAATGCAATTCCTTACCTTAAGCAGTTTATTTGCAATAAGCATAACATCATATGACTTAAATCTATGAGTTATTACTACATCAAACGCTTTGTCTCTGCAATATTTCCAAAGTTGATAAATTGCTTTAAAGCGAAATCCTTTCATTTGCTTTTTTGACAGATTAAAATATTTTTTCTTCTCTGCAATCGTAACCATATCATCTCTGGTTGGCTCACCAGTAAAATAAGCTGCAGTCACCTCATAGTCTTTTTCAGGTAACGCTTTTATAATTTCTTCATGCAAGTCCGAAGTTCTAACATAGTATTTTTGTTGCAACTGTAAAACTTTTATTCTATCCATTTTGATTTACCAGCTTTTTACTATTTTCACCTGCAACTATTAAAAGTCCTATAGCGATCGAGATTGGGAACCAAGTTAAAAACCAGACTTCTTTTGGTCTGCCAACAATATTCCCTCCTTCTGTGAGACCGGCAATAGCTCCATATACGAGCAAAGGTAAACCAATGTAAATAATTAATGAATTTCTAGATCTCAAGCAAGCTATCGACAAAACACCTAATAAAGAAATCCATAAAAATAACCCAATTAACCCATAGTGATATGCAAATGCTAAATGGATATTATGTGGGTCATAAAAACTGGTGTTAACTTTGGATATAAACACTTCAAACCCTGCATCACCACCATGGCCAAGCAACGGCTTATTTATAATCAAATCAATAGATGCACTCCATATCTCTGGCCTTAACGATACCCCTCTGGATATAATTTCATCACCAAACAAAACAAAAAATAAAACAAATAATGCTATTATTAATGCAACCCACTTCAAATAGGCTGATTTTTTATCCATAATAATCAAATAAATGTAGATAACGACAACACCCAACAACCCAACCATTGTTGTCCTTGACTTGGTAAGCAATGAGCATAATAAAAATATTATCACACATCCTAGCAATACAAGTCTTATCTTCTTGTCTTTTGCACAGAAAAGCGTTCCTAAAGCCAAAACACACAATGAACCAAAGTAGTGTGAGCTCAATAAAGGATTACTTAGAACACCATCCCCAATAAACCTGACAGTATCTAATGATTTATTTTCAAAAAAGAACTGAGCTATACTTATCAATGCAAACAAGCTGGCAATTACAATCGAAGGAAAAAATACCTTTTCATAACCAAACTTATCTATCAAGTAAAATATAGAAAAAGAAAATAAAAAAATGAGTAGCATCTGCTTAAATTCTTTTAAGGCATCACCACTTTGATTTACCAACTCGCTCAACAGCAAATAAGCAAACAAAAACAATAACAATTTTACATAAATAGATCTAACATATAGTTTTGTATGTACAAAACCAAGAAAGAAAAGGACCAACGCAGGAAGAAACTCAAGCAGATACAGTTGTGTGTGCCACTTACTTTTATCTGGCACGACTTGAATACCGGCAAAAAAAACTAAAAACCCCAAACAAAGCAATACTATAAAAAAATTTCTAACGTAACTACATGTTAGATCAGTATTCATTACTTAACCTTTTCAAAGTAAAAAAGCTCATTATTTTTTATATTTTTCGAAAAATATGCATCATATCCATATCTACTATAAGATCTGCCTATGATTTTCTGAACTAGAGACCTAATGACCTTTTTAAGTTTGATGGGTCTTTTTAAATCATGCATCATTTCCAAAGCATAAACTTTATTCTTTTGCTCTTCTTCACTTAACGAAAGAGAGAACACCGCATCAAGCCTTTGCATCATATCTACGTTTGGGGGTAAAGATGCTATAGAGTGTGGTGGTCCAAAAGGATGCATATCCGTGTAATGAAAGTGGTTTGCATAACCGAGTATATGCTGAATGCCTTTGAAAGATGATTCTTTGATTGCTAACTCAACAAAACGAGACGTATAGATATGGTCTTCATGGGGATCCAGCTGACTATGTGGCATGATAATAACTTCAGGTTGATATTTTTCAATCAGAAATATTAAATCACTTATCAAGTTTTTTCCTGAAGCAAAGTTATCTTTATCACTAGGAAGTTTAAATGGGTTAAACTCTCTGAATACTTTTGTAGAATCAACTCCAGCCGTTAATGAAATAGTCGTTTTACTCAGATCATCAAACATCTCTTTTAAGCGTAAACAAAAATAACCAAGATGGATGATATTCTCTGGTTTAACACCACCCCATTGAGGTACTACAATACTGTCAAATGCTCTCAACCGTCCTTTTAACAAAGATGCCTTTTTACTATCAGCATAAACATGAGAGAAGCTTTCGGCTTCAACCTCTCCAGCCGTTAATGTAACAACTGCCACATCTGTTGCTTGACTATACAAACCAAAAGCGGCTAATTCAGCATCATCCGCATGAGGAGCAACAACTAAAATTTTCTTATTTACAAAGTCATCATTACAAAACCCATAGACTAAAATATCACTGGGTAGTAGTGGCTGACAGTATTTAAACTTAATAGAAACAGCTTTTCCATCTACGAGCTTTTCCAGGTAGTCGCTGATATTAATATATCTGATTCCCTTCAATCCTCTTTCAAAATACTGTCTAGCAATGTATTTACCATCACCAATTTCAACATATGGATCGAATACAGAAGCTAAAAATGCATTACTTTTTATTGATATCGCAAGTACTGCTGTATCGCATTTAACCAACTCAGCACTTTGAAATAAGCATAATTTACCATTGTCTAACTCAGCTTTTGTACAAATCGCATTTTGAAAGCTGTACAGATAGTCAGATTTAGGATTATAGAAAATATGGTCTGACCATAGAAGCTCATGTGCAATATAAAATAATAAAAGAAGCAACAATGATTGCCAGTAAAATCCTAGAGCAACCCCCATTATGCTTATCAACAGAATTAAGCATGCTTTAATTTTGTTTTTCTGTTTCTTTTTTTTCAGCCAAGTAGCAGATTGAGTATTCATATTATTTCTAGGTTAAAAACACTGGGACTTTATTACACCAACGGAGCTTATAATCATTATCAGCCAAGCCAAAAGAATATCGGAGTGGTTTACTTTTACTATCAGCTAACGCTTGTGCTTGCTGTATGTTCGAGAAACTTAAAATACTACCCGGACTATAGTTCTTGTAGGAGGGGTTAACGCCTCCATTCACATACTCAACACTAAAATGTTTCATAGTTTCAACTTGGTATACAAGTTGAGTCGCAATAGGCTCATCAGCTATATACAGTATGGTTCCGGTTAGAAAATTATATAGTTTCTCAAGCAGTTTGTGCATTAAAGTTGCGCCCTTCGCACTGAACCCCCAACGTTTTTCAAAAAGATCGAGATAGAGCTCACATAGCTGGTCTGCAGAAACGCTATTAACAGATCTGAACTCACCACCTTCATCTTGAAATAATCTAATTTCTCTTCGGTGATTATATTTAAATTTCTTTGAAAAACCTTCTGCATGGAATCCTTTTGCCAAGCAAAGTGCTTTTCCTTTATTTTTTAAATTAATTATTTGAGGCTGATGTTCGTATGAAATAAAGTCAGATTTATAAGGTAATACTATACGTATATTAGGACTCATTGGTAAAATCACTTCAGGATTACCAACATCAATTAGCCCTCGTTTACCCAGTTTTTTCAATGCTCCCTTACTACCAGCAATATAATTACCCCAGGTGGGAACCGCCGCGACTAACTTGTCATCTTCGTAGCGTCCTTGGAACATAACGGGAATCTCAAGTAACTCAGAAATACCCTGAATAACCTCTGGGTGAGTAATAAAACTCCCCCCCCACTGGTTATATGCCTTGCAATAAGTCGAATAAGGTATCGTTGTCCAATGCCTCATGTGCCACTTAATCAACCAATTCACTGGCATTAAACTCCACTAATCTGTTGAACAAAAGGTATCTGCCAAAAACAGTTCTTAACAGCAGCATAGGAAAAGTTCTTAGTAACCTTTCTGTCCATACTATCAACCAGCTGGTTCATCATTACAGAGTCATAATGATGAACCTCAAGCATTTTCTTTACCAACGCCTTGTCATCACCCAGTGTAAAGAGAGCACCACATCCTGACACAACTTCTTTCGCGCCACCACAATCTGTCGAAATAATAGGTAACCCTGCTACCATTGCTTCTAACAAGACCATACCAAAAGGCTCATGATCAGAAGACAACACGAAGCTATCAAATGCTGTAAAATATCTAGCAGCCTCTTTAACTTGCCCTAAAAATAAAACACTATCCATAATACCTAGTGTTTTCGTCAGTTCTTCAAGCTCACTCTGAAGACGACCACTTCCCATTATTGCAAGCAGTGAGTTGGGCTGTTTTTGAATAACTTGCGCAAAAGCTTTAATCAAGGTTGCCTGATCTTTATCTGGATGCAACCGGCCAACATTTGCGTAAACAAATTTATCCAGAGGCAAGCCTAATTTTTTGCGAGCAGATTCTCGATCAATTAATCGGGATTTTAGCAAATCATAATCAACTCGATTATAGAGAGTTTGAATATTTGATGGGTTCCACTTTGTTAAGCAGCCACGCATATCATCACGTACAGCATCAGATACACCCAATAAAAATAAACGCTGACGATGCTTATTCACATACCAACGTCTTGTTAAGCGCTGGTAGTCACCAAATGCATGATGAATACCAACACACGGGACGTTAGATATATGAGATGCAATAAATAAGGCTTTATACCGGTGAGCTAAAACAAACTTAAAATTAAATTTTTTATGTAGTTTTTTTAAATCAGCAATTTGCTGTCTTTTCAAACCACGTAGTTGCTTTGATGAATAATTTAAAAAAATAACGTCTGATGATTTAGAGGCTTTGATAACTTCCTCTTTTGGCTCTCCTTTTAAGTAGACCGTAACAACCTTAAAAGGGGTATCATCAAATAATGCAGCATACTGATTAGCCACACTTAAAAAAGGGGGCTTGTAATCATGACAAAGCTGCAGTACGTACATAGACATAACCTTTTCAAAAACAACTATAGCTCCTGCTAGGAGCTATAGTCTCTTTCCTTTATTATTAGTTTATGGAGTCTTGGATATCAGCTGGAAACTCAGCTTTAACAACCAAAATGTCTTCCATAATAAGATATTGTAGATCTGAACCAAAAAACATGTTTAAAGCATCTGTTGGTGTACATACTACAGGCTCACCACGTCGGTTTAATGACGTATTCAAAACGACACCATTACCTGTCCGCTTTTCCATTTCTTCCAACAGCGCATAATAACGAGGATTAAATTCCTGCTTAACCGCTTGACCTCGGGACGTACCATCTTCATGAACAACCTCAGGTACTCTTTCTTTCCACTCTTCATTAACTTCAAAAGTAAATGTCATGAAAGGCGCAGGATGGTCCACCTTAAACATTTCTGTTGCCACTCTATCCAGCATACTTGGACAAAAAGGCCGCCACCGCTCACGGAACTTAATTTGCTCATTTATTCGATCAGCGATCCCTTTAAAGCTTGGACACCCTAAAATACTGCGATGCCCTAACGCACGAGGTCCAAACTCCATCCTACCTTGAAACCAAGCCACTGGGTTTCCTTCGGATAAAATTTTAGCAATGCGTTGTGGCACATTATCAATTTGTAAGAACTTCGGCTTCTCTGCGTGTTGCTCACATGCTTCAATCACTTGCTCATTATTAAATGATGGACCAAGATAAACATGCTCCATTTTTTCAACTTTGATTCCACGCTTCTCTACAACATACGAAGCAGCACCTACAGCAGTTCCTGCATCACCTGAAGCAGGCTGTACAAATAGTTCTTTTACTTCGGGACGAGCAATAATTTTTTGGTTTAATTTTACATTTAAGGCTCCACCACCAGAAAATGCAATCAAACCTGTCTCTTTGATAATATCGCCTAAATAGTAATCCATTAGTTTTAAAGAGACGTCTTCATAAAGCTTTTGCATAGCTGCGGCATAATGTATGTATGGATCGTCAGCCATATCCCCTTTACGGCGAGGTCCTAACCAATCAATCAGTTTAGGACTAAAATAAAAACCTCGACCCTTTTCTTTATAACGTCTAAGCCCGATAACATTGGCATAATCAGTATTTACTTCGAAGTTTTTACCATCAAACTTTATGAGTCGTGATAAGTCATATTTGTCAGGATCGCCATAAGGTGCCATTCCCATCACCTTATACTCACCATCAAGCATGTCAAAACCAAGATATTCGGTAATAGCGCCGTATAAACCACCTAACGAATCTGGATCATAAAACTCTTTAATTTTATGGATCCTGCCATTTTCTCCATAACCGAAAAAGGTTGTGGCATATTCACCTTTGCCATCAATTCCCATAATGGCAGTTTTTTCTTTAAAACCACTTAAATGATAGGCGCTTGAAGCATGGGCTAAATGGTGCTCAACGGGTTCAAACTCTATTTTATTCCAGTCAAAGCCCAATGACTCTAACATTTCACGGATACGTCCAACATAACGACGATAGCGACGATTACCATTAAACAAAGCATCCAAAGACCGATCTGGGGCATACCAATAACGTTTTGCATAATGCCAGCGCGCAGGTGTTGCCAAAGATATTGGGGCATAAGGTACTGCAACCACATCAATATCTCGCGGAGTGATACCAGCCTGAGCCAAACAAAACTTAGTAGATTCTATTGGCATTTTATTTTTAGCATGCTTATCCCGTAGAAAGCGCTCTTCCTCTACAGCGGCTACCAACTTGCCGTCTACATAAATAGCTGCAGAAGGATCATGCCCCAGTGCACCAGATAACCCCAAAACCGTTAATGCCACACGATGTTCCTCTTTGTTTTTTCAAACCTTTAGCATTCGACACATACACTTATCACCTTTGATAAACGTCTATATATGCATTCATAACGCAGAGGGTTTGAATCAAGCTTACTTATTTAAATCTTTAGTTGCTCTATTTTAACTGCTCTATCTGTGCATTCATATGCTGAACCAAAGGTTCAAATGTATCACACAAGTCAGGACTATCGGTCCAGTTTTTTAAAAACCGCTGCATATCTTTTCGAAAATAGTGTTGAAGCTGTTTCTGATTTGAGTGCATCTGCATGGCATCTAAGTCAATAACCTGTATATCCATCTTTTCATTGACTAATAAGTTATTGCCTTTAAGGTCACCATGACTAATACCATTGTTCAGCCAAATAGAAAAAAGTCTCTCTAGCTGACTTTTAATTACTGGTAATTGCTCCTGAACACCTTCTTGTTGAGTCCAGTTTAATAAATCAGGGGCTGCAATATAATCTAAAATCAAATAAGCACGCCCTCGAAGGTAGCAACAACGCTCTTCAATCATCGCTAATGGCTGGGGGGTTGATATCCCCAGCATGGTTAACATATACCCATTACGCCACGATAACCATGCCCTAGAAGGGCGCCAGCAACGACTTAAACGGTGCTGCCAATTCTTGATATTGTAACGTTTAACCACAACCTGACGTCCAGCAACCTCCACCAAATCTACCGTTGCTGTATTACCACTTTTAAGCCTCTTACCTGTGCCCATATAGGCTTCAGGATTTGCTAAAAACTCAAGCCATTCCTTCGTTGCTAGCTCTCTACGGGTTACATAGAAATGCTGCCAGCCATGGTTAACAACAAACTCTGTACAGTCGCGATAGATCTTTTTCAAGTAACGTTGCAAGCGCCAGTGACGACGAAACTTTACTCTAGATAAAAGTACTTCAGTCTCAACCTTGGATCGCGAAGTGCGCACATTATAAACAGTGATTAATTCACTTACAAAATCATCATACTCAGGAGGTAGCTGTGCAAACAGTAGTGCCAGATTATCTATTATTTCACTTTCAGTTAAGGACACGCCTTGCTCTGTGGTTTCGACGCCATCACCATCAACCACAAACAGTTTTCCCTGTTTATCTGTAAGAAAGTTATTGAGGTGGATATCGTTTTGCTTTAGCCCCGAAGCATGCATATCTGCAATTAAAGGCATTACTCGCCTAAGAATGCTTAATCGGGATGGCTGATCACTGATATTATCCCACTGTGCTTGCAGGCTTTTTGTGCCACTCAAGTACGAAAGAACGAGTACCTGCCCAATTCCTTGAGCAGCAGGGCCATGAGCAATGATGTCTGCTGTATGCAGGCCAGCTTGTTGTAATGCGATAACACCTCGCAGCTCTCTCTGCAAATACTTATCAGCGTTACTTCCCATAAAGAGTTTTACTAAAACTTGCCTATCATCCGTATTTGCACGACAGACCAAGCGCTTCTTGGGTAGTAGCCTAAAAATATATTCACAATTCAGCTGGATTAAAGCAGTACTATCAACCTCTTGAAAACCTATACGAAAAGGGCATCGAACATCACGATTGGCCTCAACCAAATCATTTATGGACAACATTGGGCCTAAACTCGTCGTACTCGTCACCAAGACACCTATTCTCGACCAGCAAAAAACTGCAAGATTTTACGAATTTGATACTTATCAGCAATAGACAACTTACCGCACTGCCGATAGCGCTTATAAAATGCTAGACGCTGCTTGGGGGTTAGCTGATACTTAGCAACCTTATCCAGACATGCCAGGTCTTTAATTTTACGATAGCTCAGCATTGGACCAAACCAGCGGGTGCCTGCAGGACAATCAATTAAATAAATTTGTGGATTAGGTCCAGTCGTAACTAAGACATTACGCCACTTTAAGTCGTTATGTGCGAATCTTTCTCTGTGTAGAGCTCTCGTTGCATCAGCCACTTGATTACTAACCGCTGTAACCCAGTTATGATCTTTTAGGCAGGAGGCCTCAGCCTGTGCTAAGGAAGCTAAATCATCAGTCCCAACCAACTCTTCTGTGATAAGCGCTCCACAGAGGGTTTTACCTAAAAATCTGGACTCTCCATAAGCAACAATAGGGGCTGTGGGAAGACCTAATTTTTGAAAAAATAAGAGATTCTGCCACTCCATTTTTACCCGGCTTGGGCCAAGGTAACGTCGAATACCTTTACCACCCGCTGTATAGCGTTTAACAAAATAGTATTTATCGCCAACTCTCACCTTATATACAGCACTTATAGGGTCTGTTGTGATTAACTCGCCAGGTAACGAAAACACCTTTTCCAAACTAGAAAAAGCATCTCCCGTATCACCTTGTTGATAGCTTGGTGTTACCGTCCACTCAGTTGTTATCAAACGACTACTCCTCAAGTACATGCGCTAAATGGCGTCACCCTTCCGCTGTTTTCGAAGGTACATTTTCTTTGCTTTGTGAGTAATGCTTTGCCAATAGCGTTGATTCTTCAGAGCCTGTCTTAGTGGTACGCCAGTATAATAACGAATAAACCGCAAGACATCTCGGTACGTTAAGCCAATATCTAATACTGAAAAATAAAGTGCCGCCAAATCTTTTTTAATCCAGCGTGTTGGTGTTTTAGAGCGGACCTGTGCTCTGTGTAGGTCAATCAAGTTGAGCTTTATGGTTTCTACTGTTAATTCAGAGCCACCTTCTGGTAAATGTAATAAATAATGGCATATATAATAATCACGATGATTAACACCACTCAGATGCATTTTCTTTGTGTATTCAGCAACTTTTTTAATCAATTGATATTTTATCGCATAAGGTGGAGGATGCTTTAACCAATCAAGCGTGTAGTCCTCCAAACTGATGGTATTCGTTAAATCATCAGTAATAATAAACGACAGCTGTTGTGCAGGATTTTTTCCTCGTTTTCCATATGCAGCAACTGTCATTGTCGGTACTTCAGCTTTCTCCAGGCGCCTAATCGCTAACCACTCATTTTCTGCGCCCAGTACAGGCAAGCGGAATCGAAGAAGGTTCGCGATTATTTCTTTCCAGCCAATACCACCATGGATTTTTGCAAAATAGCTTTTTCCTGCACTTTCAAACTGAAGCGTACGACGCGCCTCCAGTTCACGAAAAACCTTTCCCTGTAATAGTTTAACTTGCTCAAAGGGATCCAGCCCAGTCCAACGCTCTTCAAACTCTTTTCGCAAATAAATAGTCAAAGCTACTTACCCCGCTGACTGGCTAACTGTTCAATCAATGTACTTGCTTGCTGTGGCATGCTGTAAATATCAGCATGTTTGGCAAACTGCAAACCATTTTCATGCCTCTGCTGATACGCCTCCGGATCAGAGAGCATTGCCAGTAACTGCTTATTTAAATCCTCTTGCTTAAAAGGTGATTGCACCACACAGCCAATATCGGCCTCACCTATATAGTGTGCGTATCCACAGATGTCCGTCGTTAATACAGGTAATCCTGCAACTGCAGCTTCAAGTAATACTGTACCTGTATTTTCATGATAAGCCGGATGAATCAGTAAATCAGCTCCCAATAAAAAGCGTGGAATATCATCTCGCCCCGATAAAATAGATAACTGCTTTTCAATACCAAGCCCACGGGCAAGTCGCCAAAAAGGTTTAGCATTATCCTGGCCTATCACCATAAAGTGTATGCTTTGTTTCAATTGTTCAGGTAAAGCTGCAATAGCATTAAGCGCTCTATCCAGTCCTTTGGTTCGAAAGCCAGACCCTACCATCAATACACACTTTTCACTGGCTGCAATATTAAATTCTTCACGCAGCTGCTGACGAATTTCTGCTGCATTTTCTGGAGCACAGCGATCACGAGAAATGCCTGGTGGTAATATGTGGAAGCGTTCAGGTGGGGTGTGATAATACTGCTCAAATAAAGCTTGCTGAGCAGGGGCAATCAATAAAATATGAGTTGTACTTTCAGGGCTAAAAACCCCTCTCTCAAATGCCGAAAAATGTTTATAGCGATGCATCAAACGATATAATTTACTTCTCTGTAAACGTGCTTTGTCTTCATAGCAAGCATCAGCTGCATAATAAATATCCAGCCCTGGCATTTTATTAAAGCCAATAACACAATCTACTGCGTTTTGCTCAATATGATTCATCACCGCTTGATGAAAACACTTATCCCGTTTATGAGCCGCTAATGCTTTTGGTTTGATTTGATGGATAACAAAACCAGCAGGCTTTTCACCTTGCCAATCCATGGTATAAACCACAATGTCATGCCCGCGACTCTGACATTCAAGCGCAATACGCAAAAAATCGCGTTGCAATCCACCATACGGAAAATACTT
This sequence comes from Zooshikella ganghwensis, assembly GCF_018263875.1. Lineage (NCBI taxonomy): Bacteria > Pseudomonadati > Pseudomonadota > Gammaproteobacteria > Oceanospirillales > Zooshikellaceae > Zooshikella > Zooshikella ganghwensis. The sequence goes on from NZ_JAEVHG010000006.1 coordinate 175,473, forward strand.
GAAAAGAATAAATGCTAACTTCATAGTACAACGATCTAGGCTAAGAATGGTTGGACTGCCTGAAACACCTGAACTGGCATTAAGCTACGAAAAATAGCAGGCTCAACAGCAGGAAGTGGCTTATTGTTAGTCGCGTTGGCATCATCAACGGTCAAATGACATTGACCTTCACCGTAAGTACCGACTAAGCGTGGACTCGTTGGCCCATATAACGAGATACAGGGTCTATCCAGTGCAGCTGCAAGATGACCTAATCCGGTATCTACTGCGATCACACAAGTAGCCTTAGCCAAAACGCCAGCTATACCCGCCAGGTTCAGTTTGGGTAAAACCACGGCTTTTGATGAAACCTTAGATTGAATACGATTAGCTCTCTGCTTTTCTACCTCATTCCCCCAAGGCAAAACAATATAAAGCCCCTGTTCTGCGAACTTTTCTGCCAGCTCAAACCAGTATGGCTCAGGCCAATGTTTTTGCTCACGTGTTGTACCATGCAAAAAAACAACATAAGGACTGGAAGATAGTACTGAAGCAATTTGATTGATTTCAGGAGAGTCAGCAAGGAGCATTGTTTTATTAAGTGCAAACTTTCCTCTTTGGCTTGGCAGCTTGTAACCCAAAGCATTTGCAAATAGCTGACGAACACGTTCTACCGCATGAATACCTTTCACAACAGGTATAGTATGCTGATAAAGGTGAGCCGCTAATGCCTCTCTAGCAGAAGATTTATCCATACCATAGCTTGGACCATGTGTTAAATACGTCAGCCATGCACTTTTCAATAAGCCTTGTGCATCGATAACCGCATCATAGGTGGTCGCCTGGAGTTGTTGCTTAAACTGCTGCCACTCGCCCTGCGTCAGGGTTTTCACAATATTTTTCCGCCAGCGGCGAATAGCTACCGGAATAACTTTATCGACGGCAGGATGCCAATGGGGAATTTCTGCAAAAGCCTCTTCCACAACCCAATCAAATCGAATGCCAGGAATAGCTTCTTGTGCATCAGTTAAGGCTGGTAACGTATGAATAACATCACCAAGCGATGAGGTTTTTACAACAAGTACTTTTTTCATTGCCGCTCAATATTTAACTGAACATTATCCACATGAGCTAGCGACGCTCTTTGCAGGCTTTTTATTCTCAGACACAACAGGCACAAGCCTTTGTAGTGCCTCAATTACCGTAGGTGGAGTTAATTGATGAAGACACTTTAAATGTCCCAAGGGACACTCGCGCTTAAAACAGGGACTACACTCTAAACCTAAACGCACTACCGCCTGTTGTTGATTTAAGGGGGGCGTAAAGTCAGGTGATGTAGAACCATAAACCACAACAAGTGGTCGCTCTAAGGCTGCTGCAATATGCATTAACCCAGAGTCATTACTGACCACAGCGGAAGCCATAGAGAGTAAATCAATGGCTTCTGCAAGTGAGGTTCTTCCTGCTAAATTTTGCACCTGATTTTGCCACTGCTCAGGAATCTGCGAAGCAATCTTTGCTGTCACCTCCTGATCCTTTGCAGAGCCTAATAACCATACTTGCCAACCCGCCTGAATCATATGCGTAGCTACCGCACTGTAGTGCTGCTCAGGCCAACGTTTTGCGGGTCCAAACTCAGCGCCAGGACAAAGCGCAAGTACTGGGGAACTTTCATCCGCCATTAACTCATAACGCGCTAGTGCTTTTTGCAAAGAAACTTTGTCAACATGCAGCGCGGGAGCAGGTAAATCCCCAGATAACGGTGTATTAGCGGGGTAAGCCAACGCTATAAAGCGTTGAATCATTAATGGTAAAGCCGATTTATCCAGCTTACGAATATCATTGAGAAGCCCATAGCGACACTCACCGACCCAACCGGTTCGCTGTGGAATTTTTGCCATTGCCGGAACCAGCACCGACTTCAGTGAATTTGGCAAAACTATCGCCTGATCATAATGTTCATAACGCAATTTTCGAGCTAGATGCCAACGTGCAGATAACTTCAGCTGGCCATGCCCCACAGGCATAGCAATACTTTTATGCACTTCAGGCATTCGCTGCAAAATAGGACGGCTCCACTCTGGGGCCAGTACATCAATAACACAGTCTGGATGCTGAGCTTTAAGACTCATAAACAGTGTTTGTGCCATGACCATATCCCCCACCCAGGAGGGACCAACCACAAGGATCTTCACGCGCGCAACCAATTTACATTAGAGTTAGTTTTTTCTTGCCTTAATTAAGGCAACCTGTATCTGGACATCCAGATACAGGAAAAAATGACTGGAATTTCGTCAAGCGGGGAATCATAACACAGGTGTGAGCCATTCGGGATTAGCATCACGCTTACCCGTGACCTGATCGAAGTACATTTGCTGTAATTTCGTAGTTATTGGGCCACGATCGCCTTTACCAATAACCCGGTTATCATGCATCCTGATAGGCAATACTTCAGCCGCTGTTCCTGTAAAAAAGGCCTCATCGGCAACATATACCTCATCGCGGGTAATACGCTTTTCAATCACTTCTATACCCAACTCTGCAGCAAACTGTAGAATACTATCCCGCGTAATACCTTCTAGACAGGAAGTAAGTTCAGGCGTGTATAACTTGCCGTTTTTAACAAGGAAAATATTTTCACCACTACCTTCAGCAACATAGCCTTCATTATCCAGCAGTAATGCTTCTTCACAACCGCAGTCCTGGGCTTCTTTCAATGCCAGCATTGAGTTAATGTAGTTGCCATTCGCCTTTGCTTTACACATCGTAATATTGACATGGTGGCGAGTGTAGGAAGAAGTCCGAATTTTAATCCCATGTTCTAATGCTTCAGGGCTCATATAACTGGGCCACTCCCAGGCAGCAACAATGGTGTGGACTTGCAGATTGTCAGCCCGCAACCCCATACCTTCAGAGCCATAAAAACACATTGGCCTTAGGTAAGCATTATCGAGTTTGTTCTCTTTAACTGCCGCTTTTTGCGCAGCAATGAGTACGTCTTTGCTAAAAGGAATTTTCATCCCCAAGATATGGGCACTTCGAAACAAACGATCCGTGTGCTCTTGCAATCTGAAAATACAAGGTCCACGATCAGTATGATAAGCTCGCACCCCCTCAAATACCCCTAAGCCATAATGCAGTGTATGGGTTAGCACATGGGTTTTAGCCTCACGCCAAGGCACCATCTCCCCATCAAACCAAATCAGACCATCGCGATCGGCCATCGTCATAAATGAGACTCCTTGTTCAATCTGCTTCTCTATGTCAGGTTTAACAATTAGTTAATAGCACTCATGCAAAAGGTATAAGTCTAGTCGGCACCACTCTCATGAGCTACTGGGCTTGGGGTATCTCCCAGAAGCTGCTGCCAAAGTGCAATAACACCTTGCCGATATTCATGAAAGGAATCGCCGGTAACTACACCAGACTGATTTTGTAACACCAGCCGATGAGCCGCAGAACGATAAGCCTTGTAAGCCTCGCGGAGCAGGTTAGCAGATTCAGGTGCTAACAGACCTGCTTTTTCCAACTCTTCCAGAATCCGAATATTATCGGTATAGGTAAGTAAGTCAGAATATTGGTGCGACCAAGCCAGGACCATATATTGCACCATAAATTCAATGTCTACGATACCTCCATAATCGTGTTTAAGATTAAATTTTGTCTCAGCCAACCAGGCAGCATCACTCCTCCCACCATTCGTTTCTTTTGTTGCCAGGTTATCGCGCATTTTATTTCGCATTGAAATCACTTCAGCTTTGAGTTTTTCCTGGTCCCGCGCTTGACTCAACACCTGCGCCCGAACCTCACTAAATTGACTCGTTAACTGAGGAGATCCAGCCACTACTCTTGCCCTGACAAGTGCTTGGTGTTCCCAAGTCCAGGCTTTATCAGCTTGATACTCTGCATAAGCATTAATGGTTGAAACTAATAAACCCGAAGCGCCCGAAGGTCTTAACCGCATATCCACATCATAAAGTTGTCCTGAAGGTGTCTGCGCAGTAAGAATATGGATCATGCGCTGGCCAAGACGCATAAAATAAAGGCTGTTATCGATTTCTTTAGGACCCGAAGAGGACTGGTTATGAGGAGCGTTATACACAAAGACTACATCCAGGTCTGAGCCATAACTTAGTTCTATACCTGCTAGTTTTCCGTAAGCGATAACGATAAACTCAACCTGATCACCCTCTATTCCACCTGGATGACCATATCGACTTTGCACATAATGCAAAGCAATGTACAACACATGCTCCAACACAGCTTCAGCGATCCAGGTTAAATAATCACTTACCTTCATTAATGGCAGTGTGCCTGCCACTTCAGAAGCTGCCACTCTCAGCACATGCGCCATGCGAAAGTAACGTAGTGTTTCCATCTGCAGCTCAATATCATCCTCTGGCACTCTGGCTAATTGCTGCCGAAGCTCGTCAGCCAACGTTTCTTTATCAGGTGGCGAATAAAGTGAACCCACATCTAAAAACTCATCCAGCAGCATAGGATAACGAGCAATGGTATCGGCAATCCAAGGACTAGCAGCACATAATTTTAACAACTGCTGAAGTGCCACAGGGTTTTCAATTAACAGTAATATATATGCTGTCCGCCTTAGGACACGCTCCACCAGAGGTAAAACTCTTAGTAACGTATTGCTGGGATCACTTTGGTGAATAGCTGCAGCAAGTAATATTGGCATAAAGGTGTCTAACCGTTGTCGACCTTTACGTTGCATCATTCGCACTGACTTATCACTTGCCAGTTGCTGTAAACGTTGAAGAATCGTTTCAGGCTGCTGAAACTGGTGGGCTATCAACTGTTGTGTCGCTTCATTTTCACTTAGCTGCCCCTGCCACAGCGACTGCCAACAGGACAATACTGCATTGGAAGCATGCTCTTCGGTAGGCTCAGCGACCATTTGTGAAAAGTGGTAGCTGACTTTTTTACGGTGTTCTTCTAAGGCTTGAGCTAACAGGCTCCAGTCAGCAAACCCTAAACTCCAGGCTAACCTACACTGCTGAGTTTTATCTTTTGGCAAGTCTTGCGTTTGCTGGTCTGCCCATGCTTGCAAAGCATGCTCTAATTTACGTAAAAAGTGGTAAGCACCTTCAAGCTCTTGAGTCGCGGCAAGAGGAAGATAGCCCTGACCCGCTAGCACATTGAGTAATTTAAAGACTGACTTTTGCTGTAGTGCAGGGTCTCGACCACCATGAATTAACTGAAATGCCTGAACAATAAACTCAAGCTCACGAATACCTCCAGGCCCCAACTTAATATTGTGTTGACGACCTTTGCGCACCACCTCGCGACTAATCATTTGCTTCATTTCTCGCAGCGCATTAACTGCACTAAAATCGACATAGCGCCTGAATACGAAGGGTTTCAACCTGGCAAGCAAGTCTGCTCCTGCTTTTTTATCGCCGCCAACAACTCGCGCCTTGATCATGGCAAAGCGCTCCCAGTCTCGGCCCTGGTCCTGATAGTACTGTTCCATTGCATCAAAATTTAAAACCAGCGCCCCACTTTGACCATATGGGCGTAACCGCATATCTACACGAAAAGCAAAACCATCTTTTGTATTAGCATCCAATGCATTAATCAATTTTTGGCCAAGCCGAACAAAAAACTCCTGATTACTGATAGCCTTTTGCTTTCCTTCAGTTTGTCCTGCTTGGGGATACGCAAATATCAAGTCGATATCCGAGGACAGATTCAACTCCCCTGCCCCCAATTTTCCCATACCCAAGATAACCATATGCTGTGGTTTACCCTCTTTACCTCCTTGTTGCCAAGCAGGTGTTCCCCACTGCGCAGAGAAGTACTGGTAATACCATTGATAACTGGCATCAATGCACTCTTCTGCAAGCTGCGTTAAAGCAGCAGTTGTCTCAATTAGGTTTGCTTTATTTGTTAAATCACGCCAAATGATGCCTACCATTGTTCTGTGACGAAACTGTCGTACAGCTTCCATCACTAGATCTTCACTATCAATATCAGCCAGGGTTAAGGCTAATGTTGGCATTACCGGATCAGTGACTGTCTGGTTATGGGTATCGTATTCCTGCGCCAGCGCCAAAAGCCAATCAGGGTGATGACAACATTGCTGAGCAACATAGCTGCTCCCTCCCCACACAGTCACCAAATCGGCCCAAAAACTGTCTGGCAATCTATCCAAGTCATTGCAAACTGTGTTATTGTCGCGGCAATTTTGTACAAACTGCTCCCAGTAAAAAGTCACTAATGAGCTAATCTCCTGGGGACAATCGCTTAATGGCAATGATTGCATTGCTAATCCTTATTGACTCAAACTTGACAGATGAGAAGGTACAACCTAAAGGTTTTGAACAGTTTTTAGCCTTACATTTTTTGTAGCTTTACTACATAAACTCAGCCTAAAAGACCCCAAATTGGATCAATATGTAGTATTACTACATAAAAAAGATTAAAATCGTAATAATCTTTTCAATTCTTAGATAATCAAGCGCTAACAACCTTGTAGCTATAATCATTATACGCCTGATCCCAAGGCTTCTAAGACCTGGAGCAATATAAATGATGCAAAATGATGTGGATCCTATTGAAACCCAAGAGTGGCTCGAAGCGCTAGAGTCTGTACTCGAAAAAGAGGGGGAAGATCGTGCGCATTATTTGCTGACTCGCCTAGCCCGTTATGCGAGCCGCAAAGGAACTCAACTTCCATACGCCATTACAACACCTTACCGCAATACGATTCCTTCTTCTCGTGAAGCACGCATGCCAGGCGACTTATTTATGGAACGCCGCATCCGTTCGCTGGTGCGTTGGAATGCAATGGCGATGGTAATGCGAGCAAACATGAGTCCAGATGATCTTGGTGGGCACATTTCCAGCTTTGCATCCAGCGCAACTTTGTATGACATTGGCTTTAACTACTTTTTTAAAGGTCCCAACGATGAAGATGATGGCGACCTGATTTACTTCCAAGGCCATACAGCCCCAGGCATCTATTCACGTGCATTCTTAGAAGGCCGGATCACAGCACAACAGCTTGATAACTTCCGCCGTGAAGTGGATGGCAATGGTTTATCATCCTATCCACACCCTTGGTTGATGCCTGATTTTTGGCAATTCCCAACCGTTTCTATGGGTCTAGGTCCTCTGCAAGCTATTTACCAAGCTCACTTCATGAAGTACTTGGAAAACCGGGAAATGGCTAAGGCGGGCAACCGTAAAGTCTGGGCATTCTTAGGTGATGGTGAAATGGATGAGCCTGAGTCTATGGGTGCCATTGGCATGGCCGGTCGCGAGAAGCTGGACAACCTTATTTTTGTTGTTAACTGTAACCTGCAACGCCTAGACGGTCCGGTTCGTGGTAATGGCAAAATTATCCAGGAACTTGAAGGCCAGTTCCGCGGTGCTGGCTGGAATGTGATAAAAGTAGTTTGGGGTCGTCATTGGGATCCTCTGTTTGCCCAAGACGATCATGGTCTATTACAGCAACGTATGGATGAATGCGTTGATGGAGACTACCAAAACTATAAAGCTAAAGGTGGTTCTTATACTCGTGAGCACTTCTTTGGTAAACACGCTGAAACACTGAAAATGGTTGAGCACTTGTCAGATGACGATATCTACAAGCTCAACCGTGGTGGTCACGACCCTTACAAGGTTTACGCTGCTTACCATGCAGCGGTTAACCATACTGGTCAGCCAACCGTTATCCTTGCTAAGACCGTTAAAGGTTATGAAACCGGTAGTGGTATGGCGGCTAATACTACACACTCACTGAAAAAGCTGAAGCTAGATGAGCTGAAAGCATTCCGTGACCGCTTTGATATCCCTATCAAAGATGATGATCTTGAAAACGTACCATACTACTGCCCTGATGCCGACAGTCCAGAAATGGTCTACATGCGCAAACGCCGTGAATCGCTGGGCGGCTATATCCCTCAACGCCGAACTAAGAGCTCTTCATTGCCCACCCCTGAACTAAAAGCCTTTGAGCAAGTGACTAAAGGTAGTGGTGAGCGTGAAATTTCAACGACCATGGCCTTTGTCCGTATCCTGAGCGTTTTAGTTAAAGACAAGGCCATTGGCAAGCATGTGGTGCCTATTGTTCCTGATGAAGCCCGCACCTTTGGTATGGAAGGCATGTTCCGCCAGTTGGGTATTTACTCTTCTGCAGGACAGCTCTATGAACCAATGGATTCTGACCAGGTTATGTTCTACAAAGAAGACAAAAAAGGTCAGATACTACAAGAAGGTATTAACGAAGCTGGCGCACATTCAGCGTGGGTTGCTGCCGCAACAGCCTATAGCTTCAACAATGTACCCATGATTCCGTTCTATGCATTTTACTCTATGTTCGGATTCCAGCGGACAGGTGACCTGGCTTGGGCATCTGGTGATATTCAGGCTCGAGGCTTCCTGATTGGTGCTACTTCAGGCCGGACAACATTGAATGGTGAAGGCTTACAGCACCAAGATGGCCACAGTCATATTTTGGCTTCCACTATTCCAAACTGTATTAGCTATGACCCAACTTATGGCTACGAGCTTGCTGTGATTGTTCGTGATGGTATTCGTCGAATGTATACCGAACAGGAAAATGTGTTCTACTACATCACCACCATGAATGAGAACTACCAGCACCCTGCCCTGCCTGAAGATCCTGCAGTGATTGATGGTATTCTGAAAGGTCTATACTGCCTCGAAGAAAACTCACGTAAAGCTAAGCTAAAAGTTCAGCTCATGGGCTGTGGCACTATTCTGCAAGAAGTTCGTGCAGCAGCAGAACTGTTGAAAAAAGACTTTAAGGTTGAGTCTGACATTTGGAGCGCGACCAGCTTCAATGAGCTGCGTCGTGAAGCTCTAGAAGTCAAGCGCTGGAACCAGATGCACCCAGAGTCTGAAGCAAAAGTGCCTTATGTGACTAACTGCTTCGCAAACCGTCAAGGCCCTGTTGTTGCGGCTACAGACTACATGAAGCTTTATGCTGATCAGGTTCGCGAGTTCATTCCTTCGCGCTATGTGGTATTAGGTACTGATGGCTTTGGCCGTAGTGACTCTCGTAAAAAGCTGCGTGAATTCTTTGAAGTAGATCGTTACTTCATCACTATCGCTGCCTTAAATGCACTGAAAGAAGAAGGGCTTATTGAAGCCAGCGTGGTTACCAAGGCAATGCAGAAGTACGGCATTGACCCTGAAAAAGTGAACCCCGTTAAGTGCTAATCCTTCAGTCAAAGAATAATTAAGGTAACACGCAAATGACAGACGAGATTATTAAAGTACCCGATATCGGTGGCAGTGATGACGTCGAAATCATTGAAATTTCCGTCAGTGTGGGCAGTGACGTTGCTGAAGAAGAGTCACTGCTTGTATTAGAGTCAGATAAAGCCACAATGGAAATCCCCTGCCCCAAGGCTGGCCAAATCAAAGAAATCTTGGTCAAGGTTGGGGACAAGGTTTCTGAAGGCGATGAAATTTTAGTTCTAACCACTGCCGGTGGTGGTGCTCAAGCTGAAGCACCTAGTCAGCCTGCAGCAGAAGAGCCTGCCAATGAACCTACTGTAGAAGAAGCGTCAGCACCCGCTGCAGAAGCCTCTACTGAAACTGCAGTAGAAACCATCAAGGTTCCTGACATTGGTAGCGATGATGTCCCCGTCATTGAAATCTGTGTCAATGTCGGTGATGAAGTTGCCGAAGAAGACTCTCTGGTTGTTCTTGAGTCAGATAAAGCCACGATGGAAGTACCTGCCCCCAAAGCAGGTGTCGTGAAAAAAATTCTGCTTAAGGTCGATGATAAAGTCTCTATGGGTGATGCGATCCTGGAGCTTGAAACCGTAGGTTCTGCCAAACCTGCTACACCTTCATCTCAGCCTCAGCAAAAAACAACAGCAACACCTGCAGCAAGTACTCCAACCACAGCCAAGCCGCCAGCACCCGCTCAAGCAGCTAGCACAGCTTCAGCTCAACTGCAGGAGCCTAGCAAGCGTATTCATGCTGGACCAGCGGTACGCAAGTTAGCCCGTGAGTTTGGTGTTGATTTAGCATTGGTAAGAGGCTCTGGCCCACGTGGACGTATTCTAAAAGAAGACGTCCAGCAGTATGTCAGTGAGCAGTTAAATAAACCTAAAGCAGCACCTGCTGCAGAAGGTATGGGCGCAATTCCTGCTGTTCCAGCTATTGACTTCAGCCAGTTTGGCCCAGTTCGTGAAGAGCCACTAACACGCTTGCGTAAAGTGGGAGCCTTCAACTTACATCGCTCTTGGCTGAATGTTCCTCATGTAACACAGTTTGATGAAGCCGATATCACTGAGCTGGAAACATTCCGTAAAGCGCAAAAAGAAAAAGGCGTTAAAATGACGCCACTGCCTTTTATCATTAAGGCCTGTGTTCATGCTCTAAAAGCCATTCCTCAGTTTAATGCTTCACTCAACCCAACAGGTGATGCATTAATCATGAAAGATTACTTCCACATTGGGTTTGCCGTAGATACACCTGATGGCTTATTGGTACCCGTGATTCGTGATGCTGATAAGAAGAGTTTGACACAACTTGCGCAGGAAACTGTTGAGTTAGCAACAAAAGCGAAAGATAAAAAACTCAGCCCAGCAGAAATGCAAGGCGCATGTTTTACCATTTCAAGCCTTGGCAGTATTGGTGGAACAGCATTTACGCCAATCGTAAATACACCAGAAGTAGGAATTCTCGGTGTCTCCAAAGCGAGCATGAAGCCGGTCTGGAACGGTAAAGAGTTTATGCCACGCTTAATGTTACCACTGTGTTTATCCTACGATCACAGAGCTATTAATGGTGCAGATGCAGCACGTTTTGCTGCTGTTCTGGCTGCTGCTCTTGGCGATATTAGAGAGCTACTGCTTTAGTACTCATCACGCCTTAAGAGTCAAAAAAAGCCCATCAGTTGATGGGCTTTTTTTATAGTATTTTATGTTTAAAAACACGACTGAAGACTTAAATAGTTATTTCCAACTCCAACGCTGGTAATCCTGACCCCAGTCATACCACATACCGACTTTAGCGCCCTGCCTGTATCCATAAACTGTGAGTGCTCGATCAGCCAAGCTGTCATTCACTAGTGCATCGCCATTAAGCGACCATTTTTGACTATTGCTGCCAGCGCATTTTTCCATCGCAACAGAGCCACCACTTCCACTACTATCTGTCACTGTCAGACACGAGCCTTTATAACGCTTAGACTTCACTGTTCCATCATTACCCAGCATCCACTGCTGGCCATCAGCTTTACTACACTCATTAACCAGTGGTGTTTTTGAGTCCTGTACATCAAGACAGAAACCGATAGCGGAGTAAAACTGCTTGTACTCACCTTGATCGTCCCCATCGCCATCATCATCACCAGCGCTCTTGGCCATTTCAACTAAGAATGCTGTCGCTAATTGAGCAAATTTTAATGCGTGGTTTGCGTTATTGCCCGACTTATCAAGGGTGTCATTGGCCGTATGAATATAACGATTACTTTGCTGCATGGGAGCTTCAAATGGCATACTCGCAGCGTACCCCTGACGGTGCCAGGAAGCATGATCAGAGCAAGCATAACCACAACGCATTGTGGTATACGTATATTGAGAAAGGTACTGGCTAATTAGTCGTTTTAAAAATTCATTTTGTGCGGAATTGGTATAATCCGTTACCAATGCATAGTCATAAGATGATCCCTGGTAATTGGTCATATCAAGTTGCATGACCCCAACCACATTTGCTCCCTGACCTTTCATATCTTCAGCGATATCATCCGAGCCTAGCAGGCCTACCTCTTCAGCTGCATAAGCCATAAACTTGATGGTTCGCTTTGGCTTATAGTTATTTGCCATCATTACTTTGATTACATCTGTAATAGTGGCAATCCCCGAAGCATTATCATCGGCACCAGGTGCTCGTGCTCTCAATTTATCACTGACGTTATGGTTGATAGAGTCCATGTGTCCACCAATAACCACCACTTCGTCAGTACTCCCGTCACCTTGTAAGGTCATAATCACAGAAGGCTGTTTCCATCTACTGTGTTGATATAACTCCACCTTGGTATCGGCTCGCCCATTGGTTAAACGTTCCCAGGTATTTTTAATCCAGCCAGAGGCATCTTTGCCTGTATCACTTTGATAATAGCGGTTATGAAAGTTAGCCATGCCATCAATTGTCGTACGAATATCACTCTCTTGTAACTGTGGTAGAAAAGCATTCACTACTTTTTGTTGGTCTATTGTATAGTCAATGGTTACTAATGATTCTGTCTTATTCGCAATCATCTCATTAGCTGACTTAACGGCATCAGCATAAGAATCATGCACCATAAAGCCACCACAACGCTTATATTTGGCATGCATATAATACGAAATCAAATCAAGGTGAGCGGGGTCAAGCTGTGTTACCGCAACATCAGTCTGAGCCAAACTAGAAATTGTGTATTTAGGAAGCTGGTTACCCATAAGTTGCTGTATTCCAGCATAAGCATCTGAACCCATTGTAACCCAAAGCTTCTGCTTCTCATCGGCAATTGTGTTGCCCACGCTCAGGCTTGAAGTCACAAGGCTACCCGTTAAAACCAACGAAGTAATTATCCCTGCCGTAACCTTTTTGATTTTCATATAAAATTCCCTGTAAAGAGTGACATCCTTGTATTTTTAGCTTTGAGCTATCCACCTCTATCAGCAAATATTTTTTTGGCGCGACTGTCAAGTAAAGAAATCGACTTTTAAATCATCAACTAAAATAGCAAGAATTAATTAACTAGTCGTAATATCAGACTTTATCCTAAGGCACTACCAGAAATTGCTCATAGAAACATTTCAACCTATAAAATCCGACAACAGCTTAAGCTTTTTAACATATTTTTAAATAAAAATTACACCAAATATTTCTACAATCACCAATAAATATTTTATAAAACAAACAATGACAAACCAATAGCTAAAAACTAACAAACGAATTCAACAGCATAAAAATATATCACTAACACGATACAGTTAATTATCACACCGTAACATTCAGTTTTATATATCAAAAAATTTTTAATTAAGCAGGCAGGAAATAATTGAAGAAATATAATAATCAAAAGGTATTAAAGGGTTAAGAAGAAGAAACTTTTATTTTTTAATCTGTTTGTGCAAGCCGTGTAGAGTCAGACTTTTCTTTATCTTTAGATCTATCCACAAGGTCATTAAGAACTTGTGTTTCATTAATCATAGTACCATAACCCGTCTCATTATTGATTCTGACAGAGTAAACAGCTTTTTTAGTAGAAATCGTGATATACGTTTCGTGACTTCCTTTAGTCACTAAAATACTTTCACCGGGTTGACGGTTAAGTAAACGCCCAGACCAAACCTGCATATTATTGCGTTGGTTATGGGTAGAAAACAGCTCCGCTAGAAGCACTTTGTCTAATCCAGGTACTTTAAGCTGTAAAACCTGACCAAGGTTTAGTGTCGCTAGCACCTGACGATTTGCCTGTAGCTTTAGCAAAGGCACTCCATCTTCAACTTTTGAGGGAACAGGGTCAACAGACCAAATCGATTCACCCATAACCTCCATTGCCTGCTCGTCATTAATTACCGAAACAAGTTCCGCATGACTAGTCTCAGTATTTAAAGACTTTGAGCTTGCAACTGCAGCAGCAGTTTCTTTGATATATAGTGTATTTTGATTTTGCTCTGACACGTTAATGGAAGTCAGCGCCACAAATGTGCTACATGCCAGTGATAACAATCCAGAACAGCCAAAAAAGAATACCTTCATGCATCGATCCCTAGATAAAAAATAATGATTACTCATTATCAGGCTGAAAATTGTATGATTTCATAGAATAAATTGCACATATTTCAATTAAGTACTTAGCGCTAAATCAATTAAGTTGTGTGAAGTTTATAGGTTAACCTCTATTGTGGTTGTGAAAAAACACACATTCTGTTGCTAATTTATTACTTTTTGTATACCGTGTTGATACATATCACAAATAAAATCAAACTTTTGTCTTATTTCTGAATATTTTTTGTGCAGCTTAAGCTACCTATTACCTGTTACAAGGTTCATCAGCGCTTATCAAATATTAAGAGCTTCTCTAGCTCTGGACTCGAAAAGACATAAAAAAACAGGTGCCTAAGCACCTGTTTTTTTGAACGTCACTAGTAAATGCAAATTTATACTACTGAACGCGATTCACCTTAACATCATCCAGATAGTACTCAGTACCAGCAGATGGTCCGACAATCATCATATAGGTACTACGCAAGTTGTAGGCAGGTGCAGTAAAAGTACCTTCAATATCGTACCATTGTCCCTTGTTTACTTTCTTCGCAGACACAGTTTCCCACTTACGATAACCATTACTATTTACATAAGTCAGAACCACTTCAACATTCTCAGTATTCTTCAAGCTATAGCCTAGTCTTAATTTAGCCTGCATTTTAAAACGTTTGCTTGGCTCAATAATACCATGCAAGTTCAGTGCTGGACCGCTATATTGAGACGATCTGTTAAATGCAATTAAACTACGATAACCAGATGTTGAGTACTGCCATGAATTAGTCGCATAACTACCATAACCAAACCAGTTACCGGCACCACGCTCAAAGTTTTCATCAAGCACATAACTGATAACAGGTTTTGGTGTTTCCTTAACTTTTGGCTGCTCAACCTTCTTCAATAAAACTTCATCAAGATAAAAGTCTGTACCCGCACCTGGTCCATAAGCTAAAACTCTTACAGAGTAGATTGTGCCTCTTGATTTAATTTTAAACTTGCCAGATAGTTTAGAAAGTGTATTAGCCGCCAATGACTTATTTGCAACATAGTGGTAATAAGTACCACGACTATCAGAAACTTGAATGGCTAAACTACCTGTACTTCTAGAACGATAGTTACCACTTAAGCCCATCTTAGCGGAAAGAGTATACTCAACACCCGATTCAACCTTTGCCGTTATATCTTGCACCGCACCACTATAAAAGTAATTACGGTTGCTCACTAAAGCAATATAATCTCTTCCGCAGTCACGTGTTGTATAAACTGTACTAATGCTTTCAGACTGGGTGTAAGACTCCCATGCACCACTCTCATTGAAGTCACCATCATCAAGTAAGTTACCGTCTAAGCTGTCTTTTTCACAAACAGAAATCGGCTTGGGTTTTGGCTTAGGATTAGGCTTTGACTTTGGTGTTTCTGGAGTATCTGTTTTGGGGGTTTCAGGCTCAGAGGTTGTTCCATCGTCAGTTGGTGTGGATGTATCAACAACCTTCGTTGCCATAAAGTTAGCAACTTTATCCCCCATCTTATTCAAATGCTTAGCCGCATCTGCACTGCCATGAACACCACATGAGTCGTTATCACAGTTATAAATTGCAGGGTTAGAAATATATGGCACTGCCTTAGCACTACCAAAAACATGTGGGTAAGCCATGATCGTTGCAAAACGGTTATACTGGCCATAGCCACGAGCCGATTTGTCTACCCGATAGCTTTCTGAGTTATAATCATCTTGTTCTTTTGAGTGCCCAGCACCTGCATTATGCATTGACTCATGTAAAAACGTTCTGTTACCACACTCTACACCGACCAAATTGTAGGCATTAGCGCTAGCATTTGAATAAAACGTATTATTATAACCACCTGGCACATAACCTATACCACAAGTGTAGTATACAGAATTTCCTTTGACTACTTCTTCACGAAGGTTAACCAGCGTGACAATATCCGCACCATATTTCTTCCTTAAATTAGCAACTTCACTGTTCTCAGCAAATGCTGCCAGAGAGCTACTATTTACTTTTTCATAACGACTAATATTACGAGGATTAAATAACTGCTTGTGAACAAGACGATACTTCAAATTAACATTACTGCGCTTAAATGTTTCATTTGAATAATTAATATAAGACGCTATTTGGGCATCAATATCACCGGCTACTACATAATCAACAGCATCTTGAGTATACAACACCATGATATCAACAACATTTTCACCAGCTTGTGCTGACACAGCAAAGCAGCTCGCTAGTGATAGCACTAACGCTTTTTTTCTAAATAAAAAACTCATTGCAGGGCTCCCGGAATGGCTCTTCAATTCAATTTAAATGTTATTTTGGTTGTGGTTTAAGTAAATCATCTTTAACGGGAATCGCATCGACATGTTTTGGGTTTTGTCGTTGCGCAATCTCATCTTCACTTGTTGCGCGCCCTTTGCCCGTTTTCTTATCAACGACAATAGTCTGATTACCGTAGCGAGTAGCTAAACTTATAATTGTGGTACGCTCGCCTTCTGTCACCAACATACTTTCTGTGTTATCGCCATCAACAATCTCACCTTTCCAGACCATTTCACCCATATCACCGTTATAGGTCTCGACTAACTTGGCTGATACTGAATGGTCAGGCGTTACCTGCATTGTTACAACACCATCAATAGCAAACGAAGACAGCACTGCAGGATCGGCTTGAATTGCATAAGTTTCCTTATTTTCAATATCAGTATCTAACAACTGCCAAAGTTGATGTTGCCCTTTAGTTAAGTCCACGGCTTTTTTTGAAGCTGGTGGTTCAGGGAATACCTCTTCTGTAACTACTACTTTTGGATTATTTTCTGATAGCTTTTTACTTTGCTGTGAAGCTTGACTTTCAGTCTGTTCAGTACTGACTTTTGATACGTCAGAAGCTGTACTTTTAACTTCCGCTTTATCTGTGGACTCTGAACACCCCACTAAATAAAAAGAAAATAGCGAGACGCCTAATACCGACAATGTCGTACGCATCAGGTTAGTGTAATTCACGTAAATTTCTCCAAGAAATGAGACTGTCTGACAACGTTGTACTACGATGACTCCTTACAAAATAGCACCAAAGTGCTGCGACATACCTTGTCACACCCTCAACGTTAAATAAGACAGAATAAGTATATTATTTGGGGGAATGCTTTTTAGCGAACAGGTTCACACTTTTCCAGTTTAAGGTGAACGTCCAAGAGGATTATGAGTCTAGTTCAGGTTGAAGCGTAATATCTGAAAGATAAATGGCTTTAAAAAAATGGTACTATTCTAGGCTGAATACAATGAAGAGCAGCAAATAAGCATAAAAACAAAATGGATCTAAAGTACAAATACAAGGATTTGCTAATACTTATTATTTGACATTATGAATGCACTACTTTGACTTTAGCAAAACCACTTTATGGAACAACTACAGAAGAAACTTCAGAGGGTGTTTCAGATGTATGTAAATAAGGTGATAGCATAAACGCTGCGCAAACACCCACAAAAATCAAGGCACAGGCTTTTATTAGATTTTTATCAACCATTTTGGCTAAACCCCAGTACTTTCTTTATCGACTTACTTTACTGCTTACTCATTTGTTAATAGAGCAGTGATCTAATGTTGCCCTGATATACTTCCAGCCTACTGAGTGCATGTAGTAACGCCCAGCTTATCAAAAGGTTAACTTAGTAATTCAAGCTAAACCTATCCATGCTTTTTAATCCCTTATCGCAGGTGAAAGTATAAGTTTCTCCACGTTGAATATAAATGAACTTACTCACAGTGGCATTTAAGATGATGCTCTTTTCGACATTAATGCGATAGGTATCTCAATTTAAGTAGTGGTTTATAACTGTACTGCCGAAAGCAAATGTGACCTAGACCTCAATACCATCTGGAAAGAATTAAAAAAGCGGGCACGATGTACCCGCTATCTTATTACCTTAAAAAGGTCACTACTCTTCAGAGTTTAGTTTTAAATTGATGTCATCAATAAAGAGTGAAGCAGAAGGTTCAGGTCCAAAGATATACAAGTTTGCATATTTCACGACGCCTTTGGGCGCAAATTTCAAGGCGGTTGTAATTTCTGACCAAGTACCACCCGCTGCAAGCTTTTCTGTTGTTAAACGCTGCCAATGATATCCATCTTCATCTACATAAAAGAGCTGAATATCAATATTCTCTTCTGCTTTAGCATCCTTACCCAGGCTTGCAGCCAGAGATAAAGTATAAGCCTTATCAGCCTCAATTAGCCCTTTCAAGTTAATCGATGGCCCTGAGTACCAGTGGCTACGATCAGATGACATTAAAGACCACTGACCACCGTGTGCAAAATCTGCTTTTCGTACCAGTTCACCCGATCCAAAAGCTGGCTTCCAACCATGGTCATTTTCCTCAAATGAGTGCTCAAGTAAGGGTGGATTTTTGGGAGGTTCTGGTGTCTCACTGGAAGATTTTGAGATTTTAATTTCATCAACTATTAAGTCACGCTGACCTTTAGGTCCAAAAATTAGCAATTTAACTTTTTCTACCTTACCTAGCGCTTGCAAAGAAAACGTCTCTTTAATCGAAGTCATTTCGCTAGTGGTAATAGACTTAATTGACAGGTATTGATAGTAGTAAGCACCAAGGTCATTTTTAATAAGCAATGCAACTAAACCAAAGTCTCGATTTTCTTTACCGTCATCACCCACTTTCAAGCCAAGTTTAGCTGTTAGGGTATATTTTTGATCTGCTTCGAGCTTTCCTGTTAAGTCTTGAATCACACCGTCATAGTATTGCTTACGATTAGTGATATGTAACAGGTTATCACGTCCACAGTCACGCTTAACAGTATGCTGCTTTAACTGGGTAGCACTTGTGTAAAAAGGCTGCCATTTATCTACGCTATTAAAATCAGGCTGCAAAATCAGGTTATCTTTTTCTAAATTGGGCTTCTTACAAACCGTATCAGGAGTATCTCCATCTCCCGGTTTATCTCCATCTCCCGGCTTGTCTCCATCTCCCGGCTTGTCTCCAGGAGGTGTACTACCATCGTCAACTTTTGTTGGCATATAAGCCGCAATTTGAGCAACCACTTGCTTCATATTCGACACTGCATCAGCGCCACTTTCACTCTCTTTATCAATACCGCAGGCTTGATCCTTGCATTTTTTTAAGGACGGGGTCGACATCATGGCGACCTGTGGGGCATCACCATATGCACTTGAGTAAGCCATAACAGTGGTAAACAACCCTTCTTGTCCATGTCCTCTAGCCCATGGGTACATTCCACCTTTTGAGTTTTGCCGAGCTGAGTGACCTAGTGAAAAGTTATGGCCAATCGCATGCACCAAAGCACTATCACCACAGGAGTCTCCAAAAACATTAAAGGCTAAATTACCAGAGGTTTCCTTTAGCTTTCCGTTTTCACCCTTGGGCATCCAAGATACAATGCACTTATCCCCTGTACGTGCCGTTATAAAACTGACAATATCAGCTCCCTTTTCTTGACGTAACTTGGAAACTTTACTGTCATCTGTCAGTTTCTTAAGTGTTTCCTGATCAATTTTTCCATAGTCTTTACTTAATGCTTCAGAGTGCACCAAGCGTAGCGTTAAATTAAGCTCACTATTTTTATATACTGTATTAGCATACTCTACCCAAGATGCCATTTTTGCTTTTATATCTGTGTTTTCTGCTACTTCTGGGGAATACAACAGCATGACATCAACTGTTTCAGCCACTACGGATGCAGACATAATTGAGGCCGTTAAGAAGCTAAGCCCCATTAACGATCGTTTTATTTGGCTTGCCATTTCTTCTTTTCTCCTACATACAACCCTAAAACGCGGTATAGGCTACTTTGTGTTATAAAAATCTTTTTATTAGCCATTATCTTTTTGAGGAGGCGTAATAGGCACTTCTGGGGCAGGCAATGCATCATTAAAGTTTGTAATGGTACGCAAGCGATCTGTTTCACTGACCACTGTGCTTCTGCCTGTTTTGTTATCAATGCGAGTGGTGTAAACCCCCTGCTCTGTTGAAACTGTTACATAGGTTTCGATTTCTCCACGAGTAACAATGACATTCTCAACATTACTTCCATTCTCAATTTTTCCTTTAAAAACATGTACATCATCAAGCTGATTATGTGTTGAAGTAAGTTGTGCTTTATACGACTGATTCAAATGAGGAATTTCAAACTCTAAGGTTTGTCCCATCTGTAAGCTGGAAACAATAGTCGGATCAACTTGCACATTGTAAGCTGTAACACCGCCATCCTCAGATGTTGGATTACCATCATCAACTTTCCACATATTGATCACTTCATTTGGATCTACTTCTGCTAGCTGAGGACCTGGCTCAGGCAAAGGAATATCTTTTTGGCTAGCAACGGCTGCATCTTCTGCTGGTTGAGTTGATGGAGTAGATACTGTATCTGAACCAACAGAAGCCACAGGTTGTGCTTTATCTCCTGCAGTACTACTAACAGGTTGCACGCTAGCGGCTGGTTTTGTCTTTAGTGCAGGCGTCAAAAC
Source organism: Zooshikella ganghwensis (assembly GCF_018263875.1). NCBI lineage: Bacteria > Pseudomonadati > Pseudomonadota > Gammaproteobacteria > Oceanospirillales > Zooshikellaceae > Zooshikella > Zooshikella ganghwensis. The sequence continues at coordinate 195,734 of NZ_JAEVHG010000006.1, forward strand.
CACAGCAGCACAAACACCGACCAGTAATGCACCAGCACCTATAATTATTTTCGAGTTTTTCATAAAAACGGTACCCCTTAAGAAGCAAACAACAGCTCTTGGTAAACAAGTTCAGGAAACACTTCTTCGGAGTATAAAGAGGGCTTATTATGCTTTATGCGATATCTTGCACAATAAAATAAAAGACACATCAGTAATTGTATATGTTGTAGATATGTTCACGCCGCTTAAGCGACGGTAATCATTTACTGTAAGACAGATGATTCAACGGCGAGTATATATTTCAATATTGTAAGTTTAGATAAAAGCGTGAAATGTTTTACAGTAACGAGGGCCTGTCATTAACAGTGTGAACTGGCACATATCAAGTTTAGCAACTGTTAAGTACTTATAGCTGATCCCGCACTGATAAAGATCTATACGAGTTTGAAGGGTACTGACCTATGACTTCCTAACAACAAAAGTGCGTCATGTCCTTAACAATAATGAATTGTATGGCAGATACCCTTTAACTATTTAATCGCTTAACAACTTAACCACTTATTTATTTTAATTAGCCTATCATCCTTCTTTTTGTTTATACTTTATTAGTTCCGCAATAAACGTAGTCAACTTATTAGCAGTGCTTTGATTACCACGAATAGCAATCCACCTTTCCATAGTCACAGGGTGCTTAATCCAGCAAATATTATCAACACCAGTACAACTATATTTAATATCGGTAGTCACACCATATACTTTCAATATTGCATTTTGTAGTTGCTTACCACCATCATCAGTTGTTCTTATCACTTTAGTAACAATTAGCTCACCAAGATTCTTTGCATTAATAGTATATAGCTCATCTGCTTCTTTATTTAAATTAATAACTTTTCCTTTTCTTAAAGCATTCTCAGCAAGCATTTCATTAATATATTTTTCTAAAGCAATAATTTCACTTGATGTTTTATACTGCGCTTTAAGGCGGTTTACTACCTTATCCATTTCACTGGGTTCGATCTTTATAACATCACTTTTATCAACTGAACTGATGGCTGCTTTTTTTTGTTGGTCTTTTTGTTTAAATTCTTCAATATCAGTAAACATGCCTAGTGCTTCTTGATAATACTCCCCTTCTTTTCCAGTTCGTTTTAAATAACGTTCTATATTTTCCTGAGCCTGATCCATTTTTTTGTTTTTGAATAATACTTTTCCATAAATAAAGTAAAATTCATCTGGCGGGGTTACCTGTAAGGCAATTGCTTTTTGCAGATATTGCTCAGCCTGACCATAGTTTCCTTGCTCAATATGCTTTTTGGCTGCCAAAATAAATCGGTCAACTTCAATCTCTGCAGGCAATTCCGCCATACATAAACTACCAAACGTGAAACAAACAGTAGCGGTAAACCACAACCACACTTTTGTTCCAAACCACTTGTTGATCATTTTTGACCTCACTTATTACGCAACTATTCTTTTGTTGAAAATATACCTTTCACAACAGGCATACTAAATCCTTCACCATTTTTTTTATGCGTAGTCCATAGCATATATCTTTATATGCCTCCGAGTTTTCAAAAGATCACTCGGAGGGTAATTTATAGAGATTATTAAAACCAAGAGGAGCAATAGCTCCATTTTATTTGTAATCTATTCAAACTTATCACTTTCTTATACAATTACTCTGATACCTTATTCTCCAACGTAGCAGCTTGCACACTTTGATTTTCCACTGCTTCAACTTGGAGCTGCATACCGTTGACCGCAACAACTTTCACTTGAGCACCTTCAGGTAAATCAGGGCCTGTTACCATCCAGAAACTATCACCCACTTTTATTTTGCCACGCCCACCGACAATAGCCTCACTTACTATATAGCACCTTCCTAGCAGTTGCTGACTTCTTTGATTCAAGCTTGACTGACGGGGTGTAGATGGTTTGTGCTTCAAATAGCGCCACCAGCTGTAAGCGCTAATGAGCGCAATCAAAGAGAATATAATTAGCTGGAACTCCCAGCTTAAGTTGGGAAATATCCACTTTAATAAACCCACCGTTCCAGCGGAAATACCAATCCACAGGAAATACCCCCCTGTGCCAAATACTTCAATGATGAGACAAAAAAGTCCAATACCAAACCACATCCAAAATGAGATGTGCGATAACCATTCTACTAACATTATTGTTTCGCCATACTTTCTTGAACAAGCTCCTTAATACCCGCCACAGAACCAATGATACTGGACGCTTCAAGAGGCATCATGATCACCTTTGAATTTTCAGCAGAAGCAACATCTTTTAAGGCATCAACATACTTTTGCGCCACAAAGTAATTCACGGCTTGTATATTTCCTTCAGCGATCGCTTGCGAAACCATATTAGTCGCTTTAGCTTCTGCTTCCGCAGCCCGCTCTCGAGCTTCTGCCTCTAAAAAGGCAGCCTGACGCTCACCTTCAGCCCGAAGTATCTCTGCCTGTTTTTCACCCTCAGCTTTTAAAATCTCAGCTTGGCGCTGACCTTGTGCTTCTAAAATCGCTGCACGTTTTTCCCGTTCGGCTTTCATCTGGTTTGCCATAGCCTCAACCAGGTCCGCAGGTGGGGTAATATCTCTTATTTCAATACGTGTAACTTTTACTCCCCAAGGATTTGTTGCTTCATCCACTGTGCGTAATAACCGCTCATTAATTTGGTCTCGCTGAGATAACATCGCATCCAGCTCCAGTGAGCCAAGAACCGTACGAATATTCGTCATCGTCAGGTTACGTATTGCATGCTCTAACTGATTTACTTCATAAGCGGCTTGAGCTGCATTCACTACTTGAAAAAAACATACAGCATCAATTGTCACCATCGCATTATCGCTACTAATGACCTCTTGGGGAGGAATATCCAATACTGTTTCCATCATATTCATTCTTCGACCAACTCGGTCAAAAAAGGGAATAATGACATTTAGCCCAGGTGTTAATGTTCGGGTATAACGGCCAAAGCGTTCGACAGTCCACTCATATCCCTGATTAACGGATTTAAAGGCCATAAACAACAGTGAGAGGGCCAATACCACAAGCACAATTAGAACAATAGGCAGTTCCATGACTGTCTCCAAAGTTAATTAAAAAGAACACTATGATGAATTTATCACAGTTCGAGCCTGACACATTATTCGTGACATGTGGTATTTACATTTAATATCAGCATCAATACATAATGATAAAGAAGTGCCTTAATGATTTTCTGAACTAGGAGTAACCCGTAAAACCTCTTCTATCGTTGTCAACCCAGCGGCAATTTTTTGTGCTCCACTGACTCTTAAACTACGCATTCCTTCCTTATAAGCCAGTTTACGCATAGAGCTAAGGTCTGTCTCAGCATTAATCTGATCTTTTACGTTGTTTGTTAAACGCAAAATTTCATACACGCCCAAACGCCCTCTATAACCTGTCTCTCTACACTCCAAACACCCTACTGGCTGACAAGCATGACCTGGCACTGGGGCAGACCATGGGCGGGTCAGCGCTCGCCATGCAGACTCATCAACTTGATTAGGTTGTTTGCAAGCAGGGCATAGTGTCCGCACTAGGCGCTGGGCCATCACTCCTATCACTGTCGCCTTAATCATATAGGCAGGCACGCCCAGCTCCATTAACCTGGTGATTGCAGAGGGGGCATCATTGGTATGAAGGGTGGATAACACTAAGTGACCCGTTAGCGCTGCTTGCATGGCCATTTCTGCAGTCTCCAAGTCACGAATCTCACCAATCATGATGATGTCCGGATCTTGACGCAACAGAGCCCGCACCCCACTGGCAAAACTAAGCTCGATATTATGCTGCACTTGCATTTGATTGAACGCTGGCTCAACCATTTCGATAGGATCTTCAATGGTACAGACATTTACCTGTGAAGTAGCCAGTTCTTTTAGTGAAGAATAGAGTGTGGTCGTTTTTCCTGACCCTGTTGGCCCTGTAACCAGGACAATACCGTTCGGCTGTGTGATCATTTCCTGCCAGCGATCACCATCTTCCCTCGCAAGCCCCAACTCTGCAAATGTCTTTAACAACACATCAGGGTCAAAAATACGCATGACCATCTTTTCACCAAAAGCAGTAGGTAAAGTTGATAAACGCAGCTCTACCTCATTACCTTCAGGACTTTTGGTTTTAAGTCGACCATCCTGTGGTTTGCGTTTTTCTGCAACATCCATTCTTCCTAATATTTTTAATCGACTCGTAACTGCTGCACAAACCTGGGCAGGCAACTCATAAACCTGGTGTAAAACACCATCAATACGGAAACGTAAAATACCTTTCTCTCGTCGCGGCTCAATATGAATATCACTTGCCCGCTGCTCAAATGCATACTGCAATAACCAGTCAACAATATTTACAATATGCTGATCATTCGCATCAGGTGCTTGAAGGTTACCCAGCTCAAGCATCTGCTCAAAGTTATTAAGCATGCTTGCATAGCCAGAGCCACTGGCGCGGGAGACAGACTGCGCTATTTTATAAAACTCTACACAATAGCGACGTATGTCGACTGGGTTACTTACCACTCGCTTGATATCTTTACGCAGTACATGCCGTAAATTATCTTCCCAACTAAAAACATAGGGTTCAGCGCTGGCAATCACTACCACATCATTATTAACTTCTACAGCCAGAATTTGATGACGCTCTGCATAGGCATGAGACATCAGCTTAGTTACAGACTGCACATCAATCTTTAAGGGATCGATATGATAGTAGGGTTGATGCGCTTTTTTGGCTAACCACTCTGAAAGGTTATCAACGTCCAGCATCCGAGACTCATGTGACTCATCTCTAAGCTTTTGAGTCGCCAAATACTCTAACGGATGCATTTTAGATTGCAGAGCATTACGCCGCTTGGATAGCAATGTTTCTGCTGTTGCCTCTGTTATCAGCCCATCACTGATAAGTGACTCCACTACCCCCCGCAAATCTAAAACTTGGTCAGGCCGTCGTGCTCCAGCCCGTGCTTGTATTACTGCCACTTGTGCATCCTTCTTCATTACTATTCATTCGCTTCACTACCGTTACCTATGTTTAATAATAGATAACCTCGCTCAGCTTTACTTAAATCACACGGCACCAAATGGATAAATTTCATTAACTCATCTGCTAACCCTTTTAAGTCATCAACCAGCCCCTGCTTTAGCTCAAGTTCAACTTCACGAATTGGCTGCTGTGCATCACCTGCTACTATTGACCCAATATCCAAAGCTATCTCAATAGCAGCACCACTAGCCAACGTCACGAGCCAACTTTCACGTTCAAAGTTCGTACTCAACACTACGTTTAAGTCTGCAGGTTTAATTCTTTGTAATGGCTCTGGCCATATATCTGCAGTTAAGCAAGTAAAGTCCAACTCAGATGATTTCAACGGCCACTCCCACTCCCCACGCACAGATAAACCATCAACACTGTTACCTCGTGTTTTGAGTGTCTGTAGCCATTGCCCATCACCGGTTAAGCGTGTTCGCAAGGCAACACGTTGCTTATGAAGCTGTTGGTCAGTGGTATCGTAGTAGTGATTAACTAACTGCTGCTTTCCTTCGTACTGGCTGGTTTCGCTATTGAGTAATGACAGTTGACGAAATTCCGCCACATCTTTGCCGCTAATTGCCAGTTTTAACTCAGTCTCTGCCCCCATTGACGCCTCCTGTAAGGAATATGTATGAAAAACCTGGTGGTATTAAATTTGTCTAACGTCTATTAATAAACCGACACCACACCGTGTGTTGAGTATAATGAATAATGCAACTAACACATTGAGAACACTAGGTTTTCTAATAAAGTACAAAAGATTGTTTATTTTTTCTTACATTAGGGGTGGTTTCATTTTCACCAAGCACTTATACTTGCGCCAAATTCTCACAGGAAAAAGCTGTCATGCCTGCGAACAACCTACTATTAAGTATGTTTGGACGCTCGCCGATAGGGCCGATCCAAAAGCACATTTCTAAAGCGCATGAATGTGCAACATTATTAGTACCATTTATTGAAGCAGTCCTGGATAATAACTGGGATGAAGCTGCGAAAATACAGGCTGAAATAGCTCGGCTTGAAGGCGAGGCAGATCTTCTGAAGAAAAAGATCCGCCTGTCTTTGCCTAAGAGCTTATTTCTGCCCGTACCTCGTACCGACTTACTGGACATTATTACCGTCCAGGATAAAGTCGCCAATCGAGCTAAAGATATTGCTGGCCTTATGCTAGGCCGAAAAATGCAAGTACCTGCCGAACTTCACACGGCTTTCCTCAAGTATGTTCAACGTTCTGTTGATACGTCTGCACAAGCATTAAAAGCAATGAGTGAGCTAGACGAGCTGGTCGAAACAGGCTTTGCTGGTCGAGAAGTTGGCATTGTTGAAAAGATGATTGAGGAACTGGATGCCATCGAAAGTGACACGGATGAGTTGCAAATCTCTATTCGCGCCACCCTGTTTGAACAGGAAAAGAACTTACCTCCCGTGGATGTCATGTTTCTCTACAAAATTATTGATTGGATAGGGGACTTGGCAGATCGTGCATCTCGAGTTGGTAGTCACTTACAACTATTACTTGCCCGGTAAAAAAATCTCAGTAATTCGGTAACTGACTATGAGCATTATTGCTGAATATGGCCCCCTGTTATTGGGCATGGCCTGTCTTTTTGGTTTTTTCATGGCTTGGGGCGTTGGCGCTAATGATGTCGCTAATGCAATGGGGACATCAGTAGGCTCACGAGCCCTAACGGTAAAACAAGCAATTTTAATTGCTATGCTGTTTGAATTTGCTGGTGCTTATTTAGCTGGGGGATCTGTTACTGCAACTATTCGTAAAGGTATTGTTGATCCCAGTTTACCTGTTTTGGCTGAACAGCCTGAGCTTCTTGTTTTTGGCATGCTTGCCTCCCTTCTCGCCGCTGGCTGCTGGCTGCTGGTCGCATCACTAAAAGGCTGGCCTGTTAGTACGACACACTCCATCATAGGTGCCATTGTTGGCTTCGCAGCGGTAGGCATATCTGCAGATGTTGTTAACTGGGGGAAAGTAGGGACTATCGCAGCCAGCTGGGTAGTTTCGCCCCTCCTGTCAGGAACCATTGCATTTGGCCTCTTCACCAGTGTTCAAAAGCTTATTTTAAATAGAGAAAAGCCTTTTGAATGTGCCCAGAAGTTTGTCCCAATGTACATGTTTTTCACTGGCTTTATGATCGCAATGGTCACACTGGTTAAAGGTTTAAAGCATATTGGCCTAGACCTGTCGTATGGCCAAAGCTTCCTGGTGGCCCTGCTTTTTGGCTTAGCCGTCATGGCATTAGGTAAAGTGATTTTAAGTCGTATCAAACCTGACCCAAAGGCAGATCAAGACTTTCATTTTACCAGTGTTGAAAAATTATTTGCGGTTCTCATGGTTTTCACAGCTTGCTCCATGGCATTTGCCCATGGCTCTAATGATGTTGCTAACGCAGTAGGCCCGCTAGCCGCTATCTACAGCGTTATTAGCTCTTCAGGCCAAATACTTGCAAAAGCCAGCATGCCTTGGTGGATATTATTATTGGGTGGCCTGGGTATTGTCGCAGGACTTGCTACCTATGGTTACAAGGTCATGCAAACCATTGGTAAAAAAATCACTGAACTTACACCTAGCCGTGGTTTTGCCGCTGAACTGGCTGCTGCAACAACAGTAGTGTTGGCATCTGGAACAGGGCTTCCTGTTTCTACTACACATACACTAGTGGGTGCAGTGTTGGGTGTTGGCCTTGCCCGTGGTATTGGCGCACTTAACCTTCGAGTGATTGGCAGCATCATAATGTCTTGGGTCATCACTCTGCCAGCAGGTGCGTGTCTTGCTATTCTATTCTTCTTCATTCTGAAGGCTTTATTTAGCTAAGCGCTACCAGACCATTTCAATAGTAAACATAAAAAACCAGCCAGCTTTCTAAGTGGCTGGTTTTCTTTTAAGGTGTGCAATAATCATCATAAAAAGTTTTTGGAAATAACCATTATGAGCACACCTGTTCTTCCCCCTCTTCGTGATATGCTGGCAAGCCTTATTGCAATAAACTCCATTAGTAGTGCAAGCCCCCAGCTAGATCAATCAAATCAGCCTGTCATCCATCAGCTAGCCACCTGGTTTGAGCTGCTTGGGTTTAAGGTTGATTTAATGCCTGTGCATACAACTCACAGTAAAAAGCTCAATCTTATCGCCCGCTATGGTGAAGGGCATGGAGGGTTAGTGTTGGCAGGTCACACGGATACCGTACCCTGTGATGAACACCTGTGGCAAAGCAACCCATTTCAACTTACTGAGCGCGATAATGCCTACTTTGGTTTGGGTATCTGTGACATGAAAGGCTTTTTCCCTCTCATTTTAGAAGCGGTAAAACCTTTGTTATCCCAAAAGTTTCAATGCCCGCTTATTGTTGTAGCTACTGCTGATGAAGAGACCTCGATGGATGGCGCTAGAGCCTTAGTGGAAGCACAGCAGAAACTTGGCAGGTTTGCACTGATCGGTGAACCCACCAATATGAAGCCCATTAATATGCATAAGGGCATCATGATGGAACGGGTTGTTATCCATGGTTCATCAGGCCATTCAAGTGACCCTAGCCTGGGCAATAATGCCTTAGATGCCATGTATTATGTTTTGGGGGATCTAATTCAGTTTCGCCAGCAACTTGCTAAACAATTTAATAATCCACTGTTTACTGTACCATCTCCCACTATGAATCTTGGCTGTATCCATGGTGGTGACAACCCTAATCGGATTTGTGGCAGTTGCGAGCTGGCATTTGACCTAAGACCCCTGCCTGGGATGAGCACTGAAAACCTTCGTGAAAGTATTCAGAAAAGACTTGCCCTTATAGCTGAACAACATTCCATTGATATTGAATTCAATCCTTTATTTCCAAGCGTAGAAGCATTTGAAACCCCAGCACAAAGCCCTTTTGTGCAATATTGTCAACAACTCACTCAACATGAGGCGGAAAGCGTGGCTTTTGCTACTGAAGCCCCTTTCTTAAATGCCCTTGGTATGGATACAGTAGTGCTCGGCCCGGGAGATATTGCAAAAGCCCACCAACCAGATGAGTGTTTACCTTTATCGCGCATTAATCCTTTTATTAAAATTTTGCAGCGGCTAATCCACCACTACTGCATTACCTCACCAAATGTACAAACAACCTAGCCGCTAATACAAGAATCGGTATAATAATTTAGTTCGACGTTTGTTATACATAAACCGTATAGATGAGCCTGTTAGCATGGTAGATTTTTCTTCCCCTGAGTACATTCAGTTTTTTCGCCATTCTTCTCCCTACATAAATGCTCACCGAGGAAAAACCTTTGTGCTGATGTTAAGTGGGGAAGCCGTTCAAGATAACAACTTTGCTAATACCATTCACGATATAGCTTTACTGAATAGTTTAGGTGTACGTCTTGTCTTAGTCATTGGTGCTAGACCGCAAATTGATGAGCGACTAGCACATAGTAAAATCACATGCGCTTACTACAAAAATATTCGTGTTACAGATAAAAATATTTTGGAAATTGTAAAAGATGCTGTGGGTAACGTTCGCACCAAAACAGAAGCTATGCTATCTATGGGGCTGGCAAACTCGCCTATGCATAATGCCAGAATTCGCGTCATAAGCGGTAACTTTGTTACTGCTAAACCACTGGGTGTTTTGGATGGCATCGATTTTCAGCACACAGGAGAAGTGAGGCGAGTAGATCACGAAGTCATTCACCAGCAATTGGATCAAGGCTATGTTGTTTTACTAAACTGTCTTGGCTCATCCCCGACAGGCGAAGTATTTAATTTAGCGGCAGAAGATGTTGCCACTCAAACGGCAATAGCTTTAAAAGCTGAAAAACTTATCGCTTTTGGCAAAGCACAAGGTATTTATACTCATTCAGGACAGCTCTTAAAAGCAATGTCTCCTGCAAAAGCAAGAGAGGTCATTCAAACTCAAGAAAATGAAGAAGCTCTGCGACTTATGCAATCAGCGTTAGCAGCCTGTGCAGCTAATGTAAAACGCAGCCATATTATTAGTCACAGTATTGATGGTGCCTTATTACAGGAACTCTTTACACGAGATGGTTCAGGTACACTGATTACACATGCCGGTTATGAAGAAGTTAGGCAAGCTTCAATAGAAGACATTGGTGGTGTATTAGAATTAATTGAACCGTTGGAAGAGCAAGGCATATTAGTTCGCCGTTCCAGAAAGCAGCTGGAAAGAGAAATTAATCAGTTTATGCTAATAGAACGTGATGGAATGACCATTGGCTGTGCTTCCATCCATCCCTTTACAGATGATAGCGCTGAACTGGCCTGTTTCGCCATTCACTCTGACTATCGAGGCCAATCGCATGGTGATCAGTTGCTTACCTTTTGCGAAGAGTATGCGAATAGTCACGGCATTAAAAATTTGTTCGTGCTTACAACTCGAACAGCGCACTGGTTTCTAGAAAGAGGCTTCCAGCCCGCAAAAGTAGCAGACCTTCCAGAGGAAAAGCAGGCCCTTTACAACTTCCAAAGAAACTCGAAAGTATTCGTCAAAAAGTTAAAATAAAAAAATAGCCATCCCCTCCCTTGCAATTCCCTCAATAAATGGGAGGGGTAAAAATGAGTAGTGAAGGATAATTAAACAATCAAGTAGTGTATTCTTTATTCATATAAAAAATACAAAAATCAAGCTCTACGGAAGTTGTATTAAACTAATTCATAAATATGCACTTTTTTCCCAATTAATTTTACTTTTTTGCATTATTTTTTGGCATACTTTTTGAGTACACTGCACTATCGGTCGTCTATACTAATAAAGAGCCGAAGTAGCAGTTAAATGCTCCTTGACCATTGCTGCTGTATTGCTCACTACACGACACCTATATCATTGATGCATAAATTTCACTCCCACCATCCTTAGTTATAATAAGCTTTATCTAATAGGCACCTCTAACGCATTCCAGCTAACCTTCTTTAATCAATAAGTAACTATGCAGAAGATGACTTCAATCAATTTAGCTTTAAAAAAAGACTAGCTATCCATTTACACTTTGTGACATAATTCACACCACATTAATACATCACTTGTCTCTGACACAGATGTATTTGTCAGAAATGGTTTGTTTATCTCCAATGCAGCCCTCCCATGAGTATTTTTTCTACAAATATTCCAGGTTGGTTTTTTGCAAATTAATACGACAGGTTATTCCTAAAATAATAATTTCGAAAATTCATTGAAGAATAAATAGTTAAGCAATTAAATACTACAAAGTAAAAAAATAAGCTTAACTTTAAACAAGCCAAGTCAAGTGGAAATGGGCTAAACAATCTTTTGTTACTCATATAAGGAAGTAGAAATGAAACTAACTCAACCTCTTTTTCCTGTATCTCTACTCGCATTTGCCATTGCAACCCAAGCGGGTGCATCAGTAAGTGTTGATGAACAAAAAGCAGTGAGCGAATACTTAAATCGCTTCTATCAAAATACTCAAGAGGTCATGAATGAAGTTCCTGCTAAATACAATCTAGACGGTGAAAAAATAGAGCCAACTTCAGTTTTCACTAAAGAACAAATTGAGTCTAACGACTTTGTTTTAGAAAAAGATTTATTTAGAACAGATATTATTCGTCAACCATCCAGTGATAAAAAAAGCCGTAAAAAACGCTCACCTATTCAATACAATGATAACCCTGCACGACTAGTAGATAGTGGCAGCCAACTTATTAAAAACATCCACACAATGGATGCTAAAAAACTGCGTTCAGCCAAATTAGCTGAGCAACCTTGGTCTGATACTTACTGGCCTTTATATAAAGGTGCGCTGGGCGATCGTTATGGTGATCCAGGCTTAGGTTACCAAAATAACTGGTATGATTACTGGACATATGCTAACCAAACGAATCCACCACAAAACTACGTAAATAATGGCAATATTGATGCCCTATCTCCTTCTGAAAAATATGACTTGCTGGTAGGCGATAGCAATTACACATTAACAAAATCAATGTGGGATATGGGTAAAGGTTACTTTGACAACAATGGTAGTGTTGAGCGCTGGATGGGCTTATGTCATGGTTGGGCTGCAGCCGCTTATATGTTACCTCGCCCCAAAGACACAGTAACGGTAAAATCTGCTGATGGTGTAGATATTAAATTCTATCCTTCAGACATTAAAGCACTAGGTACACTGTTATGGGCAGAAGCATCACCCAGAACACGTTTTATTGGTGGCCGTTGTAATACCAAAAATCCAGATCAGGATGAAAATGGTCGCGTAAAAGATCAACAATGTTTTGATAACAATCCAGGTAGCTGGCACCAGTCTGTGGTCAACCAAATTGGTGTAAGTAAGCGTAGCTTTATCCTTGATGCTACTTATGACTACCAAGTATGGAATCAACCTGTTTATCAATACTCTTACACTTACTTTAACCCTGAAACAGGGAAAGCATTTAATAATGCAAAAGATGCCATGATTAAACTGGCTGACTTCAGCCGTGATAAGTTTAAGAGCTATCGTGGCAATGCTACTTATGTAGTAGGTGTTCAAATGAGCATGACCTACATGGTTGAAACCAGTGCAACACATCGCGCTACTGACTCTGCCCGTTATGATGGTAAAACCCGGGTTCGTTATACTTATGACCTAGAGTTAGATGCACAAGGCAATATCGTTGGTGGTGAATGGTATAACAATCGTCACCCTGACTTCTTGTGGACTCCAGGACCTGATGGTCGTGCAATGTCCATGTATAACCCAGGTGGCACATGGCAAAAAGGTCAGTCTATTCCTAACGAATGGAAAGCCTATGCTAACTATGTATCTCGCTATGACCAGCCACTAACCAGTATTGTAGAACAGCTGTTTAACTGGTCAGCAGGTCAATAATCACCTCTAGATTAATCCCTGCGAAAAAGGTATGGAGTTACTCCATACCTTTTCAACATTTCAATCTATATCCGCTAAAACAAAACTGTTCAGGATTTAATTTGCTACCCTTAAGCATATAAGCCATAGCTAGGTAGCAAGATGACAACTCAATACCTGATCAAGCGTGGTGATACATTAACCACAATCGCCAAAAAATATAATCTGTCATTATATCAGCTAATTGCAGCCAACCCTCACTTAGCCAAAAACCCTGACTTAATCTATGCCGGTGACACGCTTTTAATTCCGGATACTAATGAACAAGAAACTAACGTATCTAACGTAAAAACGACATCTGTTAATATTACCCCAATAAAAGCAAAACATACTTCAGAAACACAAATAAAAGCTTCTCCAGAAAATCATGCCGACTATTATCAAACCGCAGCGAATCAACTCGATGTAGACCGAGCGGCGGTAAAAGCAGTAGCAGATGTTGAGAGCTGTGGTAAAGCATTTATCGCTAAAGATAAACCTGCAATATTATTTGAAGCCCATATATTTAGCCGGTTAACCCAACATCAATACGATGAAGCTTATCCCCATTTATCATCGCGAAAATGGAATCCTAAGCTCTATAAAGGTGGCCTAAAGGAATACGATAGACTTGCTGAGGCTAAACTACTTAATGAAACAGAAGCATTAAAATCAGCCTCTTGGGGAAAGTTTCAAATCATGGGCTTTAATTACCAGCTTGCAGGATTTAAAACGGTAAATGACTTCGTTGCAGCTATGTGTAATAGTGAAGAAGCCCAGTTAATGGCATTCGTATCATTTATTCAAGCCCATAAATCTATGTTACAAGCTTTACGAAACCATGACTGGGCAAAATTTGCCAAGTGTTATAATGGCCCTGCCTATGCTAAAAATCGATATGATAGCAAACTTGCTGCGGCTTACCAGCAAGCATTAAGAGCTTAAAGCATACACATTACACGGTTTATTCTAATCACTATCAGTAAGCACGATAGTCTTGTGTTACAACATCAATATACTTAATTTTTTTAAATTGATACTGTAGAGTGGCACTTTGCGATCCTGTATAAGTTTTAAGAATGACTCGATTATTTCTAACGTCTATAATTGTTCCGGCTACCTTTTTATTATTTGTTAATTTCAAGTAGGCATTCCGACCAATATAGTTTTTAACATCTTCTACATTATCAAGTCTCTTTTTTATTTCTTTTTCTATTTCATACCCTTCAGCTTCAATTTCAGAGGTTGATAATATTGACGGTCTGGAAGTTGATTTACCGTCTTCTCCATCAGCTTTGTTGCTTGATGTACTGGTACTTGATGACCTGACAAAAAGAGGCTGAATGTATTCATTGTTTACCGAAACAAGAACATCTTTGAAAACCAGAATTTCTAATCCCTGCATAAAGTCTAAGGAACGTAAGTCGGCGCCATCATCAATATCAATATCAAAATTCAATACCCCGGAGTTTTTCATAAAATCTGTAAAGCGCTTATTAAAAGGCTCAGAAAGCTTAAGCTGGAACTCATCAAAGTAGTAATCAAATGAGGCAACGACGTGCTCAATACACTCGTTTTCCTTTAAGTTATGTGTGTCTTGACAATATTTCAGCCAACGCTTATTGAAAGAATCATCTCGATAAGTAAATCGGACACTTTGCAGCTCAGGTTCAATAAACATGAACTGTTGAGGAGTCAGGTTGGGTAAGTTGGCAAGCTTAGTTGCAAACTCAAAACTGAAAAAATTTCGTGTAGATACTTTAGCATTAAACTTTAACGCTTGATTGATCTGCTCATAATTATAACTGGCACTGACATCCATGGTCATTATGTTATAACCCATTTTCCGCAGTGCTTTGTTATCAATATTCAACACTTCATCAGTGACGTCAGCCTGACTTGGAAAGAATTCTTCTATCAGCTCTTCATTCAGCGGTAGCGAAATACCCTGCAGTGCCAATGTCAACGACTCAGGTATTTTTTTTGAGTTTGCTAAATCAAGGTTCAGAAAGTCCCAAATGGAAGGCAGTTTTAAGAGCGCTTTTTCAATTGTATATGTCTGTTTTTCCTCATAAGGATAAAGCTTAATATCATTAATTGCGATTTCACCATCAACTGTTGTAGATACATCCTTGTAATGTACTTGGACATAAGGAGATAACACACTAATAAACTTATCAACATTTTTCTTGACGGTGTACTCTACATAAAGCTTAGCCCCCACGATAACCGCAATAACTATACCGATTAAGAGACCAATTTTCTTACCCATTGTTAAGTATTCCCCAAATAAAACCTAGTATTGACACATGTTCAACAAACATGAGGTACGGATGCTTATTAATTAACCAAATCAAGCTCTGTTTGTTATGCATTACTTTCAGCAAAAAGGATTATTTAATTTACCTGATCCATACGGAGACTCTAACCCGTGTCCCATGTAAAGAGTTCAACTTATGCCCTATCTAAAGCATTGACAAAAAGCTGCAATAACACAAACCTTTTCATGTAAAAAACGGACTTTGAATGTTTCTACACCCTCTCACTACGACGTAAGTAAAACTCACCTTACACTATAACAGTCAAACTCTTCGGATATATTTCTGTGTCATTTTTTAGCAATAAAAACGTTAAAATCGCATCTTAGCAAGATACCGTATCGTGTTAAAGCAGCAACAGTCGTTTACTTTTTAACCGTCAAGCAAAGGCTATCGCTCACACTTCCTTTTATAAATGCCTCTAACATAAGAAGTTGTACATTTACTCAACTCACTTTTATTTAAGCAAAGGATCCTTAAAGAGCAATAGTCAGGACTTTTGTTATCGTCCTTTTATATGTTTAAGCTAGACTTGGTTCTTGCTCAGAACAGCCTTACTAAACCAACCAGTCACTCAGTACTTTATTCACACTGCACAGTTGCGTAAACTGGCCATATAAATCTAAATAATTATCTGTGTTGTGTAGGAGTGTATACCCAATGCCTGTTTATCGTTCCAAAACGTCAACCCATGGACGTAACATGGCTGGCGCCCGTGCCTTGTGGCGCGCCACAGGAATGAAAGATGATGACTTCAACAAGCCCATTATTGCTATTGCAAACTCTTTTACTCAATTTGTGCCTGGCCATGTCCACCTTAAAGACCTTGGTCAGCTTGTTGCCCAAGAAATAGAGAAAGCAGGTGGTGTAGCTAAAGAGTTTAATACCATCGCTGTCGATGACGGCATTGCTATGGGCCATGATGGTATGCTGTACAGCCTGCCTTCTCGGGAAATTATTGCCGACTCTGTTGAGTACATGTGCAATGCACATTGTGCAGACGCGCTTGTCTGTATCTCAAACTGCGACAAAATCACTCCCGGTATGTTAATGGCAGCGCTTCGCCTCAATATCCCCGTAGTTTTTGTTTCTGGTGGTCCAATGGAGGCAGGAAAAACTAAATTAGCCGACAAAATCATTAAACTCGATTTAGTTGATGCGATGGTAGCTGCTGCCGACCCAACAATAACGGATGAGCAAGCCGAAGCTTACGAACGGAGTGCCTGTCCCACTTGTGGATCTTGTTCTGGCATGTTTACCGCCAACTCAATGAACTGTTTGACGGAAGCGCTTGGCCTCTCGTTACCAGGCAATGGAACAACACTTGCAACCCATGCTGACAGGGAGCAGCTTTTTAAACGAGCGGGACAACTTATTGTTGAGATTACCAAGCGCTATTATGAGCAAAATGAAGAACGCTTTCTTCCTCGCCAAATCGCCACTAAAAAAGCTTTCGAAAATGCCATGACACTGGATATCGCCATGGGTGGTTCAACCAATACCATTCTTCACTTGCTTGCCGCTGCCCAGGAAGCTGAAGTCGACTTTACCATGACTGATATTGACCGGCTCTCACGTAAGGTTCCCCATTTATGTAAGGTGGCCCCTTCTACCCCTGATTATCACATTGAAGATGTTCACCGTGCAGGAGGTATCATGGCAATTTTAGGTGAGCTGGAAAAGGGTGGGTTGTTGCATGCCAATGTTGCTACAGTGCACTCGCCTACCCTAGGAGATGCCATCAACCAGTGGGATATCAAACGAACTCAGTCTCCTGAAGTGCATACCTTTTATTTAGCGGGACCTGCAGGTATTCCGACTCAACAAGCCTTCAGTCAGTCTTGTCGCTGGGATTCTCTAGACCTTGATCGTCAACATGGCTGCATTCGTAGTGTAGAGCATGCCTTCAGCCAAGAAGGTGGACTTGCCGTTCTCTTTGGTAACATTGCTGAAAATGGCTGTATTGTTAAAACAGCAGGCGTTGATCCCAGTATTTGGGTATTTGAAGGCCAAGCACGGATATTTGAAAGCCAGGATGCTGCGGTTAAAGGTATTTTGGAAGATCAAGTACAGGCAGGCGATGTGGTTATCATTCGCTATGAGGGTCCTCAAGGCGGACCAGGTATGCAGGAAATGCTGTATCCAACCAGCTATCTCAAATCAAAAGGTTTAGGTAAACAGTGTGCACTGCTGACTGATGGCCGGTTCTCTGGTGGTACCTCAGGATTATCGATTGGTCATGTATCACCTGAAGCTGCTGAAGGTGGAGCCATTGCCTTGGTTGAAGAGGGTGACAAGATTCTGATTGATATCCCTAACCGAGTTATATCGCTTCAAGTTGACAGTGCAACACTTGATGCGCGCCGCACCGCTATGGAAGAGCAAGGGCCAAGTGCCTGGCAACCGGCGACACCTCGTAAGCGCCGAGTATCAACAGCACTTAAAGCGTATGCTGCATTAGCCACCAGTGCAGATAAAGGGGGCGTTCGCAGTTTAGACCGCCTCAATCGGCGTTAACTAAGTTATAAAGCAACTATCTATAACGAAAACAACAATCTATCACGGGTCTCTCCAAGAGGCCCATGTTTTAAACCTTCAGCAAACGCGTTAATCACATCTAGCCAGTTACAGTTCACCATGAATAGAATAGTTATTCCGCTGTGATCCGCTGCCATACCTGATAGCTGTAATCTAGTGCCTGAGGCTCATAGTGATTGGCTTGCTCACTCAGCATTTTCCACTCATCTTCAGACCACTCAGGAAAAACAGCATCCCCCGTAAACTCTTTGTGGATTTGGGTTAAGTAAAGTCGTGTCGACTTTGGTAATGCCTGACGATAAATTTCCCCTCCGCCAATAATCACTACTTCATCAACGCCATTAATAAAAGCAATGTTTTCTGCAAGTGATAACGCTTCTTCTAAGCTGTGAGCAACCTGGACTCCCTCATGCTGGTACTCTTGATCGCGAGTGATCACAATATTACTTCGACCTGGTAATGGGCGCCCCAATGACACGAATGTTTTACGCCCCATTATGATAGGTTTTCCCATTGTGACATGCTTGAAGTACTTAAGCTCTCCTGGAATGTACCAAGGAAGCTTACCATTGATTCCAATAACACGATTTGCTGCCAAAGCAGCAATCATAGCAACCTGCATAGAGGATCTCTCAAGCGAAAACAGACTAGAAGAAAAAAACGAACACTATCAGGTGATGGTTGAAAAGGCTACCGTCTGATTATTTTTGTAGACATCATTAGTTACACTTGCTAAGCGTTGCAGTAAAACTTTACTTGAGACTGGCCAGGAAACACTTCCCGCAAGCACCCCAATGCTGAACAAGTAACGTTGGTTGAGTGGTTTAGGCATCTGGTTAATCATTTTATCTGCAATATGACACGCTGCTGCGGCAGGAGTCTCTGGCAGTAACATAAAAACATTTCCCGCATCATCATAAAAAATCCAGTCGCTGGCTCGCGTGATTATGCTATTTAACACTCCAGCCAGCTCAGTATGGATAGACTCGACCTCATCTTTATCAAACTTTCGTCTGTCATGAGGAGTTACCATGAGCTTGAGAAGTGCTAATGGTGCTCCGCTTCGGGAACTTCGCTTAACTTCAGCATTAACAACACCTGACAAGTGCTCATGACTAATCCATCCTGTCACAGGATGAGTTTCGGTCAAACAAAGTTGTTTTTCTGTATATTGAGGCGCATGTTGTTGATGGCTTAACAGGCGATATTGTTTATGCTGAATCCAGAAAATAGCCACCATTCCTAACCAGTACGCCAGCAACAAGCCAGACAGCCAATAATTCGTTTCTCCGCCTTGAAGCCAAAGTGCCACCAAGGGAGGAAATAACAAGCAGGTTTGATAACCCATGGTCAGCAAACCACTAAACGTATAGAGCACACAACTTGCAGAAATAAATCCAGCTGTCGCGGCTAATAGTGCCACAGCCAAGCTTTGAAAGGCATGGCTGGATAGCGCAATTGCAGTCATCCCTCCCCACAACAACCCACTAAATAAAATACAGCAATAGACCCCACATACCCATGCCAGCGGGTAGTGAAGATACCAACGAGCAAAATTATGAACTAAAGAAAAGCGGACAGAAGCTAATAACACTAGGCAAACAGTCATCAGCGAGGTAAGTAAAGGCACGTGTTGCAGTAAATTACCCCACAATACAATTGCTACCCATATTAACAGATACAACCATGTTCCTACTTTAGCGTTTTGCGCTAATACTTCGTGCTCATCCGAGTTAAACGAAAAGGAATGCAGCGACAGTGTGTTGGAATTCATAACCAACCTTTAATTAACCACTATTATTTTAGCTTTATCCATATCTATTAATGTTGCAAATAAAAATAGACTCAAGATAGAAGTTTACACGAAACATATAAGTGACAACGACGCTGATAACCGCGCTTTTTAGTGATTTCAACACGGTTAGCTAAGAAGGTGAACAATAGCTGTAATAGTTAAAATGCCCATCCCCCACTCAATGATAAAGTGCGTTATCAAACTAACGTTTCATAGCAAAGTAGTCATTTCTTTGCATAACATCACGCAATGAGCATTAATAAACATGACTATTCGCAAATTCATTCGTTATTCGAATTGATTTTTACAAATGACTTTTTATTATCGACCTCCTCAACCTCATGTAACGGAGAAGTTTAAATGGCATCAGGGTCCAAAAAGGTCATCATCGCAGCGCTAATCGGTAATGGACTTGTAGCAATCACTAAGTTTGTTGCCTCAGTAATGACTGGCAGCTCTGCCATGTTCTCTGAAGCCATTCACTCTGTGGTGGATAGCGGCAATCAAGTACTTTTGCTTTTTGGTCTCAAACAAGCAGAAAAACCTGCCAGTGAAGACTTTCCATTTGGACATGGAAAAGAAATCTATTTTTGGAGTTTTGTCGTTGCAATTTTAATTTTTGCGGTAGGAGCAGGTATATCTATTTATGAGGGTATTCATCATTTAATGAACCCAAGCCCACTCGAAAATGTATCGGTCAACTATATCGTGTTAACCCTAGCACTGATATTTGAAGGTGTAGCGTGGTATATGGCTTGGAAAGAGTTTAAACATACCCGAGGCAATAACTCACTTTTTAAAGCAGTACACCAAGCTAAGGACCCTTCCGTTTTTGTCGTTTTATTCGAAGACAGTGCAGCAATGCTTGGTCTGATCATAGCCTTTATCGGAATTGCCCTAGGACACCTTACAGGTAATCCAGTTTATGATGGTATTGCCTCTATTTTGATTGGCTGTATATTAGCAGGTACAGCGGCCTGGTTAGCGTATGAGACCAAGAGCCTGTTAATCGGTGAGAGTGCAAAACCTGCAACTCGTCGAGGTATACGTGAATTACTCGTAAACCAGCCCAACGTAGAGCATGTTAATGAAATTGCTACTATGCATATGGGACCAAATTTTATCCTTGCAACGATTAGTTTAGACTTTGAAGATCAAACACCCGCGGGCATCGTAGAAAAAACCATTGCCCACCTTGACTGCCAAATTAAAACTCAGTACCCACTTGTTAAGCGTGTATTTATAGAAGTGAAATCCCGAAAAGATATGGTTATTGATGAGATAAAATCTTTTTAATGTTAGCCTCAGTTAACAGGTTATAACCACGCGCCATAGAATATCGTTTCGCATTTCGATATTCTATGGCGCGCGATTAATGACTCACTTATTGAATCGTAGAAAATTTCTCACTACACCAGTGATTAAGTATATTCACTAGAACATTCTGAGAATAAGGCTTATAAATAATATCATCGTATAATTCATTATTAACAATAAGCTCTTGTTGACGGTCACTAGGTACTAAACCAACAACGGGTACATCCTGAGAGAATAACCGTTTTAACTCATCCACCATTGGCACAGTACTTTTGGACTTTAATAATATATCCAACATAATGATATCGTAATTAAATTGACGTGCCTGCTGTATCAACTGTTCCTTACAATCAACAGCAGTTACATTACACCCAAGTTTTTTTAGCAGTGTTTTGATAACTAATTGATGTGAATAGCTATCTTCAGCTACTAAAATATTGATATTTCCTGGCTGATGGCCTGAGTTAATCAACACTGTTTCTGACCCATCATTTAACATTTCACGTGTTACCAACACATCAGGCTCTGATAACAGCACTTTACCCAATAACTGGAGCAATAAGCGTGAACGTGCTGGTTTTAGTAAATACCCAGAAAATCCTGCTCTTTTAAGGTCTTCAATATTACGCTGATAGTCTGCCGTAGTTAGCATAACCAATTTAGTTTTTGCAATAACAGGATCATTTTTAATACCTCTACCCAACATTTCGCCATCCATTGCCGGCATTTTATAATCCAACAGCGCAATATCATAGGGGTGTTTACCTAGCGCCTGCTGAGTTATTTTTTCTAATGCTTCTGTCGCTGTTCTAGCAATATCACAAACCATACCCCATCTATTTAGTAAACGCTCTAACAACTCACAGTTCTCTGTAACATCATCAACAATCAAGACACGGACGCCTTGTAAATCAACCTTATTTCTTACTTTAATAGGTACACCTGGTGCCAATGGCAAACAAAGCCTAACAGCAACTTCACCATATTTTGTTTCTGTCAGCTCCCCATGCAATTGTTTCACTAATTCACTTGCAACCGCCAAGTAGAGATTTGTCATTTGCATTCCAATACATTTCATGTCCTCTTTAGTCTGTTTTGGACTGCAAACTTTGACTAATAATGTGACACAATCAATTTGCTGACTGATCAATTGTGTATTAATACAAATTTCTCTATGCTTCCTAAGGCTATGTAGTGCAATGGCTAAATTATAGATGACCTGTTGAATTCTCTTAAAGTCACCTTTAACTGGCCCAGGAATATCATCAGCATATACAATCGAAACAGATACAGGCTGTTCATTAATCCTATAAGTCAATTGGTCTGCAACCATTTCAATAACTTGGTAAAAGTCAAACTCAACATAATTAATATTAATTTGACCTGATTTGATTTTACCATAATCAGTTACTTCGGAAGCGAGCCTATATAACTTTTCGCTAGCCGAATAAATAGCCTTGACAGATAATCTTTCTAGTTCTTCCAGTTTATTTGCTTGCAACAAAGAGGTCATTGCCATTATGTTATTAACTGGCTCTTTCATTTCTAAGCCAAGGTTAACAAGTAGTCCTGCTTCACTTTTTTGACACTCTTTTACTGATTGGCACATTGAGTTAAGTTGGGACTTGGACCTTTGTAATTTTTTATTCGACTGCCAAAGATGTATATTTTCTTTATTTTTATCTGCAAGCATTTTTTTAAAAATTTGCATTTTAAATATCACTTCCAAGAAAGCACCTATTAATGGGATTACAAATGCCGTTGCAGTCAAAATTTTTGCTATCACATGGTGTTGGTGGTAAGAAACCACACTCCCAAAAGCAATATGTAACTGTGCAGAAAAAATAGGAAAAAGAAATAAAAGTACACTTTGTACAAAAAAGCTGCGCTTACGCTCTCTGACAAAGTTTATTAAAAGAACACCACCTATAACACACATAATAACGGGTGCTAATTCTATAACGATATTGAGTACAGCAGTCCCTGCTTCAGCATCTGTTATCGCTCTTGTCGATGTCAAATACCTCTGTTGCAGAATAAAACCAATATAAGTAGCAAATAGAGCATAGAGCAATACAATCAACCATTGTCTTCGAGCATACAACTGCCACTTAATTATAATCGAAGCAACAATGATGATAGATAGCGCATGTATTTTCCCAATAGTCCAAGCAATGTTAAAGAGTTTATCTGTTAGCTGACCATGGAGTAATGATACCTGGTAATCAAAAAAAACATCAACAATCGCTACACAAACAACGGCTAAAGCAAGAATAAATATTGTCGTAACATTCTCCAGTGAAGCAAGAAGGCACACAAATGAACACATCAATAGAGCACACAATAAAGCGACCCACGATAATGCAAAATGACCTGAATGTTCCCCAAAGCTGCTCAGCCACTCAAAAAAAGTTAAACTTACTAAATCCGTCGTAAATCCATTCCCTACTGTAAATAATAATAAAAGTGGTAAAAATGAATAACCGATGACACTTATTGAAAACCATAAGCTTATATAACGACTTATTGGCCACTTGGAGGTTAAAATAGAGCGATATTTAACATCATTCATCCACACTGCTTGATCCCTTTTGGTTGAGCTGTCCCAATTTTCAATATTATTATGATTATATTTCATATTATAAAAGCATATGCTCTTTACAGCTTGTCAATATCCAAACAAGCATATTCACTATACAGTAACACAGCTTAAATCCCAAAATGAGGGTTTAACTGTTTGAAACTCAGTTTTAAAAATAACTTATGGACACCTCTAAAATGCACTTTTTCGTGATAGCTGGGTCAGCACTGCACTCTGATCATCATGTCTTCCTTATACACTGTGACCCTATGTGCAATGCTTCCTTGCTCTTGCAAGAAAGTCACTATTTTTAGAGATACTCTCATATTTAAACCTGAATTCAGCTTAAAGCGTTAGTCTACTTTTACAATAAATGGCATACCTCAGGTAGAGTATATTATGTATTAAATGGGTGGGAGCTAACTTATGAAAGCTGTGTGGAATGGTGCTACACTGGCAGAAAGTAATGAAACAATCATTGTTGAAGGCAACCATTATTTCCCACCTTCATCCATTAAAACTGGTTTTTTTACTGTAAGTCACACACAAACAGACTGTCCATGGAAAGGAGTAGCCCACTATTTTCACATAAAAGTTGAAGATAAAATAAACGAAGATGCTGCCTGGTCATATCCTGACCCTAAGCCTGCAGCAAAAAAAATTAAACATTATATTGCCTTTTGGCACGGGGTAGTAATCACACGTTAACCACTGAACCTACATAATACTAATGTAAGTGTCACGTTATTGCGGCAAACTAATAAACCTTATCTATACTGGTCAAGAACCCAGATAGCTGAAACCATGATAATAATGGAGAAAAAAATGAAACCATCCGTAAAAAGCAGGACGCTAGGACTCTTTGTTTTTTTACCTATATTTCTAACTGGCTGTGCAACAAATGGCCCATGGCACGAAGATTGGCGTAATTGTGCATTAGTAGGTGGTGGCCTGGGAGCTGTTGCTGGATCATCTGCAGATGATGGCGAGGCCGCTGCCGTTGGAGCACTAGGTGGTGCATTATTAGGGGGATTTTTCTGCTCAATGATTGAGCATGATACAGACGATGATGGCGTCGTTGACAGTAAAGATAAATGCCCAGCAACACCACGTGGCGTTAAAGTAGACTACAACGGTTGTCCAGTAGATTCAGATAATGATGGTGTTCCAGATTATCGTGACCAGTGTCCAAATACACCTTTAAATACTCAAGTTGACAACAGAGGTTGTACATTAGACTCAGACAATGATGGCGTAGCTAATATGAAAGATCATTGTCCAAATACACCTCCTGGAGTACAAGTTAATGCTATTGGTTGCTCCGAGGCACTAGCACTTAAAGGTGTTCAGTTTGAGTTTAATTCTGCCCGGTTAACTGGTACATCTCATGAGTATCTATCAAAAGTTGCCGAAAAACTCCGCCTACACAAAAATACCAAATTAGAAGTATCTGGACATACGGATAATGTAGGCAGTAATCGCTACAATATGCGTCTTTCACAGCGCCGCGCTGAAGCTGTTCGTAACTTCCTCGTTTCCCGTGGAGTTAATGGTAACAACCTCAGAGCGGTAGGCTATGGAGAAGAAAAACCAATTACCAGTAATAGTACCGAAGCTGGCCGAGCTATGAATCGCCGTGTAGAACTTAATGTCATAGATCAATAGTCAAGCAAGACAAAAAAAGAACACCCATCATATGATGGGTGTTCTTTTAAAACTTAACCGTGTTGTCCAACAATTAATATTTATAACCATACCGAAAGTTATAAATATCAGCTTTTTGGTGGAGAAGCAGGCAACCGACTCGCTTGTAAACTCTCTTTGATTCGTTTTAAGTGCTTCTGAAAGTCAACACCCCGCTTTAACGTCACGCCTGTTGCTAACACATCCAATACCGTTAAATGAATAATACGAGAAGACATCGGCATATATATATCGGTATCTTCTTGAACAATGACATCAATTGTTAACGAGCATTCCTTAGCCAAATAAGAGTTTGGTGCCGTAATACCAATTACAGTTGCACCACTTTCACGTGCAATTTTAGCAATCTCAACCAGTTCTCGCGTTCTACCTGTATAAGAAATGATAACAATGACATCACCTGTGTTGGCTACTGATGCCATCATTCGCATCATCAATACATCATCATAAGCCATGACGGGAATATTGAAGCGGAAAAACTTATGCTGAGCATCCATCGCAACTGGACCTGACGCACCAAGTCCTAAAAAGCTAATTTGCTTGGCTTGAATCAAAAAATCCACAGCTCGATTTATTACCGACGCATCCATAGACTGACGTGCAGCATCTAGACAAGCCATATTCGTTGTAAAAATTTTCTGGGTATATTCTTCAGCCGTGTCATCAATTTCAACGCTACGGCTAACATAAGGTGTACCGCTAGCCAAACTTTGCGCTAACTGCAATTTGAAATCCGGATAACCTTTAGCATCAAAGCTGCGACAAAAGCGATTAACTGTTGGCTCACTAACGCTTGCCGCTTGTGCGAGTGCAGCAATACTATAACGCGTAGCAGACTGCGGATCTTTCAAAATGACATCAGCCACTTTGCGCTCAGAACGATTCAATTGTTCAAGGTTATCGCGTATCCGCTCTAATAGGTTGGATGACTGACTGGGTAGGGTCATAAGTAAATACAGATTTTGTTTAATTTACTAAATACTAGATGCTCCACCACGCAAACGACAGCAAACATAATCACTTATCTATACATATGAGACGCTCAGCAAAATAAGCACGCATTGCTGAACTGCAGCATAATTAAGGATATAACACTATCTACTTTTGCCAGGCAGTGGATATGAATGCAGCTATGATAGCTTGAAGCCTATGCTTAAGCTACTTAACAATCAACACAATAGGGTAATTACACCACAACATGCCAATATGTAGTAAACTTTACAAAAAAATTTGCAAAAACACCATCAAAAAACTAAAATTCAATCAATCCTGTAATTTTATAACAACATATAAATTACAAGTTACCGCAAAGTAGGTTAGGTACATGCCCACAGTAGCCAAAACAAAATGTGATATAGCACTTTTTGGCGCCCAAGGAGACTTGGCCCTGCGGAAACTTTTCCCTGCACTTTATCAACTCGATAAAGCAAATCTCTTAGCCCCACAATTAAGAGTGCTTGGTTTAGCAAGATCCCCAATTGATCAAGAAAATTTTCTGGAAACAGTCCGTATCCATCTCTGCAAATTTATCGCGCCGAATGAAATTGACGAAATTGCTCTCGCTCGTTTTCTTGCAAGGCTTTTTTACATTGAAATCGACTTTACTGATGGCAGTGCTTACCACACATTACATGACAAACTATGCGAAACGAATAACCCTTTAGTTTGCTACTTTGCGACACCTGCTGCTATCTATGGAGAAATTTGCCAAAACCTTTCTAACGCAGGTTGTATCGATAACCACACACGCATCGTACTGGAAAAACCCATCGGATATGACCTTGCTTCATCTAAAAAAATTAATGATGCAGTAGCACAGCACTTTGCTGAAGAACAGATTTACCGAATAGACCATTACCTAGGTAAAGAAACGGTTCAAAACCTGATTGCATTACGCTTTGCTAATAGCTTATTTGGCTCTCAATGGGATCATAATCATATTGATCATATTGAAATCACTGTGGCAGAAACCATTGGCATTGAGCACCGATGGGGATACTTTGATCGAGCTGGTCAGTTGCGTGACATGGTACAAAACCACCTACTGCAATTGCTGTGTTTAATTGCAATGGACCCGCCCAATGATTTAAGTGCTGACAGTATTCGTGATGAGAAAGTTAAAGTCCTCAAGGCATTGAAGCCCATTGATACTCACTCCCTCAATCATGATGTCATTAGAGGGCAGTATTGTGCTGGCAGTGTCCAAGGCCAGCTTGCTCCTGGTTATCTAGAAGAGCCTGAAGGTAAAGACTCTCAAAGTTGCACCGAAACATTTGTAGCTATCAAAGCACAAATTTGTAACTGGCGATGGGCAAATGTGCCTTTTTATTTGAGAACAGGAAAGCGAATGACTGAAAAGCTTTCCCAAATCATCATTCACTTTAAAAGGCCGCCTCATTATATTTTTGCCCCTGAACAGCGTGATATAGCAGAAAATAAACTTATTATCAGACTGCAGCCTGATGAAGGTATTTCTCTTCAAGTACTGACCAAAGACCAAGGGCTTGAAAAAGGAATGCGCTTAAAGCCAGGCCCACTCAAACTTAACTTTTCAGATACATTCCATACCCAGCGTATTCCAGATGCTTACGAAAGACTCTTCTTGGAAGTAATCCAAGGCAGCCAGTACTTATTTGTGCGTCGCGATGAAATTGAATATGCCTGGGTCTGGTGTGATCAAATAATTAATGGATGGCAGAGCCAAAATACACGCCCGCAAAAATACCCAGCTGGCTCTTGGGGCCCCGTATCTTCAATAGCAATGATTACCCGTGATGGAAAGTCCTGGCATGAAGACTCTGCTTGAACAACTGCTCACTGATGTGAGAGCCAAACTAAAGCACCACCTGCTTAGCTTTAATGATAGTCAAAAGCTGGTGGCTGCTTTGACCGATACCGTCACAGATACCTTGCAATCAGGTTTAACGCGCCATAGTCAGGCAACACTTGTGGTATCTGGTGGTAGCACCCCCATTCCGCTGTTTAATGCACTTGCTGAGTGCAACCTGAATTGGGCCAACGTGAGTGTTACCTTAGCAGACGAGCGCTGGGTTGATGAGCACCATGCTGATAGTAATGCTCAGCTAGTTAAAAAACACTTATTACAAAAAAAGGCTTCTACTGCCAAATTTTACGGCTTAAAAACACCTCCAGTTGATGCCGATAGCGGTCTAGATTCTTGCTCAAAAATACTGAAGCAACTGCCACAGCCTTTTGATGTGGTTATTTTAGGGATGGGGAATGATGGACATACAGCTTCACTCTTTCCTAATACGCCTACCTTGCAGGAAGGACTCAACCCAACAACGCCAAAACTATGTCTGTCATGCCAACCGATCACAGCACCTCACCAGCGTATTACATTGACATACCCCGTGCTGGCATATGCCAAGCTTGTGATCTTACACATTGTTGGGGAAGACAAGTTACTTACGTTACAGCAAGCGTTAGCCGCTGAAAATCAAGCGGATATGCCCATTCGTGCCTTTCTGCAGGATCCGTCCATTAATTTTGTTGTTTATTGGAGCCCTTAAGCTCATGCGCTCAGGATCAAACATGTCAAACTTAACACTGGCAACGCAGGCGACACAGCAGATTGATTTAATCTGCCGACAGTCCCCGATTATGCCTGTGATAACCATTAATGATATTTCTGAAGCGCTACCACTAGCGAATGCTCTGCTTGATGGTGGAATTTCAACGCTGGAAGTTACCTTAAGAACACAAACTGGTCTGGATGCAATCAGCATCATTCGCAAAGCGCTGCCTGAAGCGTTTGTTGGTGCAGGCACTGTCACTTCAGTGGCAATGTTAAATGCAGTAGTTGACGCGGGAGCTCAGTTTGCAATAAGTCCAGGTTTAACCCACGAACTACTCCTTGCCGGCATTGATTCAACAATTCCATTACTACCTGGTATAGCAACGCCATCTGAGCTTATGCAGGGACTACAACTTGGCTATCAGCGCTTTAAGTTTTTCCCAGCAGCCGCTGCAGGCGGAGTGCCTGCTTTAAAAGCTCTGGCAGGCCCTTTTAGTAATGTATGTTTTTGCCCCACAGGTGGGATTAATGCCAACAACGCCAGAGAGTATCTCGCTTTACCGAATGTAATGTGTGTTGGTGGGTCATGGGTCGTACCAAGTGATGCTGTTCGCAATAAAGACTGGCAACGAATTACTGAGCTTAGCAAGCTAAGTATCCAGGCATTGCTGCAAAGCTAATGAATAACCTTTTTATCATTATTCAGCTGTCCTCTGAATAATGTGTCTCCTTCCCAGTAATGGGAAACTGCTCTAGGACAAGTGTTTTATAACACTACTCTTGGCATTTTAACTCCGCTTTCTGCGGAGTTTTTTTTATCTGATAAATTTAAAGTTTTGCTTTTGTATACCCTTCGCAAAAGGAATAGCTTTTTAACAAAGCCATATCGATACTACTAACCTAATTTTTCAGAAGAAACTAGTCCCTGAGCAGCGCCTAATAAACCAGGGTATTCAGCAAGCACTAAATATGAGGGAATAGCATTTAAGTAATCTCGAAATCGGCCTTTATCAATAAACGCATTTCTAAAACCACTCTTCATAAAGTGCGCTTTAAAACGTGGAATGATCCCTCCAGCAATATAAACACCACCTAACGCACCAATGGTAAGCGCAGCATTGCCTGCCACCGCGCCTAAAATCTCCGAAAACATCTCCAGTGTCTGGCAAGCCAATTTATCTGTGCCTTCACAACCCTCAGTTGTAATATATGAGGGGTCTACCACTGAAATTTCTTGACCCGATACTGCCGCAAGCGCTTGATATAAATTAACTAAGCCACTACCCGACAGTATTCGCTCAACAGAAACATGTTCAAAACATCTGTGCAAATAGCGCCAAACCTCAACCTCTAATTCATTACGAGGCGCAAAATCTACATGCCCTCCTTCCGTTGGGATTGGCAACCAGCCTTGCTGAGTTCTCACCAAACCTGCCATCCCCATGCCTGTCCCAGGCCCCATGACCAGCTTAGGTTTATCTTTGACAGAGTCACCCTCTCCAACCTGGCAAAGGTCTTTTTCCGACAGCACCGGCAATGCTAAGGCAAGCGCGGTAAAATCATTAATTATACGAAGCTGCTTTAACCCTAGGTCAGCCTTCAATGTCTGCTTATCAAAATACCAGTGGTTATTGGTCATACGCACTTGGGCATTATGAACCGGGCAGGCAAAAGCAAGGCAGGCTTGTTCTGGTGAAACACTCTGTTGGTTTAAGTAGTGAGAAATTGCCTGGTCAATATTGGCATAGTCTTTACAAGCTAAAACCTGAATCTGCTGTAACGATTGCGTTGATAAATCAAACAATGCGAAACGGGCATTGGTTCCTCCAATATCCCCCACTAATGCAATTTGAGATGACACTACTACCTCCTCACTTCCATTCATTCATCAGTCATGTGCTTAATAATGTAAAGCCAGACCTTTTTATTTTATACCCTTCGCTGTGAGTATCTACTCAAAGTGAAGGCTACAAATTATTTGCCTACATTATCGAAATCAAAGACTGTCGCTCCAAGTTCTGCACCACCAACCACTTGCCGCATTTGAGCAAATAACTCTCGCCCCATGCCATGATGAAAATCAGATAAATCGGCAACAACTGGTGTACGTTGTTGCCACTCTTCTGCAGGAACTTTAACAGTTAACGTTCCCTGTAATGCATCTACACAGACAGTATCACCATTTTTCAATTTGGCTAATGGCCCGCCTTGTGCCGCTTCAGGATACACATGAATTGCCGCGGGCACTTTTCCTGAAGCACCAGACATACGACCATCTGTGACAAGTGCCACTTTAAAACCTTTGTCTTGCAAAACACCAAGAAATGGCGTCAGTTTATGTAATTCAGGCATCCCAGTCGCCTGAGGCCCTTGAAAACGAACAACTACTATACAATCCTTATTTAACTCACCTCGCTGAAAAGCTTCAGCCATTGCTTCCTGACTATGAAAAATAATAGCTGGTGCTTCAATCACTTGATGCGCCTGTGCAACTGCAGACACTTTAATCACACCACGCCCAAGATTACCCTTCAGCAGTCGTAGACCTCCTTCAGCACTAAAAGGCTTACTTACTGGTCTTAACACCTCAAGGTCATGTGATATCTCAGGCCCTGCGCGCCAAATTAGAGCATTATCTTTTAAAACGGGTTCTTGAGTGTAAGCTTCCAACCCTTCACCGACCACAGTGACCACATCATTATGAAGCAGGCCTGCTTGTAACAGCGTACGAATTAAAAATGCCATACCACCTGCCGCTTGGAAATGGTTGATATCAGCCTGTCCATTTGGATAGATTCGCGTCAGTAGTGGTACAGCCGATGATAGTTCAGCAAAGTCATCCCAGGTAATGTGTATACCTGCAGCTCGAGCTATTGCCACTATATGCATAGTGTGGTTTGTTGAACCACCTGTTGCTAACAAGGCAACAACTGCATTAATAACTGATTTTTCTGAAACAACCTTCCATATAGGCGTGTAATTTTCTGTGAGCGCAGTTATTCGTGTGACCTGACGAGCCGCTTCTCGGGTTAGTTCATCACGCAATGACGTCTCAGGGTTTACAAATGATGCACCTGGTAAATGCAAACCCATGATCTCGATCAATAACTGGTTACTATTAGCTGTGCCATAAAATGTGCAAGTACCAGGAGCATGGTAAGATTCAGATTCCGCTTCAAGCAACGCTTCACGACCAACCTTACCTTCTGCGTAAAGTTGTCGCACTCGGGCTTTCTCCTTGTTTGGTAATCCTGATGGCATTGGTCCTGCTGGCACAAAAATGCATGGCAGATGACCAAAGCTTAATGCGCCAATCAAAAGCCCTGGCACAATTTTATCGCAAACACCAAGACAAAGGGTGGCGTCAAACATGTTGTGAGAGAGTGAGATAGCGGTTGCCATGGCAATCACATCTCGACTGAAGAGGCTAAGCTCCATGCCTGGTTGCCCTTGAGTGACACCGTCACACATCGCAGGTACACCACCAGCGAACTGTGCAACGGAACCCAGCTCTCGCATGGTCTCTTTAATAAGAGCCGGGTATTTTTCCAGCGGCTGATGCGCAGATAGCATATCATTATATGCTGAGACTATAGCTACATCAGCTTGCGTAGCGAGCTTAAGAATTTGTTTGTCTTGCGGCTGGCAAGCCGCATAACCATGAGCTAAGTTTCCGCATGAGAGTGTGGATCGGTGAGGTCGCGGCTTTGCGACTTGCTGCATTCGCTCAATGTAGGCTTTACGGCTTGCAGAACTTCGGGCAATGACCCGTTGAGTAACGCTGGCGATTGTAGGGTGCATTACGCTTCCTCATCAGTCGATAGTGAGATAACGTTTTCAAATGGTAATATTACATAATTTAACACGGACTTCTCAGTAGTTTTTATTGTCGAAAGCCCATTTTATTTGTAATATTACCAATAAAATATAGCAGTCTTTGTAGGAGGATTCTTCCATGACCATTCGTGTTGCTATTAACGGTTACGGTCGTATTGGTCGCAACGTACTTCGTGCTCTTTATGAGAACGGCTACCGCGATCGTATTCAGGTTGTTGCTATCAACGATTTGGGTGATGCTGAAATCAACGCTCACTTAACTCGTTATGACACCGTACATGGCCGCTTCCAAGGCGAAGTTCGCACTGAAGGCAGCACAATGGTTGTCAATGGTGACGAAATCCGTATTACTTCAGAGCGTGACCCATCTAAGCTTGACTGGGGTTCTCTAAATGTAGACGTTGTTTACGAATGTACAGGCATCTTCACTAGCCGTGAAAAAGCCAGTGCTCACCTTGCAGCAGGCGCTAAAAAAGTCATCATCTCTGCACCAGGCACTAACGTTGACGCTACTGTTGTATATGGTGTTAACGATGACGTACTACGCCAGTCGCATGAAATCATTTCTAACGCTTCATGTACCACTAACTGTTTAGCACCAGTTGCTAAAGCTCTGAACGATACTGTTGGTATTGACAGCGGTTTGATGACAACGATCCACGCTTACACTAACGATCAGAACCTATCTGACGTATACCACAGCGATATGTATCGTGCTCGTGCAGCAACCATGTCTATGATCCCTACTAAGACTGGTGCAGCTGCTGCAGTAGGCTTAGTACTGCCAGAACTTAATGGCAAGCTGGACGGTATGGCTGTTCGTGTCCCCACTATCAACGTATCTGTTGTAGACCTTAACTTTGTTGCTAAGCGTGAAACTAGCGTTGCAGAAATCAACGAAATTATGAAGAAAGCATCTGATGCTTCTCCAGTTTTAGCCTACAACGTTGAAAAACTGGTTTCTATTGACTTCAACCACAGCATTGTTTCTTCTACATTCGATGCGACTCAAACACGCGTTAACGGTAACCTGGTTAAAGTTATGGCCTGGTACGATAACGAGTGGGGCTTCTCAAATCGTATGCTAGACAACACCATTGCTTTAATTAATGCACCTGCATAAGCGTAGGAGCATAAGCCATGGGAAGCATTCGTAGAACTAAAATCGTAGCCACCTTAGGTCCTGCCTCTAATGACTTAGCAACATTAGAGAAAATGATCAAAGCGGGCGTTAATGTGGTTCGCCTGAATTTCTCACATGGCGAGCCAGAAGACCATCAAAAGCGAGCTGAGCTAGTCCGCGAAGCCGCTAAGCGTCAAAATGCTTTCGTGGCGATTCTTGGGGACCTTCAAGGTCCCAAGATTCGTATTGCACGATTCAAAGAAAGCAAAGTTGAACTGGAAGTTGGCCAGACGTTCATTCTTGATAAGTCTCTAGATAAAAATGCTGGAGATAGTGAGCGTGTTGGTATTGACTATGAAGCACTTATTGCTGACTCACGTCCAGGTGATATCTTATTACTTGATGATGGCCGCGTTGAGCTTCGTGTTACGGGTGTTACTGAGCACGAAGTTATTACAGAAGTACTGATTGGTGGTCCTCTCTCCAACAACAAAGGTATCAACCGTCAAGGTGGTGGCTTATCCGCCAAAGCCCTTACAGAGAAAGATAAAGTCGATATCAAAGTCGCTGCTCAAATTGGCGTGGACTATGTAGCCGTATCTTTCCCTCGCTCAGCTGAAGATATGGATGAAGCCCGTCAACTGTTGCATGAGGCTGGCTCTAAAGCTGGTTTGATTGCAAAAATTGAACGCGCTGAAGCTGTTGCTGATGATGAAGTACTCGACTCTATTATTCGTGCTTCTGAAGGGGTAATGGTCGCTCGTGGTGACTTAGGTGTTGAAATTGGCAATGCAACACTAGTTGCTGTGCAAAAGCACATTATTGATCGTGCCAGAAGTTTGGATCGCGTGGTTATCACTGCGACTCAAATGATGGAGTCAATGATCACTAGCCCAATGCCAACCCGTGCTGAAGTTTCTGACGTCGCTAATGCCGTTTTGGATGGAACAGATGCAGTTATGCTGTCTGCTGAAACAGCTGCTGGTAAATACCCAGTGCAAACTGTTGAAGCAATGGCTAGTGTTTGTGTAGGTGCTGAGTTACACCCTGCAGCACACCGTTCAAAACACCGCCTGGATGAACCCTTCCAGAATATTGATGAGTCCATTGCACTCGCAGCAATGTACACAGCTAACCATCTGCAAGGTGTAAAAGCGATTATTTGTATGACTGAGTCAGGGGCAACGCCACTGTTGATGTCTCGAATTCGCTCATCTATTCCAGTGTTTGCCTTTTCTCGGCATAAAGATACGCAAAACCGTGTTGCCCTTTACCGTGGTGTAATGCCAATTCCATTTGAAACTGACACTATCCCAGGTAAAGAAGTTAACCGTCATGCCATTCAGGCACTCAAAAATGCAGGTCATGTAAGCACTGGTGATTTAATTATCATCACTAAAGGTGACCGCGCCCACTCTCAAGGTGGAACCAATACACTTAAAGTATTGTGTGTTGACTAATGTTATTCACAACCTTGTGAATGACGGCATGACACTTATATCCGTGAGGATATAAAACGTAATTGTTTTTTTGAAGTATATGCTTGCCATATTACTTCTGGGATGCTGAGCATCCCATTTCTCCCAAGTGCAAGGCTGTTATTCAGTCCTGTGGACTTTACAGGGACCATTGAGTCCCTGTCCTTTTTAAAAAGCTTCAGATTCGAAAAAGCCTGGACAGTTTTAATTCCCCATAGCGGCTTTTACTACCGCTACCAACCGATGCGCCGCTGTTTCAGGTGTCATACTGGGGTCTTTAAAAAAAGCTGTTATCACTTCGTATATAGCACCCCCTGTGTCTGATGTTGTCGCCATATACTGGGTATAACTTGGTAGTAAATTTCCATTTTTAGCCGCAGCAGTCAGTGACTGATGTGAAAGTTGCGCACACTCATCAAACTGATCGAGTGGAACATCATTACGAACAGGAATAGAGCCTTTACGCAAATTAAACGCTTTCTGAAAGTCAGGAGTCATAATGATTTTTGCTAACTCTATTTGCGCCTTTTGCTTTTCTGCATTTTGAACATCAAACATCACAAAGCTATCGATATTATAGATAAAGCTATCTTGTGTACCTGGAGCTGGAATACACGCAAAATCCACCCCTGCTACTTTTCCTGCAGCCAAAAATTCACCTTTTGTCCAATCCCCCATTATTTGCATTGCTGCACGGCCTTCAATCACCATCTCAGTGGCAGCATCCCAATCCCTGCCTTGCGCCTCATCATCATAATAAACACTCAAGCGCTTGAATTGTTTTAAAACTTGAATCATTTTCTGGCTTTCAAGTGTATCAATGTCATTTTCTACAAATGCTTTACGGTAAAACTCATTACCCCCAATACCCAGCGCAACTATTTCAAAAATAATAGCCTGCTGCCACGCCTGATTACTCAACGCAATGGGTGTAACGCCTTTAGCCTGCAGCTTGGTAGCAACCTCATTCAGCATGGTCCAAGAGGTAGGCACAGGAAGATTATATTTTCGGAACACATCCTTATTTAGCCAAATCCAATTGACTTTGTGAATATTAAAAGGGACTGCTACAAACTTGCCATTATGCTGCATTATTTCAGTGACAAACGCAGGCAGACGCGATGACCAACGTTGTTCCTGGCTTACAGAGGATAAATTAGATAAAAAACCCAGTCTGGCCCATTCTTGAATTTCTTTCCCTTTTATTTGTGCTGCAAGTGGTGGGTTAGCCGCTAACACCCGAGACTTTAAAACGGTCATTGCCGTCTCTCCACCACCTCCTCTCACGCTTGAGTCTATCCACTGATAGCCAACACTTGCCATAGCGGCCTTAAGTTCGTTGACAGCACGTACCTCTCCTGCTGAAGTCCACCAGTGCAAAATTTCAACTTCTGTTGTTGCCCAAATTTTTTGAGCAAATAACATTAATAATGAAACTGTGGTGGACTTTAGCCAATAAGTCATAGCTTACATCTCAGTTAATTTTCTTTTATATATTTCTAGGCTATAAAACGTTAATTAAGAGGGGAAGTGAGCATAACCTAAAAAAATATGGACTTTTATTGTCGAGGTAGCGTTAGTTCAGCAATTAACCCACCTTCAGGGTGATTTTTTAAAATAATTTCCCCACCATGCGCACGTGCAATACTGCGAACAATGCCTAGGCCCAACCCTCTAATGCCAGACTTAGAGACATTTCCCTGACTACGATAATAAGGCTCAAACACCTTTTCTAAATCGCCTTGTTGTAATCCTGGCCCGAAGTCACGGATAGTGATGACTAATTTTTGTGGAGAGTCAATAATTGAAACTTCGGCTCGTTTCCCATAGGCGATAGCATTATCCAATAAATTTGTCAGCGCTCGTTTAATCGCTAAAGGTTTACCGATAAACATCTTACAGTTATTACCGATTAAACTAACCTCATGGCCTGCCATCGAAGCATCATCTTTTAAGCGCCTTAACATCGCCATGATGTCAATAGGTACCTGATTTTCATGGATATCAGTGTCTTTCACACACTGTAAAGCCCCCTTTACCATCAGGTCCAAATCAGCTAAATCCTGACAAAATCGTTCGCGCTGCATATCATCCGCTAACATTTCTGCTCGCAAGCGCATTCGCGTTATCGGTGTTTTTAAATCATGAGAAATAGTTGCAAATAATCGAGCTCGATCATCAATATATCGCTGTAAACGATACTGCATTGCATTAAAAGCTTTTGCCGCCTTCACCATTTCCTGACTACCCTCTTCAGGTAAAGGTGGCTGTTCAAGATCTCGACCAAGCTCTTCTGCAGCTTTCGACAGTCTCTCTAAAGGTTTAGCCAGCCAAGTCACGACCCAAAACGACACCAGAAGCAAAACAACAAGCATCAAGCCTAAAAAAATCAAACGCTCTGTGGATAAAAACTCTCGCTCAGAAATAAATGAAGGATGAGGTATTAAAGCAGCCACATATAGCCATTCATTTTCTGCGACCTGAATTTGCGTCACCAGAATAGGCGGCGATAAAGGTTTCATAAGCAAGCTATGGTGTGTCCAACGGGGTGGTAAATCTGTCAGTAAAACATCATTATTAAACACATGAAGGGTATCTGGATCAGAAAATTTAACGATTATGCGCTGATTTTTACCTAGCTCTTTTCTGAGCACTTTATTGAACTCACTAATCACAATATGATGTATCCGTTTTTCTGGATAATCATTAATTAAAATGAGTTCTTTATTAATACTTACAAAAAAACGGCTTCCTCCCATATTACGCAACTGATCAAGAACGATATGCCGGTATTTGACTGGAAGAGAATTAAAAAACTTTACTGTCGACGCCATGCTCAATGCCATATGCTCAGCCATTCGGCTGACCTCCTGCTCTTCAGCAAAGCGAGCCTGAGTCATCCAAATGACGCTACTAATAAGTTGCACTGCCGCAATGGCCAGCACAAGCACACTGGCTAAACGCCCAACTAACGATTTTGGCCAAAAACGTCTAATCCAACTCATCCGCAACACTGACTTCTACTGCAAGCACATAACCTGCCCCACGAACGGTTTTGATTATTTGAGGATTTTTACCATCGTCACCAAGCCGATGTCTAAGCCGACTGACATGAACATCAATTGATCGATCAAAAGGACTAGACTCTCTACCTCGGGTCAGGTCAGAGATTTCATCGCGCTTAAGAATACGTTGAGGGTGCTCTAGAAACAGCATCAACAAAGCAAAGTCTGCCCCTGTCAATGGGTACTGCTGTTCACCTTCTCGCACTAACTGTCTGCTGGTAGTATCCAAAGTCCACCCTGCAAACTTGTAATAACGAGGGTTAGCAGCAGGCTTTACCTCGACAGGCTGTTGGTGGGTCTCAACCCTGCGCAAGATAGCCTTGATTCGCGCTAAGAGTTCTCTTGGGTTAAATGGCTTGGCCATGTAATCATCAGCCCCCATTTCCAAGCCAACAATCCGATCCGCATCATCAGAACTTGCCGTTAACATAATTATCGGCACCAGTGACTCCTTGCGAATCTTCTGACACAGCGTAAAACCATCATCACCAGGTAACATAACATCTAACAGAACAATATCGATGTCTTCAGCGGGAAATTGCTCGAACAGTGATACGCCATCAGCTGCTTCCAACACAGAAAACCCTGAACGCTCAAGGTATTCTCGTAATAACGTTCTAATTTCGGTATCGTCATCAACAACGAGTATTTTTTTGTTTTTATGCATATTTAGCCAAATAAAACATTACAACCGTTACAAAAGTTCACCCACTCAGGCTATATCTATGGGATAAGTCAATGACAAACCGCGTTAAGGTAAACTTAATTTGTTACTCTCTGCAATTAACTATGATACCCCAGTAAAGGTATGAAACAATCCAGACAGATGTTTTAAATACTATAACAAAATAACCACAGGAACACTTATCTCGTGTTTCGAAGGCGAATAACGTCATATTCCTCCCTCGCCCAACGTTCATCACTCTGCAATCGATACAGCTCATTTTGCAGCTGAAACTCTTTGGCTCGTATGTGGTTAATCGAATTCATAAGCGCTGACCGCTTGTCGATATGATCACCCTGCTCAATAAGTTCTCGTTCTTTAGTAGAAAGCTCAGTTCTTAAAGAGCGTAAGTCCTGCTCTAAGGTTGAAATTTTTTGCGTTATTGACTGCCAGTGCTGCCTGGCTTGATATACTTCATGCCCCCGTTGATAGCCTGATAAAAACCGCGCTTCTAATGCACTGGGGCAAACGCCTTGATAATGTTTTCCTTGTTCACCTTCCGCATAACCTCGGGATGCAGTACAGTAACGCTGAAGGCCTCGTTGATAACCTGCTTGGTATGCTTTGAAATCAGGAACAACTGAGTAGTCAGAACAATCTTTACGATATATACCCACTCTTGAACTTAAATGACCTTGAGAGCCATCTTCAAAACCTACCGTATGCCAGTTAGCGAGTCGACACTCGCTTTCTGTCATGACACTACAGCCATTGACGAAGAGTAACAGC
This sequence comes from Zooshikella ganghwensis, assembly GCF_018263875.1. Lineage (NCBI taxonomy): Bacteria > Pseudomonadati > Pseudomonadota > Gammaproteobacteria > Oceanospirillales > Zooshikellaceae > Zooshikella > Zooshikella ganghwensis. Next base: position 235,377 of record NZ_JAEVHG010000006.1, read on the forward strand.
AGGACAAACACAAAAGAATCTAAAGTGTTTCGCATAAAAACATTTACTCAGGTCTTGTTTATAAAATTAATACCATACACAAAAGAAAAATAACTTTCTTTTTATATTATCTAAAAACCGAGTGCCATAAGCCTGTAAAACATAGTTTCATAATATACGAATGCCGTTGAAACAAAATTAAAATATGGAGAATTGATACTTACAATGCATATAAATACCCAAAATGTAGGCTACAAAACTGCTTCCAGGCACTTCTGAGCACAAGTGGTGTCTACTTATATCTACAGCAAGTATTTCTTCTTTAACTATAATTGTTTGCAATCTGTTTTTTTAAATGGGTGAACACTGTGTTTCAGCGTTGTAAAAAATGCTTATACATTTTCTGTTGTATGACACTACTTGCTGGTTGTGGAAGCCAACCTTTTCGCGTCGAAAACCTCGCTAAATCGGATACTGACTTTGTCGCAGACACGGTACGCGCTGAAATGCGAAAACACCTAGCAACACTGATGGAAAAGCTTTATAAGCGCAATCCACGTGAGTTGTATAAGTCTGGAGCAACGATTAAACAACGCCAAGCTCTTCTATTTGATCATTATGGGCCTATACGTTTACCTGAGCTAAAACGAAAAGCCAGTACTGATGCTATCCTTCTCGCGTTTGATGATTCTTTTAATGGTGATCGTGTCATGGCGGTGATGGCAGGTTTAACTGACATGATTCGACAAAGCTATGACTATCATGATGAGTTTTTCATTCTCGATGAACTAAACCAACAAAAGCTTTATAACAGTGCACGTAACCTGGAAATTCTGGCTTGGCGTTTACAGTCTCGTAAAACCCCCTCAGGAAAGCCTTACTTGATTACTAACTCATTACAACAGGATGCGGTCAACCTAAGTTTTGAGCGACTTTTTGGTAAAATGATCATGCTGCAAGATATGATGGCTCAGATTGTTTCCAGTAAAAATGATCGCACAATCAACTTTCTGGTTAGGGGAGTGGCAACAACAACTTTTCTTCCTATCTGACAGCTGCAACCATTTACAGCTTTAATACTGGTGCCGTATAGCCCTTAAGCTATCTTCATCCACTGTGACAACTCAACCTAAAACTATTCATACTCAACTAGTACTTTATAGTTGGTTGAGCGCAGGTTTCTTGACTACAGTTAACATGTATTCCCTTAGCAGGCACCCTATGGGGGCACGCCATGAATCTGAAACGTATTCGCAATCACCACCTGCCTATTCACCGATTATTAATCTTGTCTTTTGAAGGTGATATCTACATGGCTGAAGTTCAAATTCATGATCGAAAATTCTTGGTTTTAAATGACAAAGATAATAAACCGCGAGTTTTCCCAAGCCTAGCCAGCGTAAGAGATGCGTTCGATGGTCTAGCTGTATGTGACACAGAACACGTTCACTACTCAGCTTATGATGAAATGATAGGGCTACGCAGCCATGACAGTGAGAGTATGGGGCAAAAAGACTTTTACCCTATAAACAGTCAAAACCTTCACTGAAGCTTAATTGAAAAGTAATTTACTAAGGGCCTGTTAACACACTACTAGGGTTGATAATCCCAGCGCCATAAAATGCCATGCTTCGCTTTAAGGCGTTCATACGTTCCATCAAGAATAAGCGATCTTAGGCTATCATCAAAATCAGTAACCACGGTTTTCACATGCTCATTATTTTTACTGAATCCGACATAGAGATTATTCTCTGATAAAGGATCAGGTAAAAACGACACCAAGCTTTGAAGTTCTGGTGCTTTGTGTGCAATTTCAAAGCGAGCGACAAACTCATCTTCTAAGGTTAAATCTATTCGATGTTTAACCAGCTTGTATAAATTCACTAAGAACGTTCTTTCTGGAGACTTCTTAAGTACTGGACTCATATCAAATTGGGGTTCATAAGCATAATCACGAACAACACCTATCTCATAATGCCTCAAGTCCGCAAAGTCCGTACTCACAATATTGCTGTCCACACGCTTGATAAACTTAATACGGTTTGTCATATATGGCTTAGAAAAGACCATCTTTTCTGCCCGCTCGTCGCTATACCAAACATCAAGTAACGCATCAAATGTACCATCATAAGTACCTTTCAATGCTCTTGACCAAGGGAGTATAACGACATCTACTTCGTAGCCTTTTCTTGACATAGCTACAGAAAACAGCTCGGGGGAAAAGCCTTTATTGAGTAACTCTGTACCTGAGTAAGGAGCCCACTCTGTAGCTGCAACCACCAGCTGTCCACTCCCACTCCATGCTGGGCCCACAAATAACACGACAAATAACGAAACCCACTTACCCACCATGCGCTAACATCACTTAATGCTATTTTCACTCTTTAGCATAGAACACGAGCAATATACTTCGCGAAAGCTTTTTTCAGAAGGCAGGATCAAATGCTTAGCACCTCATTGCGCAATAAGAATTGATCTCAAAAACTGACTCACAATTCGGTTAAAAAGAGCCGGTTTTTCAGCATGCAGCCAGTGACCTGCATTTTGTATTATTTTTACACCTGCTGCCGGGAACAGAGACAAAATAGCATCCTGATGACGCGGCAAAATATAATCAGAGGAACCACCTTTAATAAACAACACGGGCTTATCATAAGATGACTCGCTACTCTGCCCTGCCATGATATGTTCATAGTGCTTAGCAATGGCAGAAAGGTTCATGCGCCACTGAAAGCCAGAAGCCGAGGTTTTCACTAAGTTTTTTAGCAAAAAACTGCGCACGGAAACTTCATTTATATAGGCCGCTAATTCTTTATCCGCTTGTGCTCGAGAGGTAATAGCAGACAATGCTAGCCCTTGAAGCCCAGCAAAAACCTGATGATGATGAGGAGGGTAACGAACTGGTGCAATATCTGCGACGATTAACCCTGAAACACGGTCAGGTGCCCGTAAAGCAACTTCCATAGCAACCTTTCCACCCATTGAGTGCCCCAAAAGCACGGCTTCAGTCAAGTTAAGTGAGTCCATAAAACAAATGACATCATTTGCCATTAACTCATAGCTCATCATTTCATGATGTGGTGAGCGACCATGGTTACGCAAGTCAACGGAATAAACAGAAAAGTCCTCAGCAAGCACTTTAGCAACAGCACCTAAGTTTTCTAGCGATCCAAATAACCCATGCAGTAAAACTACTGGAGGGTTTCCTTGTATCCCTTGCTGACGATAATACAAATCAAACATGCTACCTCAAAAAGTGTGTGGATATTACTGAAGGTATACCTTATATCTGCGAATACGCTTCAGAGGATAACCCCAAAGCGAATGACATATACCCATAACAAAGGGTATACAACCTTAACATGACATAGTGAGTAATGGGCAGCTTATCTTAGTGATGAAGAAACAGGAAAGCTGCTTGCCAACATCACAAAGATAATATGGGAGCTCACTTTCAACATTACAGAAGTATCTTTCAGGAAATAGTGGAAAATCACATTGACTACGCAAAACTAAGCTGTACTAAGATTTTAACGAGCAAAGCCAATGATTAGAGCACAAAGCATAAAGTAAGTTATCCTTTCTGTTCCAGAAGGCAAGTGCGCATTAAACTGCTAAATTATTCACTAAATAAAAAATTATTGTACCACTCTTGCAACAATACAAAGCTGCGAATGTCAGATCATTATCTCTACAATAATTTTAACTTTTCCTTCAATAAGGGTTTTATAAAATTTAACGATTAAACTAGCTATCATGCTCAAACTACTACATCAAGCCGTTTAGATTCTAGCGCTATACATTGGGCAAAATAGGAGCACTTTCAATGATTACTTATACTTTTTGAAGTAAAGCACTAAAGTTAAAATAAACAGTTTTAAGATCCTGTTTTTTAGCTACGCACCTTCAGACACACATTTCCCTGCTATAACAATTTACTTAGAAAACAAAACAATTATCACTATATTTTAAAATATACGGAAATTACGAACTGAAAAGTACTCATTAATTTGAATAATACAGTACCTTTCATATTGATCATACTTTATACAAAGGATCTGCATTAATGAAGTTATTACTCACAACAGCAGTAAGCATTATTATCTCTTTTTGCATGAACAGTGCTGCCTTGGCTGAAGCGCGCTCAAATCAAAATGCCACAGATGCAGAAATCCGCCAAGAAGCAGCAGAAACCTGTAAGGAATGGGCAAAAGAAGATAAGGTTCCCGCAGAAAAGCATGAAAACTACACACAAAAATGTATCGCCTTTTTAATGGGAGAGACTGACGACTTTAACCCCTAATCAACTTATCCTGACTTGTATCGACTAACGATAAGAGAACATCCTGTTACAAAGTTGATTACACTTTTCTCTCCCTAACTATACGTCGCAGAAAAGCTAAGCAGTATAACTCTTAAACAGCTAAATGACATATCGTCTAGCAACCGCGACGTACTAGTTACTAAAATGAGCGTTTCTTATTAGTGTTTACTTAACACTGAAATGAACGGTTATAAGTACCTAAAAACTAGCCTCTACCGGCTACCTAAAATTAGTTTATTTTGTAATTGACATTGGTTGAGTTTTGGCATATTGATTACCTTGAACCAACTCAGAAATACTGGTGGTTTACTCACTGTAGAAATGCTATAGGTTAGTCACATTCGATAGGATATGGCCAATGAGTACTGCTACACTCAGTCAGAGCTTCAACACCGTCAAGCGCTTCTTTGATGATGTTCATTTCCCTTATGGATTTCAACGGTCTGGTTTTTTCTCAATTAGAGAATCCAATACACTGACATCTATAGGCGATGCCTTAAAAGCACTCAGTGAGGGGTCTCGAGAACCTCAGTCAGATGAAGAAACTAACTTTGTAAGGGTCGTTCGCGGAGAAGCAGCACCTTCAACCTTTGTGGAAAAAACATGGATGAAGTACCTTAATAAAATTAACATGGAAGATGCTTATACCGCTGTTTACTTTGATGAGGATTAAATCCTCTTGGTAGATAAACCATTAGTATTAGCTGTCAGATGTTTCATATTATTAGCGATAGTATAGACAGCTCTATTTATTTAATATGACAAGCTAGCAGTTAGCTATTTTTATAAACCCCAATCACTCATTAAATTCAGCAATTGGGGCTGAAAAATATGCCATTACTGCTCTTGTAAAAAACTCAGTAGTTAAACGCTTCTATCAATGAGATCCTGATATAAGCTTACCACTTTATTTAACTCTCTAACTATTGACCCCATTGAGGCTGCAACCAAGTGAGGTACAAACTTTTTTTCGTGGTATTTACTCATACCCGTTTTGGCATATATCCAGTGTGACTTGATTTTTTTAATGGCATTATTTATATCTGCAACATTAGTATTATTCTTACTAAGCAATATCACACCCACATTAAACTCTTTATTAAATTTGGACAGTGCTTCCTCTATTTGCGGTTCTCTAAATCCCCAGGCATAAGCTGTGTAATACAAAACCATCTGTTGCGCTAAAATTCTTTGTTTAGCTGTTGCCATCATCATGTTTTTATAACGTGAGGAAATACCCTGCGCTACAGTTTCAACAAACTGACTACAACTTTTATATAAATCAACATTTCTTGTCAGCAACTGTTCACCTCCATATTTAGTTGCTCTTTTCGTTAATAATGACTTTGTCTTTTTCCAGTCTTGTTCTAGTTTTTCTATAGCACTTTTTAAGGTTTCAGATAATTCTTTACGCTTAAAATCCTTAAGCATGTTATCAAAAGCCTTGATACTTTCTTTCATTTCAACTGATGTTTCAGCGACGTCAACTTCAACACCCAACAGCATATAATCCTTTATTACCTGCTGACTCAGCATGCATTGGTACGTTGCCTGATTAAAAAACAATCCCACTTCCTCACTCGCATCTTGTGCTGTTACATTATGAGGCAAGATAATTAAAAAAATACTGGTAACAGCAAGCAAACTACGCATTAATTTCCAAGATTTCGTTAACATCAGTCTTATGTTCCTTTAGTAAATAGCAACCTATACCTACTAACATCCATGATCATAGGTATACTTTTAAACAACATCATAAACTTTATGCTTGGACAGCAGTTTATCTCAAAAGGGAATTCATAAAATTTCAGGAGTAGCGATAATATACCTACAGTGAAGGATATAAACTAACAACATGAAAAGTTTAATGAAACGCGACTATTAATCCCAAGAATGCTACATTAAGACGGCAGTTGGCATAATTAGTATTGATCTACTATGTGAATAAGTTCAACAAAAAAATGCTTTCTAAAAAAAAGTTGATAACTATACCCACAGCGAGGGATTTTTATACCCCAGGGGCACAAGGGTGCGACCGTCAAGCGATGAAGCCCCTGGGCAAGTTTACTGCTGTGAAACTTGCGGTAGCCACTTTAATTGATATAACAGCGCTGCTGGACGGTTATATTAATAAGTGACTGGGGTGAAGAGCGAAGGCAACAAACCCTAAAATTGATTCGCGAAGGGTATAAGTTACACTGAGTTCACTATGAAAAATAATCGCGGCAAACTGAAAAAGTCAAAGATTAATGTAACCATAAAAAAAGGTGCTTTCTCATTGAGAAAGCACCTTTTTCACAAGACATATAATACTATTAAGCGTTTAGTTACACCGCAATTGGCGCCTTAATATGCGGATGAAATTGATAATTCTCTAACGTAAAGTCATCGAAGGTAAATGCAAATAAGTCTTTAATCTCTGGATTGATTCGCATTGTCGGTAGTGGCAAAGGATTACGTTCCAACTGGGTTTTAGCTTGTTCTAAGTGATTAGCGTATAAGTGTGCATCACCTAGTGTATGGACAAACTCACCCAACTGCAAATCACACACCTGTGCAATCATCATCGTTAAGAGAGCATAAGATGCAATATTAAAAGGTACCCCAAGAAATATATCCGCACTGCGCTGATAAAGCTGACACGACAGCTTTCCATCAGCAACATAAAACTGAAACAAACAATGACAAGGAGGCAATGCTTGCTTGCCAATAACAGCATTTTCTTTTGGCGAGATAGACGTATCAGGTAACACCGTAGGATTCCATGCACTCACGACAAGTCGACGGGAGTTGGGATTCGTTTTTATATCATAGATAAGCTGGCTAAGCTGATCTACTACCTCACCATTAGCGCCTTCCCAGGAGCGCCACTGTTTACCGTAGACGGGACCTAGCTCACCCTCATCAGTTGCCCATTCATTCCAAATGGAAACACCATTTTCCTGTAAATAACCGATATTAGTATCACCTTTTAAAAACCATAACAGCTCATGAATAATTGAGCGTAAATGGCACTTTTTGGTTGTTACCAGAGGAAAGCCTTGTTGCAAGTCAAAACGCATCTGGTAACCAAAGACACTATAAGCGCCTGTACCCGTCCGGTCATTCCTGAAAACACCATGATCATACACATGCTGCATAAGTGCTAAATACTGTTTCATCTTTATTTCACCTGTTCACTCGCTACGGGTGCATGATGTTGCATATATGTTCGATCATCGGTATTCATACCATCTACCAATGCACGACAGCGATAAGCATAAACCATAAAGGCAATACCCAAAATAATCATTGGCAATGTGAGCAACTGCCCCATAGTCAGCCAATCAAATGCGATAAAGCCTAAATGACTATCGGGCTCACGGAAAAACTCCACCGTAAAACGAGCAAGACCATAACCTAATAAGAAGAGGCCAGACACAGCCATTCGAGGCCTTGGTTTAGCGGAATACCACCATAATGCAATAAACAGCAGAATGCCTTCTAAGGCACCTTCATATAACATGGAAGGATGACGAGCTAGTTCACCGCCTTGTGGGAAAACCATTGCCCAGGGGACATCCGTCACTCGTCCATAAAGTTCACCATTAATAAAGTTACCCACTCTTCCTGCAGCTAGACCCAAAGGTACCATAGGTGCAATAAAGTCTGTCATCTGGAAAAATGATTTATTGATTTTTTTCCCATAGAAATACATCGCAATGAGTACACCGAGTAACCCGCCATGAAATGACATGCCGCCATCCCATACTTTAAATAGCTGTAATGGGTTCTCCAACCAAGCATCAAAGTGATAAAACAGCATAGAGCCAATTCGACCACCCAAAATGACCCCAAGCGCAATATAAAACAGTAAATCTGAAACATGTTCTACTTGCCAAAGTCCATTTGAACGTTTGGCTCGATACGACATCAATACCCAGCCCGCCGCAAAACCAACCAAATACATCAAACCATACCAGTACACTTTTAATGGGCCTAACTGGAGTGCAATAGGGTCTATATCATGTACATACACAGTGTAATCCTTCTCCTCGTCATGAAGAATAGTGAGTCATCCAGGCATTATAACGTGCTTAGCAGCCTGCAGCGATGGCTATTATGTGAACAGTAAAAAATCTATACCCACTAAAAACAATACAGCCGCAAATGCCAACTGCAGTTTATCTTCTGGTAATTGATGTGCAAACTTAGCACCGATTTTTGCAAACCAAATACTTGTTGCATTGATGCCTAATAGAGCAGGCCAATAGACATAACCTGTTGACCAGTCAGGGAGTCCTTCGTGCCCCCACCCATGCCAACCATAACTTAACGCTCCAACGGTCGCCAGAGGGAAGCTGCACGTTGCAGCAATGGCAACAGCATGCTGCATAGATACATTATGCCAACGAAGTGCAGGAACAGTCAGAGTACCCCCGCCAATTCCAAAGACCGCAGAAATTGAGCCGATTACTCCACCATAAGTAATCTGTCGTGATAAATCCGGCAACTGACCTGCAATATTGTCAGAGACTTTTTTTTTGCTTAACACCATTTGAGCAGCCATAACCATGGCAAAAGCACCAAAGCCCTTTATTAGCCATACTCCGCCAATAAATGTAGCAAGCCATCCTCCCAAAGCACTTCCGACAATGACCCCAAATACTAATCCCATAAACTTTCGCCAAGGCAGTAAACTATGGCTTAAATGGGCAATCATGGAGCTTGATGCAGTAACAGCTATAGAAGCTAACGATGTACCAATGGCTAGGTGAGTTACTACAGCTGGTGAAATTTGCTGAAAAGTAAAACTGTATAAAAGCACTGGTACAATAATTAAACCACCGCCAATACCAAACAATCCTGCAAGTAATCCTGCTAGAGCACCTAACGTAAGATAAAAGCCTAGTAGTAACATGTTTTTTTAGAGATAAGATGAAAGGAATGAAGCATTGGCACTCATATATTTCACTGTATTTTGCCAAGCTGTACTGTTTACTGAGCTTTACTGGGCGTAATTATTTTTCCTAAGCCTTTTTTACGTAAAGCCAGCTCTATGGTACTGCTAATCAAGTGAGGGTTATCCATTTTCAATACAGACTGTAAAAGCTCTTTTGCCCAGCTTACAGAGATTTGCCTCAACAACCACTTAACTTTGGGTAAATTAGTTGCATTCATTGACAACACGTCGAACCCCATAGCAACTAAGAGCAATGACGCAACAGGGTCTCCCGCCATTTCACCACAAATACTCACGGGCTTGCCAACACGATGCGTATCTCTTACCACTGCTTGTAATGCTGTCAAAACTGCTGGGTGAAAAGAATGATAAAGCTCTGCAACACGAGGGTTATTGCGATCAACCGCTAATAAGTACTGAGTGAGGTCATTACTACCAATAGAGACAAAATCAACTCGCCTTGCTAACTCCGACACCTGGTATACCGCAGCAGGCACTTCGATCATCACACCAATTGGCGGTAGTGCAACATTACAGCCCTCAGTCACAACTTCCCCGTAAGCCCGGTGAATCAGGTGTAACGCATCATCAACTTCAGACACACTGGATATCATTGGCAACATAATGCGTAAATTATTTAACCCCGCACTTGCCTTAAGCATTGCCCGGATCTGCACCAAGAAAATTTCAGGGTGATCCAGTGTGACTCTGATTCCACGCCACCCTAAGAAAGGGTTATCCTCTTTGATCGGGAAGTAAGACAGTGATTTATCACCCCCAATATCTAACGTACGCATAGTGACGGGGTTAGGCGCAAAGGCTTCAAGTTGACTACGATAAATCTCCTGTTGTTCGTTCTCACTAGGAAAGCGCTCACGGATCATAAACGGCACTTCTGTCCGATACAGTCCAACGCCCTCTGCACCTCTATCTAGTGAGCGCATCACATCTGTAATAAGTCCTGTATTAACCCACAAAGGTATACGACAGTTATCTAGTGATACACAAGGCAAATTTTTCAGTGACTCTAAGCCCGCAATAAACAGCTTTTCTTCGTCAACAACTTCTTGGTAATAAGCTCGTAACTCATCAGAAGGACTTAGATAAACCCGCCCAACGTTGCCATCGACAATAAGTTGTTTGCCATTTAGCTGGGTATAGGGCAAATCCAGTGCACCCATAACGGTTGGTATACCCATGGCCCGAGCCAAAATAGCCACATGAGAGTTACCAGATCCTTGTACCGACACAAGTCCAACAAGTTTTTCCTTAGCAACCTCACCCAACATAACGGGTGTTAACTCTTCGCTGACTAAAATAGTCTGGTCTGGGTACTGAATATTGACCGTCTGCTGCTCTTGAAGGTAAGCAAGTACACGACGGCCAAGATCCTTAACATCAACGGCACGCTCCCTTAAATAAGGATCTTCCATCATTTCAAAATTGCGTACATGTTCATCAATTACACGTCGCAAAGCGCCTTGTGCCCACTGACCTTGACGAATGAGGTCACTGACCTCAGCGCCCAGCGCATTATCGTCAAGCATACGTAAATAAACATCAAATAGAGCCTGCTCCTCAGGACGAATATGATCAGCAAGCTTTGAAGATGTTCGACGTAAGTCGTCTCTTACTGATTCAAGGGCATGCTGAAAATGCGCTAGTTCAGCATCGATATCCTCACAGGTTTGATCAGGCACACCATTTAAAAAAGCCGGAGGTAACACAGCAACAGCAACACCAATTGCTACGCCAGGAGCCCCAGCAACACCATTAAACCGTGCGGCCTGTTTTACTTCGCCCAACTGAGAGTAATTATCTTGCTTAATGGCACCTGTCGCTTCCGCATGCGCAATAACACCCGCCAACTGTGCAGACATGGTGACTAAAAAAGACTCTTCACTTTCTTCAAAACACCTGCGCTCTCGCTGCTGAACAACAAGTACGCCTAAAATTTTTCGGTGGTGAATAATAGGAACGCCTAAAAAGGCATGGAAGGGTGCTTCTCCCGTTTCTTCCAGATAACGGTATTTAGGGTGTGAAGGTGCATCATCAAGGTTAATAGGCTCTTCGCGCAAACCCACTTGACCCACAAGTCCTTCAGAACGTCCAAGTCGAATGCCTATCGCTGACTTCTTTAGTCCCTCGGTTGCTCGTAAAGTATATTCACTGGTCTCTTGATCAAACAAATAAACCGAGCAAACTTCCGTATTCATTGCTTTACGGACTTCAGCAACAATAATGGCCAACGCAGACTGTAAGTCATGCGCTGCATTTACATCCTGAACAATCCTCCGCAATGTGTTGAGCATCGTGTGTCAAATCCAGTCATCATCATTTGCGCCATAAACCCAGATGGCACCTATGATCTATATTATATTTACCAAAGCTAAACCTCGTAAAAGGTGGCCCGTATCATTCACTCCTGGTTAACTCGACAAAGGCGTGATGACAGCTCTTTCATCGCGCGCCGATACACTTCACGCTTAAATGTGATCACCTGCCCTAGAGGATACCAGTAACTCACCCAGCGCCAAGCGTCGAACTCAGGGCTTTCTCCTCGTGTAACCGAGACTTTGCTGTCATCAACAAGCAACCGGAGTAAGTACCACTTTTGCTTCTGGCCTACACAAATGGGTATTGTATTATAACGCACCAGACGTTTGGGTAACCGATAACGTAGCCAACCTCGCGTGCAGCCAATAATTTCTACATCCTCTGGTCGCAAGCCAATTTCTTCATGTAGCTCTCGATACATTGCCTGCTCAGGTGCTTCTTCAGGGTTAATCCCACCTTGAGGAAACTGCCAAGCGTCCTGCCCTCTTCGTCGGGCCCATAATACTTGGGCATCATTATTAATGAGGATAATCCCCACATTTGGCCTGAAACCATCAGGATCTATACCGCCTACGCCACATTGATTTTCGGGACGGCTCTCTACCATAGCCTGCATCGCAATATCGTGTTTTTATCATCTGAGTCATTGTTCCATAAACCACTACCCTAGAGCAATTCTAATAAAGGCTTCTGCACCTTTAGTATTCTAGGCTCAAGCATATAAAGCTTACTCACTAAGCATAACAAAAAGTTGCCTCACATATTTAAACAACACTAATGCATTACAAAACACAACAAACTAACGTACATATAAAACAACTGTTTAGCGCAAGAATAGTTATCCAGCATTACTGTTACATTTTCTTAAGCAATTGTTACAGACCATACTGGGACAAGTTGATAATCAACGTAATTTTAAAAACGCCTCTAACGTCAAGCTACCTCTTAAATAGCAATAACTTCACGCATCATTTTTATGCGTGTTACCCATAGCACACATAGCCTAATGGAACATCAACACTGTACTATCTATTAAAGTCGTTACTAAATTACTAGTAAGTTTCACAGCCGTAAACTTGCTCAGTAGCTTTATCGCTTGATAGTCCAGCGAACACATTTAAAACAGTTGTGATTGCTATCGCTAGCCTTAACAGATCAAACTAGCCCCACTAAAAAATCTTGATTTTGGGCTATAACCTTGGCGATTAACAATAAATCTATTAATTAAACAAAAAGAATCAGAAAAGTTAGTCATCCTCAATGATTTCTATTCCTGTTTCTATTCTTATGGTTTTGGGTTACAAAAATAACTGACAAGTAAATACCCATTAAGAGGTATCATTTATGTTTGTAAACCTGTAATGTCATTAATTTTTTAAAGCACAACGATCTATTTAAAAAATTTCTATAAATCTAAAGGCAGCTTCATATTTTCACATATACTCTTAACTGTATCGTATCTGTACTACCAGTATCAGGCCATTATTTCATCGCACCCAAGGCTTACCACATTAAAATAAAGTTTTTTTAATCATTGGAGCGACTTATGTCTGACAGTACAAACAAGCAAAAGCATGAAGAGCTCCTACTTTTTTTATTTTTAACCGTTGTTCTTGCACCATTATTATCTATCATTTTTGTCGGCGGTTTTGGTTTTATTGTATGGATAGGCCAGATATTAACAGGGCCACCAGGTCCCCCAGGATAGAATTCATTTTATAATGATCAGTCAATAAATAATAAAAAAACTATACCCGTCAAAATTTAAAACAATGGAATCTCTTAATGCCTTCTTGCAACGCTGATTCATTGCCTCACATTAGCAGCATCATTATTTATTGCCTTCCCGACAAGAATAAGCAAGTTATTCCTGCACTTCAATCACAAGCAGGCACCGAAGTCTATAGCACTGATGGAAAAGGTAAAATTATTGCGTTATTAGAGTCTCCTGATTACTCAAGTTTAATGAGCAGTCTAAAAACATTCTCTCATTTACCTTTTGTTATTTCCTGCCAATTAGTTTTTCATTACGCAGCTGACAATGAGGTTGCCCATGAGTTTTTCGAGAAGAGCCTTCATTAAAGCACAAGCAGCCTTTGCCGCCGCCACTGCTGCTGGGCTACCTATTAGTGCAGAGACCAGTAATATTATCACCTCTGCAGAAAAAACCGCTTTAAATTGGAATAAAGCACCATGTCGCTTTTGCGGTACAGGGTGCAGTGTCCATGTTGCAACAAAAGAAGGGCGTGTAGTCGCTACACACGGCGATATCAAAAGCGAAGTCAACCGTGGCTTAAATTGTGTTAAAGGCTATTTTCTCTCTAAAATTTTATACGGCGAAGATCGTCTCACACAGCCGCTGCTGCGCATGAATAATGGAAAATACGATAAAAATGGTGAATTCACTCCCGTAACCTGGGAACAAGCATTTACCGTCATGGCAGACAAATTCAAACAGTCACTCAAGAAAAAAGGACCTACATCTGTGGGTATGTTTGGTTCCGGCCAATGGACAGTCTGGGAAGGATATGCCGCAGTCAAGCTCATGAAAGCAGGCTTTCTGTCTAATAATATTGAACCCAATGCCCGTCATTGCATGGCAAGTGCTGTAGCAGGATTTATGCGCACCTTTGGGATAGATGAGCCTATGGGGTGTTATGATGATATTGAGCATGCCGATGCATTTGTCCTTTGGGGATCCAACATGGCCGAAATGCACCCCATCCTTTGGACCCGACTCACTGATCGACGCCTGAGCTATCCCCATGTAAAAGTTTCTGTATTATCAACCTATGAACACCGCTGTTATGAACTGGCGGATATTCCTATAATTTTTTCGCCACAAACAGATTTAGCCATTCTTAATTTTATTGCTCATTACATTATCAGTAACGATAAAATAAACCATACCTTTGTGAATAAGCATGTTAATTTTCGCTTAGGTAATCAGGATATTGGCTACGGACTTCGGCCTGAACATCCCTTAGAAAAAAGTGCAAAATTTGCGAATGACCCTGGTGGTTCAAAACCCATTACCATTGATGAATTTGCAAAATTTGTCAGTAAATATACAGCAGATTATGTTTCCAAGTTATCAGGGGTATCTGTTGAAAAACTAAATCAACTCGCCGAACTATATGCTGATCCTAAAATTAAAGTCACATCATTTTGGACAATGGGTTTTAATCAGCACACACGAGGCGTCTGGTGTAATAATCTTATTTACAATATTCACTTATTAACGGGCAAAATTGCTTCACCCGGTAACAGCCCCTTTTCCTTAACAGGACAACCTTCAGCCTGTGGTACTGCACGTGAGGTGGGTACTTTCTGTCATCGTCTACCCGCAGACATGGTAGTAAAAAATCCAGAGCATCGAGCAATGGCAGAAAAAATATGGCGACTTCCCAGCAATATTATTCCTGAAAAACCAGGGTTTCATGCTGTTCAACATAACAGAATGCTGAAAGATAGTGTTATTAATGCTTATTGGATACAGGTCAATAACAATCTTCAAGCAGCAGCGAACCTTAATCAAGAAGGGTATCCTGGTTATCGTAACCCTGACAACTTTATTGTTGTCTCTGATGCTTATCCTACGGTAACCGCTCAAGCTGCTGATTTAATTTTACCCACAGCCATGTGGATCGAGAAAGAAGGCGCCTATGGCAATGCTGAACGACGTACACAGTTTTGGCATCAGCTCACTAAAGCACCAGGAGAAGCCAAGTCCGATTTATGGCAAGTTGTTGAGTTCTCGAAGTACTTCACGACAGATGAAGTTTGGCCTGCGGATATCCTAGAAAAAAATCCTGACTACAAAAATAAAACGCTTTTTGACGTATTATTCAAAAATGGTCAGGTGGATAAATATTCTTTAAAAGAAATAACCGATGGTTATGATAATGACGAGTCTCAAGCGTTTGGTTTTTATCTGCAAAAAGGGCTTTTTGAAGAGTACGCAACCTTCGGTAGAGGTCATGGTCATGATTTAGCAAGTTTCGAAACTTATCACGAGACTCGTGGCTTAAGGTGGCCCGTCGTTGATGGAAAGGAAACAAAATGGCGTTATCGAGAGGGTTTTGACCCTTATGTAAAATCTGGACAAGATGTACATTTTTACGGAAAACCTGATGGTAGAGCCATCATTTTTGCTCTGCCCTATGAGCCACCCGCTGAGTCTCCTGATAAAGAATATGACTTATGGCTTTGCACCGGAAGAGTTCTGGAGCACTGGCATTCAGGCTCCATGACTCAACGTGTCCCTGAACTCTATTTATCATATCCAGATGCTGTCATATACATGCATCCTGAAGATGCACGATCACGCAGTTTAAGGCGGGGAGATGCTGTCAAAGTCATTTCACGCCGTGGAGCCATCCAAACACGGGTAGAAACACGAGGACGAAATAAACCACCCAAAGGCTTGGTTTTTGTACCTTGGTTTGATGCCAGTCAGCTAATTAATAAAGTCACGTTGGATGCCACTGATCCTATTTCCAAACAAACGGATTTCAAAAAGTGTGCCGTTAAAGTTGTCAAAGTATAGGCTAAGGGCGATTAATCATGAATAAAAAAAGACTACTTTTTCCAGCACTCCTATTAATTGCAATCGCAGTATTCGCGGAGGAAAGCATTACTACACTTCGTCCTAATCAGGCTATCACTGAAGAAGCTGAACCACCCTCTATGGCCAATGTCGTCAACACAGATATTCGCCAAGAACGTAATTACCCCATGCAGCCCCCTGTTATTCCGCATAAAATTCGCAATTATCAGGTGGATTTAAATACCAATAAATGTATGTCATGCCATAGTAGAGAACGAACACAAGCATCACAAGCACCCATGGTGAGCGTTACCCACTTTATGGACCGAGACGGTAATTTCAGGGCTGAAATATCACCAAGACGCTATTTTTGTTTGCAATGTCATGTCACACAAACTGACTCAACCCCTATGGGAAAAAATCAGTTTAAAGATATGTATGAAGTAATTGAAACAAATAAAAATTAGGGCATCACTGTGTGGAATAAAATTAAACATTATTGGCAGCTCTTATGGCACCCCAGCATTCATTTTAGCCTGGGTTTTCTCACGATAGGTGGATTCATTGCAGGCATTATTTTTTGGGGAGGCTTTAATACTGCTATGGAATTTACTAATACAGAGACTTTTTGTATTGGCTGCCATGAAATGCGTGACAATGTTTATAACGAATTACAAAATACTATCCACTTTAGCAATCGTTCAGGGGTTCGCGCCAAATGTTCAGACTGTCATGTACCACATGACTGGACAGATAAAATTGCACGAAAAATGCAGGCTTCAAAAGAGGTGTGGGGTAAATTATTTGGTACCATTAATACCCGAGAAAAGTTTTTAAATAAACGAAGAGAACTTGCAGAACATGAATGGGCCAGGTTAAAAGCAAATGATTCGTTAGAGTGTAGAAACTGCCATAACTTTGATTATATGGACTTTACCGCTCAAAGTCAGCGGGCAGCACAGCAACATTCAACTGCACTCGCCAGTGGTGAAAAAACCTGTATCGATTGCCATAAGGGCATCGCTCATGAATTACCCGATATGTCTGGCGTAGAAGGTTGGTAAACAGGGTTTTATTCACCTCAAATGCTGACAAACCGAATCAAATTCTTCAGGCGTATTACAGTTAAAAAAATAGTACTCGTCCAGCTTTGGTAACTGAATACAGTTTAATTCTGCTAACATTGATTTAATTGAAGCAGCGTTTTTACCTTCTACAACACCATTTAAATAGCTTACAACATGTTCAGTGACAGGTAATAATAAAGGTAAAGGCTGACCTGAAAATACAACAGGCAAATTATTCGGGTTATTTTCATCCAACAATGCATTTAAAACTTTAGGTTTAAGCAACGGCATATCAACAGGAATAACTAATAAACGCATTTCTGGATAATGCTGAGTCACAGCAAAAATTCCGCCTAGAGGTCCGCGCTCCGGGTAGAGGTCCGGTACACCTTGCAACCCACTGATCACTACCTCTGCGACAGACACAGACGCCATTAACTTCTGGGCATGAGCTAATAAACTCAACCCATTTGGCAATACAAGTTTTGCTTTGTCCCGTTTCATTCGAGAAGATAAGCCTCCCGCTAAAATAACACCAAGCGTCTCAGGATTACCTTCTGTCATATCAAACATTGACTGACTCCCTCACATTTCTTTAGCAAATGACTATAATGGCCTGCTAAGTTTTTTTCCATAAAGTAGGTGAATATTGTGGCACTAGCACTTTTTGATCTTGATCATACCTTAATCAATGGCGATAGCGACCTTGCCTGGGGCGAGTTTATGGTAGAACAGGGCATTGCAGATGCCAGCTTTTTAGCCGCCCATGAAGCCTACTTTGATCAGTATGTACAAGGAACGCTTAACATTGATGAGTTTTTAAATTTTGCGCTTGAACCATTAGGCAAACATTCTCGCCAAGCATTAGACCACTGGCACCAACTCTTTATGCAACAAAAAATTGAGCCTATGTTCCAAGCCAAAGCTCAAGAGCTACTCAACTACCATCGCCAGCAAGGTGATACTTTAGTGGTTATTACGGCGACCAATGCATTTGTCACCACACCTATTGCACAGCGGCTCAGCGTTGATCACTTAATAGCAACCACACCAGAAGAAATCGACAATGAATACACAGGGAAACCATTTGGTACACCGTGTTTTCAAGCTGGAAAAGTTAAGCGCTTAAATGCTTGGCTGGAACAAACTAGCCATAATCTGGCGGGCAGTTTTTTCTACAGTGACTCTCACAATGATTTACCCCTGCTCGAAACAGTAGAGCACCCTGTTGCCGTTGACCCTGATCCACAACTAACCCAAATAGCTGAACAGCGGGGCTGGCCTATTATTTCATTGCGTAGTCAGCACGAGGACTAATCATCTCTCCAAAAACCTATAAGCCCACTGGCTAGCATACCCTTTTGCCAGTGGGCTTAATCCAAAGCTGCTTAGTATACAATACGTGCAATAAAGGCTTTGAGGTAGTCAGTTTCAGGAATAGCAGGCAATATCGGATGGTCAGGTCCCTGATGGCCTTGCTCTAAAATCTGTAAATGACGATCTAAATGGCGGCTACTTTGACGTAGTGTATCCAACAAAGTTTCCCGCTTAAGGTGCATTGAGCATGATGCCGACACCAAAATCCCATCCCGAGTTAGCAAGCGCATGGCAAGCTCATTAATTCTCCGGTAGGCCTGCTCACCTGCCGCTTGATCTTTGCGACGTTTTATAAATGCGGGTGGATCAATAATAATTACATCAAACTTTTCTTCTTCATCTCGTAAGTCCCTTAAGGCATTAAATGCATCCGCCTTAATAGTATTTACGCGAGTATTTACATTATTCAATGCGGCATTTTCTCTCACAAAATGTAATGCATGCTCTGATGCATCAATACACAGGGTTTCACTTGCGCCTGCAACCGCAGACTGAATCCCCCAGCCGCCAACATAACTGAATACATCAAGTACCCGCTTATCTTTGACATAATTAAGCAAACGTTGACGATTCATCCGGTGATCATAAAACCAGCCGGTTTTCTGACCATCAATCACTGGCGCCATAAAATAAGCATTATTTTCTATCAGTTTAACCTGATTAGGCACATCACCTGCACCAATCTCAGTGTACTCATCTAAACCTTCAATCTGACGTACTTGAGAATCATTTTTGAACAAAATACCTTTAGGGTTTATGACCTGTTGCAACGCAGCGATAATATCTTCTTTAATAGCTTCCATCCCTGCGGTTGCAATTTGAACAACAGCCACATCATCGAAGCGGTCAATAACCAGCCCTGGAAGATTATCACTGTCACCAAAGGCCAGCCGATAATAAGGCTTGTCAAACATTCGATCTCGTAAGGACATCGCAACATTCAACCGGTGAACTAACAGTGACTTATCGAGCTTATATTGCACATCTCGACTAATAAGTCTCCCACAAATCAATGTGTTTGGATTGATATAAGCAATTCCTAAGGGTTTTCCTGCTGCATTTTCCACCACGACCTGTTCGCCTGGCTGAAACTGCCCTAAGGGAGTTATTTTTGTATCCACTTCATTGCTGAATATCCATATATGACCGGCGCGTAACCGTCGATCAGCTTTTGCCTTTAAACGAACCAAACCTAGGGACATACAGTTGATCTCTTTTATGTATTAATGCAGTTGGCAACTCTGGTGATAACGTACACCTATTACGTAAACAGCTAACAATCACTATCACCTACCATCTTACGCTTCACAATACACTTCTCGTTACAGAAGCGGCTGTCATCAAACGTCAATGTCAACGACATAAGTGTTATAAAAACACAAACCTAGCGCAAGAATTTTTGTCATTTGCTGAATAATAACCAAAGATAATAACAAAACTGTTGCTGTAATTGAAAAGCTAAGATAAGTTGAGATTAATTAATACTCAAATATATACCCACAGTGAAGGGCATACCCATAACCTAGGGTAGAATAAGGTATAAGTAGATTAGTAACTCATGTTATAGGGAGAAGCACCATGGCTGAAGTGGTTATTACACTGCTTGCCCCTGATCGACCAGGTATTATTGAAACCATTTCTCAAGTAATAGCAGCCCATGAAGGCAACTGGTTAGACAGCAAACTATCACTCTTTAATGGCCAGTTTGCTGGTATTGCACATATTTATGTCCCCAATAAATACCTTTCTTCGCTGACTGAACAGTTCAATCAATTGTCTGCTCAAAAGATTGCTATTCACCAGGCAATAATTGATCAAACGAGTAACTCCACATTAGAAGCTGAGGTAGAGCAAGAAAAAGTATACACACTGCATTTGTTGGGTAATGACCGACCTGGTATTGTTCGAGATATCACCAAAATCCTGCTTGGCTTTAAAATTAATATTACCAACTTAGAGACCGAGCATACTTCAGCACCTATGTCTAATGATGCAATATTTAAAGCATCTGCAATTTTACGTATACCTTTAGATGCTAATATTGATCTTATAAAGTCCGGCTTAGAAAAACTTGCGAATGAACTTATTGTTGATATAACGCTGGACAATGAAAATTAGCCATAAATTTTATGATGGTAAGTCAATACTTTAAGCAGGGTAGTGGCATTATACCCTTCACGAATGGATTTCTAGGTTTTATTATCTTCATTCCAATCACCTATTAATATAGGCTCATGGGCTTCGTCACTCGATGGCCGCACCTGAAAACCATTCGTATTGAGTATAGATTTATCTTTAAAACCATTTTTCTATGTAATAGCTCTATCCTTTTAAAAAGGCTTTAAGCGTATTAATGTCGCTCTACTTGCATCCCCAATGCAGCCAACTCTGCTAAGACACTTTGGTTTCCTACCAAATGCCCACTGCCAATCACAATAAAATAACGTTTTGGTTCTTTTAAAAGTAGACTTATTTTTTTTGCCATTTTTTTATTACGCTGCCAAATAAAACGGTCAAAATAAGGCTTTGCTTTAGGCTCAGTTAATAACGGCTTCTTAATTAATAATAGCTCAAGTTGCTGCTCATCCCCTTTTTTCCAACTCTTCACTAATGCTGCTAATTCACTATCCATTGTATTGATACTACGTAACGTCTCACTCACTAAGGCATCTGCATCATCAAGCTCTAAAAAAAGACGTAATTGTTCTACAAGCGATTCTAAACCAATAATTTCCTTTTTCCCTTGAGCACGTTGCATAAAATGCCTATCCAGTCCATCTTTGGCGTTATACCCTAGCTTTTGTATATACCGTGTCATTATTTGCATCATTAACCAACCAGGCTTGGTCCGTTCAACGGATTTAAATGGTACATTCTCTTGCTGAAAGTACTGTTTTAATTCTTTATAGACCTCATCATTAAGATGATCTTTTAAAGTCTCACCTTTTGGTAGTTGTGTTTCCTTCGCCAATATCTTAGCTATTTTTTTACCATCCAATGCTTCAGCATCAAGCTCTCCAATTAATACATCGGACTTTTCAAAAGCGTCAATGATCTCTTTACGTAATGGATAGAATGATTGATCAGCAAAGTGAATGGTACCTAACACGTATGCAGTCCCTGCTGAACTTGTGACATGCCAAAATAATCCCTTATCCTCAGCAGACCAGAGAAAGCCTGAAGTGACTAATAATAATGCAGATAACCCTAACCTCAGAGAGCAACAAAATTTCATACAACACCTAAACACTACACATCATGACTACTAATATAACCCATCACCCCTTACAAATGTGAACCACTCACTTTGGCAAATACTCAGGCTTAACTTCAACCAATGAAGCTAGCACCTGATCTATTGTCCAGTTATTTGTGACCCAAATAACTAAAGCACTGCTAACAATAGCTTTCTGCCATGCCGGCAGTTTTATTAACTCCTGCTGCTGATAATGCTCAATAATTAAAATAACGGGAAGAAAACCCGCATATTTCTGCTCACACTTGCGATTAGTGCCTTCTAACTGTGCAATTGAGCATCCAAAATACAACACGAATTGCCAGGGTCCAACGGTTTTAAGGTTTGGAGCACCAACGCCTCCCACTGCAGACCATACATTCTCAGCCTCAGCTTGCGTTAAAATAGCATGAGAAGGCATGGGCCGACTTTGCCATACTGACATACCATACCAATACAACAAGTACGGTAAGACCAGGATAACTATTAAGAAAAGTAACACCAAGCGCTTGAGTAACTTCACTTTACCTCTACCCTTCGCGATTGAAACTTCAGGGTTATTTAAAGTAATTGGATTAGAGCGATATATGCTCATATTAAACAACGAGTAACCAGAATCTCAGCCACTTAATATGCACCCTCAGTAAAGGGTATCAGTGGTTGCTTTTCTGTATAGACTCCCCCCTAAAACAATCGTTAGGATCAAATTTTTCACCCTGCCATACTGCAAAGTCCTACAGCAATCATATACAAAACTTTACAAAACCAAAGCGATATTTCGTAGTTTACATTTTAAGTTTTAGTGAAATAATCAATGCATTACAAGCCTGCCTCTTGGCCGTCTAGCGCCAAACCGGCTAATCAAATTATTTGATTAGCCGTACTTCTTTTTATTTACCCTACTTTTTAATTTGGAACAGGCCAATAATATATTCCCACAGCGAAGGGTATAACCAGTCATATTTATTATTAAGCAAGCATTCACGTTTTTATGGATAGTTAAGGATACAGCTCACAACATAATAAAAAAAATCACATCCAGTCTTAGTAAGTACTTTAAAAAACAGTAAGTTAAGAACACGCCGGCATAGGGAACTTTTAATTTGATTATTTGCCTTACTTCCTAAGCCCGAAACGAGCACCAAGGTAAAATCTGGTAATCCAAAGACATATAAACAACTTGACTTATACTTATGATAAATGCCTTTTTCTATGATCACCTGAGGAACTGAGTAATTCCCCTTGATTAATTGTTTTTCTGAACGCGATAACGCTTATTAAAACAGACTGAGTAATGACTACTTACTCGAAAAGTCATTTGGAAGAAGTATATGTATATTGATAAACACCAAAAGTCAGTACACTACATGAATAGCAGATATCCTATTCTCAACTATCCTACTAACGCTAATGATGATGTTTTACTTATGCATGAAATCACTGACAGTGAACGTTCTCTGTTAGATGCAATGAATCAAGCTGTCAATTTATTACCTAAGAACGCTTCCCTGCAACAGTGCCATGATGCCGTTACCAGAGTGGGTTATTGTCATGGTCTTTCACGCTCACAAGCCATTGCGTTTTGGACGAGAACCCAATTTTTTATTTTTGAACCGTGATATATATCACAAAAATACATTACACTTATTACGAGAACTGGTTAAAAATTCTGCTACGGCAAAAGTGAAGTGACTTACTCACTCTTTTGATCATTTGCCAGTTAAAAATTCTCTCTTTGAAGGTAAGTGTAATGATAAAAGGCATGTTGGCGATTTTTTTAGCTTTAGCCATGTTGCTACCCATGGGTTATCGTTACGGAAGGAGCCTTTGGTATCCCTTTTATGTCAAAATGGTTGGGCAACGCACTGTTGAAGATGTCATTTATAGATATGGATACAAAGCGGAGTCACGTCTCAAACCATACTTTACTTCAGCTGGCCTTAATTTCCCCCCTCAAGAAGTCAGTCTGCTCACCATCAAAGACCAACTGCAAATGGAGCTCTGGGCCAAACAAGATAATAACTGGCATTATGTCAGGACCTATCCGTTGTTAGCCAACAGTGGCACTAAAGGTCCAAAGCTTAGGCAGGGAGATAAACAAATTCCAGAGGGCTTGTATAAAATAACGTTTTTAAATCCAAATAGCCGTTATCACTTATCCATGAAGCTCAATTACCCCAATGCATTTGATCAACAAAAAGCTGTAACGGATGGCCGAACCCGACTCGGCGGTGATATTTTTATCCATGGCAAAGACGTATCTATTGGTTGTTTAGCTGTAGGAGACCAAGCCATAGAAGAACTATTCACCTTGGTACATCGCATAGGAAAGCGGCAGGTCAGTGTGGTTATTGCACCATCTGATCCTCGATTACAAGCACTCAAACCACCACTTACCTCTCCCAGATGGACCAATCACCTTTATCAACAAATCGCCCACGCATTCACACCATACAGCCACCCAGTGGTTTCCGCCAATCACTACCCTTGATATCGACACACAATAAAAAAACCGCCATTAGGCGGTTTTTTGTTTTCTACTAAAGCTCAAAAATGATTAACGCTGCCATTGCCAGTCATTAATTTCTTCAGGATCAACACCGTGCTTCAGAATATACTCTTTGTGCTCCACTAACCTTCTTAGCATTTCCGTAGTCACTGTGGCGTGCTCATCTTCACTAATCACCCCTTGCTGGAAAGCTTTATAGGCTAGATCGATAACCATATGATAACGAGATGTGCCATTTCTCACGCCCATATCAAATGGTGTAGTTGTTGAGCCATTCTCTTCATAACCTTTAATTCTAAAGCGTTTTACACCTGCATAGTTAAAGACCAGTTTCTTAATAGTGTTGGGATAACCGTGGAAGTTAAATACGACACCCTTATCCTTAGTAAAAAACTCATCTAGTAAATAAGGTTTATCAGCATATTTTAACGAACCCAAGCCACCTGAAGTCAGCTCAGTAACGCTGACAAAGCGTACTTTAACTTGTGGTAATCTCTCTCTGATTAACACCAGTGCCGCCAAACACTCTTGCGTTACATAATCACCACAACCTGCAAGTACTACATCAGGATCTTCATCAGAAGCAAAATCCCAGGTCATAATGCCATCTTGGGCTTGCTGACGCGCCTCTTCAAGTGTTAACCAAACAGGCAACTCTTTTTTACCGGCAACGACAACATTCAATTTATCACGATCAACAAACGCCTTCTCTGTATAAACCAGAGTGGAGTTTGCATCAGCAGGCAAATAGGCTGAAACAATCTTAGGATGCTTCTCCAGCATAGAAGCTAACAGTGAAGGGTTTTGATGCGAGTAACCATTATGATCCTGTCTTTCCAATAAAGAAGACAGTACAACATTACAAGAGGGGACAGGCTTACGGAAATGCACGTCTTGTGATGCATGAATATATTTGCAGTACTGATCTGCCATTGAAGCAATCACTTGTGCAAAAGACTCATACGTTGGGAACATACCAAAACGGCCTGTTACGGTATAACCATGTAACATACCAAATAGCAGGTTTTCAGAAAGCAGTTCGATAATGCGACCTTCACGCGCAATATCTTGATCCCAGGACTTGATTGGCCACTGCCAACTGCGATTAGTAACTTCAAATACCGCTTGAAGCTGGTTTGAATATGTCTCATCCGGACTAAAGACACGCAGATTAGACTGAGCTTCATTCAAACGAATGGCTTCACGTAACCACTCGCCCATTTTTAACATTGAATAACCACGCTCGCCACGCGGTACATCATTACCATAAGCCAATGCAGTTAAGTCAGGTAATACTAAATCCTCAACAACTTCACCACCATAAGACAGTTTCTGTCTGCCCATGGTCTGTTCAGGCACAGGAATTAAGCCTCGAATATCCTCATCAAATTCAATACTTTGATCATCGCAAATACGATACAGCTCATGGAAACCATAACTAGCAAGCCACTCGTTTAGCAGCTGTAAATGCTCTGGATTATCAGCACACTGATTCACAATCACTTGGTGAGAATCACAGTTACCTTCCAATTTTTTACCATCAGCTTCTTTGGTACCCGTCCAGCCTTTTGCTGTTTTCATCGCAATTAATGGCCAACGAGGACACTCAACATCTTCGCCATTACGTGCACGTTGCTGAATATCAGTGATGATGGCATACGCTTCGTCCATTGCTTTTGCCATTTGCTCATAGATGTCTTCTTCTCGCTCATCATCCACAACCAGGACGTGGTAGCCTAGCCCGGTGAATTCCTGAGTGATTTCTTCATTGGACATACGGCCTAAACGTGTAGGTCCAGAGATTTTATAACCGTTAATATGCAACACTGGCAGTACCGCACCACTCTCTTTGGGTGAAACCAAGCGATTAGCATACCAAGAAGCCGCCAGAGGTCCTGTTTCAGACTCACCATCACCCACTAAACACACAGCAATAAGCTCAGGGTTATCAAGTACCGCACCCCATGCCACAGCAAGCGCATAACCTAACTCACCGCCTTCCAGAATTTGTCCTGGAGCTTCTGGATTAGCATGTGAGGGATAACCATAAGCTTGGGAGAACTTACGACAGATATCCTTCATACCCTCTTCGCTGTAGGGGATAACATCAGGATAATAGTGAGATAACGAGCCTTCGATGAACAGGTTTGCTTGTACCGCTGGAAAACCATGACCAGGACCAATCAAACACATAAAGTCACGCTGGTGCTTAACAATAAGGCGATTAACGTTCGCATATAAAAAGTTAATACCCGGACAGGTTCCCCAGTGGCCTAGTAACCGTGGTTTGATATCCGTGTGTTGCAGGGGACGTTCTAAGAGCAGGTTATCTTTCAGGTAAATCTGGGAGACAGAAAGATAGTTAGCGGCACGCACAAACTTCTTGAGCGCTTTTACTTCATGTTGCAAAGACATAACTAACCTCAGGCTATAACTACTACTTAAAGACTGATGGACTTTCCAAAAGACAAGCAATGCACTGCTATACCCTACATTGTGGGTATAAATATCTGTATCCAAACCTTGCTCTGCTGCTTATCAAAGCCTTATGGATACAACATTGTTTGCCATGCTTGGGTAACCACACATGCAAAACATGGGTATCCCCTAGCAAGAAAAAAATTTACGGACTGATTTAAAAAAAGGGCGGAGTATTACACGTTGATAAAATAAGTGAATGACCCACGTCAGTGTTTTAGAGCAACACCACAAAATCATACTGACAACACTTACGTTGATACGAAAAGAAATGAATATGTCGGCACGTGTAACCATTGCGTAGCACGTAATATAAGTCTATTTTTCAATAGTGCTATAGACTGTATCTTTGTGAGTAGCTTCCTAAAAAACCATTTAAAGAAATTCACAAAAAATACTATTCACTTACAAAACAGTTACAAAACTAACGTATAAAAACAATTACTCAATTATTTTTTTCTATTCCGAGTAATGTATCAGGTATATATAACGCAGTTTGCTATAATTTAAAGATCAATATACCCAGCACTATGGGTATATCTCATACGCCAATTAATCTACCTCTATCACATGAAAGCTGAGTTCGAATTCGAAAATACCCCCTATGAAATTGTTGTAAAAGGTATTCCTATCACGCCTGGTTTTCAACCACGCTATTTTTCAAATGAACGGGACATAGGCTTATTTGTTGAACGCTTATTTGCTCAGCACCCACAAATCGCAGAACATTTACAACGCTTCCCTCCCTTAAAACACTGTCAAGATCATGAGCAACTAGCAAAAAACCTCACACAATTATTAATTCGAGGTGATCTTTGTATTGCCCGAAAAAGCTCACTTTCTGTAGTTGCCACCTTTCGCTCTGATGAAACACCAGATCCCTCATTATTAACGGGTGGCAGCGAATTTATTGCCGCATCAGATGAAGGTGAAGCAAATCAAAGTCGATATAAACTTGTTATTGAGGTTGCAGGAGTTAAACACTCGAATGTTCAACGTATACACTTATTTGCTAACCAACAACGTGATTTACCTTCTATTGAGCTCCCTCCCAAAGAAAGCACGTTAGACAGTGATAAATACCGCAGTTTGATTATTTTTAACCATATTCCAAACTATCCCCGCCGTTTTGGCCTGAAAATACCCATGTATAAAGAGCCACCTTTATACTTACCTTTAGCTGAAAATGTACTACCAATACAAAGTAATGTAGAACAAGATGAGTGGGACAACATTATTATACCCGTTAAGCCTTTAGGGTTAATCAGTGCAGCTCAGAGCCGGTCACATGCAGATTTGTTACCTGAAGGTTGGTTATATGTTTTTTGGCAAGGAAAGTTATGGCGGGAATTACAAAGTGTTAAAGGAGGAATGCTAAAAGATGTACGTGTTCACTTTTACCGACAACAATACTTTGCAAAATTTATCAAAACGGTAAACCCAGATCAACGCGAAGCTAGAGGGCGGTGGTTAGACACACTGTGGATACCTTACCGTATAAAAGGAGAGTGCCAAACAGATGAGTCTGGCATTGTATTATGCTTTAGTCACCGACAGTGGCCTTGGGAAAAAATTCTGTCTTATGAAAATAACCCTGAAAAACTCTCAGCTGAAGGAGCCTCTTTGAGTGAACTTAAACATTATTCCCAAGTCACCCACTTTGATGCGGTAAAGGGAGTCATAGGTCCCATTTCACAAGCTTTACTCGATCAGGAAAAAACACCTTTAGAAGTTAAACAAGGACTCAATGAAAAATTAATTCCACGCTTCGGCAAGCATCGTCTTATTTTAGATCAGTTTCGGGATAATAAAATTCCTGTTGCCTATATCAATGTTGTTGAACAAAGGTTGGTCCTTCATTTACAAGTTACGGGACTAACGAATAAATATTTTTCAGATCGCTATCAATTGCGCAGTAAAGACCCTCACTGGCAACATACAACGGCCCCAAAACTTGCCAGTTGCCCTAAAGTTCATCACCATCCAGAATGGATTGAACTGGTCTTTGATGATTTACCCATAAAAGGCCTGTTTGATTTAGTTCTAATACCAGAGGACACTCAACAAGTGCCCGCTTACATTTTCAGGAATAAACGTTTACAAGACTTACTTGTGTTGAACTTACAGCAAACATCTCCTTTATTAGCCGATACCCGCAACGAACCAATTTAGAGTAAACGTATACTATGGAAGCCATCTACCCACTGGGTACTTGCCATGCATTAAAAGTACAATACTTATGCTCAGCAGAGTATCTAAATGATGAATTAATTGAAGGTTCAATCAAGCCTTTAGCCAATACGCTTATTCTCTCTCAAGAACATCATGGAATTACCGACGAACCTTATCTAACGTTATGGACAACTAACGAACAGGGACAACTATTTCATCTTAACAACGATGGTAGCCTGGGACACCCCATCTATCATTTATCCCAACACAGTCCAATTAAGTTATTGATTATTCCTCCTTTCCTTTATGGACAATGGTTTTCGTTATTCAATACATCTCTGCCCTCTGTTTTAATTCAACAGCTCCCCGAAAAATGGCTGGATACTGGGGTCACCGTTAACCTTCACCCATTAAAATTTAACCAGTCACAAACCCATCAAGAGCCATCCAGTGCAAATCACTTAAACTGGAAAAAGCAGTTAGCTACACCTGAAATTGACACATTAATGATTAATCGAAATAAATTACTGGTTTTATCATTTGCACCCGAGTCCTTTACTACGGAAGACAGTGTATATATACAAGTGCGTCATCAGGGTGTTGATGATACCCTTCCCTTTCTTCAAAATATCCCGGTTTGTAAAACTGAAAGTGGTTTTGCGGCCATTATTGTAGAGGATAAACAATCATTTATTTTCAATAATGCTTTACTGGTCTTTAGTGTTTACACTAAATCTCCCCAGAAAATCCTCTATTCTTTTACTGCACAAGCTGCATTTTTATTAACAACACCCACTGCAGATATTTGCCTACTCAACGCAACGCCACTATCATTATCCGATCAATTAATTCAACACTTTCCTTATTGGCCACAGCAAACTAATACGATTGGCCTATATAACTATCACCAAAATAACCACCACCAACATAGCCATCACCAACGTATTTATCATTTTCAGACAGCAGCAGTTAATGGTTCACTACCTTGTCAAACCCTCTCCCAATTAATTCCTAATATCACAGAGTTACTAAAACATATCGCTAACCATAAAACTAACATTAATCTGCAGCATACGATTCAGTATTTTGAAGTAGAAACATTGCTATCACAAATACTTAAACGTGAATCAGCAATAACGCATAACGCTTCACAACACAGTGCAGAGGAAAGTTTATTTTCAACATCCCCCCAACAACTATTCGCTGAAAAAAAATTACATACGTTGGTAAAACTGCCTCCCCAGATTAAACTCAATGAAATTTCTGCTCAATGCATGAAAGAATTGATTAATCATGCTACTCCAGGCATCCCTATACGCTATTTTAATAATTATCCGGAAAACGAAATTAAACAGCGCCAGCTGCATAGTTTTGGTATACCCACTAACGCACATAGTTTAACTGAACTACTTGAATTTACACTCAACTATTACACTGAGCTTCACAGCCGCCGACATCAACAAGCCTTACAACAATTTATTACGCTTGCCAAAAAATATCAGCAATATGGAATTAGTACTTTCACCAATGGTGTGATGTGCAGCTTACGTTTTTCTTTTTATTATCAGCAACCTCAATCAACCTCGTTACCGGTTGCTCAACTTCAGTCTGTTGCACGTTTATGGCAGCAATATTCTCAAGCAAATATCACCTTGCACGGCTTTACTGACACAATTGGCACTTGTGAAAAAAATGACCTGCTTGCCTGGCAAAGAGTACAGGTGGCCGCTTCGCTATTAGTTGAGCAAGGCGTCCCTAAGGATAAAATTCACTGTATTGCTGGAGGAGACCTGAGTCCAGTATCTGGCGCAGCGGGTGAAGAAATTACCGCTAGCCGCCGCTTGGATATTTTTGTTTCTCTGCCAATTCCACTATTTGCACTTACGCTCAATGAAGAAATATTGACCCAGCTACAACACACAGTAACCGAAGAACTTTTACAACGACTTGGATTTACCGCCACGGCTGCACAGTTTTTAAATATACTCGCTCGGCTACGCCAAGGCACAACCAGTGTTACCACAACCCAACATCTAACAAATCAGGTATGGTTTTCCTGCAAGCCAACAGCAAAAACACAAGACAATAACAATCGCTTACCGTTATATCACCATATTGACTGCATTCTAAAAACACAATTTGAAACAGCGCTGACGCAACAAAACAATTTTTTTGCCCTTTGGGAACGTAGCCAAGTTAACCGAAAACAGTTACAACCTCTGCCTTGGCTTAATCAGAATCAGCTTCCATCTCAAGCCTCAACAGTATGGCTCGAAAATCAAATCAGACTGAGATATGAAGTGTTTTGTAGCCTGCAACAGTTACTAATCTTCGCTGCCTGGTATGCCAAACACGAAAAATGCTCCATAGAAAAAAGCGTTAATAGACTTAAACTCTCAGAGTTTATACATCAGTTTCTTACTAAAACATGGTATTGGCCAACCCATTCCGCCATTGATTACAACCTTGCTCAATACTGGCTAGATGAAGTAACACTCATAAATAGTCAAGCTGACGAGGCTAGCAATAACCCAATCGAAAAAGGCCATCTCAACTACAGAGCAAACCCTCGCGCACAATTTTCATTACCACCAGATGAGCAGTGGCTTGCCACCAATTTGAGGCGCTTGAACCCAACCAGCCTGATTAACTTTTCTGCCAAGGTCTTAGCTGAACATGCTCCTACGTTTCCCACAATTGAGCATCAGCCTTTTGATCGAAAAATATTTAAATATACAGCCATTTACGCTCGTGAAGCTGGCAGTACACAAGATCAGCCATGGCTGCAACTCAGCGAATTTTTAACCCAACAGCAGCGAGAAACCCTAACACCTTTTGATCAGCTTCGGGTACTTGTCGTTATAAAAGATCAAGACACGCTTTCTCAGGAAAACCCACAATGGCAAGAGCAACCTATTACTCACCCCTTACCACTTAAACTGCAGGCAATTGCTGCATACCCCACACACATGCAGCAGGGTTCTCCTTTATTTGAGATGACTTACCAGTTAAATACAACCAACCTATTGCCAGAAGAACATCACTTTCAGGGTAATTTTGGTGCCATATTTTTTCCCCGTTACGCGATCAGTAATAAAATTATTTTAGGTCAGCCACCCTTGCCCTTCATGTCATCTCATATCAGTAACCAGCCTACCGAAGAAGCGAGTCAAACTGAGCATAATGCTATTCCGCAACCGGATACAAATAAGACACTTGCTCGGTTTCAAGCCTATACCTGGTTAACAGGATTAACAATTGAGATACCAATAGCAACGCACCAAACCCGTCGCCTTATTCGTATTCATGGTGAAGATGAGCTACTTGCTCAACATACAACACCCGTCTTAGGTGCAAGTGGTTTGTGGCCTATGTCAATTGAACTATCACGCTTAACACCCTGCCATGATGCTGCAGGTACGCTGATTAAACAGGAATACCAAGAACATACCCTGTTGCCCCATACTAAAGAAGCTCGTTGCCCAGTTATATCCTCATCTGATAGTCCTATTGCGGGAATAGCCCAGGCATCGACTTTATTTAGAGTACAACAACAGGGTCGTTTTACCGCCTCACCATTTTATGCGGCAAAATTTAAAGACAGTCCGTTATTTGCCAACCATGATGTGAGTATTGATGAAGAATTACTGTATGGGTTCGAATGGACACAAGCTTTTGAAATAGCCACCTTAGTCGCCTGTAGTGAGTTAAATGTAGCCAACAGTTCAGTCTCTGACTGGCGCCAATTACCCTTCAATCTCATGATTACAGAAAAAGTAGTTCAGCCACTCTCTTCTGGAGCCGAATGGCCTGTTGCAGGAAGTATTTACTACTTAGGAACCATTCAAATCAATAATGACCAGCCTCAATTTTTGCCATCATTAAGTGAGGCCTTTGCAGAACGGCTTACCCTAAGCTCCTTACTACAAACATTAGCCAGTTATGACAGTCTCGCTATCAAGCAGTTACGCGAGGTACTTGGTGAGCAGCTCTGGCAAGCTGCACAGCAACACCCAATTCATATCTTTGGTGGAATCGCTGCTCTTCATTATTTTAACCCAGCAGGTCAACGCATTAGTGGCATGCGACCATTAGCCTCATCTGCTTCAGCTGGAGACTATGTTCAGCAACGTATAACCCATGAAGATAAAATCAATATTCATAGTGATCATCCTACTGACTTTTATTATCAAATGGGCGATCTTTGTTTTCCCCAGAACAAAATAAACAGCTACTCTGAACGTCGTTTATCCCTTCGTTTACCTGCTCCTGATAGCTATTTTTCAGCACACATGCCCTGGTCTCAGTTTCCAAATACAGCAGAAGTAAGCATGGCTCGTCAGCATTTACTGCATAATATACAGCGCAGTAACCAACGACAGTTGCAGCTAGATGACCAAGAACTGCCCGTTATACCCAATCAACCATATCCCGTTACAAACCTGATGCGCTGGCTATACTACTGTGAGCTTGATAAAAAATTAAATACCCAATATACGCGTTTACTATTAAAACATTGGTTTGCAACTGATCTGAATCAACTGGAATTATCGTAAATGACAGAAGTACCTGTATCGTAAGATATAATACTCATGCATATCTTTTTACATACCCCCTTTATAGGAGTAAACATATGTCCCCTAGTCATCAAATGGTTATTGCTGATACGTTCCATGTTGAGTTAAAAATTAACCAGCCAACTTATCATCAAGGCGAGGTGATTACGGGTTCGCTTAACTTCACATACGACGAACAGTCTCCTGCTGATGACTTGACAATACCTGGAAATTTCGAGCTATCCCTTAGCAATATAGAAGTGTCCTTACAAGAACATATTACTGAACATTCAAGTAAAGCCACTTCGCCACAGCTAAGCCAAACTGCTGAAAAAACCTTACTCTGTGACTCTCTAAAATTAAATACTGGAGAAAATCACTCACTTGATTTTCAGTTTACCCTACCGCATAACTGCCGAATTACAGATCAAAAACACCAGTGGTCTGTTCGCTGTGCTTTCACCTTGAACCAACAAGTACGTACGATTGAACAACCCATTTCCATTGAACCAGCAGAATCTCTTTTAAAGATTGCTAATGCCTGTGTTTCACAAGGAGACTTTACCGAATTTAACTACCATTGGAATCAGCGACAAGGCTATATCAGTATACAACTCAAACCCTCTCCAGAGCTTTATAAAGAGATTGATCACATGAAGCTAAGACTTTCATTAGCTGAGTCAGGAGAGGTTAAAGGTTCATTGTGGGTTAACTTGCAAGAGAAACGTTGGCAGGACTACTTCAATGCCCTTTTTGATAAGGATATAAAGCGTTGTCAGATTGCCTTTGGCCCAAGTCAGCTTAATAGTGCTCCACAGCTTTATGCCAAAGTTAAAGAGAAGCTTACGTACCTATTAAACCAAGTAAAGTCACAAAAATAAGTCATATAGGCATATTATACTCTTCGCGAATGATTTTTAGGCTTTGTTACCACTTTATTTTGACACCTAAAAATGATTCATTATGGGTATAAAAAGCACATAAATTAAAAAACGGACATTTAAATGTCCGTTTTTTAATTTTAAGAGCTGTGCGTTAAGTGCTATTAAATAATTTCCCACGCCCCATCAGCACCTTTACAGGTATCAAAGCTTTCGTTACCTGATTTTCCTTTGTTATTAACCTTTACATCAAGACTACGGCACTGTGTATTGACCGCCATCGAATCCTCAACAACATCCACCCCTTTCAGCTCAATATCATCAATATTAATACTTTTTGGTTGCTGACTTGAGGCTTCACTGGTTTTAGCAGTTTTGAGTACAGTTTGTTTTTCTTGAGCAGCAACAGGCTTTAATAATGATCCATGAACATAGCCAATGGTAACGCCTTTCTTCGCAATCATAACCCAGTTACTCGATGTTTTACCCACAGCCGTCACTTGCTCGCCAGAAGCCAAGCTAGTAACCCGGTAACCCTGTTTTTCTGGGGCATTACGTACATTGGCTCGTTGTTTGGCCTGAAAAGGCTTACCTATAACAGTTAAATTAATCACTTTCACAACACGTTTATCACGATAGTAATTCACGCTCCGTGTTTCTTGACGTGTATTCCTTGTTGAAATCGTCGCTTCAGCACCTGTGCGCTGGCTTCGCCACTGAATATCTTCACCATCTTTTGCTGTATTCAATACCGAAATTGACTTTTGTTCTAAAGCAATACGGTCTTGGTCATCCAAGTAAGCGCCCAGCTGATTGCCAATATAACCACCCAATACCGCGCCCGCAGCAATGGCAACTTTCTTACCGTTCCCTTTACCTAAAGCAGACCCGACAACAGCACCCAGTACTGCACCTACAGCGGTACCAATCTGTTGTTTATTACCTTGGGTTGAGCAACCACTCGATACAACCATGGCTACACAAAGAAAACTGCTGATCAAGAATTTTTTCATTGCCACTTCTGTCCTAGAAATACGATGATAGGCATAGTTCCTTGAGGTGGATTGTTATGCCAAGTAAATCATTTGTATAAAACCCTTTATGGGTTACTTATACCCTTCGTTATAGGTATAGATATCTTTCAAGAAAATGGATTTTACTGGGAAATGAGCAAAAACAACTCATATGAACTGTTAATGATTGTTCCTTTTGTTAAGAATGTGAAATACATTAAACAGTATTAATGACGCAGACCATAAAAACAAATTCAAGCCTATAGTTTAGCTAAGGCAATTACCCTAATAGCTAAAACCATTAAATTAAAATAGTGTTAACAGGCCCTTAATAAAGTGGTGCAACCCGCTGAATGTTATTTTCAACCTTAAGTTTAAGGCAAAAAGTACCGCCGTTCATTCAGCCTTGTTTTTTTGGCATAAGTCTCACTATTTTTTCTACTATTCAACAAACGAATCCAAGTTTTTAATGTAAGATAGTTAAAAGAGTTTATTTGAAGCTTATTCTAGCTGTTAACAATCTCTAGTTAAGACCTTTAATTGAGACTTATTTAAAGCACATAACCTGATGAAGTTAACGCTATTCTTAATGTTATACCCAATACGAATGGTTTTTAGGTGCGGCCATCGAGTGACGAAGCCCCATGAGCCTATATTAATAGGCGATTGGGGTGAGGAGTGAAGATAACAAAACCTAGAAATCATTCGTGAAGGGTATATATCCTTCACAAAAGGTGTATATCCACATAGAAGAGTATCCATAAGAAGAAATGACAATTGCTTTACAATAAACAGCTGATCGTTGGTTCATTTTGTAAGTGATACAGCACTTTGTGTGCATTATTTTAACGATTAAGCAATAACCTCAAATATGACACATAAAGTAGATATAAAATGAATATGAAAAGTACACAGCAATTGGAACTGCAACTCACTTTGTATGAGTAGTGTATAGCCTTATGTATTTATATTTCTCCCTATTACTTGCAGTATTACTTCTACTCGTTCCAGTTTTTATCTGGCATGCACTGCATAAAGAAAAACTAAGCCCAGCCAATAAACAAAGTTACGAGAATTACCCTTTCGAAGTGCTTCAGTCCGTATTGAATCAGCATGATCCAAAGTGGTCATCATCTCACCTTGAAAAGCGGGCAGAAGAGTGTTTAATGGCACTGAGTCGTTTTCAGTCCCCCCTTAGCTTACATAGCTTTATTAGCCAACGCTTGCTCAGCAAAATCAAACAGTCACAAAAGCCAGCCTTTATACATCATCTGATAAGAGCGGGTGAGTTTACTATCAAACGCATTGAAGTGATTCAGCTGAATGAATTTACTGAACCAAGCCGTGATTATTATGCATGTAAAATTCTCACCAGCCATAACCATAAGCTGCTCTGCTCATATCGCTGGTGTGACAAGGAATGGATGATGGATGGCCTGGCACCTTTCGATCCAAGATTAATTGGTACATCACAAAGCCAAACCTACAATCTGGCGTGCTACTACACGTTTGAGCACGACGCCAATACCAAGCTATCTAAATCCTAACGCCTGTTAGGGCCTGTTAACACATGGTATGTCCTGCAGCATTTCATCAGACTAAACCTGACAGAAATACTACAGAACACAAGAGAAAGATCTGTTATCAGAATATTGAAAACCTAGAAGCACTGTTCAGCAAATGCTTTCACATGCCGTTCTGCTAATACCCGATCAGCAGGGATACCCGTTACATTTTGTCGACAGCGGTTACTCGCAAACACTGGATAAATGTGCTGCTCATAAATATGAACTGCAGCATCATCTTTGGCCTGTGGGTTTCTAAACAACCCGGCATAGTCCGATGAGTATAAATACTCTATAGCAGTCCCCTTAACCAGCTCTTGCCAAACAGCTTCAGCTTCTGCTACCCGCGCTAAAGCCTGCTCATGCTCAGCATGCAAACGTGCACCATCATTAATCATTGCCTTAGCAAACGCACGCGTAATGGGATGTTCAAAAGAAGAGCCTCGAGCACGAATAATCGTATTTAACGTTAATACTGAACTTTTCTGTTCCTGCTCATCAGGGCAAAAGAGTAAAACTAGCCCGCAGGGTCTAAGTGCAAATGTAATAAATGCTTTGGTTGGACTGATTGCCAAGCAGAAAGGCACACCCTGTTCTACAAATGGCCTGATCTGTAAATCATAACTTTGTGCCATTACAGACTGATAGCCTTTATCCGCTAGCTCTCGTGCAAATTCAAACCCTGAGTATGCACGATCCAATACCACAAACTGTCCTTTATCCGCTGCAACCTTCGCCCGTTGCTTGATAACTTCAGCTGAACGTACCATGCCTGTCGTATTCATTGGGCCGGCCTGATAAATAGGCAAGGTGTTTTCCTGATCTATAATGCCATCTTGCGCAAACTCAGCAAACTGTACGCGAGCAACCTTAGCAATGGCTTTATAAGCAGGCCAACCTAGCGCTTCAACGCCTAGCGTATTCAACGCAGGGTTTTGCATTAAGCCTAATTCAACCGCTGTTTTTACCGCACCAGTACCAGCATCCGATACTAAACCAAGCTTGAACTTTGACCAGTATTCCTTAGGAACTTGCTGCCAACTTAAAACAGCTTCTTTTAAACTTTCCAGCTGGGCATTGGAGTTCTTGTAGTCTCCAATAGTACTTTCCTGAACTTCTTTTGTGGCATACTCGAGTAACGTGGATGATGAAGCCATGGCTCGCCCCTCACCATCTAGCACAATGCCTATGCCGTAGTTATGACCTTGCTGATCCTTTTCACAAAGAATCTTTGCAATCTGATTAGCATCTCGCCCTTCTTCTTGTAAACGTTGTGCATGTTCAAATACTGATTGTCCAAATTCCAGAGCCATGGTGTGATTTCTCCAAGCCAACACAATAAACAAAGAAGCGTGTTTACGTTTTCTCGGCAGTTATCCTGCCGTAATTTGCCACTACGTACAATAAAAAATACTGGCCATGTTAATATAGCTCGGAACTCCCCCAGTAACTGCTCACTGATGCCTAACCCTTATATAGATCACTTACTAAAAAGCACCACAATGTAAGCATACACTGACTTAACTTGAACCATAGCAAGGCCATTAGGAAAGCGTTCTCTCAATTTCAATTCAATTAAGTTTTCAACATACATATAAAAAAAATGGCTGGAGGAAAACCTGCAACCATGTTTAATATATTAATACACAACAAGAAATAGATTAATTTTATTTAAAACGCCCTGTTCCTACTCCCCACACCCATATCAAAGCACTAAATAATAATCCCCAAAGCCCCATGCTATACATGGTACGCCAACTCGTTTGCATTGAGTCTAGTATTTTGAAGTCATTTATATAAATAGTTTCACAAGCGCCATTGCCTGTATCATCCCGAGTAATGCTTGTACCACGTGACCCCAGATGATTTCTATACTCAGATAACCAACCTTTTAAATAAATCTGATCACCCACTTTAACATCTGCAATTTTTTCCCGAATAAATTCATCAACTGCAACCAAGTGATTATTAGATAACTGATTATCTTTAAATAATCTGGCTTGTAGTGAGTTCTTAGTTAAATAGTTACAAGTAAACTCTCCATTCCAAAAATCAAACTCATTTAAATCGACCTGTTTAGCATTAACACCCCAAACTACACATAAGTCCGCTACATTTATATGATCTTCAGAACGTTTATGTAATCCATACTTACCGTCATGATGATTTAATGAGACAACTAAACCACTTAGTTCATACTCATAAAGAGGGTTAACCTCATACACTACACCATTACGCATAAGTTTAAATGACTCTTTATTAACTTTATTCTGTAAAGGTTCTTTTGCGACCTGAGGATCAATAATCCTCTCATTGGCAGCAGGAAAGTCATTTCTAAACCAAAAACCTACTGCGCCCATAATTACACTTATATAAAATGTCCATTTAACTAAAGAATATAATGTCGTTTTTTGTTTCACAGGCAACTCCCTATCAACGGCTCATTCATTTGCCCTGCGAATTACCGGTATTCTGCAGCATCTTAGAACGCGACATATTATGTCAAAAAGGTATCCGCCTGTTCAAGATTCAGCCGACGAACTGCAGTCACACCGATTGACATCTGAAAATAGTGAATATCGGGGTTAGCAAATACTAACTTTCGTAGAAAATGATTGGATTTAACTGCAAACATTTTAATGTAGACATGAGTAAAACTTATTAATAACCTTACAGATCAGCTCCACGAACAAAAAACATGGAACAAATATGCTAAAAAAATCACTACTTTTTATTTTCATATTCATAGCATCCTATCAGGCTAATGCTTTTCCTGGAGAAACTCGACGTTATTTTAAAGACTGGCTAGTGAACTGTTTAAATGACTCTGACAACACCTGTCGTTCAGTAACACATGTTAGAGATAAAAAATTATTTCCTTATGGCGATGGCACTATTTTTCAATTTATTGTTCAACAACAATCAATTGAACAAGGCATAAACACAGAAATTGTCTTTTATCACGTATTAGACGATGCTTATCCAGCCGAAAAAGCAACATTTACCATCGATGATAATCAACCTTTCCAAGTTAAACTACTTCCAAATGAAAGCTTAAACGAACGAAAGCTCTCGCTGACAGATACAAAGTCAATGTTAAACTTTTTAAAAAAAGGACGCTGGCTTACCATTAACTACACCAGTCAATCAGGTAAACCAGTGAATATTAAAATATCACTAAAAGGAATTACTGCGGCATTACTTTTTGCAGAAGAATATATCAATAAGTAGTGCTATATTTTTTTGGCATGCAATATATTATTTTGAAAAAGAGCATGCCAAAAAATACAATCAAATAGTGGAGGCCCCTTTCAACTCTATATATTGGATCTCCCTCAACGCCAAACTAAACTTTATCCAAAGCTTGGCTAACATCTGCAATAATATCATCAATATGTTCAATACCTACTGATATCCTTATTAAATCTTCACTCACGCCAGCTTCAGCAAGCTCATCTTTATTTAACTGACGATGGGTTGTAGATGCAGGGTGACAAGCTAGTGATTTTGCATCACCAATATTCACTAAGCGTAATATCATGTTGAGTGAATCAATAAATTTACTGCCAGCCTCAATACCTCCTGTAATACCAAAGCTCAAAATACCTGATGCTTTACCGCCAGTGATTTTTTGGCAGGTTTCATAATATGGGCTGTCTTGCAAAGCAGCGTACTTAACCCAGCTGACCTTTTTATGGCTTTGAAGAAATCGGGCAAGCTTTTCTGCATTTTCACAATGACGCTCCATACGAAGCCCTAACGTTTCTAATCCCTGCATGATCTGAAAAGCATTCATCGGAGAAATGGCCGCCCCCATATTTCTTAATGGCACAACTCGACAACGACCAATATAAGCTGCAGCTCCCAAAGCTTCCGTATAGACCACACCGTGATAGGAAGGATCAGGCTCATTTAAGACTGGAAAGCGTGCTTTATTTGCCACCCAATCAAAATTACCTGAATCA
Organism: Zooshikella ganghwensis; assembly: GCF_018263875.1. NCBI lineage: Bacteria > Pseudomonadati > Pseudomonadota > Gammaproteobacteria > Oceanospirillales > Zooshikellaceae > Zooshikella > Zooshikella ganghwensis. The sequence continues at coordinate 276,326 of NZ_JAEVHG010000006.1, forward strand.
ACAATAACACCACCAATAGAAGTACCATGACCACCAATGTACTTTGTCAATGAGTGCACTACGATATCAGCACCCAACTCGAAAGGGCGACATAAATAGGGCGTCGCCACAGTATTATCAACAATGAGTGGCACCCCATGCTTGTGGGCAATGTCTGCCAGTCGCATAATATCCACAACATTACCTGCAGGATTACCTATAGACTCGCAAAACACCGCTTTGGTGTTTACATCAATTGCCTTTTCAAACCCATCAAAATCATCATGAGAAACCATCCGAACATCAATGCCCTGTTTTGGTAATGTATGCGCAAATAGGTTATATGTGCCGCCATACAACTGACTGCTACTCACAATGTTGTCACCATTTTCACATATACACTGAATTGCGTATGTAATCGCAGCCATGCCAGAAGCCAAAGCCAATGCGGCAATACCTCCTTCCATCGCAGCAATACGTTGCTCAAGCACATCTGTAGTCGGATTCATAATTCGCGTATAAATATTACCTTGTACTTTCAGATCAAATAGGTCGGCACCGTGCTGAGTATCATCAAAGGTATACGAGGTCGTTTGATAAATTGGGACCGCTGCTGCTTTAGTAGTTTCCTCAGACTTGTACCCATGATGTAAAGCTATTGATTCTAGTTTCATTTACTCACTCTTCTTTTTTTGTAGTATGCTGAAGCTTACTATTACACAGTCCACCAAGCGAATACAGTTTATACAACAAGTAACGTAGATGGTGTCTGACTTATTCGTCACCACTAAAGAATGGATGTTTCTTTCCCTTGTAAATCACTAACTTTTTATCCATTTCCAGATAAGTAAATAATAACGCCTTTACCTCTGGGTAACCGATGTCTTTTTCAGTTGAAAGAGACACTAATTACTTGTACGCTGACGCCCTGTAATTTATCTGTTCATATCATCATTGAAAACAAAAGGAAATGTTTAAAAATGAAAGCACTTACAGTTAGCTTTGTAATATCTGGACTATTGCTTGGTGGTGGTATTGCTAATGTAGTGAATGCTGGAGTAAAAACGTCAGTAGTAGTAGAGTACAGTATTGGACCAAGCTATCCAAATTTTCAGGGTTCATCAGCTACTCTTATTCAAAGAAAAAACCATGAAGGCAAAACGGTTGAATTGAGAGCAATTGTTAATTCAGGCAACAAAGCCTTTCTCAAATATTTTTCACCCAAAAAACTGGATGAGATTCAAAATGCAATTAATAAGGTAAAAACAGAACAAGGCTGGAAAAATTACGCTTACTACTATTTATGTGATGCACCTGCTATCGATATTAGTATACCCAAAAAAGACTTATCAATTATTTCAATTTGTGGACCAAAACCAGAGGATGGAACCGCTCTCCCTGAACCATCTCAAGACGTTTTAACCCTTAAAAATACTTTAAGCCAAATTTATTATACAACCATTAATTCCTACGATGCAGTAGCTGAAATTAAACCTTAACTCACAGTGAACTTATCAGATTAAATTTTTCAAAGATAATCTATATATACTTGCACGTGTATGTACCTGATTATGGATATGAAAAGCTGCCTGATCAGGAACAAACTGTCTGCCGCAGGACGCGGCGGACAATCACTATCGACTATTTGATTACAACCAAATAGTGAATATTCTATTTTTTAGTCTAAATAAAACAAAAGTACTATCAACAAAAAGGTCTACTCCCTTATCTTAGCTAAAAAACTTGATAGCACAGTTACTACTTACTAACAATTATGACAGCTAACCATCGTTATTCTTGAGTTTTGTGACAACAAATACTTAAAATACGTGATTTACTTTTTATATTTGATCAAAAATAAATTTATTTCTATTATTTTTTGTATAGTAAAGACTCCTTACAACTAACTATGAATTTATAAGGAAAATTACCTATGGGAATAATTGCTTGGATCATCCTTGGTTTACTTGCAGGCATTTTAGCTAAATGGATAATGCCTGGACGTGATGGTGGTGGTTTTATTATAACCACTCTTTTAGGTATAGCAGGTGCTTTTGTTGGTGGCTATGTGGGTAGCTTATTTGGTTTTGGCAGTGTTAATGCTTTCACTTTAGAAAGTATATTAATTGCCACTGGAGGTGCTTTTATTATTTTACTCTTTTATCGCTTTATCAAATAAACACAATTTAAAAAAGAATCTGTCATTTTAGAAAATGGCAGTTTTTCCTTTCAAAAACTGGTATAAAAACATCTTTTAAATTCATAGTCAGCCTCCGCATAAATAAGGCTTCAACTACAACATTATGAATATATAATCTGTCTAGAAAATATCTGTTTAGCAAGTCTAACGCCTTTAATAAACTTACGTTGCCATTGTTTTGCTATTTTCTGAAAATTATTTTCCGTCCCCATCACATCAATAAACCGTTTTTCTTTTTTACTCACATAAGTCAACAACTCATCCGCATTGATATTCAAGCGCTCTAAAATAGGAGGCATATTACTGGGAATAGCACCTCGTTTATCATCTCGAATAGCTCGACCGAGCCAATCAACAAGCTGCAAATAATCTTTTGATGAAAAAGATATGGTACTGGGTTTTCCCTGTTTTTCATTACCCGAAAAGCGTAATAACGGCACAGTAGGCAACGTTTGTTTAGGTAACTTAGTAGTTCGAACAAACGACTTATTTTGTTTTTTATTTTTTCGTTGGCGTTTTGCCCATGCAATCATTCGCGCTTGAATTGAGGTAAAATCTGAGGCTTCAGGGGTTTCAGCCATTCCTGCACGGACCGGGTTTAAATCAACATAACTCATACACGTCAATAATGCGGCTTCATCCAGTAACGCTTGGCTTTTAAAACGGCCTTCCCAAAATCGCCCTTTACAGCCATCTTCATCGTTAGCCCATCGAGCAATCGGCTCATTTAAACAGCGCATAAACCACGATAAATCCGCTAAGCGCAACCGCCACTGCTGAACAATATCATTAACGACTTTAAGCTCCGCCTTATCCAGCACAGCTCCCGCTAAATAACGCTGAACCATTGGAGGTCCTTGGTACAACTTCCGCCAACGACGAATCACTTCATCATCCGTCCATTGTGCCGCCTTTTCTTCATTAATGCGAACCACTAAATGATAGTGATTTGACATCACCGCATAAGCACAAATATCAATGGCAAACACTTTAACCAACTCAGCGAGCCGCTCAACCAACCAGGCTTTTCGGTGATCAAAGTTTTGCCCCGTTACTCGGTCATCACCGCACAAAAAAGCACGACGTACACATCGACATATACAATGATAATACGGTGTATCCGCCACACTGACTAACTCACTTCGTGGCCGTGTCATCCTTAAACCTCCACTCAAAACTGACTACTTTATAACCAGAAGTATAGCCCCACACTCCTGGCTATTTTTTGATCACAGTCAAATCTTGGCTGTCCTTTTTTTTGCTTTTTGGTTCAAATATCAATGGCAAACACTTTAACCAACTCAGCGAGACGCTCAACCAGCCAGGCTTTTCGGTGATCAAAGTTTTGCCCCGTTACTCGGTCATCGCCGCACAAAAAAGCACGACGCACACACCGACATATACAGTGATAAAACGGTGTATCCGCCACACAGACTAACTCACTTCGTGGCCGTGTCATCCTTAAACCTCCACACAAACTGACTACTTTACAACCAGAAGTATAGACCTACACCTCTGGCTATTTTTTGATCAAAGTTAAATCTTGGCTGTCCTCTTTTTTTTATGTTATCTATTGCCTACTTTTGACGTATAATACTTCGAAAAATAGAATCCATATCGTCAACTTCAAACCCATCAAACACTTCTTTCAATACCTCAAGAACTTCATCCTCAGTCTGGTCATCCCAAACTATATCCATTACTCGAGAAACAGTTTCTTTGAGTAAATCATTCCAAGTTGAAAAACGCGCTTTGATATCTCCATCCCAAACAAAACTAAAATAATCATTTCTCATAAAATCATAAGCAAAAATCACATCTCCATTTGCTGAAGACCATAGAGGTAAAATTTTACCAAAGCCATATTCTTCTTGTTCTTCACCAGAGAGGTCAAAGACCATTGGTGTCGAAAAGTAATCGATCAATGAATCCGGTACCTTATCGTCCATGATATCTAACACTACATTAGGTAAACTTAGATTCTTTGCAATATTCAGTGCATTTTCTCTAGTTAAAGCATCCATAGTTCTACCTCATTAACAATCTAAGGCAACTTACTCGCAAATCAATCAGGAATAGCAATAATTGGGTTTGCATAACTATCAATCTCTCTAATGTGTTCAGGGCTTGCTGGACTCTTAGTTATATGGCCTGAAGTTGTTGCTCTATGTATCTCCATATGATGAGAACGATTTCTCGTCATAATCAAATTTCGAGGATCAACAAGATCCTGAGGATAAAGAATCTTATTGTAGTTCCAATGGTGTACAGGTCCATCACCAACGTCCAACATCAAGCCTTGTCTATGCTTAGCTCGCAACAAGGAGGTATATTTTGCACTTACAGCACCAAATGCATCTTCCAATAACCCTTTGTCTATATTGTAAATTTCAACACCTGACTCAAGCTGTCTCAAGAAGTCCTGGTACGCATTTCCTTTTGGATGTGAGCTAAATGCTTTTGACTTTAACGCTTGATTCCATAAGTCTAATGTATCTTGCCTGCTCGCTAAGCTAAATGAGTTAAAGTTAGCAGGAGACACTCCGCTAGCTGCAGGTCTAACGCTTAACGAGGTTGTATTATTTAAAACAGCATCATCAGCTGCACGCCAACCAGTTGGTGTTGGAACATCTAGCTCCAAATGGTTTAAAGCACCTAACCCATCTTGTGCATCAAGGAAATCATGAACATCCATATGTCCATTACGGAGACTTAACTCAAAGCAGTCATCGTTATGGACCCATACTCCTAGCTTACCTATGTGGTATGTATGATAGCCAAGTACTTCAATGTTATAAACAGATCGTAAACCTTCATCTTTAGTCACAGATACGACAGTTAACGTATCACCCTCAGCATCCTGCAACTTATCTCCAGGTTGCAATGAAGCCGCTTTTCGCCAGCCTACAGTTTGAACCCAAAATGGGTGTCCTTCTGTAGCCTGATACGTTTCCTGACTACCTTCTTGATCACTAATAACAACTGAGTACGTCTCTTGTTGTGGAGTGACCTTAGTATTAATGACCGTTTTATACGTTACCTGTCCTGAACGCTCACTTCGTGCTAAAACACGCTCTCCTCCCTTAAATGACTCAATGGAAATTAATCCACGATCGGTATGAACAAGTGTGCCCTCAGCAAAACAGGGAACAAGCCTCCCACCTTGAGCCAAAAACTCAGCCAGTTCAGTTGCTGGATCTAAAGAATTGCTACGAGAATTTCGTTGTGAAAAAGTTGAACTTAATGTGCTCTTAAGTCCACCAAATGCCTGGTGCGATAATTTAACACCCTTAATTCCAAGGAAGCCTGATAACACACTAACACCACCTAAAGCACCACCAACATAGTCTCCGTTACTAAAACTAGTAGTCATGTCGTAGCTGGCTATCCCCACACCTCCAACAAGGTTATACTCAAAAGCAGCTCTGAAGCCCTCACTAAAACTATTTGCCTTAGCAACGTTACTGAACCCTGTTAATGTATAGACATCATCACTAAATAAGTTATAGGGCAAAGCAACAAATGCCAGTTCAAGTAAATCTACAGTTTGGGCAACTGGCTGCCATACTGCATTTACCGTCCCATAAAAAGCTGCTTCAGCTACCTGCCCTGTAATAGCAAGCCCTTTATCAAAATTTGATGGTTCGTTTTCTATATCATAATTAAAGGACGAAAGGTCTTGGCCACCTCCTAACTGGTAAAACTGTGCATTTGCAGACTCGTAATCAAATATCTCCATAAAAACGTCTGCTTCTGGTGGCACAGGATATGTACGCCACCCCTCTCCAGAAGTTTGCCACTCTCCAGACACAACAGTTTCAGTACTTTCTGGTGTGCTTACAAAATCTAGCCCCAACTCCTCTGCTTCTTGATCCAACAACTGTTGTGTATAAAACCTTTCCATCCGCCGTAACTTATCAGACTGCTCCAAGCTCCCTTGCCCACGCTCATTAACCACAGCTCCACTCGACTTACTCTGAGTACTATGTGCATGCTGCTGAGCACTGGCTTTTTGTGGTGCTTGTTTATCTTGAGGATCAGCCCAACTATCAAAAGTGCTGGTTAATGAAGCACCAATAGCCTGCCCAACGGCTTGGCGTGCAACATTTTTAAAGTTGAACTTATTACCAAAGATTTTGGTTTCAACCGCAGAAGAAACGACTGACTCAGTTAAGGTTGCCGCAAATGTCCCCCAGTTATCAGCGCCTACTTTAGAACCAATTGAAGAACTAACCGCGCCACCTAACTCAGCGCCAATCGCCGAAGCCGCTATCGACTTCCAACTGAACTTATGCTCACGGTCCATTGCACTGGATACCAGCTGACGAGCGGTTGCTTTAGCCGCAGCCATATAACCTTTCGAAGCATTAACAGCACTACCCACTTTTTGCATAGTGGATATCGCCTCGCCCGTCTTCTTTGCACTTGCGACAGCTTTAGCTGAGTTACCAGCCCACTTCTCCACACCCACACTCGCAGCAGCCATTAGCCCATCACGAGCAACATCTTTCCACTTAAAATGGAAACCATTCTGCTGCCCCATGGCAATAGCACCCGCTTGGGTAATCGCCTGAGACGTAATCCCTGCGCCTATTACACCAACACCAGCGCCCACTGCACTACCAACTGCGCCTCCACCCACAGCTGCTGATACAGCACCACTGATTGCTGTAAATGCTGCAGCTGCTGCCCAAGCCGCTACTACAGCCACAACCACCATCACCACCATGGCCGCGCCACCACAGCCCCCACCCGCTGGTTTAATCGGCGGCGGTGGCATATCCGGTAACGTCGGACTCACATCACCAATCGCCACCCCAGCGTTATAGGGGC